>NZ_ASGZ01000072.1 GCF_000495475.1 Candidatus Halobonum tyrrellensis G22 | reverse complement strand
GTACGTCTGAAACGCGCGTCCGCGTAAACGGCTCGAAGGTCCGGCCGGTGCTTCAACCCCACGAGGGTACGTCTGAAACCTGGACATGCACGAGGATGTTCTTCATGTCGGGACGCTTCAACCCCACGAGGGTACGTCTGAAACCGCATCAAGAAGCACAAGGAGGTACTCGCCCAACTCGCTTCAACCCCACGAGGGTACGTCTGAAACTCGCGTTTACGTCGCCGAGATGAGACCCGAAGGCGCTTCAACCCCACGAGGGTACGTCTGAAACGATGGAGGCGAACCGACACAACGCCGTCGGTGGCGGCTTCAACCCCACGAGGGTACGTCTGAAACCATGGTGATTTTGCCCACCATACCACCTCTACCAGAGGAATACACTTCATCATTTTCGTCGACCTGCAATCCCCCCCAAACCCCGGGGGGGTCGACATCAGTTAGAGGAACCGACTGTCCTCGGTCGGATCGTCCCCATATACGGCCCGATTCAACAAGCTGTCCGAGGAAAGCTCATAGACCATAACCGACTCCCCCTCCTGAAGTAGGTCTTCGATTTCCCCTTTCAATGTCGTCAGGTCGCCTTCCGAAATCTCGCCTTCGAGTACCGAGTTCTGGACGTGAACGAGATATCGACGACAGAGTTTCAGCATCAGCTGAGTCCGATCGGCCTCCATGTCGTAGACGACGATGGCGTACATCTACCACCACCGCTTGAACGAGTCGTAGGACTCGCCGGTCAACAGGTGCTTCTTTAGTTTGTACGCCTCCAAGCGAAGCAGATACTGATAGCTCACCTTCCGGTTCAGCGTCGGGTGCTCGACTGTTCGCTCAAGTGTCTGCTCAAACTCCTTCAGAAACGTCGTTCGCCCCTCTTCGTTGAGTAGACAGGAGCCAACCTCGTCTCGGAAATCGTCTCGGCTGATCTGCTTCCGGTTGACCAGTCTGAACAGTAGCCGATCCGTCAACACAGGCTTGAACAGGTCGGCAATATCCAGCGAGAGCGAGTACCGGCGCTCACCCGGTTCGTGAAGATAGCTGATGGTCGGGTCGAGCGCGGTAGCACGGATTGCTGAGACACAGTTTGCGTACACCATACTGTTCCCGAACGAGATGAGCGCATTCACCGGGTTCGGTGGTGGATTGTACTCTCGACCATCGAACGCAAACGAGTCAGGAAGAACCGCCTCGAACGTCCGGTAGTACGCCCGGCGGGCTGTCGCTTCCACGCCCATGAGCTCTGAGATATCGGCAGCGTCGCCGATACGTGCAGTTGCGTCGTCCAAATTCTCGATTACGTCCCCGAGCTCGTACTCCCGACTGTCGTAGTACGTGACGTTCGTCCGCATGTTGTGGATACTCCCACGGACGAACGAAGCGGCGAGAGACTGCCGTTGCTCCGGATCGTCGTACGCCCTGACCTGCTCAACGACGGTTCGACCGCTCGTCTGGCCGCGTTCGGGCATCAGCGATCCCGCGTAGCGATCGTTCCATCCAAAAACGTGTACGGCGACGCCGTGGTCGTTGAGAAACGACATCAGCCGCGTGTTGTAGTCGATCTGTCCGTGCAGGTAGATCGCTTCGGCGTGTTCGACGGGGATGTGTTTCTTCTCGCCGTCCGCTGTCTCCAGCCGGATCGTGTCCTCGCTCCGTTCGATGCGCCCGTCCGAAAAGATGTGGTAGTTCTTGTCCATGATCAGACCCAACAGAAGTCGTGGTAGGCACACGACTCGCAGTACGGTTTCTCAGTAGCTTCCGGCGGGCTGTCCGCGGTCACGACCGCGTGAATCCCCCGGATCGCCGACTCGACTTTGTCGCGCCGATCGTCGTCGAGGGAGACGTCCTCACGTCGACGCTCAGTCGGGTGTGCCAACACGCCCTCACGTTCGACGCCGAGTACCCGGTCGAGGTACCAGAGGTAGTACGAGAGCTGCATCCGCGCTGGCTCAGTCAGCGTCGAGGAGGGTTTCACCTCGACCACCCGACCGTCTTCCAGTAGGTCGAGAGCGATCATCCCGAGTCGAAGGTTCTCCTGAGAACGGTCGCCGTAGGAGGACTCGTCGACGTGGGTCCCTCGGGCAACGCTCGCGTTCTCCCGGTCGATCTCGACGTTCCGGCTCTCGAACCAGAGTTCGCGTTCACAGACGTAGTAGTACTGCATCATCACGCCGGTAACGCGGAACGGGTCGTCGACGGCGTCGCCCTGGGCTGTCGCCACCAGTCGAGAGACAGGGTCGCTCACAGCAACCGAGCCTCCACACTCGTGTCGGGGATGACGACGCCGTCGGTAGCGTCGAAGTAGCCGTCATGCCGTCCCGGGCGCCCGTCGAGCACCAGCCGGTCGGTGTCGGGGAACAACGGCTCGCACGCAGCGAGTTTCTCCATCGTGTCGTCGTCGCCGGGATAGACGGGAATGGAGACCTGCCAGTCCGCGGTCGACTCGACGAGGTCGTCGAGCTCTTCCCACCGGTACTCCCGGAACGCTTGTCGAATCTGTTCGACTGTCTCACGCTCTTCGGCCGTTCTCGTCACGATCACGTCGACGGCAGGGCGTTCGTCGATGAGCGAGAGTCGCCCGAGCTGTTCGGCCTCCGCCCGCTCGAGGAACTCGACGTACTCGTCGGCGCCGACGCCGCGACCCTCGAGCAGGTCGAAGTAGTGCTTGACGGCGCTTCGAGTGACATCCGGCTCAGGCATCGGTTCCCCGTCGTAGATCGTTGCTAGTGCTTGCCCAGTCAGTTTGGTAAGACTCTCTCCCCGGCCGTAGACCGCGCTTGCAGGCGTCGTCTCGCGGTTCGGTGGTGGCGCGAGCTGCCAGACTGTCACGCGCCCACGGTTGCGGTCGTACGACCGGTTACACCGACCCGCGGCCTGTACGAGGCTGTCCATCGGCGCGAAATCACGGATCACCTCGTCGAAGCTTACGTCGACGCCCGCCTCGACCAACTGAGTGGCGACGAACAACACTGCTTCACCTGATTCGGCGAGATCGGACGCCACGTCGATGAGGTGGCGTCGGTCACACGGCCGGTGGCGTGTCGTGAGGTGGACCAACAGCGGTTGCCCCGGTCGCTGTCGACGGACTGCCTCGGCACGCGTTTGCTCGGGCGATATCGATTCGGTCGATTCGTCCGCGTCGTCGAGCAGTTCGTCGTACACCTCGTTGACGTCCAGCGATACCGTTCTGTCGTCCAGGGACTCGACGAGCTCGCGCGCGCTGTCGATCGTGTTGCAGATCGCCAACACCGAATCGCCGTCGTCGGCTCGGGCCGCAACGAGCTCGCCAGCTCGGTCGTAGGGGAGCGCTGCCGACTCCGCGTCGTCGTTCGTCTCGCCCCCTGTCTCGTTCTGCCCGGGAAGCATCGCGACCGCGGACGGGTGAAGCACGAAGTCGAGCCGGTCCAGCTCGTCGTAGTACGGATCGGGGTCCGAGACGAGCGAGAACGGCTCTCGGTCGCCCGCAGAGAGGAGTTCGGGCTGGGTGGCCGTCATCGCGATCACCGACGCCCCGTACTCCTCGGTCAACAGTTCGACCAGTCGGTCCACGAGCGGCCACCACTCGAGCGGCAGCGCCTGCGGCTCGTCGAGGACCACCACGCTCCCGTACAGCGAGGGGAGCTTCATCGAGCGGGCGTTCGTCGGCCCGGCGAGGCTCTCGAACAGTTGGACGAACGTCGTCACGACCATCCCCGACCGCCAGCTCTCGCCGAGGAGAGCGGCGACGTTCTCGACGGCGTCGTCGGCGACTGATTCGGGCTCGTCCGGCGGCGAGACGAGGGTATCCGCAAGGTGGTGGTCAACGGTGAGCCGTTCGCCTCTCTCGCCGGTCCCGAACAGTTCGTGGCTCTGTTCGGCCACCTGATCGATAATGGACGTATACGGCAGCGCATAGACGAGACGGCCCACATTCGGGCTCGACTCCATGTCGCTCTCCTCGAGCACGGTTAAGGCGGCGTCCAGTCCGGTGAGTGTCTTCCCCATGCCCGTCGGGAGCGTCAGCGTCGCGACGTTCCGGTCGTCGTCGACGAACTCTTTGGCGCGAGCGTGAACCTCCTGTCGAGCTTTCTCACGCCGCTCGTTCATCTGTTCCGTGCGCGGATCCAGCTCCATCTCGGCGTTCTCCGTCTGGAGTTTGTCGATGTAGGCATCGATCTCCCGCTGTTTGGGCGGTGTCGACCGATAGGCGTCTCGGCCGATTTCGATCCCGGTCGACAGCTGCGTCGCGCTCGCCTTGTCGGCGAAGACGAGCGCGCTCCAGACCTGGAGCGTCGACTCGTAGAAACCGGGGGGCAGTTTCTCCGGCTCTGGAGACAGGGTTAACCCTCCACAGGCGTGTTCGGCGATCGTTCGGTACTTCTCAGCCTGCTCTCCCTCGGAAACACATTCGAGAAACGACCCCCAGGATCCTGAGTTGTTGGTCGCTTGATCAAGAACCGTCTCAGCGAGCTCCGGAACTTCTTCGTTGATCTTTTTCGCCTGTCGATATGCGTCGCTTCGGAAGAGTCGCTTGAGAGGGGATTGAGCGCTATCTGCGGCCGCCTGTGAGACATATGGAGCAACGTCTGGAAGTTGGCCATGGTGTTTAGCAACTGAGAGGAACCCGATGAGCGGGTCCGCACCGCCGAACCCGCGTGCCTCCAGCGCGTAATGAGCAAGCAACGCCGAGATCGGTGCATGGTGCTTCGGCCCGTCCGGCTGCGCGTCGTCCGAAAGGAGGTGCTCACGGAACCAGGAAGTCAGCTTCCCGAAGTCGTGGACTTGCGCCACAACTCCCGTTAACTCGGCGAGTGAGTTCCCTGCTGGCGTCTCGGCGTCGTCAGGGACGAGCCATCCGGCCCGCTCTCGAACGTCGTCGAGGTGTCTCTTGAGCGGGATCCTCTCTTTATCCGGTCCGATGTGTGATGGCCGGTCGGTAAAGTCGGCCATGGCTACGTTCCCTCACAACTCACGAGAACATCACCCGTCGGCCGTCGACCTCATCGGTCTCGACATCCTGTACACGAAGCGGCTCCGCTCCAGTGGCGTACGCGACCGACTGGAACGCCGTCGTCGTCCGGCCACCCTCGTCGGCAGCCATAAATGCCGGTGAACGTTCGACTTTGACCTCCGTCTCAGGGGAGAGCTCAACGCTGTCGACTGCTTCGAGCACCGCCGAATCGACGTCGGTGGTCTCGCACTCCTGTGGCGTTACCTCAAACTCGCCGAGATACGTGACCTCTGCGAGATGCTCTGAGAGTCCGAGACTCGGCGGGTAGTAGGACGTCCCGTCGCGGAGTCGGTCCTGTAGCCGATCTCGGAGATCGTCGTTTGCGAGCTGGAGATCGATCCGGTAGGCCGGTTCAACGAGCACCTCGTAGTTGTGTTGCTGACGGAGTTCCGACGGGTCCGGCATCGAGATCCGTGCATGCCCGCGGCTGGGCATCGTCGTCATATGTTCTTTGGCGGTCGACAGCGTGTTCATCGGCATATTGATCGTTCGGAGCTCAGTTATTGGCTCCACCGCGACTGCCGATACGTCAGGACCGAACGCCTCGTAGTAGCTGTCTCGGTCCAACCCAAGCATCGCGGCGACGAGGCCGGCGACGGTCGTCCGGGGAATAATCCGATAGGTCTGTTTGACGAGGTTCCCTTCGACTCGGCGGAAGTGGCCCCACTCTCCCCGGAGCTCGAACGAGAAACACGTCTCCGAGGGCCCGTCGACTTCGTCGGTCCAGCTCTCGAGTGACTCTTGGGCCATCACTCGGGCATCGTCGCAGCAGCTTCATCGTAGACGTCGACGACCTCGACCGCGTCGCCGACAGCCTCGCGGAGCACGTCGTAGAAGCCGTGTTCGCCGGCCTCATCGCCCGCCGTGTAGACCTCGTCCTCGACGGTCACGTCAAGCACGTCGCTGGCGACGATACGAACGCGGGCGATACGGTCGGCGTGACGACCCAGGCGGGAGACGAGATCGGTCCCATCGAGCGTGAACTCCCGGACATTCCGGAGTTCGTCGACAGGTGACGAACGTTCTTCATCGATATCGAGGTCCCGGGTGAGACCACCGAGGTGGAAGCTCTCGTCTTCGTACTCGACACGGAGATAGAGCCGTGGCTCTTGGCCGACCTTGCTCCGGCTGATGGTCTGATTCTTGATCGCGCGCCACAGGAGAGTGTCAAGACGCTCGACATCGGCTTCGGAGAGCTTCGTGTCGGCGGCACCATTCTCATCGACCAGTCCGTGAAACGCGATGAAGCCGTACTGAATGCGGTGGTCGTCGAGGTCGAATCCACCCTGCTCTTTCCCCTCACCGGTCGCGATAACGCTCGTGAGGCTGTTGTACTCCTCGTTCTCAGTCACGGGGTGGAGCGTCTTCGCGGGCGAGAACTGGACGGGACCGGTAAAGTGGTCCGGAAGATAGTCTTCGAACCCCTCGTAGCTCCCCTTCATATCGACACTCATCGTCGCGCCGAAATATCGCACGTCGGCGCTGGCGTCGAGGAACGTACCGAACACTTCTTCGCGGAGTTCCGCAGTCTCATCGTCGTCCAGATCACCGAGGTCCCATTCGTCCGGATCTAGCTCCCGCATCCGGTCGGCGAGCAGGTCTTCGCGCGAAGACTGCTTCCCAGCTTCGTTTTTTACGTTCCGCACGTAGACGCCGTGGCCGTCGTCGTCGAGCTGGTCGCGAAGGTAACGCTTCAGCCGGACGTCCGTCACGATTGCTTGTTGGGTCTCGGGGTCGATTCGCGGTCGGTTCGCCCCGCTTAGGGGGTTCCCGTTCGGGTTAGCGTCGACGGCGTCGTAGCAGAAGACGATCTCGGATCGATTCGTCACGGAGTCGTAGCTGTCGTCGGCGTATGTGTTGTCGGTCATGCTTCTTCCTCCGCAGTTTCGGGCTGGTCGTCGACCTCTTCGTCGTCGCTGCTCGCCCAGTTGTTCATTCCGTAGGCGACTCCGAGTGAGTAGTAGAATCGGAGGTCCGTCGTGTCGAGTTCCCAGTCACCGTCGATATCGATCTGGGGCAACGTCGTTACCAATCGGTCAACGACCTCTCGGTACATCGTTCCTGCCATGTTGTTCTCCCGAGAGTAGACGATGTTCTTGTCCAGTACATCACTCGCAAGGCGCTTCAGCTTAGATTCTGTGACGGCCTTGATCGGGTACTGGTCGATTAGTGTCGTTGAACGACCTTCGCTCACCTGCTGGTAGCCGGTCACTTGACCAACCAGTGCGCCTAGGAGGAAACTGCCACGCCGTTCAGGCTGGTCCTCTGCGAGCGCTGGCGTCTGTTCAAGGAACTGTTCGAGCTTCGTCTCCCGAGCCGCGGCGACATTCCCGCCGTCAGCCCGGGCTGGTGTGTCCTGTTGCATATCGTCTGCTGGATGATCGTCCGTCAACTGTAGCGGCTCTGCGACCGGTTCGTACGCGTCGCGCCCGGTGAGAAGCCCCGCTTCGGCGAGCGCACAGAGCTGTGCGTACTGTGCAGCGACGCGGAAGCTCGGGAAGCCCTCACCCTCGTCTTCGAGCAGTCGCTCGACGTATTCTGTGAGCACCGTCTCAACGTCAAGGGACTCACCCGAGAGCACGGCCACGAGCGCCCGGATCCGATAGTCGTCGGCGCTGGCGTCATCATCGTCGGCCAGCGCGAACGTCTGTTCGAAGTACCATCCGGTTGCGAGAGTACTCAAGAGAGCGTGTTCGCTAGGCACGAAGATGTCCCAATTCTCTGGCGCTGGGAATGCTGGCCTGAGCTCGGGAGTATCCCGTTCAGCATCGTCATAAACGTCGAACAGCGGCGACTCCAGAATGTCGATGTGGCTGCTGATCAACTCCACGGGAGACAGCAGCGACCCATCGAGCGTATCGCCGAACACGTCGAATCGCTTCGTCTGGTGCTTCATCACGGCCGCGACGTAGAAGCGGAACCGCTCTCCGTACTCCTGTAATGCCGGATCATTCTGGAACTCCCGATAGACACGCTCGATTGGGGTCATTTCCTCATCCCGTACGACGGCATAGAGCATCCGATAGAGCTCTCGGGCCTCTGTCGGCTGCAAGCGCCCGAAGAAGTACGGGAGGTAGTAGACGTTTGCCCCCATCGTGTAGTAGTCGCAGGCGTCGACGAACGTACTTGCGTTCATCAGCGTCACTGCGACATCCTCCGAGACGGGGTGCGTCCGCCACGCCTCGTCCGGATCGAAGCCGGGGAACTTCTCGAGCTGCTTGCCGAGGAAGTAGTTCAGTGGATCTTCAGCTGTCCCGACGGTCGGGCCTCGATTGCCGGTCACGAGATCGGTCGCTTCACCCACGGAGTTCGTGGCCTCTCCCTTCGAGACGAGCTTCGATCGCTTGCGGGCCCGCATCGCCTCGTTGAATACGGGGCTTGCCTCACCTGGGAGGAGATACTCGCCGTCGGGCTCCAGTTTGACTGCGACGGTCGTAAGCGCCGTCGTCTTCCCGTCGAGCTGTTCATCGACGGCTGCCTCGATGCGTTCTCTAAGGCCCTCACTCTCGCCGAGCTCGGCGAGTGCGTCGACGATCCATCCGTCTTCGTGATCGGCGGTAGCTTCTTGGATTACGTCGTCGTCAGCCCATGAAGTGAGTCGTTGGTGGAGGTACTCCGCGACCTTTTCGGGCTCCTTGTTCTTGCCAGTCCGATGGGTGATGCTGTGGTCGAATCCACGTGCGGAGTCGTACCACGAGTGGGCAACTGCTTCGACTTTCTTTTCGCCGTAGCTCTCAACGCCGACTGGCTGATCGGGGTCAAGGCGAGACTCGTCCCCACTCAGATCGACGCGGAGATAGAGTAGACTCTCGGGTTCGTCGAACAGGTCAGTGGATTTCTCTGGCGTCAGGTAGGCTGCGTACTCACCGCCGCCGGCGGTCGCAAGCGTGTACAGACGGCCGTATACGTACTGGAGATCACGTAGCGAGGTGATCGGTCGATCCGGGAGCTCACTCGCCAGCTCCTTGTCGTCGTATTTTTTCTCGAACGTCGACGGCTCCGGGAGCAGGCTCATCCGTGGACCTCCGTCGCGGGTTCGCCGTACGGGCCGCGTTTCTCGACCAGGTTACAGAAGCCCAGTCCCAGCGCGTTTCGTTCCCCAAGCCCGCAGTCCAGTGCGAGATTGAGGTGGCGTCGATGGTTGTCATCTCTAACCGTATAGTCGAACTGCCACTTCGAGAGCACGAAGGTCAGCTCCTGGTCTGCGGTTACCTGGAGCGGTACCGCGAACGTCTTCAGTAGCTCGTAGCCTTCGAAGAGATCGCCCTCCGTGTCGCTCGGACCCGGAAGGTATTCCGGACCGAACAGATCGTGTTTCTGGTCGAGGTTCGCTTCGAGCTGCTCCCGCAGTGGCTCGATCGTGTGTTCTGGTCGCCAATACACCGCTTCTTCCCCAGGGTTTTCGATCCCGTATTCGTCACAGCGCCACGGCGGGATTCGTACGAGGAGTCCGGTCCCCGTCTCGATAGTCCCGCTACTCCCCGGTTCACCGACATCCGGTGACAGCGAGGAGAGCTCATCAACATGGAACGGCATCTGGCCGATATTGAGTTCCCGATTGGCAGTCAGGTCTTCCGCGACATCGGCGAGTAGTTGTTCTTGAGGGGCCGAAATCAGAAGTGTTCGCCCGTCCCCTTCCTCCATATCCCCCGGAGGGAATGGGTTGCTGTAACTGAACCCTGGTGGACGGTTCTGATCGTGATGCTGTTCGTACTCCGAGCCCTGGAGTGCCTGCCAGATCCGGCCCCGAAGCTTGTGGTGATACGCGTTATCGTATGCGGTATCAGCGCGTGCATGTAGCCGTGCTAGTAATCTCACAATGTTATGTCGATTGAGGTATCTATTCTCGTGGTATTATTCTTTTTCCCTAATCAAAAGGAAATGCCAGCACCCATCTCACCGAAGTTCATCTGAAACTTGTGACGATGTTAGCCCCATACTGGTAACTTCAACCGCTGTTGCGTTCATCTGATACAGATTGGGTGGCTTGTCTAGCCGCAACCATCATGAGTGCTGGGCGTATACCCACCTATTGCAGTATTTCCGTGCAGTGCTTGCATGCCTAGGGCCCGGAGTAGATACCAGGAATATCTACTCCCCTGAGGCAAGCATCATCTTCTAGGCTTCATCACAACCCTATTTCCTCGCTACTGACTTAGTTATTTCTACCAGTATGGAGTACACCTTGCGGCATGGCGCGAGATTCCTCTCTACTACTCTGGTCAGCTCCGCATGCTCCTGCTTCAACCCCACAAGGGTTCGTCTGAAACCCTGCCGCTTCCCGCTCTGGTCGCTTTTCCGGTCGCTTCAACCCCACAAGGGTTCGTCTGTAACCCACCCCGGCTGTGTGTGTGGATTCCATCATATGCTTCAACCCCACAAGGGTTCGTCTGTAACGCTGGCGAGTCCTACGAGGTCCCCGTCCCAGCGGAAGCTTCAACCCCACAAGGGTTCGTCTGTAACGTCGCGAGCATGACGGCGGCGAACACCAGCGGTGCGCTTCAACCCCCACA
>NZ_ASGZ01000071.1 GCF_000495475.1 Candidatus Halobonum tyrrellensis G22 | reverse complement strand
GGCTCGTAGCAATAGGTACGGAAGGCGGCCCGCTCGGGGCGTAGGTTCGCCCCCGGTGCTAGAGACACCGAAGGCCAGCTTCCAAGGATTCCAGAAGCCATGTCCGAGAACACGACGCCGACTCAAAACGGTACCGACGCGACGCTCGCCAACTACGACGCGCCCGAGGACGACGACGCGGCCGCGGACGCGGACGACTACCCGACCGAGTGCCCGCACGGGGTCGACCTCCGGTTCTTCGCCGACGGGGAGATGGCCTGCTTCGAGTGCTGGTGCGCGAACCGGGAGGGTGGTCGGTGATGGCGGCCGCCTCCGACGCGGCCGAGCAGGGCGCCGCGATCGAGACGCTGACCGACCGCGAGCGGCGCGCGCTCACCGAGTACCTGACCGTCGACGTGCGCGACGGCGCGGGCCTGTTCACGGTCTACTCCGAGGACGGGACGCCGCGGGCGGTCGACCTCGAGGCGGGCCGGTGCGACTGCCCGGACAGCGAGTACAACGCACCCGGCGGCCGGTGCAAGCACGTCCACGCGGCGGCGTTCCTCGCCGGCGACCGGGAGGTGCCCGCGTGGGTCGACGCGGACGACATCTGCGCGCGACTGACGCACCGGGCGGCGGACGCGGTCGAGGGAGGTGCCGACCGATGAGTTGCGAGCCGTGCGCGATC
>NZ_ASGZ01000070.1 GCF_000495475.1 Candidatus Halobonum tyrrellensis G22 | reverse complement strand
CGTCTGTAACCGCAGACGAGTGACGGAGGTCACACTCGAATCGCTTCAACCCCACAAGGGTTCGTCTGTAACGCTCATTCTGAAGTTACCACCGTTGTTCGGTTCGCAGCTTCAACCCCACAAGGGTTCGTCTGTAACACGGCCCACGACCCGCTGATCGTCCCTGCCTCCGATAGCTTCAACCCCACAAGGGTTCGTCTGTAACCGACGTACCCTCCAGGCCGGAGTTCTCGTTGGTGGCTTCAACCCCACAAGGGTTCGTCTGTAACCATGCCCGATCTTGGGCACATAATCCCTCTCTGGATGGTCTCCGACTTAGTGCTTCCGTCGACCCTCAATCACCCCCAAACCCCCGGGGGGTCGACGGACAAATTACGATTTGGTGAACCTACCTGCTCCAGAGCTAGATGGACTACGCGAAGAGTTCGTCGAGCATCGCATTTCGATACGCATCGTCGACGACCAGCCGATACACGCGGTCGTTATGATAACGACGGTACTGGGACTGTGTCCCTCGCTCTAACTCACGCTCAATCGCAGTCGTCCATGCCGGCTCAATCATTTGGAGGAGTGGGTCGTCCGGCAGCTGATCAAACACCACCCAGTGTGGATTCCGACCATCGCGTGTCGAGAATCGATAGTACTTCGTCGAGAGTTCGTGTTCGCGCGCTTCGTCGACACCACCGACGTCGTCCGCAAGAATGAACCCGACTCGCGGCGTGCCATCGAAGAACCCGCCACAAACGTATCGGCTGTTGACAGTGACGACGAGCCGGTTGTCTTGTGCGGCGGACGTCACCAGTCGTGGATCATCCTCGCCGAGTGCGACGGTGTCGATCGCCGTAGCTAGTAGATCAAGTACCGATTCAGCCCACTCACGGCTCGGAGCCCGCTGCAGCCGCCCAAACGAATCCGGAACGGCTGTGTGCTCTTCCGGAGGAAACACGTCACGCGAAGCGGTCTCAGGGTCGATCTTGCTGCCGCGATCCCAGAGCGCGTCGAACCACTCGTGGAGATCAGTGATAGCATTCCGATCACGGAGTCGGATACCCAGCTCCTGGCGTTCGGTCATCCCGTTTCGGGTGAGATTCGCCGAGCCGAAGACCGCCGTTGAGTCGCCGATCACGGCCTTCGCGTGAACACCGGGGTAATGGCGGATCTGTGCCGAGTGGGTGTGGACGAACTCCATAATCTCTGTCTCCTTGGTGCTTCCGTACACCCGCGTCCACGCCTGAAGGTCGGTTACGAGCTGCCAATCACAAGCGTCCTCGGTGATCTTCTTGATGTAACGTGGAGCGAGGTACGGACAGACGATCCGGAGCGCCTCTGTCTGGTTCGTGAGCTCGGTGGTTGCATTCCAGAACGGCGACTCCGACCGCGAGCGGTCTGTGCCGTTTAGCTCGTCGCCCGGCCAGTAGAGGAGATCGGTCATGGGGAAGTAGACTGTATTTGTAGTAGAGCCGGTTTGTACCTATCTGCAGCCGACAACGGTTCTCGCTTGAAATGCTTGGCGCCAGAAAGATGCTACCTCATGGGAGGTCGACGGAACTCATCGAGTATACCACTAATTGAATACTCTATTTAACAATAATTGAACCTCCTTTATCCACGGCTCCCTTCTACCATCGACGCTTTCACCCGACACAGCCAGGGGATAGGCATCTCTCACAAGTGACTCATTCTATGATCTCGATAATCGACTCGGCAGTCGAACCAATCCGGCCGAGTCGATCCTGCAACGTCTCCGTATCGTCGTCTTGCCACGCCGCGAGGTAGAACGCTGACCCGCTCGTATCGAGTCCGAAGTACCGGCCGACGACGTACCCGACTGCCTCGGCCTCCACCTCGCGTTTCACTCGCTCTTGCTCGGCGTCAACGCCGCTGTGAAGCAGAGCGTGTGCGTACTCGTGGACGAGCGTCACCGCCAGATCAGCCTGATTCGAGCGCGCCTTCGCCTCGACGATGGGTTGCTTCTCAGCCGCATACTGGTACCGGCAGACGCCCATCGCCTCGCCGTGCTCCCATTCGTCGGCATCGACGATCTCGACGGTCACGCCGAGGTCATCACCGGCGTCAACGAGCGCAGATACGAGGTCGCCGGCGTCACCGGTCGCTTCGGTTTCCAACTCTGGAAGCGGCTCGCCCTCGGTCTGTGCGACGTCGAACACGGCGGTCGGCTTGAACCCGACCAGCCCACGCGACCATTCCGCAGGTGGCGTGTCGTCGTACTCACAGTCGCTATTGTCGTGATACGACGGGGAGTTGTGACAGTTCGGACAGCGGGTGGTGATGATCGGCGCCCAGATCCAGATGGCTGACTCGCCCTCCTGGACGTGCCGGTCGAACTCCGATTGCCACGTGTTGTATCCGGCGACTCGGGTCGCCTCGGGCCGCTGGAGGTGGATCAACAGTGTGTTCCGATAGGAGTAGTCGTGGAACCGGGATTGGACATCAAGCCAGTCTTGGAACTGCTGGCTAGCCCGTGCGTCGTCAGTGAGCGTCGCGAGGTCGTCAAGCCACTCGTCGATCGAACTGTGCATCTCGTCGTGACGGGTCTCGGAGTCGTCGAACGTGACCCGCGAATCCATCTGTAGTGACATGGCGAACTGCGTGGACGCTCACGAGTTCCGAGCACCCCGCACCCCTCAGGGGCCGATAAACCAACTCAGGCGGTGTGTTAGCTGACCTCCCTGCCGTCTCGCAGCGTCAGCAGGGGCCGCCGAGAGCGCCTAGGTTCATTAGCGTGTTGTTCACATATCGACTGGATATGGTCGGCCTCCATCGACGGCTGTCAGTCTCGGAGCAGGGGAAGCGAGCGCTTCTCCTCGGTGCCGGGGCGAGTCTCCTCTATTCGGCTCTCGTGTTCGCATACAGCCTCGCTCCGGGCTCGAACGTCTCGATTTCAGGGACGCTGTGGCACGCAGTTGTACTGTCCTCGGTATTGGCGCTCGGCACGATCGGTGTGCCGGTCTTTCTGTGGTACCGGTACCGCCTCCGAAGCCCGGCCGTACTGCTCGTGGTGGTTCTCCTCTTTTGGCACGTGATCGTGTACATGCCACCGTTTGGAGACGGGGATTCGCCGGGATTCCTCTTCGTGTTCATGGGAGTCCCGTTCTACTTGGTCGCGTACGGGCTAGTCGCGGGTGGGGAGTACTGGCTTCGGGGCCGGAACCGCTCGCGATCACCACCGAGTGCGTGAGCGCACTCGCCGATCTATTCTCACGCTTGATTTCAGGATATATACACTTATCCGCTCTCTCCGCTCGGATTTTGACTGCGGTCTCTGACCGTACGGGTGGGTGATACTCGTTGGCTGCCGGGTGGTCGCGTGGGGGACGCCCCTGCGTGAGAATCCAGCCGGCAGCGGGTTTCACACGCTCTGGTCCGAGCGCTCGGCATACCAGCCGGCGTCCCGCGACGATCGGCCCTCCACGAGTGCCGTTACGGGGTCCATCGTGGGCTTGTGACACACTTCCCTGAGTTGAGAGTAAACTCTACTCGCCGGTGACTTCTCCACTCACTTCAGACAACCCTCATCTACAATCATATCCGGCATCAGTTCCATTCTCTAGCATTATCACATCTACCCCGACAAGCGTTTCAGAACACTCAACAGCGACAACCGCGACGACTCGATACTCATTTGAAACGACGACGATTACCGTGTCGCCATCGCCGAAGTCGGTTATGTTTGTAAGGGTGGTGTTGGAGGGAGGAAGGCTGTACTCGCCGTGTAGACGCGATTGGTTGGCTGGAGGTTTAAACGAGTTTATGTTTCTCGACGACTCAGATAACTCTAATAGAGTAATCCCCTGATTGAAGCGACCATAGTTCTCGAGCCCGTTTCCTCTTTCAACCACGATCTCTCGTTCGGCGAGGGGACCGTCCACCACATATACGTCGTAGTCATACGACACATCCCCGGAGTTGTTGAGATAAATTGAGGGGGGGCCTACTTGGTCGGAGTCCTCAGTGACCTCTCCCTCTTGACCCACGGGAGCGACACATCCTGTGCTCAATAATAGTAGAGTAAGTACAACAAGAGAAACAGTCGCTTGACGTACTACAGCAGACGAAGAAGAGTCTCGGTTCATATCATTTTATTTTTGTTTGTGTATTTAATACTGACTACTGATTAGAGCGCCTAACTGCTCTCCTGATACCCATTACGCAGACGGAAATGAGACACTCCTCTCGCCGGCGACTTCCTCAAGCCCGTTCTGCTGGCGGTGCGTGAAGTAGCAATCGTAACAGCAGTAGCCACAGACGGCGCCCGTATCGTACTCTGCGACGTAGGGCCCGCGCTCGGTCGTCCAGACGTTCGTCTCGCACTCAGTACACGCTGCGCTCTCCAAGTCGCTCGGTGACGGGCCCGAGTAGGTGACAGTCACTCCATCGGCCTGTGGTGTCGTCTCGGGCCACACGCCGTGGGCCTGCCAGAACGACCGGACGTGACCGAGGCCGTATCGCACCGTATCACGCACGCTCACGTGGTCCGCGTCGCGACCGCTATCGTCCCACCCGTCGGCGGTCCAGAACTCGCCAAACTGCGCGCCACGATGCACGCCGTTCCAGTCGAGGCCGACGATCTCGGCGGGCGGGTCGCCAGTCAACGTCGGTCGGGTGAGCTGATCGATCACGTCCAACTGCTTCGGCGGGCTGCCTCCGAGGATGTGGACGCAACGCCCACGCCAGTCGACGGGGTCGGAGAAGTCGCACGCGAGCGTGTCGGCGTAGCCACGCGAGTAGCCGAGTACGATGTCGTCGGGGACGGCGTCGATCGCCTCTCGGCACTTCGGGACGACGATGAACTCACTGTCAGGGAAGCTGGCCTCCAACTCTCGGATCGCATCGACGTATCGCCGTGCCTCGGCAGCGTCGTACGCGTCGCCGACGATGCCCGCGTGTGGTTCGTGTTCGAAGACACGTTCGACGTAGCGGCTCAGGTCGGGATTCCGAAAGTCGTTGTCGAGCATCCCAACCGGACACTTGAGGTCGGTAAACTGCTGTTGCTGATAGGAACTGTCCTCGCGAAAGCCGGGCAGGAAACCCATGTTGAGCGCGTCGATGACGAACGGAACCCGGTGGAGGAAGGCCACGTAGTTCGCCTGTCGCGCCTCGGTTCGTGCGCTGGTCGCGTCGCTGGCTGGCGCTGGTCGGTCGTGTGTAGACACAAGGAGTCACCTGCGAGGCTCTGAGCGCCCCGCAGCTCCCCGAGGGGCAGAGAAACTCCGCTCTCGCTACTCACCGAAGAGACACTGCATCGCGGCATCGTCGCCGGTCAACGTCTGCTGGTCATCTGCCGTCTCGGCGAAGAGATTCGACTGGTCGCTTTCGGACGAACGCGCCACTTTGGGCCGGTCGTCGACGCCGAACTCGGCTGCCTCGGGCCGATCAATCCGCGAGTCGCGCTCGCGATGATCAACGTCGGCGCCGAAATCCTCGAGGGAGGTTTCGACGCTGGATTCGCTGACTTCGAGCTGGCCGTCGTCGCCGAACGCTGTCTGCTGGTGAATCTCGATCTCTGGGTGCTTACTCATGGATTCGAGCCTCCACCCATCGAGGCTTGATAGACAGCTCGCGAGTACAGCTTAGATCCGACAGCCGCGGCCGCCCGAGGCCCCGTATGGGTTGATGAACGAGTCAACGGCCGTGAGGTCGCCGGTACAGGTAGCCGACGTGATCGAGATAACTTCATTGTCCTTCCAGATCACGAATGCGATGACCTGATTCGATTCGAAGTCGGTGACGTTGAGGTATTTCTCCTCGCCGGGTTCGAGGACATACCGGCCTTGAAGTCGAGATTGGTTTGCGGGAACTGGATGAGCCGAGGTGTAGCTCCGGACTTGAGGATTCAGATTCGCTACTACCGATCCGGCGTCAAGTGATGTGATCCGGTCATCCTCGCCGGGCCCTTGGAGAGCGATTCCTGCTTCGCTCGGGGGAGCCTCGATCACATAAATATCGAACGTATGAGTCGCGTTTGCTGAGTTGTTGATGAGAACTGAGACAGGTCCGGCCTGACTAGGTGGATCAAGCGGGGCCACGCATCCGGCAAGCAGGAGAAATGCTGTCAAGGCGACGAAGCAGACCAAGACCCGATATGATGAATTGGACAGTAAGCGGCCGTGACTCATAGCAGTACTTCCTCATATGGTTAGTTAAGTGATTATATTTGAGAAGTTCACCTACGTGATCTCTTCTCCGTCGTTAGCGCGGATCTCGCGTCCGCGGCGGGCAAGCCGTTCGAGGATGCGCGTTCGTTGTTGGTGGGCGTTTTCGTAACCGACGCACGCGTGTAGAGTCTCCATGTCGTGGATCGTCTCGATGCCCGCCGTGAGAAGCCGACTGTTCGCGGGTTCGAGCCGCTGTTCAGGTGTGAGACTGTTCGACTCGACTGATCGATCTGAATCGCTCATAGACTGTCGCCTCCGCTCGCATGAGGCGACGACAAACAGCACCGGAGCCTACTCGTCTGACTCTGGGTCGGGTTGGATCTGCCGGGCATCCGCCGCGAGGTCGCGGATGTACCCCCGAAGTTCGTCCATGTCTTCACGGGCGTCTTCGAGCGTCGACCCTTTCGCTTTCGCGATCACTTCGTCCTGATCACGAGTTCCGGTTCCGCGCTTGAGTTTGACCGTGAGCGAGACGCCGACATCGGTCCGTTCGACGTACTCGATACGCTCTTGATTGGTGTCGTCCGTTCGGTTCGACTGGTCAGCCGCTGCGCCTTGATCGGTCATATCGGATACGAGGACGACGCGAATCGCCCTCGCACTCGTCAGAGGGCAGATAAACAGCTCTTGGAGCGAGCCCGCGCTGTGACACTCCACATTTCACGAGTCCGCTGCCCTCCCAGCGGGCCGCTGGACAGTGCTCGTTAACCAACACTGGCGAGGGGTTGTCCCAGTGTTTGTTGGTTAAGACTCTTGGTTGAGTTCGCTCCGGCGACGGATCTGCGCTGGGTTCGGAACCCACGGGTGAGCGTTCCAGCAGTGAATCGCGTGCTCGTTCGTCGTCTCGAACGACCCGTCACAGGAACCACACTTGACGGTCACCTCGGGAAAACGGTCAGCGACGAACTTCGCCGTCACCGTCGTCTGTGTGGGAGCAGTACATGCACTCGCTGGGTGTAGTCGTACCCGATTCACCGGCCGTTGTTGGAGGGCTGTCTAGGCGACCATCTGTGGCTTGGCGTCGGGGAGGTACACCCAGTGAACAAACTCGTCGAACTCTCCGCGTGCGCCGCCTCGACTATGGACGCCACGAGGTACCTCTTAGCTCTGAGATAGAGGACGTGCGTCGCACCTTCCGGCCCTGCGGAAAGAGCACGCAGACGCCCTCTCCCCGGAGACGCGGGGGCACGAGAGGAGAGAATTTGACACCAGTATACCGGAAAAACGGTATTCAGCGGCCTTAGAAGCTGTATACCGGGTTGAGGAGATAGTTGATTTGAGCACAACTGCACTTATGTGTGAGCGCGGCCCCCGTTCCTTTCGTCGGGGGTCCACCCTCGACACTATGCAGGTAGCGAGCCTGACCGTGGAGGCCACCGCCGTCTTAGCCGGGGCATGGCTCTGTGTGCGGGCCGATCCGCTCCTGGGCCTGCTGTGGCTCGGCGTCGGTGTCTACCTCCACAAAACGACCACCGGCGGACGCGAGTAACTTTGGAAAGGGACTCTCGCGTCCGCCCGTTCCGCCTTTCTTTGTTGGACCATTCCCATGTCCTCAGGTAATCGATGGGTAGTCTTCTGGTCCACCTCAGAATAGTCGCTCCCGACACTTAGCATTTTACCCATGAACAGAACGGCTATATTCTCAAGACACGACGTCTCTTGCGGCCGCTCGCGGTATATTAACCAACGAACGGGCCGGGAAGACGGGAGAGGCGTTGGTTAACGCCGAGGGCGTAGTTAGAACTGCTCGACGCTGGCGCGTGCCCGGCGCTGGACCTCCGGCGAGTATTCACCGCGGTAGTGTTCGAGGAACGTCTCCAGGTCCTCCCAGCCACCCCACTCAGGCGCTTCCCCTTGAGCTTGGGCTACGGGCCGAGAACTCCCGGGAGACGGGTTGGGAGCCACTGTGTGTCGCTCAGAGGCTAACCCGGCTAGACACCTCCTCAATTCCCATTCGGTCGGCGTAGGCGCGAGCACGTTCCTCAACGTTGACGTCGTACTCAGCGAGTATTTTCCGGAGGCTTTTGTAAGAATCGTAGCCCCCGCCGTGGTACATACTCTTAGCTTCGTTCTCTCCCCGATATTCCTCGGCTATGTCGAGCTGTTCCTGTTCGCCTATCCAGATGAGCCAGCAAATGTGCTCAAACTCCTCGTCGGACAGCATGAGTGTCTATAACAAGAGCGTCAGATGCTTAACCGCTTTGCCAAGGGGTCACAACCATTCGACGCTATCACGCGCCTCTCATTGTACCTCCGCCAGAGAGTAGGCGCCACGGTAGTGCTCGAAGAGCGTTTCCAGTCCTCCCACCCGCCCCACTGACAGACGAGCAGCGGGTCAACCTCCTCGGCTCCGGCGAGCAACGTCGCCCATGTCCGCCGGAAGTTGTGCGTCGAGAGGTCCCGCCAGCTGTCGTCGCCCTACTCTTCGGCCGCTTGAGCGGCGACTTCCGAACCCACCGACGAAGCGTCCGCGTACTCGCGTCGACGAGCGGGGAGCTGGACGGCTCTGCCCGGACGTTGTCGACGGTCTGGATAGTGGTCTTCAACTCCGGCGGGACGGGGGTCTCGCGGTACTTCCCGCCCTTCCCGTCGGGGACGCGGAGCATCGTCCCGGCGGGACCGTCCGCGAGGTCGCCGGGCGTCGTCTGGACGATCTCGGCGCTCCGGAGCCCGCACCGGAGGCCGAGCGAGAGTGCGATCCGGTGGGTGGTGTCCTCGACGAGCGCGAGGTAGTCGTCGGCCTCGTCGGCGGCGAGCCACACCTTCATCCCGTCGTGCTCGTCGTGCGGAGTTCGGTACATTAGGATCCCTCTTCGCTTTCGACGCTCTCGGCTATCTTGTCGATTAGATAAGCGACCGTACTTGCGATGCCGATGATGAGTGCTGCTACCAGAGTTGGATGCTCGGCACCGAACGCACCGGTTACTCCCAACGCCAGGAGGATAACGGCGGTGCTCAAGAGGATGTCACCGACTCGATGGGGCTGAGATACTACTATTCGACCTTCTCCAGTTGTCGTGTCCGACTTGCCGGCTTCCCGGCCAGAATCGGACGAGATTTCACCCCAATGGTGGGATGTCGGTGGGTTGGAGGGGTCAGATCTGTCCGGCTTTGGGCTCGAGTCGGACACCTCCTACGTCGGCCCTCATGCATCGTCGTTCTCCTTTTCGGCCGCCTCTTCCCGCTGTCGCTCTTTTATCTCTTCTATTTCTTCTGGCGACAACTCCTGATGCAACCGATGGAGCCACAATTGGCTCTCCTCGGAGAATGTGAAGTTTCCTTCTCGATCGTCCTCCTCCGGCGCGTCGGCGTCGATTCTCATCGCATATTTCACCTCACCGAGAAACTCTATCCCAGCCGACGACCCTGCCTCCGGCGTGTAGCCGTGGAGACGGACCACCGGCGCGCTCTGTCCGGACGGCTGGTACCGAACTACCGCGTACGGGACGGCGCCGCGGTCGAGGTCTCGGTACCAGAACGCGATGTTCCCCGCAGCGGGTTCGTCACGGGTGAGTTCCGTCGCTCTCGCGCCCGTAGCCGCCTCGGCGCGAACCGTCCGCTCCTCGCCGTCGGGCGTCTCGTACTCGAACGTTAACCGGTCGCCCTCGCGGACGTCGACGAACAGCTCGGCAATCTCCTCGGCGCCGTCCGCTTCAGTTGTGTCTTGAGTCATGGGTTGCTTTCCTGCCCCCGCGCCGTATGGGGGAGAGGTCTCGCGCCTGACTTGAACGGGCCGGCCGGCGTGACCCGGGATGACCGCGCCACGCAGCGCTACTCCTCGGGATCAGCCTCCGTGAGTCGCTCCGGTGGAACGCCGAACGCCTCGGCGAGTTCGCCGTACAGGATTCGATCCACCGTCCCTTCCACGGGTCGGCGCCGTTGACGAGCGGCACGACTCGCGTCTTAATCTATTTTTATTGACTCTTCTAGATCGTGTGCATCCACTTTCAGAATGATATATCTGCTAATGATTTAGTTTCGTTTCGGGTCTCTACTGCACTGCACCGGACTTTGAGTACGACGATAGCGAGAGGGTTACGTCTGTAAATCGAACGATATATTATCGGGGAGGTGCCAAACAAACTCATCATGAGTATGGAAATAGACGCGTCAGAAAGTACGGTTCAAAATGCTTTTTCAGATAAGAGCACATATACTGTCCCAGATTACCAGCGGCCCTATTCTTGGAAAAAGGAACAGTGGATAGACTTCTGGACAGATCTTAATTCTATTGGCGAAAATGATACTCATTTCCTCGGATCGATTGTGCTGATAAAGAATGAAACCGGATTTAGTAGATTAAATAAACTTGAAGTCGTGGATGGTCAACAGCGACTTACGACTATCTCACTCCTTCTATGCGCTATGCGATCAAGATATAAGGAAACTGGAGATGCAAACGGTATTGGAGAACTGATTGATACAGAGTATCTCTATGAGAGAGATGATAGAAATGAAAAGCATTCTAAATTATCCCTTAGTCAGTATGATGGACAGGACTATGAGAATATCCTTGAAGGGCGAGAGAATGCAATTGATAACGATTCAAGATTGCTTGCGGGATTAGAATTTTTCGAAGATAAGTTATCTGATTGTGGGACTAAAGAGTTAGACGAGCTTAGAAGAAAGCTTTCAAACCAAATGACGATTGTAGTCGTACAATGCAATGACGCAGGTTCTGCGTTCCGCCTTTTTGAGACACTAAACAACCGCGGAATGGAGTTGTCAGCAGTCGATCTTATGAAAAATGCTCTCCTTCAGACAGCAACCGAGAAATATGGAGGAAGCACCAGCTCAGAGTATATAAACATCCGAGAACAATGGGAATATCTGTTAGAAAATGTAGTCCACGAGCTTAACCATCCAAATAGGTTTTTCCGTCATTTTATAATGTCTAGAGCAAAGCCAGATGTCCCCAGTAATGTTTCTTCAAGAAAACTATACGACACTTTCAGTAGCATAATAAGATCTGATCTAGAGAAAGAAGGTATAGAGATTTACGAATATATAGATGAAATGGTGGATGTATCTGACGTATATATGGGGATAATAAATAGCTCAATTGACATTTACGGCGGAAAACAATCAAAGAAGGTCAATTCTCGTATTCGAAACTTAAATGACATTCAGTCCTCTCATTCCCGGACTCTTATTCTCCGCTCCATTGAAGAGTTCGATGACTCTACAGAACTATTAGATGTTTTAAAGCTCTTAGAATCCTTTATGACCCGGTGGCGAGTTGGCGACCTCACTACTGGTGCTTCTCTCGACCGGATCTTTTCTGATCTATGCTCAACAGCATTCGAAGAGGCGGAACCTGTTGAGAAGATCAGAGACCGGCTTAAAGACGAGGCTCCTACGGATGATGAATTTAGAGCTAAGTTCTCAAGTTCAGCTTTCAAGCAGAATTCGATGACTAGATATATATTGGATACTATTGAAAGAGAACATTATTCAACAGGTGGTGGGAAGACGTATGATCGAGCGTCAGTCGATATAGAGCATATTGCCCCCCAGTCTGCTCTTTCTGCTGACAAATATGAGACCTGGAAATCTGTTCTGAATATTAGCAAGGCTGAATATGAAAACCAATACCGAAATAGAATTGGCAATCTCACTTTACTAGAAGAAAGCCTAAACGAAAAGGCAAGTGCAAACCCATTCCAGCAGAAACGTGATCAGTACAAACTATCCGATTTCCAAATGACTGCTAATGTTCGATCGAACTATACCAAGTGGAATACAGATACTATTGAGACTCGATCAGAAGAATTAGCTGATATAGCGGTAGATATTTGGGATTTCTCTTAGTTAGGTCACATGCTCTCGATCGTTTCTATTACTTTTTCCTCTCCGATCGGCTTCTCCCGCTGATTGTCAGCTGCTTCATCCAGCACGCGGCTACAGATGCTCAGGATCTGTCTGATGTTTCCCTGCGACCGCTGGAGAACTGTCTGCAAACCAGATTCTGTGAACGGATCGATCCCATCTGCGTTCCCGCTCTCTCTCGCGAGTTCGAGGTAATCCTCGACAAGTCGCTGTATCTTCTCCTCTGTAAGGGGTTGGAGAGCGACTTCCTGTCCGATCCGCTCGGAGAACGCATGATATTCGCTCATGATTCCCTGCCATACCTCCGGTGCACACGCGAATAGGATACATAGGCCGCGACTATTCTGGTCCATTAGGTGGCGGACGCTGTTGAGGGTCGCTTGTTCGTCTTTGGGTGATAGCTGAGCGATCCGCTCGAACTCGTCGACGAACATAAACACGCCAGTATACCCCAACTCCAGAAGCATATTTTTTAGTGCCGTGAATGCCCGAACGGCGCTGGTGTCATCGTCAATTGCGCTGTGGATCTCCATTTCCTTTCGCTGCTCGTAGCGAAGGCCCTCCGCGGTGAGCCACTGCCACGCGTAGAGTTTGGTATCTTCGTAAACGAGATGAACGATCGCTCGCGCGAAGTCCGCGAACTTCGTCACGTCGCTCAGCCGTTGGATCGCAGCAGGAACCAGATCAGACAAGAGTACCTCTCCTTCGTCAATGAGAGACTCCATTGAGCTCGCACTCATCGGATTCTTCTCCAGTTCAGACCGAGTGATTTCGGCGAGGAACTCGTAGCTCAGAGTCTGGAATCGGTCGAATCCGACGTCGTAAATGAACTCGTGATACATATCGATGAAACCGTTACCAGGCTGAGCCACATACCCAACGAGCACATCGTCTCGGTCTCGAACGAGTGACCGTGTGTATTTGAGAGTGTGAGACTTTCCGTTGCCATACTTCCCTGTAACGACGAGATGCTTCGATTTCCCAGTACTGAGGACTGATGAGACTGTATCGCTGATGCGGTTTGTGACTTGTTCCTGCCCGCAGTACACGCGTGGGGCGTCGTTTGGAACGGGACTGTACGGGAACGGATTCTCTGAGAGGCCAAACTCCTCGTAATCGCGCTGCTCGTCGCTGATGGTGAAGTTGTTACTCATGGTCGTAGGTCAGGTTGCGGTCGTGGATGGTGAGGTAGTAGTACTGTTTACCGTACTGTTCGACTCCTTGCATTACCTTGTCTGTCGACTGTGAGGTGGAGACGAGTTCATCACCGTCAGCAAGGGCGATCTCCTTGATCCCGTAGCTCGCCTCTTTTGCGCTCGTATCCATTGGTGCACCGGAGAGTTCGAGTCTTCCTACGTTCTGTTGAGCGAGTGTTTCTAGTGCTCGGTCGAACGTTTCTCGAGAAATCTGCTGGTGGGCACAGAACGTCTCCCTCACCTCGGGGATCGACAGATAGCGTTGACGCATTCCAGCGCCAGTGGTCTCCTCCAAGTCGTCGAGTGTGCCGAGGAGTATTTCGGCGAAGTCCGCTAACTGCTTATTCTCAGTCGGATAGTAGTATTCGCCGGTGAACGCATTGCGTTGGACTGTCTCCAACCGCTCAGCCCAATCACCGAGTACTTCGACACTCGCTTGGTTGTACGTATAGGATGAGGGTTCTGCGTTCCTCTCTAATGCGTCAAGAACTGTTTCAAGACGTGCAGGTCCTATCTCTCTCACAACGTCCAAGAACATCGCGTAATGAGGACTCCCGGATTCAAGGATAGAGTTGACCTGTGACCAGTTCTGGGCAGTCGTTGCGTCAACGAACGAACTCCCTGTACCTGTAGTGGTGTATGCATCGTCTGATCCGTCCAGGAGACCAATTCGAAGTGCTTCAAGGAGGACTGAACGAGCTCTACGGTGACTCACATCCAATCGTTCCTCAATATCAGTGGTCGAATAGGCCTCTGACTGACAAACATACGCTGTTTCAACCAATCGCGCGAGAGTAATCGGCCGAACTGTGGCCCTATCGTCGCTCATGCGAGCCTCCGGACTTGCTGTTTCGCAAGTCGATACGCTCGCTTGGTTTCACGGTTTGCCTGGAATCGCAGGTCGAGGTACGCCTCCAACTCTACGTCGGCGGCAGCCATGTAGCGAAAGCGCCGCAATTCGAGCGCAAGCGCCCACATGTTATGCCGAGTTAAGAGGTCACGGTCATTCCGTATCGCTTCGAACGACCGCCTACTGCAAACAGGACATGCACAGGGGAGATGTGAGAGCTCGTCGATATTCTTGAGGGGTTCACCACCGAATCCGGGAATCAGGTAATTTCGTTTCCCCGCACTTTTGATAAATGACGACGAGTCGAAACTATCAACACCTAAATACAGAAGGAGTGGCTGATAGTTCAGTCCTCCCAATCCATAGACGTGGAGGTGTTTGTCCGTCGCTCTACGGGCAGCAAGTATTATCTTTGTTACTTTTTCATATGCAGTCCGGATTGGAACGAGACTCCCAACAGCGTATCCGTCGAAGTCCCCTTTCCGTTCGAGATGCCGGATGGTGTTCCGAACCGTCTCGGGATCGTATCCGTGTACACTTGCGATGAGGGCCTCATCGCCATCGTGGCGATCACTTGCCTCTAAAGCGTACTCGATACTCTTACCGATCCGACGCTGATTTTCCGCCTGTCTATTGTCGCGAGAGAGAGGGATATCGACTGTCCCAAAGATGTCGGCGTCGATTTGCCGTTGGGTCTCAAGAGTTTCCTCTGGGGTAGTGTCAACCGTATTCTGCTGAAACCCGAAACCCCCGCTATCGGCGAATATGATTGTTTCGGGTGACACATCCATCTCTTCTCGGAGCGATGCCCCCTCAAGCAATCGTTGCCATTGTGGGTCCCGTCTTCTGATGGCCCGTCCGTTGACCATCGCTGTAGACAGGTCTGGAATACTCTCGGTATACTCCGGTGTATTGTCACTCGAACGCGTCCCGATATTGCTTACCGGGAATAGGACGGGGGTTTGTAGGGTCCCGTGTGGCGTTTCGAGCGATCGTTGTCTGAACAACATCCCGACGTGCTCCGGTTAGCTGGGCTCGCATCTAAAGCTTCGCTTCAGCAAAGCTAACTGGTCACATCAAAACCAGAGCCCCTATAATTGAAGAGTTAGAGGAACGGAGTAATGGTTTCCGAGGCCGTGCGCGAACTCGTCGGACGAAGGCGCACCCTCGAGATACTCGAACTATTAGAGACGGCTGGAGAGTTGAACTACTCAGCGATCGAACAACGAGTTGACTCTTCAAGCGATACAGTCGCAGACTCTCTTGACCTTCTTCGTGAACACAGTCTTGTCGACCGGTATGAGCATCATTCGCGAGATGTCCGCTATGAGATCACTAAGCGAGGAAGAGAGTGTCTCCGTATAATTGGGCTGCTAGAACAACTTCTCTCCCAGGATTCCTAACTAGAAGTTCCCGATCCCCGCTTGCATCGGCTCCTCCTCGATGTGCCGACACAACTTGTCGATCAATTCTGTATCTACCGCTTCTACTTCAGAGAGATATTTGGCGAAGTTCTCTAAATAGAGCCCCTTCAGCCCGATAACGATCGTTCCGTGACGCTTAGCATCCTCAAGCCGAGCGGGCACGGAGACAATATTCTCGAACTGATCGTCGGCCAGTTCTCGATTAAAGACAACCCCTATCTGGTTTGGCTTTAGTTCCTGTACGAGCTCGTCGATGTCAATACTCGCGTAGTACTTCTTTCCAAGTGCGAAAAAGACAATATCGGGGTTCGACTTTCGTAACAACCTCTCGAGATCCGGTTTGATATTGAGGCGACTGGACCGTTGACGGACCTTGTTCATCCGCATCCCGCTAAATGTCATCTCGTATGGAGGGATCTTCTCCGACTCGCCAACCAAACCAAACCCTGCGCTGATGAAATGACGCTCCACAGAGTGGCCATCTGCTCGAAGCGTTCGTACCGCTTGGGAAATCGCCTCTTGTTGACGGCCTGTATAGAGATCTGCCGCTTCGACTCCCCTCGCGTTATCTTGGTCAAGCAGTTCTTCCTTGGTGTACGCGTTCAGTTCGTCTTCTTCGAAGACGGTAGTCCCCTCAGGAGTGTATTTTGAGCCGGAGCATTGGTCGATGATGAGTATATCGAGTCCGTCCTCCGTTTCGAAGGTTGGTGAGTGAGGAAGGAAATCCGCCCCGATGGAATAATTCTCGCCAAACCCTTGCAGAGCTGAAGTGCGGAGCTCCTCAGGCTGTGTGAACGTAGTTGTCTCACACCTGCTGAGTTCATTGATAACCTGATCATCAACGCCGTCTGCTGGGTCGTATAGATAGAACTGCTGATAGCGAGAGAGATACTGGCTGAGGGTCTCCGCCATCTCTCCCGGAGCAAAGGAGATCGATTCCGGTGTATCTGATGCCCACTCGTAAACTCCGTTCGCATCAAAAACTCCTACCTCGGTAACTGGGAGGTCGTGAACCGCATTCCAGAACTCAGGGGCTTCGTGTTTGAGATATGCTTCTACAGAATCGTAGTCCTTGAACGAGACCGATCCGCGCATAGCCACTAGTGTCTTCGGGAGGGCCTCATCGAATTCGTCGTAGAACTTACGCGTATTGTGGAATCCACGCCGACGGTTTCGGTCATTCCCCCGGAAGATGCACACCTCCACTCCATGCGTATCACAGATTGGACACTCGCATCGTTCCCAGGGTCGTATTTTGACCGTCTTCTGATACGCGTCAAGGAGGTCTTCGTCGCCGCTCCAGATCGCATAATCCTGGAGCATGAACCAAAACTGCTGATAGCGGTCCATTCCGTTCTTTTTCTTCGCTTCGCATTCTAGAATCGCTTCCATCTGGGGGAACCGTGTGAATTCTTCGGCGGCGGTTCCAAGGAGATCTGTGTAGTGGTCGAACGGAAGAGGCTCGGCAGTACTGTCCTCTCTGAGGTTCCTGACGAGTTCGCCTCGAAGCTCTTTGCTGAAATAGGCCCGCAGCTTTCGTGCGTATTCGAAGTCCTCTCGAAACGCGTCTTCGACGTCACGCAGCGTACTCTCGTTGAACTTCTCATCGTGCCGGTGCTCTTGGAGATACTCTACTGTTGCGGGGAGGATCTTGTTTGCAGTCGCTTCCCACTCTCGGAGGGCAGCTGGAATCGATTCGCGTGCGTCGTACGCCCGAAGCGCTTCGAGAAGTTCTCGACCTCGAAGGGCCGTCTCTACGGCATCAGAAAGATCTGCACCGGTTTTCGGATAGCGGACCCGGATCGCGTCATACCGCTCATCCGCACTCAGTCGATAATTGCCGTCACCAGTCCATGCCGAACGCAGCATGCTCGCACTATCGAAACTCGCTACGCCTGACCGTCCGATTGTTTCAAACGCATCTGATTTCGCGAACCCGAATACGTGTGGATCAACGCGAGTCCCATGGCGTCGCTCGAACCTCCCTATCGTCTTTCCGATCTCCTTGACGATCTTCCGTACCTCATGGATCGGACTGCCGGCAACTCCTCCAATGCCAACGTAGTCATAGCCAAGTTGCAGAACGCGCTCAGTCGCATTGACGTATGATTCGGCTGTCCACCCCTGAACAGCCACCATGAGTCGGAATGGATAGTCGCTGTCTTCGTACAGGGCGTACATCTCCTTCGCGTTCCGAAGCGTCAAATCATAGCGGAATTGCTTGTCGTCTTGACGGTAGACCGCCCGTGGGTCGTCAGTAAGACGCTCAAGGATCTGATCTACATTTCCCTCGAAATCATCGGCCTGGAGGGATTGGACGTATGGCTCAGCGTTGGTTTGGAGGTCCACGCGTGAGTCCGTTCCAATTGTAATCTCTGCATCACCCTCTGCGTGAAACGTTACTATGGAATCCCCTTCGAGAGACACCTCTGTTGTCACACCAGGATCAAGCGTTGTCGTCTGACTCTTGGGGGACTGGAGCTGAACAGGCGTGTCTGCAGTGAGAGCAAGCGTCGCTGGAGAGTCCGTACCGACCTCCAACTCCGCTGTTTTCTTACCTCCAACCTCTATCCCAACCTCGTATCCCGGAGAGAGGGTGATGCAGGAATCGGACTCCGGCTCAAGCCGAACCGATGCATCTGTATCCGAAACGAATTCGATGACCTCGTCAGGGTCGAGTGTTACCGTTGTAACCGAACCAGGGGAGATATCGATCGACTCGGCTGATTCCCTGTCTACATGGACTTGGTCACCAGTATGAATTCGGAATTGAACCTGTCGCTCATAGTCTATTCTTAGCTCGACAGGTCGCTCCTCCTGGAGCTCAATTTTCGTCGTCGTGTTCGGCCTGACCGTGCGGAGTTCGTCGTCTACCTGAAGGTCGATCGCCTTGCCGACAACCGTCCAGAGGGAAGGCTCGTGCTCAGCAGTGTAAGCAGGCCATCGGTCTTTCCACTCGTCGTCCATCACCTCCACTGATTCGGTGATCTTGTCGGGAATGTCAGAGCGCTGGAAGTCGTTGTGGAAGGCTCGCTTGTCGAGGTACAGCCGACCTTTGTCCTTCCCCGAGCCTAAGACAAGATGGTCGATCGTGACCCCCACGGAGACGTCAAGTTGCTCGTAGAAGTCGAGCATCTCGGCGTTGCCATACGGCGGAAACGGGAGCGACTTGTAGCCCCACGCGCCACAGTCACTGATAGTAGGAAGCCATTCGGGAATCGACAAAACTGGGTCATCGTAGACCCCATGCTCTAACAGACGCTCCCGTTTTCGGCGTGTCTCCTCTACCTTCTCACGTGAAATGAGGACACCATCGATGGGGGTCGTCTCGCGATCGAAGATATCCCAGACGTAATCTAATTCGCGTTTCTTACGACTAAGGGTAGAGAGTTCGTCATGCTCGAAGTCGTAATGGGCGTCAACTGCGTCATCCCATTCCGGAACGTAGAACCTCACAGAGTATCCCTGATTGTTTTATTGAGGTGGGGTATATCAATCTCTCTTTCTCACCTCGATACCACCCTACGAATACCGGGATACTCTATCGATAATATTTTGTGAGTACCTGAAGAACCCAGCGGCGTGCCTCTTGGACAACAGCCCACGAGCGCTCTCCACGACTCTGGAGAGCGAACTTTGGAGGTGGGGAAAGACCGACCTATTCGCATCAGTTCTGGTCATCGGATCCTCCACCATGATGGCAAGTGTAGCAGGCCACACGGACACAACTACGAGATTACGGTGAAGGTGACGGGTACGCTCACCGAGGAAGGGTGGATCGTGGACAAGGGAGATATTACCTCAGTCATATCTGAATGGGACCACCGATTCTTGCTCGAAAAAGGCGATCCGCTCATCGATGCGTTTGAGCAATCGGGAGACGCGGACGCGCTTGTTATTCTTGACCACCCTCCAACGGCTGAAGTGATGGGCGTTCTCTTGGAGGAACGATTTTTGGAGGAACTACCGGACTCTGTCTCTCAGGTCTCAGTTCAAGTAAGCGAGACTTCCGAGCTCTGTGCTGGGGCAACGTACTGAGATGCCAGTCAATAGCCGTACCGACTCTGACGGGGCGACTGAGGGAGAGACGCTACCGATCAACGAGTTGTTCTACTCGTTGCAGGGGGAAGGGAAGCTAGCTGGCGTGCCAAGTGTCTTCGTTCGCACCAGTGGGTGCAATCTCCGGTGCTGGTTCTGTGATTCGTACCATACCTCTTGGGAGCCCACGCATGCTCAGATGACACTCGACGAGATTGTCGAGGAGATTCAAGTGCACGAGAAGGCCGACCACGTCGTACTCACGGGTGGGGAGCCACTCATCCATACTGAGTCAGCTACGCTATTAGAGCGGTTGAACGAATTGGGGTATCACACGACAGTCGAGACGAATGGCACAATCCAGCCCGGTGCTCCGATCGATCTCGCGAGTATCAGCCCGAAACTCTCCTCTAGTACACCGACGCCGGAGAGGGATCCGAAGGGTGAGGGAGAGTGGGAAGATCGACACGAAGAGAGCCGTATCGATATGGATGCCTTGTCCGGCTTGGTCGATAGATACGAGTCTCAGCTCAAATTCGTGGTTACCGGGCCGGATGATCTCGTCGAGATAGAACAGATCCTTGACCGAGTCCGACAGGCAACCGAGACGAACATCACGGACTCGGATGTGTTATTGATGCCGGAGGGTACTACGCGAGACGAACTTGATGAACGACGTAATGCTGTCGCTGAGTTAGCGATGGAGCACGGCTATCGATACACCCCCCGGCTACACGTTGATCTCTGGAACGACGCACCCGGTACATAACATGACAAGTAATCACTCTCAGTTTTCGAAACGGACGGACACAGCCGAAGAGAAGATCGATTGGGAACAAGCACAGCAGGGTGCTCGACTCCTACTTGAGGCAGTAGGCGAAGATCCAGACCGTGACGAACTCATTGATACGTGGCAACGGCGGGTTCCTGAAACGTTCGCGACACTGACTGAAGGTGATCGCGAGCCGGCGAAGCCGACTATACGGACGTTCGATGCTGACTCGGATGGGCTTGTGGTGAAGACGGATATTCCGGTGTATTCGCTTTGTGAGCACCATCTGCTACCATTCTTCGGGACCGTCAATCTTGCATATCGACCTGACGAGTCTGTCGTTGGACTCTCTAAGCTCACGCGGTACGTTCGCTGGCAGTCCCGGTCTCTGACGATGCAAGAACGGCTTACAAACGATATCGCATCGGGTTTGGCTGACGAACTCGATGCACCGGCAGTACTCGTCGAAATGAACGCAACGCACCTCTGTGAAGCGATGCGCGGCATCGAAACGGAAAGCACGACCACTACTAGAGCTACCATTGGGGAGTTGACCGAGCCAGAACGAGAGCAATTCCGAGCCGCTGTCACCCGAACGGAGGGGAGGCTATGACTGATCAACGTGCAGTCGTCCTCGCATCCGGTGGGATGGACAGTGCGACGGCAGCAGCAGTTGCCGAGGATTCGGGGTACGAGCTCTATCTGCTCCACACCTCGTATGGCCAGCGTACGGAATCGAAGGAATACGACTGTGCACAGCGGCAGGCTGACTACTTTGATGCCGCCGATTTCCTCCATCTCACTACTGACCATCTCTCGCAGATCGGCTCATCAAGCCTCACGGATGATGAGATGGAGGTAGCGGATGCAGACTTGGATAGTGATGAAGTCCCGAGTTCGTATGTCCCCTTCCGGAACTCGAACCTCCTCTCAATGGCTACCTCATACGCCGAAGCAAACGACTGTGGTGCTGTGTTCATCGGCGCTCACTCAGAGGACTTCTCTGGATATCCTGATTGTCGACCCGCCTTCTTCGAGGCGTTTCAGACGGTCGTTGACGTCGGCACGAAGGACGAGACGGAGATTTCGATTGAAGCACCGTTTGTCGAGTGGTCAAAGACGGATATCGCCGAGCGTGGTCTTGAGCTGAATGTTCCCTACGAACATACGTGGAGTTGCTATCGAGAAAGTGAACCCGCTTGTGGAACCTGTGATGCGTGCGCTTTCCGTCTAAAGGCGTTCCAGAGTCTCGATGAGACAGATCCTATCGAGTACGCCGAACGGCCGGATTATACCTAATCTCCTGTCTCGGTGAGTTTCCGAAGCGGGGCAAGTTGCGCTTAACAGTCGATTGATCGAATGCGATGGTGGGGCCGATCCTGCCAACGTACGTCCTGAGGATCTTAAACTGCTCGCTAAGTAGCCTCAGTACATTGGTTGAAACCTCATAGAAACGTCGATAAACCGAGGTCACCGTGGAGAGAAATACCGCTCTGTTTGCCGTGCCCGACCTCAATTCGCTAGGGTTGATTCTATAGGGATTTCGCTCCACTGAGTGTCTGAAGGAGTCTTACGATCCGTCTTGATCACCCGTGAATTCTGCTTCGCCTTTCACCCGACCAGCAGTCCCATTCATCGCGTAGATGAGAGTCTCTGCGACCGCAAATGCCTCCTCCTCTGAAAGCTGTGAGATGGGGCTGGTTACGAACTCTTCGCCGTCAGAGTTCACGCCGGTTATGGGAACGACTGAATAGTCGCCTTCTCCCATGGTACCGTCCAACCGGACGAGAATCGTTGGATCATCGTCGTAGACCCATTCGACGTAGTACTGATCGTGTATCTCCTCGTTCCATCCGGATGGATAGTAATCGATGTGCTCTGTCTGACTCTCGGGCATTTGCTCTGTAGAAACCATGTCTTGATAGTCTTAATAAAGATTCGTACCTACTCGGTCACTCATCGACTAGCCAGCCTAGTGCGGCGTCATCACCGGTAAGGGTCTGCTGATCATCATCCGTCTCAACAAACAGAGCGGATTGGTTGCTTTCCGAGGACTGCTTTACCTGTGGTCTATCGTCGACGCCGAACTCACTCGCTGAAGGTCGGTCAATCCGAGAGTCGCGCTCCCGATGGTCAACGTCAGCACCGAAATCCTCCAAGGAGGTTTCGACACTAGATTCGGTGACTTCGAGCTGGCCATCGTCGCCGAACGCTGTCTGCTGGTGAACCTCGATCTCTGGGTGTTCGCTCATGGATTCGAGCCTCCACCCATCGAGGCTCGACAAACAGCCCACGGCGGCCCCCCCGTCCTGTGAGCGGATCTCTCGTCCCCGACGGGCAACCGTTTGAGGATATCCCTTCACCGTTGACTAACATTTTCGTAGCCGACGCACGCGTGCAGTAGTCTAGAACCCCAAATACTCTTTTAGGTATTCTATATTTTCGAGGAGAAGAGGTTGACCACTATCTTCCTCAATGAACTTGCCAGCTGGGAGGTGAACAACTAAGCTCTTTAGTTCTTCTTCCCAACCAATCGTATTGTCTGGAAGATAATAGATAATCCACGGCGAGTTATTTGGCTTTGGGATTATCTCGTACTTCCCTCCGGTCTGCTTACCGCCTCGTCCCTGAATCTTGAGTGCATCTTCACCGTATCGAGTGATCTTATCTGTCACTACGTACTTAGTTGTCTCATGTACATGGGTTTCCGACTCCCACTCTACGTTAATTGACCATTCGGACGAAACCGGGAGCGCTGAAATTACCTCACACAGGCCCTCATAGGCAGCCTCTTTCGAATTTTGCTGTCGGAGACAATATGATGTGTTTCCTACCATAGGATTGTATTCTCCATTCTGGTATATAAATATATCTAGGAGGTAACTTTCGGGACGATTACTCAGGGGATGATAGTATAGCCACCTGTGTGATGGTGCCACTATCGGCTTCCACCAATCCAGAAGAGGGCTCCCCTCCGATCGACATCGCCGACCGATCTAACTACAGGGTATACGAACGGGGTCGATCAGGCAAGCGCTTATGTCATTTGACCTGAAAGTGAACAAAATGGTGACAGAGGGGACACGGCCATCCGTCTCGCTCACTCCGAGCGGTATCGGCCAGTACATCAACTACTCTGGTTGTTCGCGCTTTTTCCGACTGAAATATTTCGACCAGGCGATTGTGGACAAACGGAATTGGCACGACCGAAATACTCATAGTGGACTCTTCGCCGAGATCGGCCTCTCATTTGAGGATACCCAGTTAGAAGTCCTTGCCAGTCGTGCTTCAACAGTCGCCGGCGATAAGGACAAAGACAGCGATCCGGTTACATTCGACGAAACATGGCCGCCGACAGTTACACTCCCTGACGGAGGCGAAAGTGAAACACCAGGTGACCGATGGAAGCAGTCGGTGCGGACTCAGTTTGAGCGGCTTGTTGAGGAAGCAGCAGCGCTCGGACCCGATGATGACCTGATAGCCCTCTTCCAATTGCCAATCACGGGGCAGATCGGTGTTTGGGATATAACCGGCATAGCTGATCTCATTACTCTAGAACCGATCGACGGAGGAGTCCGGTCGCGTGTTCTAGAAGTGAAGACTGCTTGGAAAGACAAAACAGCCCATCAGATACAGGCGACAATATACAGCCTCCTCATCGATGAGGTTGTCACCGACCTCGGATTTGAGCACGAACCCCAAGCAGCGGTTATTAATCGAGAAGCAGATCTTCAAACGACGGCGCTCGACGAAGTCGATTACATTGACCGGGAGTCACGAACTGCGGAGGTCAAGCGTTTACTCAAACGGGAAGGTGAACTTCATGACCTCGCTCAGCAATCCTTTGAGGAGGTCGGCTATCGACTAGAACGGAAGTGCGACGGCTGTCCATACAATGGTGTCTGTTTCACGAAGGCAATTGAGTCGGGAGATCCCGCACTACTGAACCTGACACAGGGCGATCAGCAACGGCTCAACGCCCAAGGGATCGACCGCATTCACGAACTCAGCGAACTGTACGAGGCTGACCCAGATACACGTCCTATCGATTACGATGGGCTACGCGTTGAGAACGAACGGCTCGTTCGAGCACTTGAGACGGAGGGAACGCTTGGTGATCGACTAGAGGATATCGTGCAACGAGCTCAGATGTTGCAGGAGGCACTCGATCCGGCGTACGACCGATTCGATGATGTGCAGTTCCTGAAGGGGAGTGGAAATGGTTCATTGCCGGACGACGATCCGCATCCTGCGTTGGACGTGCCCTACGAACGGGGGTCGCTTCTCCGGGTTTACCTCTACGTGCAGGAGGACCATGTGCGGGACAGATTGGCATTGCTGGCCGGTCGTATCAATGGAAACAAGATCGAACCGCGCGAGGTAGTTGAGCTGTCACAGCGTCTAGAAACTGGCCAGACAGCGAGTCGAGAGGAGGAAAGCGAGTTATTAGAGCGGTTCTTCGAGACGCTATTCGAATCCCTCCATACTGCGGCCCACGAAGCAGGATACGATGATGAGGCACGAGTGCACCTCTACTTCTACTCTCAACATGAGCGAGATGCGCTTATGGAGTCGGTTCAACGACAACCTAGTACGTTTGGATCTCCGGCCGTCCGCGATCTACTCGGATTGCGGGAGGGGATCGATCAACGGATGGTCTCGATCGTCCACGACGACATCACCAAACGACTGGCGCTTCGGTATCCTGGGACAGGTCTAGTCCAAACCGTCGAACAACTCAGCGCATACGCTGGTGATGAGAAGCACGACAAATGGAACTGGACCAATGACGACTGGGTCGTTGAGCGAGGTGATGGACAACTTGATCTTCGAACGGTATTCCGAACCGGACTATTCGAACGATGGCGGCCATATGTCTCCGAGGATGATTCGATTCGTCTCCTACTTGGCGGCGAAGGCGAGAGTCCAGACGGCTGGTATCCGCTTCACAACCGATACGGGAACCAGATCCCATTAGAGTATATCTGGGGGGCGCAAGGCAAACTCGACGAGCTCTTAGAAGATGCATCCGAGCAGGATGCGAATACTCTCTCGACGTATCGGTTCCGGGATGGACCAAGAAGTGAACGAATCCAGCAAGCGGATGTAACGGCACTTGCGTTGAAACTGTGTGAGGCGTTAGAGCATACTGAGCGGGGTATCGGCTACAAAAACTTCCAAATGAGCAAGCGGCCGATTTCGATCCCGAATCTCCCGGCGTTCGGATTACCGGACACGAATTTGGGCGAGGCTTGTCAGGAGTACCTTGACCTCGAATATGCTACCCATCGGCAAGAATGTCTTGACCACTACTTAGACCCGCCACGTCAGCGGGTGCAATCAGGCGACTCAACGATATTCCGGGTGACGAACGTTAGCGACATCGGTCAGTGGGATTACCAAGTTGAGGGTCAACTGATGTACGGTGATCTCTTCGAGGATCCTGACCACGTACTCGATAGCTGCCGGATCAAAGGCAATGAGGGAAGCGGATCCGGGAGTTGGCGTGTAATGACGAAGCTCCAACGCAGTGCAAACGGTGGGCTCGAACACGTAGATGTGTCCTCACCAGAACACATCGAGCATTCGGCGAAGGCCACCGTACAGACGTTCGATCGGGAACACCATCAAATCGTCATTACTGCCTCGAAAATTGGTGGATACGGTCATGAACGCTTCATAGAATGGCACTGCGATGCGGAGATAAACCCAGCCGATGCCGGTGAGTACGACACACTCATTGAAGAGGGTGATCTCTTCATCCTTGATCCGTACGCCGACAGCTACCCGAGCCAGCGTGCGTATGCAGCCTTAGAACACACTGATTCAAACGCCCTTTATCAGCAATTGGATGCTGCATTTACCGATAAACGGTCAGAGCAATTTGAACAGCAACTCTATGCACCCGATACGATAGACGCGTTTCTCGATCGTTACGAGGATGCGACAGGTCAAGCCCCACTCGGCCGGCAGAAGCAATTCGTCCGTGAGATAGACCATACGGTATCGGTCCTCCAGGGACCACCCGGAACGGGAAAGACAAGCTACACGCTTGCACCCGCTGTACTTGCTCGTCTCTGGGCCGCCGAACAAGATGACCGACGGCTTGTCACAGTCGTAACCGCGCCGTCACACACGGCGGTTGACGAAGCACTCGAAGACGTCGCGAATCGATGGACGGCATTCCACGATGCGACGGGAGATCTCGATGAAACAGCGTTCGTGCGTGTGCTCTCTGGAGACCGAGACGAACTCGCACTTCCCAACGTAGAATACCGGAGTTATTACGACGACGATGATCTCGACCGCGTCTCTGAGCTGCTGACTCCTCACGTCTCCGAAAGTGCGAGTGGTGATCGCAAGCACGTAGTGCTCTTCACGACGACTACATCACTTCGGGGAGTCGTCGATAAGACTGCTGGCCCGGTGTTTGGCGCTGACAGTGCTGAGGATCTGATGGAAGCCGGTGAATCGTTTATCGATCTACTAGCCATCGATGAAGCGAGCATGCTCAATCTTCCACAGACACTCCTCGCGAGCGCGTATCTCCGCGACGGAGCTCAGACGCTGTTAATTGGAGATCACAGGCAGATGGAACCTGTTCAGCAACACAACTGGGATGGAGAAGATCGCCGTACGATCCAAGAGAATGCCCCATTTATGTCTGTACTGGACTTCGTGCGTTTCCTCCGAGGTGACCTTGACGAAGTCGAATACGCCATTCCGGCTTCACCGAACGTGGACGATGCTATCCCAATCACTCGGCTGGATAAGACGTATCGGCTACACAAACTAGTCGCAGATCTTCTCACTGACCTCGTGTATACTGATGACGGCATCCGACTGCGGTCCGAACAGGAGGATATCCTCGCGTCTACTGATCCTGTTACCGATGGTGTTGACGCAGCGATGGCGCCTGAGTGCCCTGTCACGCTTATCATCCACGATGAAGCCGAGAGCCAGGATGCAAATCGGACTGAGGTGGCACTGATTCAGGCAATGCTAGAAGCACTCAATGAGACGGCGGGAGACATTGGAGTAGTTACGCCGCACAACGCACAGAAAGGACGGCTCCGTGAATCGATTGGTGATAGGGTAACTGCTGATACTGTGGAGCGTTTTCAAGGCGGTGAACGCGACGTAATGTTTGTCTCCGCGACTGCAAGTGACCCTGACTACGTCCGTGGGGAGTCTGAGTTTCTCCTGAATCCGAACCGACTCAATGTCGCCATGTCGCGGATGAAGAAGAAACTCGTGATCATCGCTAGCGAATCGGTATTCCGGGTAACACCAGCAGATGCTGACGAATTCGATCAGACGCTGATCTGGAAGCGACTATACAACGCACTCGGAATTACTGATGATGACACTAAAACGCTTCACTGGCGGGGGCCACTCCAAGAGTTCTGTCTTGATACTGCAGTCCTCCCAGCGGGAAGCAAAACGACGTCGCTGTCAATATACACACTCTCTGCAGGACAACCTTAGCAGTCTATCCACACCCTAGGTATACTCAAAGTATTCGGGGAAGATCTGTTTGTCTAATCGGCAGGTGGCTGGTGTGTCTCTCCCCGTTTAGAAGTCTGTTTCCCGTTGAAACACATACGCTGGAGATCGCCAGAACCCTGGGTCAATCGGTTCGTTGTTTCCAACCTTCCGCAATTCAGTCATCGGAAACGGTTCATCAAGCTCTTTCCCCTGTTCTACAATATACGTCGTCGTATCGAGCTCGTCGTTTCCATCGTAATCACTGTATGTATCCTCTTGGCTGATGTATTTCTGGAATTCCTTGGCCTCCCGGGAATCGGGGTCCGGGTCAAGAAGGAGTTTCGTGATGATGCCAACATGAGTCACTGTATCACCAGTTCGGTAGTAGATTGGGAGTTGACCATGAGCATCGACAGCCGCTGCTGCAGATTTTAAGCTACTACCTGACCGGTGGGTGGTAGCGTCGTACTTGACGAGTTCATCAAGCCGTTCAGCGTAGTTTTTGGCGAGGATTGCGACGTTGCGATGCTTCCGCATTTTACGCTGGAGTCCAGTCCACTGCGATCGACTCTGAGACGAACTGGATCGCTCACGTGCTTTCGCTTCTTCAAGGTGCTGCATCATCTCATCAAGGGAAGGCGTACCAGATTCATCCGAGGGTGTGATAGAGTCGTCCATATCCTCGGTGATACCACCCAACCAAGAAGTTATGAATATTTGGATACTTTATATTATGGACGATTTGGATTTTGATCCTCTATACAGTAATTGTATCCTAGAAAATAATAAAATCGAATTAGGAATCAGTATACTTTGGATTGAGCAAATCGTTCAAGGACTGATCTCGTTCATCAGATACTGATCCTTTCTTAATCCGACTTCTACGAGGAACTACCTGTGTTGCCCTCGCAACAAGCCGATCTTCCTGTACTTTAGAGACCTTGCAACGCCACCATTTCCCTACTGTTTCTAATCCTGGAAGATATACTGGGCCAGATGGTAACTCTGCTATCCCTCCACCATCACCCATCTCATCAACTCGTAAGACAAGTTCGGCTCCAATAGTGACTGCAACATACTTTCCCTCCTTCTCACCCATGACACGAGATTTATACTGCTCACCCAGTTCTACCTCTCCATATACAAAGAAACTGTATTCGCTGTCCTTCCCAGCTGGCAAGTCCTTATACGTAGACGTAATCCGAATATGTCGTACCTCACCATCTATAGGCTCCCCCATCTGTTCTGGTAATAACTAGGGTCATAACTAGATGTCGGATTGAATCGTAATGGCACCGCCGGTGAGCGTCTGCTGGTTACTGCCGTCTCTGCGAACAGGTTCGACTGGTCACTCTCCGACGACCGCGTTATCTGGGGACGGTCGTCGACACCGAACTCAGCTGCCTCGGGCCGGTCGATCTGAGAGTTACGTTCACGATGATCGACGTCGGAGCCGAAGTCTTCGAGGGAGGTTTCGACGCTGGATTCGGTGACTTTGAGTTAACCGCCGTCGCCGAACGCTATCTGCTGGTGAATTTCGACCTCTGGGTGTTCACTCATGGATTCGAGCCTCCACCCATCGAGGCTCGACAAACAGCCCAGGCGGCTCACTCATCGGGTGAGCGGATCTCTTGCCCCCGACGGGCAAGGCGTTCGAGGATACGCACACGCTGTTGATTGGCGTTCTCGTAGCCGACGCACGCACGAAGAGTTTCCATGTCGTGGATCGTCTCGATACCCGCGTTGAGAAGGTCGACGTTCGAGGGTTCGAGCCGCTGTTCGGGTGTGAGGCTATTCGACTCGGTCGACTGGTCTGAATCGCTCATAGACTGTCGCCTCCGCTCGCATGAGGCGACGACAAACAGCACCGGAGCCTACTCGTCTGACTCTGGGTCGGGCTGGATCTGCCGGACATCCGCCGCGAGGTCGCGGATGTACCCCCGAAGTTCGTCCATGTCTTCACGAGCGTCTTCGAGCGTCGACCCTTTCGCCTTCGCGATCACCTCGTCTTGATCCCGAGTGCCGGTCCCGCGCTTGAGTTTGACTGTGAGTGAGACGCCGACGTCGGTCCGTTCAACGTACTCGGTTCGCTCTTGGTTGGTGTTCCCTGCTCGATCCGACTGGTCAGTCACTTCGTCTTGGTCGGTCATATCAGGTACGAGGACAACGCGAATCGCCCTCGCACTCGTCAGAGGGCAGATAAACAGCTCTTGGAGCGAGCCCGCGCTGTGACACTCCACATTTCACGAGTCCGCCGCCCTCCCGACGGGCCGATGGAGAGCGCCCGTTAACCAACACCGGCGAGGGATCATCCCGGTGTTTGTTGGTTAAGACTCTTGATTGAGTTCGCTCCGGCGACGGATCTGCGCTGGGTTCGGCACCCATGGGTGGGCGGCCCAACAGTGGATCGCGTGCTCGTTCGTCGTCTCGAACGACCCGCCACAGGAGCCATACTCGACGGTCGATCCGGGGAAGCGGTCAGCGACGAACTTCGCCGTCACCGTTGTCTGCGCGGGGTCAGGCGCGTCCACTCGCTGGACGTAGTCGTACCCGATCACCGTCCACTATCGGATACCAGTGCGGGCGATCGTCTGTGGCTTGCCGTCGGGGAGGTACACTCAGCGCACGACCTCGTCGGATCGGTCTGCGGATGGCTGGAGGATGACCCAGCGGCCATGCTCGTCACGAAACAGATACCGCTCCGTCCCCCGGTTCTGCCGGTAGAACGAGTCACCCTCACCGGGGATGAGCCGGAGGCCGAGCGTCGGACTGCTCGGTGCAAGGAGGCGCTCAACGAGCGACGGGGTCGACATCTCCGAGGGACCGCCTTTGTCGCCGGTGAACTCCCCGGGTGCGCCTCTCGACTCACGCCGACCACCGCTCGGAGGTCGCCCGTTCACGCTCCCCTGTGTGGGGCACTTCACAGAGGAACCGTCGCCTTGGTGGTCACGAATCATCTTGTCGGGGTGGTTACCCGCCTGCCCCGGTTCTGTCTGTCCGTTGCAGTGCCAGCCTTTGTCCCGGAGGACTTGGATCGTCAACCCTTCGAAGTCCGCGCGGACGATATCAGGTAACCTAGAAGTCTCGTTACTGGTACGTCTCCTACCTCTCGCTCTCAGGTCGTGAGGACGCTACTTCTCTGACAAGGGGGCTTGTGGCGATCACTGCACCGAGTGATCCAAAGATGAGCGGGTAACCCACAATGACCAACGGCCAGATAAGAGTGCTTCCGCTCAGGAGGTTCGGTTGAACAGTGTACCCGGCAGCGGTCATCGTGAACAGAAGCGCAGCAACGAGAGTGATGAGTGTATATCCGACCGTGAGATACGCTCCGACTGCGACCGGAATAGTGCTGGAGGTGGTTGTAAGTCGAACAGCAACGAGCCCTCCAAGTAAGCACGCGAGCGCTGGAATGACGAATAGCCACTCGGCACCTGCGAGTGTTGGAACAAGTATCCCATACGTAGTTTCACCCTCAGAGCTGACGCTAATGGGAATGAAGTTCTCATTGAACAATATCCATCCAGCTGCACGCCAGAGTGGTTGTCCAGCCGCCTCGTACGCCTGAAACAGCCCACTTTCTTCTCCGGTAGGAGTGGCTTGTGTGATTAGTCGTGGAAGGAGCGAAAGCGCAACAAGCCCCGTCAGTGCGTAGGCCACTACTGCTGCGCCTACGCCGGAGCCGACTGAGCGGAGGGCAGATCGGTCCATGTCACAGCAAAAAAGTCAGATACGAAAACTTTTGTGGGAACTTGACTCGACTCGTAATAGTGGGTGACAGTCACCATCAACCGCTGAAACACGGCACGCCGACGTAAGCAAACTGTATCAGTATCAGCTCCCTGATTGCCGTCCCGTGTCATACCACCCTCAGTCGCGCGACGCCGTACGTCCCGCGAGCGCCAGGAGTCCGGCCAGCGCGGCCACACACGCTGTCGGCCCGAACCCCGGAGCGATCGTCTCCGTCGACTCTGAAGTCGCGTCCGCGCCGGTCGACGTGTTCGCCCCCGTCGACACGTTCGCGTCGGCCGACGTCGACGCCCCCGGCTCGTCCGGGTCGGTCGGCGCGGGGTCGTTCCCGTCCGAGTAGCCGTCGGCGTCCGTGTCGGGGTCGGTCGGGTCGGTTCCGGCGTCGACTTCCTCGCCGTCGGAGAGCCCGTCGGAATCGGTGTCCGCCCGGGTCGGACTGGTCCCCAACTCGATTTCCCGTGTCGACGCGAGGCTGTCACCGTCGGGGTCGGGGTCGTCCGGCGGGAGGAACAGCAGTAGTCGGTCCGGCACGTCGGGGACCGCCTCCGTGGCGACGTAGGTGTCGACCCACTCGCCCAGACTTTCTCCGCCTACCTCGGTCACGATGGCCCGGAAGTCGTCGTAGCTCACCCGTCCCTCGTGGTCGTTCACCCGCCCGAACACGTCCATCAGGGTCCGACTCCCGTTCGTCTCGGTTCGTATCTCCGCGTCGAGGGCGGCTAACACGCGCGCGCCCTTCAGGTAGAACGCTTCCCGCGCGGGGTCCGACCCGTTCGTCAACACGGCGTTCTCGGTCCGCGAGAAGGTGACGGCCGAGCGGAAGTCGCCGTAGCGCATCCCACCCGACCGGTACAGCAGCAGGTCGCCGTAGTAGCTGGCGCTGGCCTCGACGAACCACTGCATCCGGTCGGTCACCTGGAACGCCTGGCGGGTGTGGACGAACTCGTGTGAAAGCGTCCGCTGGTCGTACCGTGGGCCGACCACAAGCGACCGGTTCTTCCCCTCGTTCAGGAAGGCGAACCCGTAGACGTCGAGTGACGGGACGACGAGCATCGTCGTCCGTTCGGTCGGCGCGGAGACGTTGAGGTTGGTGGACAACTCGGTCAGCGTCGCCAGGGCCGCGGTCCCGTTCGTCCCCGAGACGGGTGCGCTCTCGACCACGCGGAACGCGGGGTCGTCCGACTCGGCGACGACCGACGACTCGCCGAGGTAGACCAGGTCGTCCGTGGCGACGCCCGCCCCCGCGGGCCGGTGTCGGAGGACTGGCTCGCTCCCGTTCATCCCGCCGTGCCACGAGTCGGTATCGCCGTCGTAGTACGCCGTCCGGACGGTGTCCGTCGGCACTAGCGCCCACGGCTCGTCGTCGGCCGGGGCGTACCGCAGGAAGTGGCTCGTCCCGTCGATCGGGAGTGTCAGCGTCAGTGTCGGCCGGGACGTCTCGCCGTCCCACCGGAACTGACCGTCGTCCGACCGCTCGAACCCAGACATCGTCGCGTTCGTGACCCCGGCGGGGGCGTCGACGACTACTTGCTTGACCGACTCGCCGACCGTGTAGTCGAGTTCGACCGTTATCGATCCCGGCTCCTCGGGCGTCAGCAGGTACGTCGCAGTCCCGTTGACACCTGCGTTGACCTGTCTCGGCGCGGGGGCGTCCGCCCCGACCGACGACGCCTCGGCTCCGTCTGCCGCCGTGGGTTCGGTCGGCCCAGCGTCCAGGTGTGCGACGCCGGCTCCGACCGCGGCGCTACACAGCAGGAGGAGGACGACGCCCAGCCGGGCGAGAGGTCGATAGATTGACATTCTGAGGATGTGCAATAATTCCCGATCGAATCCCTTGTACTATTCGGTTGAAGGGCGGTTTCGCACACTTCGACGCAGGATGCGATCGGTGACGGTCGACCGAGGTGTTCGGCCGGGGAATTTGAGGGCTTCGCGCTCTCGTCAGTCCGATGAGCATCTCAGTCAACACGGAGTTCGACCGGTCGCGCATCGCGTGGGGCTGGTGGTCGTCGCGCTCGCGGTGGTTACTACCGACCGAGAGATCCAGTAACCTCCACACTAGCAAGGTACGTCGCGCCGCCGCCAGCGAGTGTCACCGATTCGCTTCGGGATCGGCTGTCCCGGTCGCCGTCTCACCGTGGACGAGCGCCCGACAGACGATGTTCGGGAGCGTTCCCGGCGGGCGAGTTGTCTCGACACGCGCTACGCTTGCATCGTCTGCGATGAAGACCACCTCGGGTCCGGTGACGCGGACCTGCTCGGCAGCGACCTCGACGCCATTGATGGTCGCCTTCACGCGGTCGGTGTTCTCGATCGGTTCAAGGTGAATCTCGTCTACATACTCGTCGGCGGCAGTCATCGGTCCTCCGTGTTGCGTTCGTGCGCCTCCGCTTGCAGGTCGTTATAGCGTTCGAGTTCGTGAGCGATCCGTTCGAGTGCCTCAATACCACGCTCGGCGAGTTGGTATGTCGCTCGCGAGAGCCGGACCGCGTCGATCATGCTTCCTCCTCGGGGGCGATACAATCGTTGCTCGCGGCGGTGAGAGCGACGATGGCCGGGTTGGGGTTCGCCTCGGCTGGAAGCGTCTCTACGGCCAGCGGTGCGGGATACGCGCGGTCACCTTGACTACACAGGAGGAGGTGACGCCTGTCGGTGCCGTCGCTGGTGACGATGTAGTGGTCGACGTCGCGGCGCTGGTAGACCGTCCGATCGTGCCGTTCGACCGTCTGCCAGTTCGACGGGAGTGCTGGTTCCGTCTGCCCACCGTCGGGGGCAATCACTGCCTCCTCAGTTTCCTCCGCGAGCGCGGCGTCGATCTCGGCGCCGGTGAGATGCCAACAGTCGGCCGGGCCGTCACAGGAGAGTTCGCTCACCACGTTGTCTTTGAACGCGGTGTAGTGCGCCAACGCGAGTGTCTCGTCGTCGGTGTAGTCAAGCAGGAGTGCAAGCGCGAGTTGCGCTGGGCCGTTCCCACGAAATCCCCATTCGAAGCCAGTCGGACTGTGGCTGGCGAGGTCGAGACTCCGGTCGGGCGAGAGTTGGCGACGGTCGGTGAGGTTCAACACGACTGCCTCACCGTCGACGCGGAAGCCGACATACTCGACGTCGGGCTGTGGATCGTTCGAGGAGTGATTCGTCTCGGACGTGTCGGCGTCGTTCCGTTTCATCACGTCATCCGCGGGAGTGAGTGCCCCCGCACCCCTCAGGGGGTGATAGACTCTACGCCGAGACGTATGGTGTGTGAGGGTGTTGCGTACCTCCGGTAAACCCTTGAATGCTCACGATGATTCGAGAGTCGTTCCGGCTTCTCGCAGTCACGGGTGCTGACGCTGGTAGTGCTCACGCTCTCGACCGACGTGTCGCCGTTCGCCCGCTGACTGCGGGCGGACGGGACGACACCATGGACACAACAGAGATACCGCCGATGGAACCGCTTGCACCGCTCGTCGACCAAATACGTGTCCTCGCACGGATGGAACTCCCCTCACCACGGGCCGGGAAAGTCCGGCTGTGGGATGACGGAACGTTCAGCGTCGTCTTCTATCACTCGATGGGGAGCAACAAGCGTCAACACCTGCGGTACGTCCGCTCGACTGGCGAGATCGTGTGGGCTCACTTCCAAGGCGCCAGTTGGCCGAGGAGTCGCTGTCGGCGGTGAGACAGCCATGGACCCCGAATACGATGTTCTCTAAACGGAGCCCCTCGATTGGTTACTCTCTATTTTACGAAGGCTGGATGTCTTTATATGTCCGAGGCAAAGTTATTTTTAAAAGTAGGTTGTTAACACCAGTCATGGCCGGGCTTTCGCCGAGAGAACGCGTTAAAGAGCGCGTTCCTACACTCACTAGACACGCCGAAGACATCCGGTCCGTGGAACCAGATGTCTACAACGAATTCGGAACGTGGTCCGCGCTCAAACTAATTGTCCATGTAGCCACCGTGAACATGTACACCACGGTGATCTCTGAGTACTTCAACGACTGGTTCTACATTGACGCGCTCGCTGGTTCAGGAGTCTCTGTCTATGGTGACGCAGATGAGAGTTTCCTCGGGTCTCCCCTCCTCGCTGCGAAAAACGCCGCTGAGCCGTTCACCAAGATGTACTTCATTGAGCAGGATAAAGAGAACGCGGCTGCCCTGGAGAAGCGTTTAGACGTAGCGTTCAATGGTTCTGACCTACAGATTACCCCTCCTGAATGCGGCTATGAAGTCTACGTTGGCGACGCTAACAAGAAACTACAGCAAGTCACCCGTAACATGTGGAGGGTCGCCAAGCGAGACGGGAAAGCCAATTTCAACCATCTCACGTTCATCGACAACCAGGGGTTAAATCTCAACTGGGGCGGGCTTGAAGACCTCGAAGACAGTACCACCGGTGACTACCTAATTAACTTCCCGACCTCAAACGTCCTCCGTGCGTCTGGTCACAAAGGGAGCGAGAACGCGATGGTGGACTACTACGGGGGAGACCGGTGGAGGTCAGCAAACGGGAAAGAGGAGTTGCTGGAGGCCTACACGACGCGATTGAGTGGTTTAGGGAAGACAGAACAAGTCGTCACAAACATAGATAGTGGGACGAAAAACTACCAGTATGACATGATCTACGCGACTAGAAAAACGCGCGGTGGGAGTGACTACATCAACGCTATTGAGTATATTAACAGGTTCGTTGAAGCTGTCGATGGCGCGGACGTCGAGGATATGCTCCAGATCCTGCGTGGCGACCAGATGACCATGGAATCGTTCCTTCCCAAACAAGACGAAGACGATCCCCAGTCAAAGTTGGTTGAATTCCATGACTGAACGTACCTCATTTTCCGTCCAAAACAGCGAGAATAGATTTGTTGTTAAACATGATGGACAGAGGATTTCTGAACTTTCAAACACCTCTCTGAATCAGTTGCGCAAAGCCAGTCGAACTACAGGCACACCTGAAGACCGTCTCGACATCTTTGAAGCAGGTCTAGACTGTTCTCAGTGTGACTCACCGTTAGAAGAACGATTTAGCGCGACAATGGAGGGTCAACTGCTCTGCTGGGAGTGTGCTATGCAAGCAACAGAGGCGGAACAGAACAATATTCGGCACAACACTGACCCTGCCAAGGTCGTACTCGGTGAATCCGGGTTGTACCACAAGAGCCTGTGTGATTACGTCATTAACGTCGCAACCGGCTGCTCACATGGCTGTAAGTTCTGTTATGTCCCGAGCACACCTAACGTTACTGCGAGACAGGAAATGCTGGCAGAACAAGCAGCGGTTGATGATGGTCAGCAGGAGTGGGGAAGCTACCTTCTCTACCGCGACGATCTCCCTGAACGCTTGGGGCGGAAGCTGGATCGGAAACAAAAATGGAAACAGACGGCTCGCGGTAGAGGCGTTGTAATGCTGTCAAGTGGGACTGACTGCTATCAGGATCGTCGGACGGCGCAGATTACTCGTGGATGCGTTGTTGAACTCATTGACCATGGTTTCCCTGTTCGCATTCTTACTCGGAGTCCTGCTGTTGTTCGAGATCTCGATGTTTTCGAATGGGCCGTTGAACAGAGCCAGAATCAAGTCGGGAAACTAATCCGTGTTGGTTCATCGATCCCTTGCCTTGATGAGGGACAGGTCCGCGCAATTGAACCAGGCGCGCCCTCACCACAAGCACGACTTCGAGCCCTTCGGACGCTGAGTGAGGCGGGAATTCCAGTATATGTGTCGATGTCACCGACGTATCCAACACAAACACGTGACGACTTCGATCAGCTACTAGGCCAGTTCGCTGACTTGAAAGCCGAAGTCGTCTTCCACGAACCAATTAATCCCCGGGGTGGGAATTTTCAGATGACGATTGACGCAGCTCGTGAAGCCGGAGAAACAACGCTCGCAAAGGAGTTGGAACGAATCAGTAACGACCGGGAATATTGGGTTGAGTATTCTCTCAAACAGATGGAGTGGGCAGAGGAGTTAGGCGAAAAGCACGGTGTTGACGTTCATGTGTGGCCTGACAAGCAAGTGATCAAGTCGGTAGGGGAGAAGAAGGCACAAGAACTCCTCCGGCAAAGAGATGCAGTCTCTCCCGAACGCATCGCTACACCGTCACTTCCTTCGTAGATTCCACTTTCAGTACGCTTTACTCAGAATTTTGGGGTTGGAGATCGTAGGTCTGCGTAGAGATGCGCTTGGAATCCCAATGGGAGGCGGAAGACGAGTTCAAGCGCGCATACTTCCTTGAGGACGAAACCGGTACTGTCTTGGAGGAATTCTCGGACTATCCGACTCTCGATCAACTCCGGAATGCTGAGCAACGGAACAAAGAACGAATAAATCTCTCTAACTTAGGTATTCCATGCGCGAATTGTTCAACAGAGATCCGAGGTCGATTCGCCGCAGATCCCCGTGGAAATCTCCTCTGCTGGGAATGCGCAGTCACATCCGATGCAGAAAAGGAAGCGGGTATTCGGGTCAATACTGATCCGACTCAGGCGACCATTAGTGAGTCTCACTTGTATGAAAAGAGCCTTTGTGACTACGTAGTCAACGTCGCTACCGGTTGTAGACACGGTTGTAAATTCTGCTACGTGCCAACGACTCCAGGCTATGAAGGGCGTGCTGAGATGCTGAGTGAACAAGCAGATGTCGATGAACTGCAGGAAGAGTGGGGAAGCTACCTCCTCTACCGCGACGATCTCCCAGAGCGACTCCACGAAGAACTACAGCAGACAACCCGGGAAGACCTTCGAGACACGGAACGCGGTCAAGGCGTTGTTATGCTGTCCAGCGGTACCGACCCATACCAAGACCGCCGAGCAGGGCAAATCACTCGTGGTGTGATTCACGAGCTACTTTTCCGTGATATACCAGTTAGAGTTCTCACTCGTAGTTCAATTGTTGTCAAGGATGTTGACTTATTCAAGGATGCAGGAGATTTGATCACGGTTGGATCTTCGATTCCCTCGTTCAATGAGGAATTGGTGGGAGCACTTGAACCAGGAGCTCCACCTCCTCTTACTCGGTGGGAAGCACTTGATATGCTACAATTAGAAGGTGTGCCGGTCTATGTGTCGATGTCGCCAACGTACCCTACAATGGACGAACATGGGCTCCACCGACTGCTTACGCGATTCATGGCTCTGCGTGCACAGGTGGTATTCCATGAGCCAATCAATCCACGAGGAGAGAATTTCGGGCTGATGATTACTGCTCTGGAGGAGGCGGGGTTAGAAGAGCAGGCTGATGAATTCCGGAAACTGAAAGATGTAGAAGAGTGGGTAAAGTACGCGCTCAAGCAGCTAAATTGGGTTCAACAGAAAGCAGAGGATCTCGGTGCTCCACCGATACATTCGTGGCCAGACAGAGAACTTGTGCGAGCAACGAGTGGGAAGCTCCGTGACCAACTGGCAGCAATGCGGCAATCCCCTTCCCCTGAGCAATTCGAGGAGACAGACGACCCAACCCACAGTGAAGCACACAGACCACTCTTTGAGGACTACGAACAAATTGACCATCTAGTTGAACCTGACGTGATAAGGTAGCGGATACACATGGCCAAGTTACCTACCAGAATTCTCAATTCTTTTCGGACTTAGGGGAATGGACTGGATAGATTGGTGATCGGGGGCATTGATGAGTCAGTAGTGCACGTCGGCGGGGACGATCCAGCAGTCTTCGTACTCGTCGAGAATTCGATCGAGGCGCTCCCGATGGCGGATGCCGCGCGCGTACTCGTCGTACAGCGGAATCGAGGGACCGTCGTACGCGCCGACTTGGTGGAAGGCGTGCCGCGCGAGGTCCTCGTCACGCATGATCGCCTCGTCACTCTGCTCCTCCAGCGCCTCCTTCACGCGATTCAGGTTGCGCTCGAACTCGGCTTCGGTCGCCTCCCACGCTCGGTCAAGGAGCCGTTCACCATCGTCGGAGTCGACGCGAGCGACGACTGGGAGGTCGCCCCAGCGGGCTTGCCCGGCGACGGTGGTGTCTTCCTCGTCGAAGGTGGCGTAGTAGTCGAAGACAGCGGCGACGTTGGGGTCGGCGCCGACGAGTCGGTCGAAGGTGATACGGCCTGCCGAGAGGGCGCTGTCTCGACTCGGTGCGTCGACGAGCGCGTACACTATCATGTGCATCGGTAGTTCACTCCGCCGACGCACGCGAGCGGGTACTTCGTCGCCCCACCCACTGCGCCGGCACTCACTGCCGGCGCTCGATAAACCGCTCTGCTGTACGACTCGTGAGTTCTACTCGTCGATTGGGTCGAGACTCCCGAGATCGGCGTGAAGGACCTCATTTTCACGAACCACGTACCGCTGTGCGTGGACGGGGAACCGACACTTGGTGTAGCCGGCCGTCTGGATGTCGAGTTTCGCGTCCGGAGCGATGTACTGGGAGAGTTGACGCAGGAACGACCGCGTCCGGATGCCTACCTCGTAGTCGGGGAGGCCCTCGTCGTCAGCCTCGTAGACGTCGAAGGCATCGTAGCCCCAGACTGAGAACTCGCCTGTCTCGGTGACTTCCCACTCGAGCATTCCAAAGCAGTGAGCGTCGCAGAGTTGTCGAACAGCCTGTGCGTCGGTGACGTGTGCGCCGCGTGAAGCGGTCGCTGCGTGGAGTGTCGCCATTGGTACTGTAGAGAGGACCTCAGTAGTCCCCTCACCCCTCAGGGGACGATAAACAGGGCGGCGGCATCAGATGCTCTCTACAGCTGGGATGAAGTGGGAGCAGCGACGACTATTCTTCGTTAGCGTCGGGGTCGTCGTCCTCGTCGTCAGCCGAGCCGTACGTTCCGGCTTCGGCGGTGAGGTCGGCGACGAGCATGTCTTCGTCGTCGTCCCACTCGACCTCGTATCGCGTCGTCACGTCCGGCACGAGGTCGTGCCGCTTCATGAACGAGCTGGGGGTGATCCCAGCGCTCGACTCGGTCATGTTCACCTTGTACGTGTTGTTGTCCTCTTCGTCGACGGGCTTGATGCCGATTTTGCTGTTCTCGTCGTCGTAGTAGAGATGGACGAACTCGGCGTCGGGGAGGTACTCTTTAGTGGCTGCCGAGTTGATCCCGATGCCACCGCTCTTTCGGAGGCTGATGAGCGGTTCGTTTGTACTGCCACCTTGACCCGTCTTCTGGACTTTCTCGAATCCCATTGTCAACTGCGTCTTTCGGTGGTAGTACCTTGAATATTCTTGTATAGAGAGATAGTTGGTTAGATTGATTTCACATCTACTTCGGATCGCCTGATCCGATTATACCTACCAATCGGTTCATATCTAGCTTCTACACACTCAGATATCACCACTTGTTTTGTTGATCAACGACTATCAGAGCTACAGTAGTACTGCTCTTGGACAGCGAGTGAACGGTACTCACGTCGATTCTGGATCGGGACCGTATCGATTCGCTCCGCAGACCCGACACTCCCAGATGGGCTGGCCCGACCACGTCTCATCGGGAATCTCCTCGACCGACTGGAACTGGTGTGCCCTCTCGCGGTCACACTCGTGGCAGGTGAGACTCGCTCGCTTCGGACCGTGATGACGCTGACTCTCATCGTCCTCGTCGCCACTCTCAGCGCGCTGAAGCGCGAGCGCGGGCACGAGCCACAGGTCGTCACGGGCGTCCTCAAGGAGCGCCGTGAGCCGCTCGTCGTTCTCGACCGCCTGTCCCATCTCGTCGTAGAGGAACGTCGTATGGTCTCCACAGTCGCCGTGTGGCTGGCCGGCGTCCATCCCCGGCGTTCGCTCCCGAACGGTCGCAAGCAGTTGCTGACTGCGCTCGGTGGTTACCTCTGCCGCCGCGGGGAGCGCACCCCACTGTTTCACCAATTGCTGTGCCGGGTCGTCGTCAAGATCAGCGACGAGATCACAGCCGGTGATCGTCGCGTCGTTGCGCGGGACGACCGACGCGGCGGTGGTGCCCTTCGCGACCGCGGCGTAGTGAGAGGCCGCCGGGACGGCCAAGTGGACGACGTGGAGCAACTCCGTCTCGCCGGTTGGGTCGTCGGTATCAAGCGGTTCGACGTGATTCGTCAGACAGAACCGACACTTCGTCCGGCCAGCGGGGATCGACGCACCACAGGCACGGCAGTTGCGCGAGGACCCGGAATCGGCAGACGGGCGGGAGCGCCGCGGGTCACAGCGCCGGTCCTTACAGCCGGTATCGAGTTCGTGATCGGGGACGTGGGTCGCCTCACCGAGCGGGCGGAGTTCGGCGTGGTCGTCGAAGTCGCGTCCGGGCATGGGGGTCTATCGTCAGTTTGGCCCGTCATCCGGGATAAACTTCTGCCGGTGGTGTCGGCTACGCTGCTCCGTGCCCATCAGAATGGGGCGCCGCCATGCGCTTACATCGTGGCCATGAGTTCGGAGAAGACACTTACGAACCGGTTCGAGACGCACTCGTCGTGAGCGCGATTGCCGTTGCGGTCATACTGGGCGTAAAGCTCATGTAACGGGACCCGTCAGAGATATTGACTTATGGAGGATCCTGCAAACATCGTCAAAAGCGACCTATCTCGCGATGATCGTGTTGAAGCGGCGAACCGGATGGGATACCAATTAGAGGACTTCTACGACATAAACTGGATAGACCCACCATCTGAGCCCCACAGCTGGACTGCGATCTTCGTGGAGGAGATCATACACGAAGACAAAGAGAAGGAAGCGGAGGCAATTCGAGACGTGATCTTTAACGCGCTCTCTGATGGCACTAAATCAATTATGGATGTCTGTCGTTGGCGATAATCTACAGCTCAGTCAGCGTCTCGCTGTGTTTCCGAATCGTCGCCGGCGTCACGCTCGCCACCTCCGCGATCGCCACCTGTGTGACCCGGCGACCACGCTCTCGGCCGGCGACGTAGAGACACGCCGCTGCGAAGCCCGACGGGTTCACACCTGCCGTCCGCTGCTCGGCCTCCGCCTGCTCCGCCAGCTTCCGTGCCCGCTGACGGATCTGATCACACGCCTCGACCGCCGACGCAATCCGGACGATATGATCGCTCGGTACGACGGGCTGCGCCGGCAGGCCGAGGTCTCGATTCAGCGTCTTGTAGGCGTTCGTCACGCTCGCCTGCTCGACCCGTGCCGGCTCACTCACGCCATCGAGCGTGCGTGAGATGCCGTTACAGCGACAGGCGCCGTAGACGCTCGCGGCCGCCATCGCCTCGATCGACCGGCCGACGAGCAGATCCTCTGACTGGGCGCTCCGGAACAGCTGGCAGGCCTGATCACGGAGCGACTCGGGCAGACCGAGTGCACTCACGATTCGACGGACCTCCCCGAGTCCGTGTGCGAGGTTCTGTTCGGCCGTCGATTGTCGCTGGCTACGCTTGTGCTCCCGGCGGAGCCGGGAGAGTTGGCGGCGCTTCCGTCCCGAGAGCGTGTTGCCGTTCGCGTCGACACTGTGGCCAATTTCCGTCGAGAGCCCGCGGTCGTGCCGCGCCGCCGTGAGCGGTGCGCCTGTGCGCTCGCGTTTCTCCGCGTCGAACGAGTGCCACTCGGGGCCGTGGTCGATCCGCTGGTCGTCGAGTACGAGCCCGCAGTCGTCACAGACACTTTCGGCCGCGTTGGTGGTGACCCGGCCATCGCACTCGGGACACTGGTTGGTGGTGGGCTGTACGTCTTCGTCGACCGTCGTCGTGTAGATGTCTCTCTCTGTCGTCGCCATCGATTTCACCGGAGTTTCGAGGAAGACGCTGTCTCGCGCCCCTCACCCTTCAGGGGCTGACAAACAGCAGAAGGCGAAAGCCCGGCGGCTCTGTGAGCCGCCCGGACCGTGGAGGTGGTGGGAGGTGGCGGTGACCGCTACGTACTAGCAAAAAAGGAGGCCGCCGCTCAGGCTATTCGTCCCACCAGCACCCGCGCTCGGGGAAATGCACGGTGCTCCAGCCGCGGAGCGCCACCGAGAGACGCCCCTGATACCAGTTCCGCGCCACCCCGTGCATTCGCACACGCTCTCCTTCTTCGACTAGAGGTTGGTTTGAGGCAGTCCAGCTCGTGAATTTCGTTTTTCCGCTTTCGTCCTCGATGAGCCCGACTTGACTGATGGCTGGCGATCGGGGAGTCCACAGCTTCGTCACAGTCCCTTCGATGCTCACCGTCTGTCGACTCAATCCTTCCAACTCCCCGATCGGCACGACCCGTCCGGGCGCCGTCTGCAACTGCTCGAACACGCGCAGGACCGCACTCATCACGCTTGTTCCATCTACGACCGCCCGTGCCAATCGCCGACTGATCGCCGCCCGCGACCACTGTTCGAGCTTCGTGTCCATCCGTATCGCCTCGCTGTTGACCTCGCCCAACTGCTCTTGGGTGAGCATCTCACGGGGGTCGTCCCGCTCAGGGTCGGCCCAGTGGTCCACGGCTGCACGCCGCTCCTGGAACTCCTCCTGTTGTGTCCTGCTCTGCTCGGTCACCACGTCTCGTGTCCGCCCCGGCCGACCCTCTTGGGTCGTCAACTCCGCTTGGGTACTGATGTGCTCCAACTCGTCGTTTCGCGCTTGGATGCGCTCTTCCTGTGCGAGGGTCTTGCCGACCATGTGCTCGGGCCCATCGTCGACCCGCGCGTCCGGGTGGTTGGCGTCCACTTTCGCCTGCACTTCCATCTCTACCGTCGGCCGGAACTCTGCTCGCTCGTCAACGACCTCAAACCCGTCCTCGTCGACTGCCGCCTCGTCGTTGTTCTCGTATGCCTGCTCATCCACCGAAACTTCCTTACTGCCTTGGTTGTTACTCGACATTGCGAAGTGCCTGAAGGCGCTCACTCGGCGTCTTCTTCCGACACCACAACTCTCCAGCCGTGGCTATCTCTACAGACCGACTACTCCTTCGCGCGCTCTCGCTTGCGCCTTCGCGAGCGCCCCTTGGGGCGCGAGCGAGAGCGCGCCGATGGCAGACAGACAACCAGCCACGCGCGGTGACCCGCCCGGAGCGAACGTCCAGCGGAGTAAGCGTCGGGGGTGAGCACCGACGGCGCGCAGCCCCCGGCGGTTACCCGCTGGCGTCGAAGCCAGATTCACTTGAGCCCGGCAGCCCGCCCGCTTCGCCGGCAGGCAGCCCGGAATGGTCAGTCGCGAGTGAAGCGAGACGCGACTGGAAGGAGCGTCTCGACGCGAACGGTGACCGAAGGGAACCGTGAGCAAGCGGAGGGCGGAACGCACCGCGCGGGGCGTGCCGGTTCGTACTTATAAATAGATTCGAAATAAATATAATCTAATGTATTAGTATATGATATAATATACGTTGGATATTAGTGTCATAGCTGACTAGGGAAGGTAATGGGCGAGTCAGCGGAAGAATTTAATTATGAGGGTCGACTCGTATTTAACCAACTATATCATTTGAGGTCAGAAAATGGGGAAGCAACCAATAAGGATTTACTGTCGAATCTATCTAGTTATCAAGGAGGAACACCAGATAATCCTGGTGAAGGGTTCGATATTGTAGATTTAGACAGGTACGACCAAGATCTCATCACAAACCTTAGCTCAGATACCAGGGATATAACCTACCTTCAATATAAAAGAGAGGACTACACTAGGGAGGAACTGGTGAATAATCAAGGGGAGATAGAGGAAGTGTTCATGAAAAATGTTAACACTGCCGATATTTTCCTAGTGAATTCGGAGTTTTTGATTTTTAGGGGATCTGAGAGAATTACGCAAAGCGCCCGAGAAAATATAAAGGGAGTGGCAAGTGATAATTTTATATTCGACGAGATAGACTTTAGCTCTGATTTTCTAGTCTGGATGATTTACTTACATAATAACGGGAAGGCCTTCTCTGATAAACTTAGAGTTGAGCGGTTTACAGATGCCAAGCTAACTGGTAATAGAGATATAGGCGACTCAACGAGACGAATCTCTGGCTCAACCGAAATTATGAGATCAGCTCCAGTTGCGACTGCTATTCTTCAAGGAAAAAACCTAGATACGCTTGGAGGCTACTTCATATATGAGGACATATATCACATTGCATCTGATATTTCAGATAACGGGAGGATACATGTGAAATCTCGTGCGGATATACAACACTCTAGCGACCTGAAAAGAATGGTTATTTCTGTTTTGTTTGTAAGCGAAATACTGTATATAAGCAAGAAGTGGATGGATATGGATCCAAGAGATAAATATCCTCCAGATAGCTTCTTTGAGAGTATATTAGCTGGTCTTGAGGCACGAGGGCTCTCATTGGGCTTTTCGTTAGATTCCATAACTAGAAAATATAAGGAAAAGAGGAGAGAAAAATGAGTTGGTCCGATGACTCGATTGATGAAAGACTAGAAGAAGCCGATATTAGAGAAATATTTTACAACGGTATTTCTCCAACAATAGAGTTTTTCCTATCTACACCTAGCAAGATCGATACGTATAGTGAATCATCTATCCCTAGCGAAGCAGATTTGGCAAGGGAAGCATGTGGAATTGGTAACAGAAGCGGTGGAGTAATTTTATTTGGAGTAGGAAAATCAGGAGAAGTAAAGGGAATAACAGATACCGAAGAAGGTATTGACGAGATAGCAGAGATATTTGAAGATCAAATAGAACCAGACTTATCATATGATCTATATGCAGTTGAGATCGATAATAAATTTATTCTAGTTAGTCGCATAAAAAAGTACACGGAAACAGATGCGGAGTTGCCTTTTGCGGTTCAAGGCCAATTTTTCTATAGAAAATCAAAGCACTCTTATCCGATGTCTCCTTCTACCCTAAAGGCCATATTAGAATCAAGCACCCAATAATTCAAGTATAATACTTGATGATATAGAAGTAGCTATACCGAATACCAACACAATAAAAGTTGCGAGAAATAGCCACATCAAGATAGATATACTATTAGCTATCCTTATTTTCCATATTAAGTTTCCTATCTCCTCTATTATTTCCTCTCTGTCGCTATGATCTCGAATCACATATTCATGCCCTCTTTGGTGCCCATAGTTTCTAACTAATGATTTTATCTTATAGTGACTCTCTGTAGCTATCCCCAGGCTAGCTTCATATTCTTCGTTAAAATTTATTTGTACTGGTTCTTCAGATTTAAGTCTCCTGCGGATGTTAACATGTTGGGACTTAACATTATTTCTCTTATTCTTTGTACTCCAAACATCCGGGATGAGGCCACGAATAAGATCCCATTTTACCATATCAGTTGTGGATAGTTGCGATCGGCTCATATATTGTACGATATCTCCGCTATTACGGTGACCACACGCCGAGGTCAGCCTGCCCGGTCACCGGCGCGTCTCGCGTTCGGCCGGTCTCTGTCCGGACATATTCCCGAGCGAGTTTCACCGCGATCGCGAGCCCGCACTCGGTGGGCGGGTCGACCACCTCCTCCATCTCCCCGTCGTGCGCTCGGAGCCACGGGGCAAGTGCGACCGTCGCGTTGCCGCTCCCACGCCACGCTTTCACGACGAGATACGCTCGCGTCCCCAGAGTTGCCTCCGAATCGAGCACGCGACCGCCAGCCATCCCGACCGCACGCTCGGCGTTGTCCTGCCGGTAGTAGACGATCTGCTCGCGCTCCTCGAGGTAGTAGCGATCGAGAACGAATCCCGCCGGCGGGTCGAAGATGGCCGCTTCGACGGCCGGGTGGTCCCACTCGGTTGGTGCGTGCCGCTCCATCCACGCGACAGCGCGTTCGACGCCCCACGCGACTGCCTCAGATTGTGACTCCTCCTCGCGGATCTCGCGTCGGACGGGTTCGATCCGGTTGGCGAAGCCGTCGACGCGGTCGTCGAACACCGCGACGTTGACCATCGTGCCGAAGTGCGAGAAGACGGCGACTGAGCGAGCGGCATCCCGGCCGGTCCAGACGTGGCCGTTCCGATTCGAGTTAGGGTCGTGGACCCAGCCATTGAGCGCCGATGGGAGACCACTCTCGTCGGGGAGCGGTGGTTTTGCGACCACGGCTACTCCGCCGTCTCGATCTCTCGACTGAGCCAGCCCATCTGCTCGCCGATACCCTCGGTATCTGCGAATGGGTAGAAGACGTCCGGCGGGGCGTCATTAAGCGTGTCGCGAAGCGGGTCGATGTACGCCTGCCCAGCGAGTACCACGAGCGTCGCGTCGGCGCTGATGCTCGTCAGTCGGTTGTCGATGCGGGCGACCCACGCGGCGAGTGCGTCGTCATCGAGATCGTGGACGGTTAGGTCGTACGACTCAGCCACGAGTGCCGCAGGCGGGACGAGACCGAACTTCGCCGAGAGGATGTAGTAGTCGTCACAGCAGGCTTGCGCGTACTCGCGCTTGAGTTGGAAGTACGTAGAGGTGTAGAGCTGGTCGATTCGGACTACCTGTTCGTCTTCGAGGTCACGTTTCTGACTGCCGCAACCGACGAGTGCAATCGTTCTCATAGTGGTCACGAGGCACGTTCGAACGCGCGCCTCGCCCCGTCAGGTGCCGATAAACGACTCTCCTTAACCAACACCCCTGGTGGTCGAGGGTACAGAGATTCACACAAAGAATCGCTCTCGACTCGAATCACGAATCTAAGTCGTACTCGACGAACCGAGACATAAACCAAGGGAGGAGGCAACTTCTCCTATTACTAGGTCAGCTTTCGTACGACGTCGCCGTGTTGAGGAGTTCGGCGAAGTAGTCCTTCGTCGAGAGCGTCGACTTGTTTCCGACGAGGACGACGTCCCATCCGGCGGATAGGAGTTCGTAGAGGACCGTAGGCGAGTCGAGCGGGGAGCGAACGATGTTCGACTCGTTCGACACGGCGAAACTCACGAGCGCGGTTCCGGTGCACGTTCCGGGGAGGGCTTCCGGCCGGCGAACGGGCACATCGACACCGGCCTCCGCGAGTTCTCGTTTGATCGCCGTCGCGTGTGCTTCGAACGGCGTCACGACGACGTCGATATCGCCCGATTCTGCGACCTGTGCGACGATCTGCTCGGCAATAGAGTTGGTCAGTAGTGCCCTGTTGAACTGCGGGAGTTCAGCCGCATCCGCTCGGACCACGACCTCGTGGTCGTTCGTTCGCTCACCCTCGATGTCGTCCTTCTCGACGAGGTACAGGCTCATATCGTCGATGAGGACAACCGATCCCTCAGTCAGTTTCGTCGCGTCAAGGGAGAGCCGCTGTTGGAATAGTTCCTGTGCCTCGATTGGACTCACGGGCGTATCAGTAACGTCGAAGACCAGTCGGCGTGCGGCGTGTTCGGCCTGAACTGTCGTGGTCAACTCAACCGCATCAAGCGCCGTTTCCTCGTCCCCGTCGATCGAGAGGAACGTCACGTCACCGTCGATCGCCTCCCACGGCCCGTCGGGATAGAGCGACTGGATCGCCGGCGGAGCTTCGCCGGAGAGCTGAAGACTTACCGCCTCCTCGCTCGGGAACGACTGATACTGGTCGAACGCCTGCGTGAAGTACGACCGATCCAGTCCCGCGTCGGCTGCCTCCGAGCTCACCATCGTCGGCCCGCCGCGTCGCGTATCACCGACGACAACTACGCGGTCGGCGAGGTCACTAAGAAAGTGGAACTCGGGTTCGGTGATCTGTTCCCCGCCGAGGATAACGACGGCGTCGAAGAATTGCCCCGAGTGGTCGCGTCGACTCGGGTCGTCCGCGTCCTTGTAGTCGCCTTCCGCAAGTCTATGGAAGAACTCCGAGATCCCGTCAGGTCCAGCGTCGCTCATCGCGACATGCGTCGAGGAGACGAGCGACCGGGCCTCGCCGATCTTCGTTTGGATCTCGTGGTAGCTGTCGTCCGAATCGATCACGGAGTCGCCGCCGCCGGTTCCGTCGAGCCGGTAATGTGGGCCGGTCGGTTGGGCAGCGACCGCCGTCTCCACGAGTTTGGGAGTCGATCCGAGGACTAACACACGCGAGGCGGGATCTGGTATATCGACATCAGTCGAGTCGGGAGCCGGGTACGTCGCCGTAACGAGGGATCCTACCAACTCGGCTAATTTCTCAGCGCGGTTCCGATGGATCGGGAGATCGACGAACACCGCCTCCTTGTCGAGGTAGTCGGCGATGTCCGACACGTCCGCCCTGTCCGTCTCCGCATCTTCCCCGAACTCACCGTCGGCGAACCCAGGCTCGATCCCTCGCCGTTCCGCGAAGTCGAGATACGGGAGGAACTTCCGATCGACAGACTCGGGGGCGAACCGATAGAGCGCCTCGAACGACGCATCGGATCCCAAGACGTCCGCTAAGGTGAGCGCGGACGAGTCCGGTTTGAACAAGAACGCCCCATCCGCCTCTCCGTAGTACGTAGCTGTCGCGGACAGGGTTCCGTCGTCCGACTGTAGTGTGACCGATTCGCCGGGTTCGAAGGCTGGAACGATCACAACATCGCTTTCGAAGCGGAATACAGTCCCCGCTGCGGTGGCCCCGATACAGTTCATCGACGGCACCAAGAACCCCGCATCGTGGAGGAGTTCACGGTCGAACTGCTCGAGGACCTGAGTCGCCGTCCGGCGCGCGCGTCTCTCCGTTCGGAACGCCTTTCGCTGTCGATTGTAGTAGGCGGTCTGCTCGGAGTCGCGATACTGAAGACGCTGTTCGCAGTCATCGAACCGGGAGCACTCCGTCGTGACTTCCCCGCCGTCGAGTTCGTAACACGGCCACCGGCGTTCGTTCTGGCAGTGGAAGGTGCACGCCGGCGCGAGTGCGTCGTCGGGGCCGGAGATCCACTCGTCGACGGCGAACTGGCAGTCCTCACAGTCGCGGTTGTATGGCGACGACGGCGCGGAAAGAGCGCTTCCGGAGACGGCCTTGTTCCGCAGTTCCAAGAACTCTCCGACGTGCTCCGGCTCAAGGTCGACGGGTTCGAATCGAACAGTACCGTCGGACGTGTTCGGGTAGATGAGCATGCCCGGAGGTGCGTCGTCGATCGCGTCCGTCAACGATTCCCCCTCCTCCAGCGACTCGAGGATCAGCGCGAATGTGTACAATCGAACCTGATGCGAATGCTTCCACACCGCCTGGTCGTCCGGGTCACGAGTCGATTTGATGTCGTACGGCGTTCCGTCGACGAGGAGGTCGACGCGGCCGGCATACCCGTACGCCTCGTTCAGGAACTCCTCGGTCGCGAGTTCGTCGGCGTCGGTCACCAGCGACTGGAACTCCGTATCGGTGAACAGCGTCGTCAGCGTCTCAACGATGTGTTCTCTGACGGAGAGTCCCGCGCCGGAGAGCACGAGCAGGGCCTGCCGGAAGCCGAACTCCTCCTCGAGCACCTGCGTGCAGAACTGTTCGATTCTGTCCTTCGTCCATGTATCCGACTCGAACCGGTCGAGTTGGTTCTCGACAGCGCGTTCGGCGATCCGATGGATCGCGTCGCCACGGAGGATGGACTGCTGATGGTGGGGCGGATCCGAATACCGGTCTCCGGAGTAGACGTTCTTCACGTAGCGGAGGTAGTTCTCCCGCTGACAGTTATCCTGCGTCCGAAGTCGGGACTTGCTGACGAGTTGCGACGGGTCCCGGATCGCCACGGAGGTGACGTTGAGATAGAGATCCGCCTCGCTCGCCGCGGACCGGTTCGGAACGGCCCGGACGAGGACTTCCTCTCCCCTCTGAAGCGGTTTCCCGGTCCCGTCTTCAAGTTCCATCGGGAGGCCGAGGGAGTCGAGAACCGGGTCGTCGGTCTTGTCGATCAGGCTCTTGAGCGGTTCAACGGTCGGGGACGAACTCCAAAACGAGAGGGCGACCGACGAATCGGTCGACTGCCTGGGGTCGTCTACCATGTAGAGGCTCTTCATTCCGTTCCCCTCCGTGCCGGGGATACGGTTGCTCTGGATCCGGCACCGAACGGTTAGCTCTCCACCCAACTCGGCTTCCGGTCGATCGAGGACGTCCGCGATATCATGAATCATCGGCCCGAGAACACCTCCGTCAGCAGCCGGCGATTGAGCGTCGCCTCCTGTTGGCTCGCCCCTCGGACGCATACATCGCCGTCGGTCTTCAGGCAGTCAGGACAGGCTGTAACGCACTGCACCGTCAGTTCCTCCAGCCGCTCGCCGAGTTCCGCGATGTCCCGCCGTCCGCTATCGCTCGCGAACCGTTCATACGTCGCACGTATAGACGGATCTCTGAACACGTGCCTGTCGAGGTGAAGCGCGAGGTCGGGCGGGCGAGGAGTCCGCCCGAGTTCCGATTCGACCGCCGAGTACTCCGCCGCGATGTACGAGTAGAACCGGGCCAGTTCGCGTGTCTCGAACAGCAACTGTACGCGCTGATCGACGTGCGAATGGAGGTCCTCGACGGAGTAGGCGTCCGGATCCGAGACCAGACCGTTGATCGTCCCCTCGACGAGTTCGCGAAACTGTGGTCGGTTGTTCCGGTGAACGTCGTAGAGCGAGCCGTCGGGGTACTGTCCGAGGAGGTCAATCGTCGCTCTGTCCGCCATCGCGGAGTGGCAGCGTCCCTGTTCGGCGAGGCCGGAGTCGACACCGATCTCCGTGCGCTCGTCAAGCCGACGCGACACCTCCTTCGCGATGCCGGCTCCCCCTTGGATGGGATCGTACACAGCGATCCGGGCGGAGTCGGCCTCGTTCGCTTGGAAGTTGACATCGTACCAAAGTTCGAACGCTGTCCCGGAGCCGGTGAGTTTGTTTGCCCATCCCGACAGCGCGTGTTCTGCGGAATGGACGACCGCGTCCTCGGCGAAATCGAGGAGGAGGTCATCGTTCCGGCACAGCGCGAGGATTCGAGCGACTTCCTCCGTATGCGAATTCAAGATCTCCAAGATCGCAGAGTTCTCCGCAGAGTCGTGGCCGAGGAGGCGAAGTCGCGTACTGGTTTCCGATGGGAGGAGCCGTTCGACCGCACGGACAAGTTTCGACCCCGAGAGCGGGAACACTCCGTCGTCGTTACCCTGGTCGACTCGCTGCCAGAAGTCCACGCCGAGGAGGTGTTCCACGAGCGGCCGGACCTGATAGGTGTGATCGAGTGCTTCCTCTTGGAAGAACAACTCCTCCCAGACGAGCGCGTGAAGGAACGCGAACTGGAGATCCCGTCGGAGATGCTGGTCCGACTCGAGGACGTCCTCGATCGCATCCCGGAGCGTCGGACGTTCCAATTCGAACGTGAGCAGTTGGCTCCGTTCCTTGCTTCCGATGAAGGCGGTCCGCCCGTCTCCTTCCTCCTGGTATCGCATGATCCCCGACTCAACGCGCGTAGATTTCCGCGGATAGAGCGTGAGCAGCGACGCGTAGTAGCACCGCATGAAGCGATGGTCGTCGTAGAACCGATACCCCGAGACGAGTTTGCTGTCCGTGACCGGGGTTGTCGACTCCTCGAAATCGTCGACGGCATGTTTGAACCAGAGGTAGTTCGTCGTCGGGTCCGACGAGAGCGCGCGGGTGGTTCCCGGCGGCGATCCGGTCCATACGATCCCCTTGTCCACTACCCAGACGTAGTCCGGATCGTCATTGGAAAGTCGCTCGACGTTCATCGCCCGAGGCGTGTAGACGGTAACGTCGTCGGGGTCGAACTCCAGTTCGGTATACGCGACGTCTTCGACGGGGCCGAGGATCTCGGTCAGCGGTGTCGAGTCCGACCATTCGAACATCGGGCCGACGTCCGCATGGCCGAACTCGGTGTCGTGGTGCCACGCTCCACGCCAGAGATAGAAACTCCCCCAGCGCCGCTTGTATCCGCCCGGGAGGAAGTTCTGGAGCATTTGGTTGATGTTCTCCTGTGCAAGGCTCTCGCCCTCCTCGGAGTCGAGTATCGTGATAGACCCGCCGACCTCCTCAGATATGAACGTCTCCGGGATGGCGAACGGGCTCCGGACAGCCGGGTCGAGCCCGTATATGTTCGGAAGCGACAGGAAGTCGAATCCGGTTCGATCCAATACCTGCAAGTGTTGTTTGATACCTTGGAGGCGGCCGACCCGTTCGTCGAGAGTCAGTTCTCGATCCGACGAGTCCTCCACGGATCGTCGTGCGTCGTCAGTCATCGTTCCTCCTGAAGCCGCTGAAGCAGCGATTCTATCTCAGGTGTGGTGCCGTTCTGTTTCTGCTTGATCGCCCGGCGGAAGAACTTCCAATACGGGTCTTCCCCGTTGTCGATCGGTGCATCAAGAAGATCGCTGTACCGGTTGAACTCGTCGAGAACCTGTCGCACCTCCTCGCTGTCCGCGCCGAACGCCCGGTTCAACCACTGTCGGATCGGATCGCGATGCCGTTCGAACTGGTCACGGAGGTAGTCAACATCGGGGCCGGGACCGTATTGGCTGGTCGAGAACCCACTGAACAGTTTCCGCGCATTGGTTCCATCAGTAACGTTGAAATAGTCGATCACGGCTGCAGTCATGTGTTCGGCCCGAACGAACCGGTTCTCCTCGTCGAGCGGGATCTCGAGGTGTTCGTCTCGAGGGTCACTCAGGTAATTGGAGTGATGGAAGTAATAGGAGTCGGTCGGTGTCGACCCGAGGACGACGACCGTGACGGGTTCGTCCTCGGCGTCGCGTCCGCCGCGGCCCTTCCGCTGGAGGAAACCGGGGACGTTACGTGGAGCTCGGTACTGGAACGTACCGATGATGCTGGGGTGGTCGAAGCCGACCTCAAGCGCGCTCGTCGAGATAAGTTGGTCCCACTCATCGCCGAGCGGACGGTCTTCCCCGGCGTACTGTGTACGACCGCTCTTGTGGATTCCGACTGTCATCGACTGAAGGTCCAGACGCTCGTCCCGCATCGTCCACCAACACTCGCCGTCCTCGTACACCGGACACGGGTTCACGTTCGGGTCGGGAATGACCGATTCGCATACCGCCGTCTCCTCGTACTCGTCGTCGGTCCCCTGCTGGAAGCTATCCGACGGACAGTCGGGATTGTTCCCCCGTGTGTTGAGGAGGGCGTCGGGGATTCGGTACTTGAACAGCCCCTGTTCCTCGGCGTTCTGTACGTAGCCGCCGAGTCGACTCACCGAGTCGATAGAGTCGACGAACCCGAGGATCCGGTCTTTGTCGTTGTCGAGTCCCTCGCGACTTCCCGCGCGTTCCTTCCGCATCGTGTGCTGGAAGGCAAACGCGATCTGGATCATACAGGAGAGGTTCGTTGCCGTCGAGGTGGTCATCTCCGTCCACTCCTCGCGTGGCTTGAACACGGAGTCGCCGATCGGGATCTGAACGTCCCGCGGGTCGGTCGCCTTAACGAAGACGAAGTGCTCTCGACCGAGCGTGGTCTTCTCGCCTTTCCGTGGCTTGACTCGGTTGACAGCTTCAGGGTCGACGTCGAAGATGCCGCTAGTGAACGACTTCGCGTTCTCGATCGTCGCGCTCGAGGCGACCAACGTCGGGGATTGCTTCTGTCCTCTGTGCTGAAGCGCCTGCTTGAACCGGCGGACGACGTTCGCGACGTTCATTCCGGCCTGGTCCGTGTAGATGTGGACCTCGTCGAGGACGAGGAACTTCGGCGGGGACTGTGCGGACCAAAAGGCATCGTCGCCGTAGTGATCCATCAGCCGTCGATGGAGCGAACTCTGCGTCGTCACGATGATGTCGGCTGGTTCGGACCGATCGACAGTCGCATACCGTATCTCGTGGCGGTCGGACTGCTGGCAGACGAAGTGTGTGTTCTCGTAGCCTTCCGGGACGGCCAGTTCGCCGTCACAGTACGGGCAGGGAAGCGTGACGTCGTCGCGTCCGCCGTGCTGAATGCCGATCGTCAGATCCGAGGACTCGAACGACCCGTCGATCCCGCTTCCGAGCCGGTTGAGTTCGGTGATGTAGTCGAACGCGCGCTCGAACTGGTTGTCACACAGGTCACGCCGAGGGTACGTGAGTACGCCCTTGTTCCCCTCTAGCCCCGCTCGATTCGCCGTGAGGGCATACGCGAGCGCGGGGAAGAGGAACGCCTCCGTCTTCCCCCCGCCGGTGCTGGCCGTGACGACGTGGGCCTGTTCCGGGTCGCTTCCGGAGTCGCTGATCGCGTCCAAGTAGATATCCCGAAGTGCTCGCCCCTGAAACGCCGCGAGCGAGTCGAAGTCTTCGGGGAGTCGGTCGGTGAAGAACTCGCTCAGGGTTTCGACCGTGTCCGTGACGTGCGTTCGCCAGTCACCGGTTCCGAGTGCTTGGAGTTCCCACGCGGGTGTGAACCCGTCAGCGTCGACCCGCTCGGAGATCTCGCGGAGCGGAGCCTGAAACCGCATCGCCTCGGACTCGCCTTTCCCCATGATCGGTTGTTCGCGGGGAGACGACGCCAGTTTGACCATCTTCACGAGGTTCGGCGTGAACGAGTAATCGGTGTCCTCGTTGATGCGCTGGCGGATGAGCGCGAAGTACCGCGCCATCTCGGCGACGTGGCTGCGGACCTTCTGACGGTTGTGGACGTAGAGGAGTTCGCGGTCCTCAACAAGTTCCTCCACCAAACGGTCGAATATCACATGGGTGAGATGCTCTTCGCCCGCCGACCCCAGTTCGAGTGTGATCATGTAGGTTTCGCCGCTTTCCAGTACCTCCTGTTTGAACGCAGCGTCGGCAGCGAGGTGTTCCTGCTTGAACTCCTCGAAGACTTCCGACAGCGACGCGGCCGAGTCGTAGGTGCCGGCGTTGATCTGTCTGCGACACTCCTCAGTCACTATCCGGACGATGTCGTCGCGGACGTCTCGATACACCTCAGTAGACTCGGTGAACTCGCTCCACGTCTGTTCGATCGCTGCCCTGTCGACTGTTTGGGATGCTCCCCTGTTGCTCATGTTTTGAATTCCACAGTGAGATCCGCGATGACGCCGTCAGCGTACAACCGCGATATCTCCTCGAGAAACGCCTGTTGATCCATATCGCTTCGTTCGACTGCCGATGCGACACTTCCGTCCATCTCCTCGAGCAGTCGCCGTACTCGGGTCGAGATCGTCGAATCGACTTCGGCGCCGATGACGGAGGTGATGCGTGCGAGAAGATCGTCCGTGTCGCCGTTCGCGACCGCTTCCTCGATCTCCTCCTCAGCTTCGAAGTCGTGGCTCGTGAGGAACGTTCCGAGCGCATGGGCGAGTTCGGCGTCGGCTTCGATCCGCGTTAACTCGGTGTCGATCATCAGCGCTCCCTCAAACGCTTCGCGGATGGTCGCGACGGCAGCTGAACCGTCATCATCCTCGAGGAGTTCTTCCGAGCGTGTACGTAGGTCCTTGACCGTTCGAAGCGCATTCTGATACGTAGTAACTCGGTCCGACTCCGACGACAGTTCTTGAAGAACTGAATGGATCCGCTCCAGCGCGGTATCCATTCCGGACTCGTAGCGGTCGACGTATTCGGCCATGGGGAGCGCTTCTTGGAGCCTGGCGTCTATCTCGCGGAGTGATTGTTCGATCTCCGACGGCGTGAACCGTGAGTTCGATATGATCTGGGCGTATTTCTCCTCGTCGAGGAGCGTCGAGAGGATCTGATACTGACGCGCTATCGTCGAGATCTCCTCCGCTATCTCCTCAGGCACCATTCCGGTCGGAGTATCATCGACGACTGAGATCCACCATCCAAGCCGGTGTAACTGCTGACGAATGAGCGTTTTCTGGCGAGTCCGCGAGGCGAGGAGTGCGTCGTTCAACAACTCTGCGCGGTCTCGTGTCTCGTTAGCGACCTCAAGTTGCGATCGGTCGACGCTCGTCGCCCGCTCCAAGGACTCGAGTTGGTCCTCAAGCTCGTGTATCGCCTGGACGAAAACCTCGGGAGGTTGCTCTAGCGCGCTGAGTTCATCGTATCGGTTGCGGGCACGCTTCAGTTCATCTCTGATCCTGTCGAGCGAAGATTCGAATTGTGAGCTGAGGTTCGACATTAAACGGCTAGTTGTCTGACAACCTCGATGACGTAATGGGTAATAAAGTATTGTGTCGATCGTCTAGATATCGGTCAGTGAACCCACCACCAGCGTTTTGTACGTGATGTTGGTCGGGCTGAACTGGCGCAGCCATTTGCGCCACTGGTGACAACCAGCAATCGGCGTTGGCCAGGTCCCTCCGACTCGGCAAGGGTGGGTAGTGGCCAACGCGACTCGGCGGCGATAGCCACCGGGTCAATCCGCCCCCATGGCCGATTTCGCTTACACCCGCGTGGTTATCGAGATACGTAATTTCACCCACAGCATTATTAGGGGAGAATGTATTTGAAGAGACAGGACCGGTGCGAACCAAAATTCGCACTGCGCCGATCTCCGGAAATCCGGCGCGAGACCGGTTGTCACCGGATATGAAGGCACGTACGCATGACAACAGACGAATGGGTTGGTACGTGAGAACCGATACCGACTCACAGAAAGGTAGCGGCACAGGCCATGGGATTCGACGTCTGGGCACCACAACTACTGTGCCCGCGAGAGGTTCGAGGTCGCCAGAGCCGAACGGGTCGGTCGGACTCAATGTTCAGAGACGTCTGAAGCGTGAATCGGTCCGGGTACCCCATAGATGACCGGACAGAACGGGCTCTCGGCGTTTCTCGGAACGAGTGAGTCCCCAGTCGTCATCCATGACGAACACCTGGAGAACCGTGGTCAGCAGGAACGCGCACAGCTCCGGAGCATCCCCCTTCTCTGCGAATTGGGGGTCGAAGAGTTCGTATACGACGATCTCTGGGCTCGCGAGTTCCAACTCGTCGAACACAGGTACACGGACCCACACGAAGTGTCTCCAGCGGACGTTTCGTTCCCGTTGGGCCACATCGTCACTGCACCGCAGTTGCTCCCCCGTCACGAACAGGAGTTCGACTACGAAGGGATCTCACAGGCCGACGCCACGTGGGAGTTGCTTCGGACTGCGAGCGAACGGATCGGCGACGGCCAGTACGTCCTCGTGACCGATACCGACACACCAGAGATCCCCTCGCGAACCCCGGTCAAGGGTCGCTCCGCGGCGGATCAGTTCAACGCCATGACGTTTGACTATCTTGACCTCGTTCGGGACTACGTCGTCGAACGCGTCGACTCGACGCTTCCGCTGGACTACACGAAAAACGTGTTCTTCCATCGAATCTCCGAGTATCATTCGAAACACGGAGCGCCGGCATCGACCCTGCCGGAACTGTTCGAGTACGAAGAGGCACCGGCAGAAAGTCCCGTCTGGGATCCGCTGTACTACTTCCTCGAACACGACCTCCAGGATATCCTCGACGAGTACGAAGAGCACGTCATGGAGGCGCTTCGCTCGTGGATCGAGCAGGGCGATACGGGCAAGATCGCGAGACGGATGATCGCGACGCTTCACCGGTGCGACTTCGATGCAGAACGGCTCGCCGAATATCAGAACGATACCAACCGATGAGTTACACTCACGCTACAGGAAAGTCGAAGAAGGACTTAGTTAGCTATCAGTCGGTCCGTGGAGCAGACGTCAAAGCGATCTTCGAGCAGATAACCGAGGTGACCCCGCTGAAACAACTGTATTCGGACTTCGGCCGTCCCGAGACGGGCGGGAACTCGACATCGACGATCGACGACACCGTTCAGTTCCTCCACGCGATCGACTTCGTCGAACGATCCGACGATCGGATAGTGAAACCGATCGAGGGACAACCGTTCGCCGATCTCCCCTTTGAACTTCGAGTCCTTCACCATCTCAAGCAGCAGTCAGGGAACCAGGAACATTTCATGGAACTGCACCGACTCCTCGCGAAACAGGACGCGCAGTTCTACGACAAGGAACTGCTCGTCGAGGAGGCCAAACGAGAGTTGGAGTACTCGTTCGATTGGAACACCGAGAAGGTCCAAACGTGGTACAACCTAGTCGGTCCATTCGGATTGGTTTCCGTCCACGACAATCAGGGGATCCTCACAAGTCCGTCCCCGCGTCTCGTGTACGATCTCCTCTCGGCGTTTATGGAGTCGGAAGACGGGTCGAATCGTGTCCGCGACGCGCTGAACTGGATCGAGAACCGGTTCTGTTCATGTTATGCCGAGCGGGGGGGCTCGACACCGATCGTCCACCGAGGACTCGCTGAGACACTCAGTACGATGCAGTATGACGATTCGCTGACACTCACATCAATGAGCGACACCCACAAGCACGTCTCGATCCCGACGCTGCAATCGAAGACGACGAGTTCGTTCGAACTTGGGGAGCGACCGACCAGACCGGCGTACGAGTACCCACTCGCAGCACATCGCGTGGAGGTGGCCCAATGAGCCTGACCAAGGAGGCCCGTCCGTGGAACGAGAACGTCGTCAGGGAGTATCTGACGGCAACGTCACAACAGAAGTCTGATCCGGAGAAGTTCTACAAGACGCACCTCGATATCGACCGGATTTACGCCGAGTTCCTCGCCGACAAACAGGACACCATCGTCACCCAAGCGGATCTCCGTGATACGATCCTGAGCGGAGACCTCGATGACGACATCCGTACGTACATCCTGAAGGGTGAAACCGGGTCCGGCAAGAGCCAGCTCTGTCAATGGCTCGACTATGAACTCCAGGGTCTCCGTGGGGGCTCGCCGACCGACGTAGAGGAGCGCATCCCCCTTCACATCAAGGCCAGCGAGACAAGCCTCGAGCAGATTATCGAGACGCTAGCCGAGCCGCTGGGTATCGACCCGGAAATATCGCAGGTGAGCGGCCTCGATCCCTCGAAGGTTGCGGACGCGATCACTACAAATCTTTCCGCGAACCCCGGACAGAAACTGGAGGACGCGGACATCGACCGGATCATCGAGGAGGGCGGCCTCACGGAGATGTTGCGGTCAAACATCGAGCAGTATCAGCGCGGACTCGAGGCGGAAGACGAGACCGACTTCGATCCGGATCTCATCTCGAAGGACGACTATCGCGACCTCGCACTGAAGTTGGGAAGCGACAGCGTCTTCCACTCCAACCAGCGTGTCCTGCGCCAAGTCCTTCGGGACGAGATCCATCGGCACTTCTCGCACGTCATCGGTGTTACCGACTTCCAAGGCCAACTGCTGCAGTACACCGAGCAGTACATCGACGAGATGGGCAAGCGGCCGGTGATCATCTGTGAAGACGTCACCACCTTCTCCGTCCTCAAGGAGCAACTACTCGACCAGATCATTCAGGTCGAGAGCGCCTCGTTCGATATCGTCCTCGGATACACGACCGGGTTCGAGCAGGACGACCTCCAGGACGCACTCGGAGACCGTGAGTCGCAGGACGCGCTCACGTATCTGAAGGACCGAGCGGAGGGGTACATGACGCTCACCGAGAACGGTGAGTCGCTCTTCCTCGATGACGCCCTCTCCATCGAACTCGTCCGGAAGTACCTCGACGTGATCAAAGCGGAATCCGGCAGCACGATCGACGAGACGACTGAGGATGTGTTTGACGGGCTCTACCCGTTCAACGAGACTGCGATCCGTGTCGCGTATGATAACCTCATCGACGACGGGAGTCCCCGGCGGACACCCAGGGTGCTGTTGCAGAAGGTCGTCCGTCGGTGTCTCCTCTCGGACGAACCCCCGTTCGAGACACTCGACCGAAGCACCAACGTCGACGACGTCATCTCGCCGATCGACCAGAGCAAGTACTCGGCGGATCTGAGAAAAGTCGCGACGTGGTACGGGTACAAGAAGGATGCAGGCGTTTCAGCGAGCAACAATCCCATTCTTGTTCCTATCGGCGTACTCGACCACTTCGAAATCGATCCCCCGGACGAGGCTGAACGGTTCGAGAGCGAAGAGGCCGGTAGTGAGTATGTCGTCCTCGAACTGAACAATCAGATCGCTCTCACCGGCGGAGAGCGAACACGTCCGTCGGTGATCGGCGATGACGATGGAGATCGTCGAGAGGAGGAAGACGCTCCCGAGATCGAAGTCGACAGACCCGGCACCGCTGGAAACGGTGATGGCGTTTCGGACGGACCGAAGGGCGACGACAGTGGTAGTGATATCGTTGTCGACCCACCGCCGGAGCCACCCGAGGAGAACGTCAACACACGCCTCAAGGAGTTCAACGACTGGTTCGAAACCGGCCAGGAGTACAGTAGTTCGGACGTCCTCCGATCCGGTGCCGAGGAGGTACTCGAGAAGTGGTACGACAGCACTCGAGTCGCCAACCCGAACGCATCGACTACGGGTGTCGGGGGAATCTACTTCACCCACGGAAGTTCGGTCCCGGTCTCGATTCAGGGTCCTGATGAGCGCAAAGACCTCTCTGTCATGTTGGAGTTCAACGACGGGAACCTCGATCTCTACTTCGACATCCTTCAGGTCGGAATGCACGATGGAGAGGGGTTCCCGAACGACGTGAACGCCGAACGGCTTCACGCCTGGGCGACGGATTCGGTCGTTCAGTTACGACACGACATTCGTGAGCGGGTCGAGGCGTGCCTGCCGGAGGAACTCTCTATCGAACACGTAATCGTGTTCTCCAAGTTCCTCCTCCGGAACGCAGAGTTCGGAGACCTCGAGGTGACGAGAGAACTCGTTTTCGACGAGGCGACGCCGAAGCACGACCGGGATTACAAGGACCCGATCCGGGCGGCGCTCGGGAACAACAGCCCGCTCGACGAGCAACTCAAAGCCCTCAAAAAGCGTCGGACCGAAATCACCGACCTCGTCAAAGGGTTCTTCCTCCTGAAGAAGAACCTCGTCGACCACGACCGACTACGTGCGGTCGAACGGGAGGTCGCCGACGACCCGGCGAAGTACCTCGACCTCGCCCAGCAGATTAACACGGAGAAGTTGGACTATCCCGAATGGTACGAGATCGGGACGAATCGCGGTAACGCGAACACCAACGTCACGACCTTCCTCGACGCAGTGTCCGACTACGCCGTGCAAGTATCGCTCCTCTCTGAGGACGACCTCGAGGAGCACTTCGCGGAACACTTGGACGCCGTCGAGAAGTGGTTCGATCCGGAGCACACGAAGGCCGACCTCCTGGACGCGTTCGACACACTCGACGAGGCGCTGGGAGTCTTCGACGTGACGAGGGATGGATCTTGGAACGACGCGAAGGCGTCGCTCACCACGGAAGGACACGACCTCCACCTGAACAAGTTCAACTCGGTCCTTTCGGACCTGCGATCGACGGACCGCGATACACCGTTCGAGCGGCTCGCCTTGCTTCACGACTTTCAGAGGAGTCTCGAAACCCACGACGCGTGGGACGTCTACAAAGCCCTCGACGAGATGATCGAGGTCCTCAGCGATCAGGAAGTCGACGCCACTGACGACGTCGAGGAGCAAGTCAAGCAACTGCAGGAGTTGCAGCAGTACGAGCGAGCACGTCAAAACGCGATCAAAGCCACGGAGGAGTTCTAACATGAGCGAGTCAGCGTCACTCGAGTCAGCCGTCGAGAAGATCGAGGAGACCACTGCCCGGAAGCGGAACGCCGAGAATATCGACCAGAAGGTCGAACGAGCCGGAATGCTCGTCTCGACCCTCGAGAGGGACGTCAACGCTCTGGAGGACTCGGTCCGAAAACTCCAGTTCTACCGCGAGATCCTCGACAGCGGGTTCGGCATCGAACCTCCCGGAGACGCGGCGATCAGTCGCGCTCGTAGTTCAATCACCAAGACATCGGACGAACTCGTCAGCGTCCTTGTCGAAGACGGACTCGACCAGCAGAGGACTTCCTCTGGGAAACTGAGCGGCGGCCCTCAGTACGACCGATATCGGGACGAGATCTCGGACGCCAAAGATGATGTCGACAAGGCGACTGACCATGCCAGGGAACGATACCGATCGAAACGTGAAGAGTGGAAAGAAAAACTCAACTCCGCACAGGATCTCCTGTATGCCCTTGGTTCCCAGGAGAGAGACTTCTCGAACACCATCAGTTGGCTTCGCACGATCATCACGAACGAGATGGACGACCCGTCGAACTCCGCCTCGTCGGTCGTCCAAAAGTGGCAGAACGCTCGGAAGAAGTGGGAGGAAAGCGAGGAACTCCACGACACGACGTCCTTCCAAGAGGAGCACGGAATCAGCGACGAGACGATGGAGACGATCCTCAACCTCAATCAGCGAACGGATATGACCCTCGCCGACATCGAACTAAGCACACTCCGGGAGCTCAAGTCGATCCCACAATTAGCCGAGTCGGTGAAGATCGAGATCTGACCGCCGAGAGGCCGAGTCCGCGAATCGACCGACGACAACAACCGACCCACCCTCGCGAACAATGAACGAGCCGGCACACCACGCGGAGACGATGCGGGAAGCGTACCAGACGTATCTGGAGGGGCGAGGGGGCCTCCCTGCGAAGAGCGTCGCGAGTCGACTACAACCGGACTCGGCCGGCGAGACAACGCTAGCGGGGATGCGAGGCCCGTACCTCCAAGCGCTTCCCATCGCAAACTGGAGCGACCAGGACTGGTCGACGTTCGCGGGGGCACAGTCGCTTCACCCGAACATCAAACGCGCCTTCCATCAGGAGGGTTTCCGTCGTCTCTACGACTTCCAGGAGCGAAGCGTCGAGCGTATCCTCGCGGGCGACGATACTGTGATCAGTGCCGCGACCGGCCGTGGAAAGACCGAGGCATGGCTGATCCCGATCCTCGACCAGATCGTCAAGTCGAAGACCGTGACCGACCAGTCCGGGCGGACATCGACGAAGGCGCTGTTGATGTACCCCACCAAGGCGCTGGCGCAGGACCAGTTCAAGCGCTTGGTCCAGATACTCTGCCGAGTCAACCGGAACCTCCGGGAGAAAGAATGGGTCACCGTGGGGATATACGACGGAGACACCCCACGCCACAAGTACGAGTCCAACGCCCAGGGCTATCTCAACCGAACCTTCCAGCACTTCGGCTGCCCGGGCGCGAACGACGACCTCGACAAGTGTCAGTCGTGCGGACAGGGCGTGTTCGTCGAGACCAGTTCGAACGGCTTCAGACTCCGTCCCGACAAACCGCACTGTGAAGACGACCAACCGAACGACGTGCCGTTAGACTTCGTCCACCTGACCCGGTCGGAGTTAATGGAGAACGGCGCGGACATCATCCTGACGAACCCCGATACGGTCAACTTCCGACTGTTCAACATCAACGGTGAGACCGAACGGGAGGCGTTTATCTATGAGCCGGAGTTCCTCGTCTTCGACGAGGTCCACACCTACGACGGGTTGTTGGGGAGTTACACCGCGACGCTCGTCAAGCGACTACGCCGCCTCCGCGAGCGTCGAGACTGCGATCCGCTCCAAGTGATCGGGAGCAGCGCGACGGTCGCTAACGACGAGGAACTGTTCAGGCAGGTGAGCGGGGCGAGCGAAGTTACACCGGTCAGAGAGGATCCGCGATCGCTGGAGAGCTACGACGTTCAGGTTCCGGAAGCACTGTACGCGTACATTGTCGATCCCGAGACGATCGTCGACGCCGGTCGAGGCGATAGCGAACCGCCCAGCCAGTTCGGAGATGTCGACGTTCGTATTGAGAACGCGAGACACCTCGATAACGACCGATTGGAGGACCAAGTTGCGGACGAGTTGTTCAACCACTACACTGCTGACAGCACCGACGACCCGGTCATCCAGACTTTCCAGACGCTCTATACGGATCTGTCGACCGAACCTCGAACACCGGAAGAATTCGTTACTGACACCGCCGACCGGTTCGATCTCACGCAGGAACAGGCTAGCCGTGTGGTCGAGAACTTCCGAACGGTGGGCCAGTTCGCTGGGCTACTCGAAAGCCGCCACCATCTGTTCTCGTGGCCGCTCGATGGATTCTATGCATGTGTGTCCTGTGAGGCGGTGTACCGGTCTCCGCAGGACGGTTGTGACGTCTGTGGTGGTGAGTTCGTCACACGGGCCACCTACTGTAACAACTGTGGCGAGGAACACCTCATCGCGGACGCCTGTTCGAACTGCGACCGGCTCACCCCCCACGTTCACACTGAGGAGGGACTGATCGGGGGAGAGGAGTTCCAGCCCTGTCCGTTCTGCGGAACCGACGAAACTACTGGTCCCCTCATGCACCGGGTCACGTTCTCGCCGTTCGTTCACTGCGCCGACTGCGGGCAGGTCGAGCCTCGCTCGATAACCGATAGCTGCGAACGGTGCGGGACACAGGGCGTTCCGACCGACACGGGGACGTTCGTCTGCCGTAATCCTTCCTGTGAGCACAGGTGGGAGACGACGCATTCGTGTATCTCCTGTGGCGGAGCGGATCTCCGAGCCGCGGCGCTTAATGGTCCGATCGAATGCGGCGAGTGCGGTGAGAGCCATGCCACCGTTGAGGTTCCGACCGACTGTTCGTGCGGGAACAGGGTGACGAACACCCGGTACGTTCCATGGGTGTGTACCGACGCCGACTGCGAGTCGGTGCACTTCGACCGATCGCCGCCCGAGAGGTGCTCCTGTGGATCGACGGAGTTCGTGAAACGCGGCCTCTACGAGGTGTCGACTGTCCATACTTGTTCCACCTGTGGCGCGGAGCAGCTCGATGGCGGCAACTGCGATTGCTCCGACCCCTCGTACCGAACTACGCAAGAACCGTACCGTCGATATCGGACGTGGGACAGGGAACGGCGCGTCCGGTCGCCACTGGATCACCCTCAGGCGATCCCGTGTACGCACAGCCTCCACTCGACAGTGGTGGGAGATCCGTACACCGAGCTGATGCGGAGCCCGACGAACGCCGCGGTGACGCCCTCCCAGTACCTACTTCGGGATCTCGCGAGCGACGAGGGACTCCGCGACTCGAAGCTCCTCGCGTTCTCCGACTCACATCGAGACATGAAGGAGATCGACCGGGCGTTCACGGAACCGGAAGTGGACACCGCGCTCGATCAACTCGTGCTCGCGGGGTTGGAACTCGCGCTCGCCGGACAACAGCCGGCGAAGCTCAACGGGAGCGATTTGGCAACTCTCACAGCCGGAACGATCGCGACCGGACTCCCGTCGGAGGAGTCCGGCTCGGCGTGGATCGATCTCGAGACGGTGGCCGAGCATAGCTACGAACTTCTCTCGGCACTCGAGCGGGAACTCGGCGACGGCGACGTCCGGGACGAACAGGGAGTCGACCTCGTCAGTACCATCTTCGGCACCGAGTACATATCGGACCCCGAATCCGCCGTCAAAGACAAGCTTCGACGACGAGCGATCCGTCACGTCGGTGAGCGACCGACGACGGGACTCTCATTGGAGACGGAGGGACTCGTCGACGTTCGGCTCTCGCCGTCCGTCCGTGACCAACTCGTACCGGAGGAGGAACCCGTCATCGCCGCGTTGGTCAATGCCGGAGACAGCGCCGCGCTTGCGGACATCGCGGGCGAGGAGGACGACGAACGGCGTCGGATCGTCGACCGGCTCGTGAGTGAAGACGTCTTGGAGTTCCGGAACGACGATCGGGTGGCGTTCGAGCCGACCGTGCTCGAACTGACGCTCCCCGACCGGGGGTCCGTCCAGTACGACCCGAGCAGTGACCAATACTACTCCCAACGGCAGTACGAGTATCAATCACCGACCGGTGTCGTTCGAGCGGAGGACAGTATGCTCGATCGGGCCGAACGAACCCACCCGCGCTTCACCGAGCGAGCGTTCACTGCGACACGGTCGCGTGTCGCGTTGCTGGTGAGCGAACTGTACTTCGGGGCGACGCCGAAGATGCGGCGCCGCGAGATCGAACACCTGTTCCGGGAGGGAACGTATCCGCATTTCCTCTCGTCGGGGCCGACGATGGAGATGGGGGTCGACATCGGGTCGCTCGATACGCTCCTCCTGTACGGTACGCCGCCGAACATGAACGCGTACCTCCAGCGGATCGGGCGAGCAGGTCGACGTTCCGGGTCCGCACTCGTCCACAGCGTGAGCCAGCGCAACCCGATCGACTACTACTACTACGACGAACCGGTCGAGCTCATCGACGCCGACAAACAGCCCGTTCCGCTCAACGAACACAACGAGCGTGTTCTCCGTATCTCTCTGGCCTGGAGTGTCCTCGACTACCTCGCAGCGGAGTTCGTCATTCCGTGGGAGACGACCCGAAACAGCGTAAAGGGGGGAGAATCAGTCCAACGCCGCTCGGACGTCTCGGAGGAACGGCACGACGAGGTAGCGAAGTTCACGAAGGTACTGTCGCGTGACGTCTCGCAACTCGACCTCGGGACGGACAAGTCGCGACTCCGTCCTGTCGGGATCACGATCACGGACCACGAACGGGAGATCCGTGAGTACCTCGAGTCGATGCTGTCGTACGCTTACTGTAGAGGGTGTCACCGACACTTCGAACAATCGAAGGCGGGTACGGGGTGCCCCGAATGCGACTCGGATCGACCACTGGTCGGGGCACTAACCGAACACGGTCATCTCGTCGACGACGCTGTCGACGCGGCGAGACGCGTTTTCGTTAACGGGTATCGAACCTACGCGGATGAACTCCGTGAGCGGATCCAAGAGTATGCGTCCCGTCGAGACGAGATCGAATCCCGGCTGGAAGCGGCCACCGCCGAGGAGGTACCCCGGCTAGAGCGACAACAACAGCAGTTCGAGGATCGGAGACGTGTTCTCGAGGAGTACCTGGAGCAGTTGTCGGGAAAGAGCTATCTGACGGTCCTTAAGGATGCGTTCGCGGAGTACGCGTTCAGCCTCCGCACTGTCTCCGACGCCGTCGGGATCGAGGTCGTCGACGAGACGGGCGAACCCGAACCGATCGGCGACGATCGAAGCGGTCGGTCGAGTCGCCTTGCCATCGGTGAACTCCATCCGGGGGCGGCGTACCTGCACGAGCGTCGGCCGTTCGTCGTCTCACAGGTGTTCATCGACGACAAGGGGTCGGCCGACCTGCGGGAGACCATCGAGACGTATGCGGAGACCGCGGTCGAGGACATCGGTGGACTCGCGGAGGACTTCGTCTGTCAGGAGTGCGGGTCCATCGCCGAGTCGCTCGACACCGACTGTTCGTGCGGGGCGACCGCTTGGCAGCAACGACGGCTCTATGCACTCGAGTCCGTAGAGGCGACGCTCGACACCGAACAGCTTCCGAACGAACTCGACCGGGCGCGTCAGATCTACGAGCGTTCCGGGGAGCGCGTTCAGAACACGTACGCACACCGAGAGACGGAGATCCTCGACTTCGACTCCGAACAGCAGTTCGAACTGCAGACAGCCGACGGAACGCCCGTCGGTACGCTCGCGTTCGGCGAGTACGAGATACTCGAGTTTACCGAATCATATCGTACCAAGTACCAGTCAGGCGCGGTGGACGACGAAGCGACAACGTTCGAGATCTGTGAAGAATCGGACTGCACCGGGGTCGTGTACGAAGACGACAATGACACTCGTCGCTGTTCAGTCAACCCCGATCACGTCGTCGATACCGGGGATTCGGAGGCCACGTACGCCCGGTTGGGATACTCGTACTCGACTGAGGGTGTCCGGGTGAGCCTAAGTGGGGAAACACATCACGCGGATCACACGCTCGTTCACGGCCTTCGGTTGGCGCTTCAGAAACTCTCTGGTGTGACGATCCGGGATCTCAACGAGTATGTCGGGATGGAATACGCCGACGTGTTCGACTCGCTCGAGGGAGGTGCGGCCGTCTCTCGTCTTCTGATCGAAGAAGAGGATGGGGCGTTCGAGAACTTCCAGTCCGCAATGGACCTCATCTCGACGCAGTTTAGGTGTGACTGTTCGGATGGGTGTCCACGCTGTCTGTATCAGTACGGGTGTACCCATCGGAACCGCCCTCAGTCGTTCGAGCGCAATAATGTGCTTGAACTCGTCGAGAACGGACTTCGCCTTCGTCGTATATCCAGAGATGCACCAGGAGAAGGATGAGAACTACCCCCGTTCACTGTTGTCAGGCGAACTTGTAACCGTCTATTTTTGTTGGTTCGAAAGGAGGAGAGTTTTCGTCGCAGCGTTCCTGAAACTCGATCTCAAGCAGAGCGACGAAGATTTTGACGACGAGGAAGAACTTCGATTAGCATTCAAGCGTACAGAAAAACGGCTCAGAAACGATTCCTAGGAACAATACCGTTAGTAAAAATATCAAAGACGGCAACTCTATCTGAGGCATAAAGAGTGGAACGAGCTAATATTGAGATTACTATACTGAAACCTTGATACCTTCGTGCTCGTCGTTTGCGAGTGGTCCTTCGTTTAAGTAGTTCTAGTCACAAGGAATAGCTACGAAGGGCATTCGACGCAGTCGCGTCGAATCGGTTTTTCCGCAGTCCACACTGTACTAGGCCGAGATCGCGCTCTCTGAGTCGGCACCAGACTCGTCGAGATTGATCTCGATACGGATGTCGTCGTAGGTCACGACGGGACGCTTCGAGCGGCCATCTTGTTCGATCTCGACGAGTCCGAGTTCGGCGAGTCGATTGAGTGCCGTACTCACGTTCTTGATGTCTCGGTCGACGAGTCGAGCGGCCGCACGCATACTTTCGGGTTCGTGATGCCGAATCGCCCGGACTAACTCCAGATTTCGCTCAGTGAAGATGTCTTCCAGTGCTTCCAAGTCTGGAACGCTGAGACTGTGCGGGTGTTCGGGCTGTTCACCCTGCTCCATCGCCTCGACGTCTGCGTGGAGTTGGTCGAAGAACTCGTCAGTCTCCTCGAGGCGGACGACGAGCGTGGTGGGTGGATCATCGGTCATTGTGGTCCTCTGGGCATGGGTTGCCCCTGTGTGGGCTGCCGGATGGCCGTCGCGGCCTACAGATGCTCGCGTACGTCGCGTTCGAAGCGCGCGAGTAGTTTGTCGGGCCAGGAAACTCGATGTGTTCCGGGTCCGCATCGCCGATACTGTGCCGCTCGTGGACCCCTTGAGAGTTGTCGTACCGAACGATCGTCTCACCGTCGCGGGTGCCGAAGTGCATCCGGTACTTCTACCCCTCGGGGTACTTCTCTGATTCGGGGACACGGAGGATGACGACGTTGATGACGTGGTCGTCGACGACCCGATGTCGGTCGACGTACGAGTCGACCTCCGTGTCCTCATACATCAACGTATGTGACTTGCTATGGAATATTAACCAAGATATCGTCATCAATCAGTCACCAGACGTTGGCGCAGTCTCCACCTTTCGCTTACTACACCCTATCGTCGTTCCTTTTGAAATGCTATGATAGCTGGGGGGTAAATTCAAGAGTTCGTAGTAAACTTCTTCGGGCCACAGATGACTACCAGCTGTAGAGAAATGATCTGACTATCCCCGCAACTAAAGGAAAATCCATGTGCAATATAACAAGCAAGGAAGAAGAACTCGCCATTGCAATCACTATTATATCGTTATTGTCTGGGTTCGCTATTGTATTATATGGATCAGGACAGACTATAAACGCACTCAGCAATGGTAATCCGAGCATCGCCGACAATTACACTTCACTACTCTCAGCCGGAGCGACGCTCCTTCTGGTCGGTCTTACCGGTTGGTACGTTTATGAAACTCGAAAACTCCGCATTGAGGAACAGCAGCGACAACAAGAAGAACATGAACAGCAGGTGAATAATATTCGAGCAACATTTAAAGCAGAGATCAGCGGAGTTGAGAATCTTGATAACATATCAAACAAGTTCACCGCTGACGAAATCGCACGGATGCGTCGCATTGTGCCAACAGCAATGTACGAGAATAACTGTGATCAGCTGGGAATGTTAAACGAGTGTGAAGTTGAAGCGATCGTGGATTATTACGGTACCGCTCAGAATATTGAGGATCTTTCGTACTCCTACCGAACTCATAGTGATGACGAGGAAGAGAAAAATCAAAACCGGGAAGAAATTATGAAGAAGGTTTGTGAACTCAGCTGCTATCAAGCACACGCGCTTGACAAGCTCAATAACGAGAATCACTCCAACTGAAGCCTTTACAGTGTGTCCTTGACATCGTCTAGTGTATCGCTGAGGTTGTTGATTGCGTCAACGACGTCCTGCAAGTCGGCATTGTCAGCCGAACCGTCATCGTCTTCGCTCTCATTCGCTGTCCCGTTCTCATCTGCTTCGTCTTCGCCGCTATTCTCACCGTTTCTATCGCCGTCGTCAGGATCCGTTTCATCCCCGTTCTCATCCTCGTCATTACTCGTACTAGGAGGGGTCAACTCAAACCTGAGGTTGTCGTTATCCTTCATCACGGAAATGATCTGATCCTGCCTTGATTCAAGCGTCTCGACACTCAATTCGACTTCCCTGACTGTATCTTCGATTCGGTTCAGTTTCGTTATGAGTGATCCGATGTCCGGGTCGTCGCTCGGTGGTCCACGGTTGGACATACAACAGTATTGAGTCTACCTTGATATCAAACGGGCGGCGCAGGACGAACGTGACGGGGTAAAAATGGCACTTCCAGAGCGAGGTGCACAACTATCTTGAAGTTGTTGGGGACCTGCCCTGCCACGTCCCGCTGACAGCTGGGATTCGATGCTGCCTACGGTCAAAAGATACGGTTGCCGTGACCCCGCCGGCATTGCACGTACACGCTCCCCCGTCGTGGATGTCGACTGTATACTCCGTCCCCTCCTCGGAGAAGACCGTGAACAGTCCCGGCGCGCCCCGGTCGAGGACGACCAACCGTTCGGTGAGCGCTCGGATCTCGCGGTCGGACAGCGGCTCCTCGATCGCTTCCGCGCCACCGGCATTGGTGATGGCGCTCATCGGCTCTCCTCCTGTCCATCGAGGTAACAGCGGAAACACGACAGTTCGTCGCTCTCGGTACCCTCACACCACGCCTCCCCGTTCGGGCACGTCTCCTCGTCCTGGTTTTGCTCACTGGTCGCCGGATTGTGTTCGTCGGGACACTGCGCTGACTTCTCGACCGTCTCTGATCCAGGCATGAATGTGCACGACGCACGCTCGAAACGCGCGCCTCGCCCCCTCGGGCGCCGAAAAACTCCTCTGCGGTCGCTATGGGTCGGTTCTCACGTCGTCTCCTTGGCGGCTCCACCGTCCACCGTGTCGTCGTCGATTCGCGGCAACGAGAAGACGGTACACGATGGCGACGCGGTCTCGCGAGCCTCCGGTGCGCACTCGCGACAGGTGACCATCGCCCAACGGTCGACCCGGATTCGGAGCTCGCCCGTGAGCTATACGCCGCAATCCTCACAGGTCGGCTCAGAGACGACCCGCGTCGCACCATCACCTGCTGGCATCAGTACGCCTCCCGACTGGCGAGTGCTTCGGGGTGATCGAGACGGTACATCGGCTCATCGGATACGTATCGAACTCTCATTGGTGCCACAAGACGCGAGTGCAGTCGCGCCTCGCCCGTTCCGGCGCCGATAGACTGACTGTTCTTAACCAACACTTCGGAGAGGGAACGCCAGCAGCTGTTGGTTAAGTCTCACCGCTCTCATGTGAAGCTGTGGAAGATAAGTCGCTTACCGATAGCCACTAGCGTCCGACTGCAACCCTAGCCGGTATCCTAGTAGCGTGGAGTTGAAGAGTTCCTGAAGAGTAGATATATGAGTAGTCCAAATGCAGTCGTGAAGAGCACAAAAATGGCCCAAGGCAGTTGTGCATTACCTCTTGCTTTCGCATCGGTGTAGACCCAGTAAACCACGTAAAGTAATCCAATCATCAACAGTAGAAATCCGATGAAGGAGAGGGAATTTGAGACCATGTACGGTGATTCTCCGTTAGAATTTGTTATATATCTTCTGTTAGCTCAGAGCCAAGAGCTTGAGGGAGATAGATTAGTCGACAGCGACGTGGTCGTTGAGAGCACGTGTCCAGTACGTCACGCGCCCGTCTGGACTACACCGTTCACAGAACCGAAGCGTGCCCTCCAGGTGACCGAGTTTGACGCGGAACCCTGTGAGTGCCACGCCGGTGTTGACGACGAGTCCACAGCCGTCGCAGGCTCGGTGGCCGCGTTCGTCGGGATCAGCGACTTCTTGAAGCGCACAGTCGGCGCAGATGGGGTACGTAACGAGGTCATCATGGCCCCACGACCGCGCCGTACCGAGGTTCGTACTCGGTGGCGCCTCACAGAACCAACAGCCGGTGAGCGTCCGTTGCATCGGAATTATGTCTCCTCGTCACAGCCGGCGGTCCACCCACGATGGAACGCAGCGAGTTGCGTAATTGAGTCGAACGCCTCGCCACTCCGATCGTGGACCAACACTCGTCGTTCCGCAACGGAGGTTACCACGCCGTCGTCGACGAGGTCGGTCACGAGCCGCCGTGCCGTCCCGTCGGTGAGATCAGCCGTCGACTGCTCGGCGTCTCGATCCTGAGCGAGTTGTTCGGTCTCGAATCGCTCGTGGTCGGTACTTGTATCGTCAAATGCGGTCGGACTATCCATATGGAGTCACGAGACGCCTCAAAGCGCCTCGGGCCCTTCGGCGCCGATAAACCTCTCAGAGTCGTCGCACGAGCGTCTGACACACCCCAACGCCCTACTATGATGATCTCGTAGGGACCGTCAATGGGCAACGCTCGGACGCCGGTAAGTCCGGGACAACGCGCTGTTCTCGAGCATCTCGAAGCATACGCCGACGACCACGATGTCGATGGCCTCCCACGAGAGACAGCAGTCGAACACCTCGCGACCCACGATATCGAAGCGGCCGATGCTCGCGACCGGATCGAGGCGCTCCTCCTGAAAGGCTATCTCTACGAAGTTGACGGGGAGCTACGGATTCCGCCCCGTCCGTACGAGTGACTACCGTCGATCAGCGGTGTGAAATTTCAGGAGTTTGGATGCGTACTCGGTCACCGCATAGTATGTCCACGGAACGTTCTGTGCACGCGTTTCGGCTTCGAGTTTCGCGACGAGCAGTCGGCCCGCGTCGCCATCTCCCGTAGGTGATCATGAGCGGTACGCTTGGTAATCTCCGAGTTCCGGTAGGCGAGTTCACGTACGCTCAACGAGTCCCACTCGGTCGCACGGATCTGCTGGAGCAGTCGAAGCGTCTGTGGCTCCACAGTCGTCAGTACTGTTCGAGTGCCGTCTTCTCCTGGCCGATGAACTCGGTCGCCGCGTCGATCAGGTCGGCCCCGAGACCGGTGAGCTCGTAGTACGAATAGAGCCCGTTTACATCCGGACGCTCCTGTTTGCGGTTCTCCACGAGACCGGCCTCGACTAGCCGGTTCAGATGGTAGTGAAGGCTGTTCTCGCGTCGACCGAGTGCCTCGCCGAGTTCGTTCGCGCTCAGTTTGCCCTCGGTTTTGAGCGCATACAGGATTGCGAAGCGCGGTCGCTCCGCGATCTCCTCGAACAGATCGAGATACGTATCCAGATCGAGGAGCGGGTCCTCGTCGAACAGATCCGCCGTCAGCGTCGCGATCGCGTCGGCTTCGGGCTCGTCCGTCTCCGTCGACGCCGTCGAGGGACTATCCGCCATGGGCCAGAGTACACGACCTGGTGTAATCAGGTTAACGGTCATTAACCTCGATCGGTATTTCGGGCACATCAGGTGGCTTTATCCTCCGAGCGGGACCACCAAATTCCAATGCGAACGTACGACGGGACGCCGATGCGGGAGGTACTACTCGACCGGCTCCCGCCGACGGCCCACACCGAGTTTCTCGTCTATGTGATGGGCCCATACACGACGTTCCGTCCCGACTACTACCTGCGCGATGATCTCACGATCGACGACGCCGACCTCGATATGGGCGCATTCGGCGACGCCGAGACTGAACTCCAGGACGAACTCCGTGATATCGTCGAATGGCTACGTACGGATGTCGGTGTCAACGCGTTCCTCGCCGTCGATCCTGATATCCCCACCGAGGGGTTTCCTGACGAGACGGACGCCGAGCGGATGAACGTGATCAGCCAGTCGAAGGCGTACGCCGAAGCGAGCAACGCAGTTGTGTTCATCCTGCCAAAGGCAGGGGTTCGTGACGGCGTCGATATCGAGATTGGTGCTGTCCTCTCCGGATTCGATCTCGGTCTCGGTGAGGGCACTCCCCAGAAATCGCCGCAACGATTCCACGTGTTCCGTGAGCACGGCGTCTCGAGTGCAACGCTCGATGCTGTCCCCCACGAGTACGAGGTCGCACTCTCAGAGTACGGAACCCGATCAGAACTCCACGAACAACTCGAACGCTTCCTCGCCGGCGTGCTCCGGAGCGAACGTCGTGGGGATCTCTCCTCCGTCGATGGGTCGACCGATTAGGTGAGTCCGCTCTCGATGAGGCCCTTTGCACGGTCCCAGAGTGACCGATCAGCGGATCCGTCCGACGCGTCATCGCTTGTCGTCTCAGTCGAGGAGCCCTGAGTGCGTCCTGCTGTCTGCGATCGGAGTTCGGTGAGTTCCGCTTCGAGTGTCTCGACACGCTCCTGCAACTCGTTGATGGTGGCCTCTCGCTGTTCGAGTTTCGCCGAGAGGACCGTGTTTCGCTCCTTCAGGTAGGAACGCTCGCGCCTATCCGACGGGTCATCTACCCCCATTGTCTCGACTGACTCGCCTGCTGTCTGTGCCGTCTCCTCTGACCCGCTTGTTTCAGCCTGCGTCGTCTTCGCCGACGCATCCGTGCCTGTCCCTCTCGTCTCGGCCGACGGGCCACTCGAGGCTGCTGTGAACTCGTCGGCGAAGTCGGTGGAGTCCTCCTGCTCTGCTGTCGCATCCCGCGTGGCGGGCTCGTAGAACTCGCTGGTGTTGTCGATGGCACGCTTGACCGTCCGCTCGCCGTAGGTGTCGCCGTTCGAGTAATGGACGTCGTCCCACTTGTCCCGATAGAGCCGCGACCGGCGGAACAGTTTGTCGACCCGCATTGCGTCTCCCCCCGTCCAGAACGCCAGCAGGCAACACAGCGCCATGTCTGCCTCTGACTGACTCGGATACCCGCTCGTCCCGCCTCGCCACAACCGATCGAACTTCTCGCCGTTCCCAGCGTTCCGCGCTTTCTCTAGCAGTTCCTCGTCAGACAACTCAACCTCCGTCACGGACTCCTCCGGAAGACCGGCTGCTTCCGTATCGACCGAGTGGGTCGTTTCCTCCGATGCATCCTCACCGCTCCCCATCGACGGCTCTTGGATGTACTCACGATGGACCACCTCAAGTGCCTCCTGCCGCTCGTTCACGGTCTGCGGCTTAACGTCGACGCGGTCACCCGTCATCGTAAAGAACCGCGCCGAGTCGTACATCTCCACGCTCCCGTGGCGATTCCCACCGTCCGGCAGTTCACCCTCAATCAGGACGTGGAACCCGGTCCCCGAGGGTGAGATTTCCGTATATGAATCGAGTCGGTTCACGATGTCGCGGGCATCGTTATCGATACTCTTCGTCTCGGGGTCGCGACAGTCGTCGAGGTCGATCCCGACGAACGGATCGACCTCACTGAACACGAAGCCGAGTCCATCCGCCTCGTCGCTTCGACTGTATTCGAGTGCGGTTTCGAAGTCACTCCATGTCTCGGGGTCGGTCGACGAGGCGAACCCACCCGTCCCAGGCGTCACTGGAATCTTGGTTGGCTTGCCGTCGCGTTCCTCTTCGCGCCAGCAGATCCACTGCTCAACTGCGACGAACGCGCTCGGTACACCTACCGGATTCTCGACACTCCCTTCACTCATTGCTCTCACGCTCTCTGTCATCGGCAGTCCGCTCCCTCTCAGCTTGCTGATAAACCTCCCCTGCGGCCTGCGGCCCCGCACAAACCAATCTCCAACGGCCACCCCCCACCACTATACTAGTTGGATTTTGGGTGTCACACCCGTCGGGTTGAATCAATAATCGCAGTACAGCGCGCTGTGACACCCAACTGTGCCCCCATTCATCTGACACGAAAGGTCGACTATCCGCGAAATATTTGGTTGTCACACCACGCCGTCGGGCGATTTTGGGTGACACACTGGCGGTTGTGTGATGGCAGTCTTCGATTTGGGTGTCACACCGCGCCCTCTTGCGATTTCGAAATCGTGGATTGAGAGACAGCATTGTGATAGGTTACTCCACGTCCTCCGTTTCATCGAGGGTGAATCCGACATAGTATCGGACGATGTCGCCGTCCTCTCTCCGGCGATCTGTCTCGAATGTGATGTAGTTCTTGAGACGCCGTGTGAACCAACTGTGAGTGACCGTCTCGATACCGAGGTCCTCTGCCCACGACTCGTACGCCGAGTACACCTTCGACTTCTGAATAGCTACGTCCTCGTCAGTCTCGGTGAGGTGCTGGTCCGCGAAGATGCCGAGTGCTTCCTTCTTATCGAGGTCAGCAATGGAACTCGCCGACTCAGATTCCTCGGCGGCTTCGGCGGTCACCGCGGTGTCCGACTCTACTTCGGTTTCGTTGGGCTCGGTCGTGGTCGGCATCTCCTCAGCGGACTCATCAGGTTCGTCGGGGAGCGACTCGTCAGTCGTGGGTTCAGCCGGATTGAGTTGGTCGTCAGCCGCCGGGGTCGCCAACTGCGGGCCGTCGTCAACGAGCGTCTCGATTGGTGCTGTCTCGCCCTCCCGGTAGACGACCGGGTCGCCACCCTCGGGGAGGATGACAATCGCGTATGCGTCGCGGGTGTAGTTAGGGACGGGCAGTTCCCGTTCGGGGATGAAGGGCTTCTTGATCGGCACCCACTCGGTCTCGAACGTCTCTTTCGAGTCGTAGGTATAGGTCGCCTCGTTCTCCAAGACGATGTACTGGTTGATGTCGGGGTCGTACGTGTAGACGGCGGGCACGTCGCGGTCCATCGCCGTGTCCACGCGCTGAATCCGTGCATCGTCGCTTTCACCCTCAACTGGCAGTACCGCGTCTCCGGTTTCCTCGTCGCGCCGCCACATCGACATTCGCGTGTCGTCGTCGCTGGTCGCCGGGCGGACGGCCGTCAACCGCTGGCCGGTCTCGACGTGCCGTACCTCCAACTGTTCGTCGAACGTGTAGAGGCGCGTCTCGTCGTGGTTGTCAATCTCTTTGACCGGCGGATGCAGAATGCCCTCGATCCGATCGGCCCAATAGGAATCCTTCTCCTCGGGCCGGACGACGAACAGCGGGATCGCCTCCTCGTCCTGTGCCTTTCGGAGGTTCGTCAGCACCTTCACCGGATTCGCGGGCGTGGTTGTCTCGACCTCGATCACGAACTCGTCGTCCAACTCTGGATGGGTCGCCCGGCCGTCGGGCTGTTCGCTTCCATCCTGCGGGACGACGGTCGCGTTGAACCCCGCCGTAGTCAGTGCTCGCTCTGCCTCGTACACGCCGTTGTCGTGATCCTCGCTCCCGGCGGCCTGCACGTCGCCCGTGTCGGGCGCGACAGCCTCCTCACCGCGTTCGGTGAGCGAGATGACCAACTGGTCCTCTTCGGTGTCGAGTCCAACAGCGAGCAACTGTGAGCGCTCTCGGACCGCGCCGAGTTCGTCGTAACTCGGTGGTTCCACCTCACCGTCGGTGAACAGTTCGCGGAGTTCTTCGTCCACCTCCTCAACCGGCACCTCGCCGTTCTCCTCACGCACCTCGTGTCGGAGCTGGATCGTCCGAACCACTCTGGCGAGCGCCTGATCGAGGTCGGCGTTCGCCGTGCTGAGTCGCTCCTGTACGTCCTCCGGGGAGTCGCGCGGCTCGGGCTCCGGTTCGGGCACACCGAACTCATCGTCCGTCTGCGTCTGTATGCGGTCGATGGCGTTCTCGACACGCTTCGACTCCTCGCCGGTGAACGGGTCGTCACTCTCAGGGTGCCCCTCGGGAATCGGCAGCGGGTCAACGCTGAACGGCTTGGGACCCGTCTCACCGAACGTCGGACTCGGCACCTGCGCGATCCACTCGCCACGTGGCAACGACGCAATTCGGTCCTTGAACTCGCGCGGACTCATCTCCTCGTGGGCCATCGCCTCCGCGATCTCGCGGTCGACCGAGATCTTCCCGACGAGCGTCGTCCCGATGTTGTTGAGCGCGTTCAGGTAGAGCCGTCTACCGCCTTCTTCCTCGATCTGTTCGGGGAACTGCATCGACAACCCGACCGACAGCCGGAAGCCACGCCCCTGTTCGAGCAGTCGATTCATGATGTCGGAGGTGACGACCGACGCCGCCTCGTCGACGAGCAGGTTCACCACGTACTCCTCGGGTTTCTCTGAGAGACTGTCCGACTGTTCTCGAAGCGCGTCCTCGAGGTTGCTCAAGATGAGCCCGCTGAGGAGTTTCGTCGGCTCCGCCCGCAGATCGCCGAGGTCGAAGATGACGACCGTATTCTCGTCAAGCACCTCCCGGAAGTCGAACTCTTGGTCGGTGTTGTTGAAGATATCTCGCAGCCGGCCGTCTTGGGAGACGTACGCGAGGCGGTTGCTGACCCCGCCCATTACACGGCTGAATGCGGTCTGGTCCAACTGGAGTTGTCGGTCGATCCGCCGACGATCATCCGGGTCCGACGACTGTGGGGCGAGTTCGGGCTGTGGTTCCGGTGGGCCGGCTTGCCACAACTGGTCGAGCGCGTATTCGAGCTGTCGGTGGGCGAAGTAATCCTCGTCGGCACGGTACTGCCCGTTGTCCCGGCCGTGCTCCGAGTCGAACAGCGCGGAGATAAGTGCTCGAATGAGCGTCGGCGCGACGGTTGCGCTCTCGTATTTCGCGCTCCCCATCGTGAGTTTGAGGATCTCCTCGTAATGGTCCGCCGTCCGCTGGATCGCGTCGATCCGACTCAGTCCGTTATCGAGCGCCGGCTGGAGATTGAAGAACGAGAAGCCCGGAAGCACGTCGGGAATCGAGAAGTGGACGACGTTCTGCTCCATGTCGTCGACGCCGAAGCGGGCGGCATGAGACCGCATGTAGTTCTCGGGCAGGCCGTCGCCTTTCGGGTCAACTAGGACGATCGGCCCGTCCGTGTGCTCGTACAGCGAGAGCGCGTCGTTGATCAGCGCCTTCGACTTGCCCGATCCGGTCGTCCCGAACCGGCCGTAGTGAGTGGGAAGCAACGACGGCGGGACGTACGTCGGGTCGTCCTCCGGCGTCCCCGTCTCATCTAGCGCCCGGCCGATCGCCAACCCGCCCGTGTCGTGGAACTCGTCGGCGTGATCAGGCGCGGGCCGCTGGAGGGGGTTCTGACTCTCCTGTTTCGCGTCGGTCCCGCGGCGGCCTTCCATCGAGAGATTCTCGCCCGATGGCACCGTGATGAGGTTCGCGAGTTCGCTTGCGTTAAGCGTGAAATCGAACCGGGTCTTTCGCCCACCAGTAACCAACTCTCGGTCCAGTAGACGCTCCAGCGCGTTCCGGGCGTACTGCTCTTTCTTGGACTGCCGGAAGCCACTCCTGCGCAGACGATGGCCGCTGAACTGGTAGAACTCACCATCGAGTGAGTCGAACCCCGACGCGAGCGCATCAAGGCGTGTGTCAAGTTCTTCCTCCGTCTCGTCGTTACTCGGGATCGCGACGGCGCGGGCGTTGACGGTGAACGTCCGCTTGGGTTGCTTGTCGTCGAGTTGGTCCAACCGCATTTCGTCGCGGTCGCTCAACTCGTGGTCATCGGGCGTCGTCGGCTCGATGAAGTCCCAGATCTTCCCGTACCACGTATCGAGGTTGTGCTTGATGTCGTGTTTCCGTTGCCATGCGTCGGGCGACCAGTCCGGCTTCTTGCGAAACACGACCTGAAAAGCGATGGGCGCTTCCGCCTCGACGAGATGGTCGATGATCGTCGCGAGCGGCACCCGGCGCTCGGAGTCATCCGAGGGTGAGGCCGTCTGGTCGTGGAAATCCGCGATGGTCATCATCCAGTCTTGCTTGCGCTCCTCCGCGAGCGCGTGCCACCGAACGCCCATCGGTGCGAGATCACCGAGTGGCGGGCGGGCAAGCACGGTGCCGTCGTCGGTCAACGTCGGCCGGGTAAGCGTAGTTGGGTCGACGCCACGCTGTGCATCATCGAGGCGGAACGTCCCGTTGCTGTACTCGACCGCCGTCGGATCGGGCGTGTCCTCCTCGTCGTCTGGGTCGTCCACCTGCTCATCCGAGTCAGCTGCGTCGTCCCTGTCTTCCTCGGTTCCCCCCTTCGTCACGAGGCCACCGTCACCGAGGATGCTCAGCCCGCTGGTGCCGTCGTCAACCATGTCCTCCGCACTGGGCGTGTAGTAGAGGGAATCGCTGTCCAACCGATCCACGAACTCCTCCCGCTGGTACTCCACAGGATGGACAAGCCGGTGGGCGATGTCCATCTCGACGCGGTCGATGTCGAACGTGGTCGGATACATTGACTCCAGCCGATCCTCCAACGTTGTGAGGTCGCCGTCGGCGCCAACGTAGAACTCAACAGGCTCGTCTGCGCCCTCGCTCAACGCGAGGAACTCGAACTGTGGAGGGTACGACCCGTCGCCCGGCAACAGCCGCATGAAGCCACTCGTGGACTCCTCGACCGTCACCTTGTGGAGGCTCTCGATCAACCGCGGAATCGCCTCGGTGTGAAGCGACTGCGAGGAAGGCCGGACGCGGAGGTACTCACGAGCGTCGCTCATACGGTCACCCCCGAGCCGACGGCACTCTCGTCGTCCGGCTCGTCCTCGGGCGGGTTGACGATCTCCATCTCCTCGGGAAGCGCCGTGACCTTCACCGGGTACCGGCCCTCGTCTTGGACGCAGACGAGCGCGTGACTGTACCCACGCTCGCGGGTGCCGGGCTTCGCGTCACGGAGGAACTGCGCCTCTCGCGCGCTCAAGCCGAGCTTCTTCCGATGCTCTTCCGAGAGACCAGGGAGTTTCTGAAGCAGTTTGATAGAGGACTCGTTCGCCAGCACCTCGGCCTTCTCGTGGACGAAGAAGTCGCTCATCTCCTGCGTGACCAGGTGGACGCTCAGGTCGTGGTGCCGGCTGTGGCGATAGGCGCGTTCGAGCCAGTCGAGTGACCCCTTGCTCTGCATCAGGTAGTGAGCCTCGTCGATCGCGAGGATCACTCGCTTGTCCGTCTGCTTGGCGCGTTCGTACACCGTATCGAACAGCACCTGCAACATGAGCGCGATCTCCTGGTCGGCCTCGCCCTGCTGGAGATCGAGATACGAGACTGTCTCACCCTCGAGGTCGATGTCGGACGACCCGGCGAGGTTCGCGAACTCGCCATCACCCGTGAACGGCCGCATCGAGATGCGGAGATTGGCAGCGAGTTCGCCCCACTGCTCTGACTCGGTCGCGGTCACCTCGGTCAAATCCGACTCTGCTTCCTCCACGAACGCGTTGACGTCCTCGGCCATCTCGCCGAGAATCTCGAACACATCGATGACGGTGGGGCTCTCGTTGCTGTGGGTTGTGGGGTCGGTCGTGATGCCCTGCCGGCGATACGCCTCGTGAACGGCGTCACCGAGGATTGCACGCTCCTCCTTATCGAGTCCAGAGCCGGCGCTGTCGATGTGGCCGAAGTAGGTCGTGAAGAAGCCCATCACGCTCGACACGCGCTGACCGTACGGGTTGAGTTCGGAGGTGCGTTCAAGGACGTGCTGTGGTGTCGCCTCGATTTCGAGCGAGTTGATCTGCTGGCGCCCGCCGACGACGATGTGTTCCGCGTCGAGTTCGTCTGCGAGACTGCGGAAGCCCTCCAGCGGGTCGACCATGATGAGGATCGTCTCGGGGTCGTTCGCGATCTCACGGAGGTTCAGGAGTTTCGCCGTGACCGACTTCCCCGACCCGACCTGGGCGGCCGCGAGGACGTTGTAGCCGTTCGGCCGCTGGAAGCGATCCACGACGACGGGCGCGTCCGTCGTCGCGTGGTAGCCATACAGCACCCCCGACTCCTCGATGAGCGTCGACGCCGAGAACGGGAAGAGTGCGCCGAGGGCGCTCCCGAGCATCGGCGTGGTCGCACTCGGCAGCCACTCGCTGATGGTGTCTTTCGCGATGGGGCTCGCGCTCACCAGCCCATCCGACTGGTCGTAGTCGACCGACCGCACGGTGAGCTGTTGCTTTTCGAGTTCGGCGCGAATCCGCTGGCACCGCTGTTCGACCTGCTCTTTCGATTCGCCTCGGACGGGAAGGTAGGCAGACACGTCGAAGATCGACTGCGACTCGTCAGTGAGTTGGGTCAGTACATCCTCGTGGTCACTGATCCGGCGTTCGGTGAGGCCGATAGACGGGTCGCCGTTCTCCTGTTTGCCCTGGTGGACGGCCTGGAGGTCGCGGATCGCGTTTTCGACCTGTGTGATGGCCTGCTCCGTCTCGCGGGGTTCGGCGTGAATCGAGAGGCCCACGTCGGCGCTTGGATGGGTGGTGATCGCATCGAGATGACCCGGGTTCGCCGTATCGGGCCAGTCCGTGATCATGAGCGTCTTGACCCACTGGTCACCTGACCGGGTGGCGTCGGATTCGAGCCGGACGCTTGCGGGACCGACGTTCTGCGCGTGCGCTTCGGCCTCGTCGAACTGCTGATTGTCGTCGACGTCGATGCTGGTGAAGCGGTCGAGTAGTGTCTTGATGAGTGGCATGAGTTAGGCCCTCCTGTCGGCGTCGCCAACCGTGACGACGGGCATGGACCGAACGCGGTCGGTCGATGAGCGGTACTGCGTGCGGCGACCCGTCCAGAATTCCTCGATCAGCGTGGCGAGCCGGTCGGCGGAGACGGGTTCACAGTCGCACGAATCGAGGCCGCGAATGGCCGCCTGTACGTCATCGAGGCGCTGTTCGAGCGTCTCGCGCTGTTGCTGTTCGATCTCGGCGTCCGAGAGCCCGCTACTCTCGGCACCGATGAACGCGAGCAACCCACCGACGTAGGGAAGCGACTGGAGTTGGGACGTGGCTCCTCGCTCGGCCAACTGTACGTCACGGATGCTGACCGGCACGAGGATGTGATACTCGCGGAGGCTGGTGCCACGCGCTCGGAACTCCGCCGGCAGGCGTGTCTCGTACGTCTCGACGATCTCGCGCAGTGCGTCGTTCGCCTGGACGTCGGGGTCGTCTCGTCGGTCGCGATAGCTCTCGGTGATCCGCTCGGGGTCAATCGACCGGGCGCTGGCGTGGATCTGAATCGGGAAGCCGAGCGTGTTCAACGCACTTCCGAGTGCATTGGCGGCACTGTCCCACTCGTCGTGGGTCGCGAGCGCCATGTTCGCCGGGTCGACACGGATGGCGGCAACGAGCTGGCCGTCCTGTCGCTCCACTGCGTCGGCCTCGGGGACGAACCGGGCGACCTGCGTCAACGAATCGGGCCGGTCGTCGGGGGCTGTGTCCACGGCGGAGCGGGTGGTCTCGCGGGTGGCGAACCGTGCGATGCGGGTGAGCCACCGATGCGGAGTCATGTGGTTCGGCGCGATGTACACGACTGCGCCGGCCACGAGGAAGATCGCGACCGCTCCTACGAGGCCGATGGTCGTCCCCCAGCGCCCGCCGAAGCGGGAACTGAGTAGGACGACGATGAGAGCACTGAACATCGCAGGGATGAACAGTTTGAGGTCGTCGATACTGTAGTCGATATCGACGCCGACGATCTCGTCGTCGGCGCCGAACTCATCGAGTACCCGTCGGTGGGGATCGCGGCTTCTGTTGCTCATTGGTTGAATCGAAGTTAGCCGTTGTGCGGCTCTGTGTCGTCAGGATTCGCGGTTTTCTGGTTCTGTTCGGTCGGCGGCCAGTCGTCGTCGAGCGACCACACGCGGTCGATAACCGAGCGAATGCTGTACATCGTGCGAGCACCCCACACTGTCCGCTGTTCGGCCAGCCGGCGACCGACGTACAGCACGCCGACGAGTGGGACGGCGATCAGCGCGGACTCGAAGATAGCCGGCGGGAGGAGCGAGACGGTGGTGAGGTAGGAGGCGACGGCACCAGCGAGTGCGACGAACAGCGCGTACCGAGCGGCGAACACCCACGGTGCGGGATTGACCGGTTGGCCATGGATATCGCGGTCCTCCCGGAGTACCTTCCGGAGGTAGAACGCGACGCCGGCCGACCCGACGCTCCAGAAGACGAGTGCACCGAACAACATCCCGTCGGGGAAGACACCGTGGCGAACGAGTATCCAGTCGACCGCGCCGAACAGGCCAACGGCGGCGAGGCCGGCGACGAACTGCCAGCGCGGGCGGCCGTGACCAACCGACGGTGTCTCACCGCGTCGTCGTTCCTTCCGGAACAGTTCCCGCTCGTAGGCACGCTCTTGCTCATAGGTGTGAATCACGTATCCGACGCCGATACCGACGAGAGCGATCCAGGGCTGAGCGAGGAGCAGCGCTCCGAGTGTCTGGTACTGAGCGAGCGTGGATTCGACCCACTGAATACCGGTATCCGGTGAGACGAATAAGGCACCCACAGCGCCGGCAGCTGCAACACCTATCGCGAGTAGCAGCGCTAGCCCGATCGTTGCGACGAGCGCTCGTCGGAGAAGTACTGCTCGCCCCGTGTGAGCGAAGACGCGGAGTTTCTCGGTGAACTCACGCAGAGACGCCTTCGCGTATCTCAGCGACGGCTTCCTCTCTGCGGTCTTGAGATCGATCGCCCGACTCGTTATTCGATCGACGGCTTCGATCTCCTTCCATTCACCACAATCCCAGCAGACTGTGATGTTGTTGTCTACTGGGTCATCCGTGTTCTTCTGTGGCTCCACCGCGTCGATTAGATACCCTACGCGACCTCGAGGAGTGACAATATTCCCGCAAACTTGACAATTGTAGTTATCTCGACGGGCAACTCGATGGATCAGTTCGTCGCTCTTCTCTGTATCAGCTGTCCTCGACTCGCGAAGCAGAGACTGTAACCCATGTCCAGCAGACCCGATGGCTGTCCGAAGCCGGGTCCCGATTGAGGGGGTAGAATCTCGGCTATCGGAAGGAGTACGCGAAGTGTCCTTAGCTGTCCTACGTTGGCGGCGCGCCTTGGCGGTCGATACCTCTTCTCGAAGTCGCTGGTCGTCCTTTTTCAAACACTCGTGGCATACCGTGACGAGGTTCTCTCTCTGGTGATCGTCAGGATCAACCGGGACAGCTGCGAGACCATGCTCCGTCTTCGGGTATCCGACCGTCCCACAGAGCTGGCAGGTATGTCCATCCCGTTTGAGAGCCGCTTCACTTGCTTCGCTGTAATCAACGTCGTCAGTCATAGCCGAGTCTCCTGAACGGCACGAACGCTGTCTTGATGCTGCCGCTCGTACCGTCCCTGTTGGTACTCTCCGTCCTGAACGACGCTCCGGGCGTCATGGGCAACGTCGTTCGGCTCGTCGTAGAGAACGACGGGATCATCTTCGTGCCCTCGTGATACGCGCTTTAGACCTCCTTCATCGAGGAGCCAGCCAGAATTCGAATTCCCGTCACTGACCGTTTTGAACTCACCGTCATCGTCGAAGTAGCCTGCATTGTACTGGTCTCGGTCGAGTTCCGATCGCGTCGCCGCTTTCTCGAAGCCGACGCCGTCAGGAACGCTGTCGGCGTACTCCTGCGTCGGCCGGCTGGTGATTCGATCCCACTTGCTCGAACTCGCGCTACTGCTCGTCGTGGAACTACTCGACGACGACGACCCAGCTGACGCGCCCCCACTCGCACTACCGCTCGCTCCAAACGAGGGCGACGCCGTGGGTGCCGGCGGCCCGCTGACACCCTCAACCGTCGAACTGCCATCGCCGAGTTGACCGGCAACCTCGGGACTATCTGCCGGCCCAAGCCGTCCACCGAAGGCGCCGTCGTTCTCGCGTGAGAACGGCGACCCGTTCAGCGGGTCGACCGTCCGCCCGGCGCCGGCGTTACCGGTTCCTGCGGCACTACCGCTGGATTCCGACCCGCCCGAACCACCGAGGTTCAGGTTGGGCCGTGAGAGGCTGCGTCCAGCGGCCGCGCCGAGAGCGCCAGTGGCGAACATCTGTAATGGGCGCATCTTTCGACCGCCAACGAATAAGAACAACGGGGCAGTCAACGCCGTGAACCACAGTGTCAGCACCATCACTGTGATCACGTCAGAGCCGATGACCAGCCCCGCCGCCCAGCCGAGTTGTCCTCGAAGTGCGTTCACGACCGGGTAGCCGACACCGAGGATAATCGCCGTGGGCACAGGCATGAGCGCCGCGGGCGCGAACAGCGAGCGGAAGAACTCGCCTTTCTCGGCGATCCACTCGAAGATCCAGATGTCCGGCAGCGACAGCGCGATGAACACCGGGTACACCGGCATCAGGATGAACGGCGCCACGTACGACAGCCCGAACACGATCGCGATCAGCGCGAGCAGGACTCCTGAGGACAGGTAGATCAGGAGCGCGGCGACGCCGGCACCGCCGGCAGTCCCGATCACGGATTGGAGGCTCGCGAAGATCTCCTCGCCGGCAGGCGCGAACGTTTGCGCGATGCCCAACGAGAGATGCAACACGAGCGAACACCAGACCCACGACGCCAGAATCCGAAACAGCGCGATCCACCCCTCCGAGAGCTTCGTCTTCGCCTCAACCGTCGGGCCGGATGGCAGGAACGCGGTGAGTCGAAGCAGGAGCATTCCGAGAATCCACACGCCGAGGGCGGCCGGGAGGCCAACGTTGAGCCACACGGCACGGACCGTGGTCATCGGCGGATTGGTCGGTTCACCCGCGAGCGCGACGTTTCCGTTCCGAAGCGGAACGGGACGACTCACCAACATCTCGACGACGGACTCTGCCGCGTTCTGAAATTGGGTGAGTACCCAGTCGGTCACATCGTCAACGACGGCGCCGACGGTCCGGACGAGTCCGTTGCAGACTTGTCCACCGATTCCGCTGACGCCGCTACATACGCCGCTGCCGTTGACCGTCGAGCCGTTCGTGCCGGTGCCGTTCGCGGGCGCGGCTGGAGTCGCGGGAGTTGTCGGCGTCGACGGTGCCGACGGCGTGGCGGTGGGTGTCGACGGCGGCGTGGGTTCCGGTGGTCCGTCACCGGGGACGGGCGTCGGCGGGAGTGCTGTGGCTATCGGTGCGGCGGCGGTGCCGACGACCAAGAGGAGTGCGAGCCCGAATAGACGTATGGCGTTGTCCATCAGTCAGGGGGAGAGAGGGGGAGGGTGGTCGGCGGCTGTCCCGTCTACACAGTTCAGACGAACGGGACGAGGTCGACGCAGGTCGCGAGGTCGGTGCCCGTGAACCCGATGAACAACTGCATCACCAGTGCGAACAGCGGCGTCGTGATCGACGCGAACGCCGCACGGTTCCGCCAATCTTTGATCTCTTGGACCGCCTGCGGGTTCTTCGGGAACGCCGAGGCGTTGTGGAGGATGTACGAGAGGATCGCCCCGCCGATCATCAGTAGGCCCACGATGAGCGGAGCGGCCTGATTGATCGTATCCGCGAGGGGAGTCCCACAGATACCCGACCCAGCCTGCGCTGCGACCGGAGCGGTCATCCCAGTAAGGGCTACGAACGCGGCGAACCCGATGGTTGGGGCGTGTGTCTTGGTGGTTTCGTAGAGGCCGTGCGCTTTCTCGCGGACGGGCTGAGCGTCCGCGTCGTCGTCTGACCGCGTTTCGCTTGGTTTCATCCGGGACATAGCGTCCGCATCAATGGGCGACCGGAACTGAATTATATTTACCCCATGCAACTAGTTTCAGGGTCCGGGACGATCTGAGAGAATTCTAACTAGTCTCGTCTCTCTGGTCCGTTGCTCAATACCGTGACTACAGCCGTGGCTGACGGGCCAGGCTACGAACAAATAGGAGAAAGGAGGGTGGCGCGGCGACAGTACTACATGAGCGGCTGGCTCTGTGCTCGAATCGACTCGAACATTCTCGTGGTCCAATTGAGGACCGTATCACTCCCTCCATCGAGTCCAGCGTGGAGCTGATCGTTGTCGTCGACAGACGCGATCATCGCCCGGTCGCGGTCGAACGTCGCGAGTGCCATCTGGAGTTGCCCCGGGTAGATGTACAGGTTGAAGTTGTCAGCACCGAGGGCACGCTCGAGGTCGTCTCCGTAGTTGGACTGCATGGCATTCACAGCACCCTGAGCGACGACCAACTCCATCTGCGCTCCGGCGTCAAACATATTCTCGGCGATCTCGATGTAACCGGGGCTCATGATCGGAAGGATACCTGCGAACCAGTCGATATCGCCCTCACGCGCTTTGTTTCTGAAGACCTCCATTGTGGCGTGGGGATCACCCGAGACGGGCGCCGTGAGCTCGAAGTCGGTGACTACGTCAGTCGGAATCTCGACGTCGGTGTCGAAATGTTCGAAGAACGCTCGCTTGCGGAGCACACTCGCGAACGACTTCTCAAACTCGTCGTAGTGGGTGATGAGCGCCGTCCCGAGAGCCGTGAGCTGGTACTCGCCGTCCGCCTCGGCCACCCAGCCCCGCTCCTCCATGGCGTCAATCGCTCGATGGACGGTGGTTTTCGAGATGTCACACCATCTCGCGAGGTCCGACTGCCGTGCAGGGGAGTCGGCCAGCTGTTGGAGGATCGTGATTCGATTCTGTGAGGACGTAAGGAAGGCGATATGCTCAAACGGGTCTTCAGCCATGGTTCTCAGTCTCCGAATGACTCTTCTCTTCGTGATTATATAAAAGTCAGTGGAATCGTTAGTCTTTCTCGCTCTCGTCTGGTCGAAGGTTCGTAAGCTCCGTCGGTAAGGGGGCCGTGAGCGCGTCAGTACATGGCTAGTTATCCGAGGAGCATCCGGATTGCCGACTACGAAGTTACGAACGAGCTGTGAACTTGGTCGCTTGCTTCCGGTGGCTATCGAAGTAGTCCCAGACCCACGCGGTAAACTCGTCGTGACGACTCACGAGGTGCGCCCACAGGTGGCCGGTATCCCCGTGATACACGCCGATGATCGCTTGGTCGTTGTAGAACGCGACACCACAGTCGAGCCGCGAAGGGTACTCGTACAAGTCCAGTTCGTCACAGCGCTCCACAAGGCTGAGCGTGTCTGGATACGATGATTCCGCCGCGGAGACGACAGCGTCGTCGACGACGAGTTCGATCTGTGTGTTCGCTTTCGCGAGCCCTTTGTAGAGCGTGATGAGGCTGTGACTCGCCGCGGGCATGACTCCATAGAGTGCGTTGGGGTCGGCCGCTTTGATGCGGTCTGTAAAGCCGAGGATCGCCCGGTCGGGATCAGCAGGGGACGCCGTGATGGTCGTGATGGTATTGGAGCCGAGGGCCTGAATCGGAAGGTCGGCCCCGATCGACCCGAGTGCGTTGACCACCGGAGCGTTCTCGGTCGCCCACTCCACAGTGTTTTGGAGGGTTCGAAACGCGTTGCTCACCTGTTTTCCCTCCTCGGTGAGGCGGTAGCGGCCGTGATCAGGGCGATCGATCAAGTCCCGTTCGAGGAAGTCGTCCATACACCGGGAGACAGTCGCCTTCGACGCCTCCGACTCAACGAGCATCTCTTGGAATTTGACCTGGGCGTCCCGGACGGTGAGCGTCTCAAGTAAGTCCATTCGGTAGGATGAGCCGCCGAGAAACGAGAGGAGTTCCTGGTCAGCGGTCTCAAGAAACGCGGAGTGGGCACGGACGACGAGATGGCCGGTCGCGGTGAGCGTATATCTCCCGTCGTCGCCTTGGCTGAGCCAGTTTAGGTCAGCCATGCTGGTAAGCGCGCGATGGGCGGTCGCGCGTGAGACGGAGTCCTCGGTCGCGAATTCGCTGATGCTGATCGCGTCGCCAGTCTCGCGGAGGTGCTGTAAGACTCGCTGTCGGTTGACCGACTCGGCGAGGAACGCGACCTGTTCGTGCCCCACTACGTGGCACGCTTTGGCGGACACGTTATAGAACCACCGTCCGTTCGTCGGAAGGTTAGCCAGTATCGCGGGACGGCTTGATGGGAGAACGAGAATAGATTCCTGAGAAGGAGAGCGAGCGGATGGATTGTATCAACCGGGACCGGGCTGGATTAGTACGCCCCTCTCGTGGTACGGGTCACATGGAGCGACTGCTTGTCGTCGGTGGGAGTGGATTCATCGGGCGCGAAATCTGTCGGCTCGCAGTACGGGAGGGATGCGAGGTGCGGAGCGTGTCTCGAAGCGGCCAGCCGAACGAGTCTGCCAGCTGGACGGACCGGGTTGAGTGGACCGCCGCCGACGTGTTCAGTCCCGACACTTGGCGTGACCACCTCAACGGCTGTGACGCCGTCATCCACTCGATGGGGACGCTCCACGAAGCACCCAAGCAGGGCGCTCCGTTCGAACGAGTCAACGGTGACTCAGCGATCATCACCGCACTCGAGTCCGAACGCGCCAATGTCGAGTCGTACGTCTTCATCTCCGCGAGTGCGGCACCGCCGACGGTTCGAGACGCGTATATTACAGCGAAGCGCCGGGCTGAACGCGCGATTGCCGATCTAGACCTCCGAACGCGCATCCTTCGAGCGGGGCCGCTCTACGGAAAGGGCCAGCCCCACTTCCCGTGGTTCGTGAACCAAGGGTTCCGGCTGCTCGACAACCTCAACTCAATTTCGGAGCAGATGGGTGATGCTCGTCCCCTCCCAGTCGAACCTGTTGCACGCGCCGCGCTCGCCGCTGCGGACATGGAGCAGGAGACACCTCAACTACTGGATATCGAGGCGATTGCGGAGTACCGACGATAATCGAACCAGCAAGGATTACTCAAGAGAATCTCAGCAGTACAGCCCCAGTGTTTCTGTCGTGCTTCTACGAGGTATCTGAGTTTCGTCACAGCCTTCGATACGAGGTGACCCACCGAAAACAGGGTTTTAATCACAGCTGACTTCTCACCACAGATAGATGTATGATATCACTGGGTTCCAACGAGATCTCCTCTACGTCATCGCTGGACTCACTGACCCGCATGGACTCGCGATCAAAGAGCAACTCGAAGACTACTACGAGGGTGAGATTCATCACGGCCGTCTCTACCCAAACCTCGACACACTTGTTGACAAAGGGCTTGTTGAGAAAGGTCAGAAGGACCGCCGAACGAACGTGTATTCGATCACTCAACGTGGAACACGCGAGATCGAGGCCCGACGGGAGTGGGAAGACCAGTACTGGGATGACTCGTAGTCAAGTAGGATCAGGGGGGAGCCGAACCGTGGAAAACGTTGATGTGACCACCATCGAAGGCGAGAAAGCTATACGAGTATAGAAGCCACCGTCCAGCGGGCATGACGAAAGCGGACCTCCTCCAAATAGGCGGTATCGGGGAGCCGACTGTGGCCAAGCTCGTCGCCGACGGGATCACCACCAAGGCCGAACTCCAGACAGTCCTTCAGGAAGTTGCTCCCCCTGCTCGGCACATCTATTCGAGCGCGCAAGCAGTCGTTCTCGCAGCTCTCGATCTCCCGACGATCGGCGCACCCACCGTCTCACAGTACACTCGCCAATCCGAGACCGATCGGACACTCCAGTATCGGTGGGACCGTGAGCCGGAGGCGCTCGTCCTCCAACTCAGGGAGAAGTCGGACGGTTACCGGGCAGAGTGGGTGACTAAAACAGGAAAGCCTCTTCGAGGAAAGCACTATAAGACCCGCGAGAGCGCCGAAGACGCGCTGACTCGGTGGGCATACCGCCCCCCGGAATCAGCCTAGGTATGGGCACAGCGTTGAAGTGTTTATCCGACGAGCCAGTCGGTATGGCTGATCTTGTGGTCAAGGCCGCGGTCAAGGAGTACTTCGACGACCAGAACGTTGCGAGCGATTTCTACGACGCGCTCAATGAAGAAGTCGAGGAACTCCTCGTCGAGGCCGCCCAGCGAGCGACCGACAATAACCGAAAGACCGTCCAGCCGAAAGACCTGTAACGTCGTCTCAGTTCGTCACTCTGTCCCAGTGGTCGCTCTATTCTGGATAAATCGGTTTACTGCTCTTGGAGAACTCCTGCCGCAATCTACTTCCTCTGTCCTTACGTTCACGGAGACGAGCAGCCGATGCTACAGAAAAGGCGATCAATCAAACCAGACTCTGCGCTTATGACACAGCACTCGATTCTGGAAACGACTCGGCGGTGCATGCCTCGGCGCTGGAGGACTCCTCCTTCTCTCCCTCTACCTCTTCGATTCGACTGGGTTTCACATGTGGGCAGCTCCGATCGTGAGTCTTCTCTTGGCCGTACTAGTGGTCATTGGAGCCGCTGACGGCTACTACAATACGGGCGACTCATAGGTTATCTACCATCTCTGCTGGCCAGACTCACCTTACATTTCGCTTCGTAGACGAATATTAACCAACAAGGGACTAACGACTGTTAGTTAATGAGAGGTAGGCTGTCTCCACCAATCAAGAACGCATCATAGAGTCCCCACAGAATATCGAATCCAGAATGGGGAGGGTCCCCCGACCCATGGTGGACATGGACACCACACGGACGATCGAGACGTAAGACGGGGCCACAGCGTCGGATTGTAGGTTACCCGTATTGGATTAAATAAATTAATTTATATCTTTTGAACACCAGGTTGCTGAAATTGTTCTTCGCCTGCGGAACGTCTAGTAGATGAAAGTCCACTATCTGCAGCAAGAGAGGTGAACTGGTTACCTTACACTCAAAAACGCGCAAAGTTCGCTCTCTCAATTCGGGTTTTATTGGGATTAAATTTTTTACAAGCCAATATATTGCTTAGGAGGTAGTGATTCCCATATCTGAGGCCATCACCAACTCTGCCTGCTGCTTGTAGGCCTCAAAGGTATCCGTCGCCCATTCGTAGACCTGACTATGTGAGGTTTCAATCAGCGTGCGGGGGAGGTCGCCGTCAACGGCGAGGAGTTGGACGCAATCGTTGATTATGCCCACAGGCGGTGATAGATTGGTCTCCGTCCGGTAGATAGTAAGACGGTCAGTCGCGATCATCTCTTCGAAGTACTCCAGGTACTCATCTTTGCTTTGGATCGTATTCATGACGTCCGGCTCAACAACTAATTCACACGTTGCTCCATGGTTGATGATCCGCTCGTATATGACTTCGGTTCCGTGAAGGCCAATAATTGGGAGAAGGAATCGACCATTGTACATTGATTCGATTCGACTAACGTGATAGTTGATTACTGCGTACGGGTCGCCCGGGTCAGCAGCAATGATTTCTGCATCAGCAAGATAGGAATAGTCTAGATCGAGTGCGTCTTCATCAATCCACCGAAGGAATGGATCGAGCCGAACCCGCTGTTCCGAGGCCTCTACAAACTCAACGAAGCCATCCATAATGCTAGCTCCAAGTGAGGTTAGCTGATAGCCACCGTTTTTATACTGGACGAGACCGGCTGCTTCCAGATCGCGGATCCCACGATCAACAGTCGATCGGGAGTAATCTAGTTCCGCAACGAGTGTTCGCTTGTCCTTTTGGTTCTCTCTAAGACATGTGAGAAATGAGTCTCGTTTGATAACCAACTTAATCAGTTTCTCCGTCTTGTCATTCAGTTGCATAGAGGGCGAGTAGGAAACGGCATAGATAGCTTCTTTGACATTATTCTGAGATTCGAGTGAAGAAAATAATCCATCAATCGCGGGAGATTCTCTAGAGGAGAATATGTTCTTTCCCCGCCATTAAAATTAATTAATCTAATATAATGGGTGACTCACGATCGATGACGATGACAATTTAGATCTGGAAACTCAGAGCATTGGGCTAGCCTCAATAGAAGACATAGATATACTCTTCAAGAGTCGATACTGTGAGAACATGTTATTATAGCTGTTCGGGAAGGTTCGTAATCACTATCACTCCAGACACGAAAGAAATAGAACTGAAATTTTCTGCAGATTCTCTAGAAAGTTATTATCAACCAATATGATACTGGCTAGTTAGGCCAGTTTAAGAAGTGAGCAGGTTGGGGAGGATTTTACTAGGATGCTCGCAGACCTGCTCAATGAGTCGTTTGCGCCGGATTTCCAAGGATGTTGGGAGCGTGAGCGGACGGCAGAGCCCGTCAGGGTGTTCACCGTCCGCCTTCACACGACCGATTGTTCAATTAGAGAAATAGCTTCGGTTCTTGCTGAATTAGACGTGAAACGCTCTCATTAGGCGATCTTTCGTAGGTACATCGATTGGCTGACAACGCTCCTGACCCGCCAACAGCGCAGCCGTCGCGGGTCGCAGTCAACGAGATCGTTGCCAGACTTTACAATCCGGGGAGGAACCGTGTGAGGATACCGATTACCCCACCAGCAATCAGTCCTGTTACTACCTGTTCAAGGAGATCTGATGAAAGGGGGAGAGTAGTTACGAGAGGGAGATACAGTGAAAGGATTGCACCAATCACCCCACCCAGGGTGCCAGCCAAAACTGGACCTAGTGGATACTTGGTAACGCTTGACGTGACTAATGTAGACGTCGATGCTCCTAACGCATACCCGCCAACATCTATCATGGCTGTAATCAAGCCAACGAGGGTAAAATCTCCAGATACCAGCTTTATGTATACTCCGAGGCCGATGACTGTTCCAATTACGACTCCGTTGAACTCCCCGAGTATTTTTGTTAGTCTCATAGTTGTAAAGAACCCTTAGACTGGATTGGGGTTCCTAAGTCCTGAGCTACTCTTCTATTGACCACCCTCTCCGTGAGTCGGATTGCCATGCCAAATTACTAGTTGTACCCAAATTTGCGTTATCGTCTGAGGAATCACCGAGGGAGTGACTATACCAATATGAATTATCGTACTCACGGTACCGAACAGTCACTATATCGCAACTACATATTTACAGTAGCCGCCAGCTCTCTAGAGGGTTATTCCGACCAATTGTCGACAAGGGATTCCACTCCCTGCTGTGAAGTAGCTCGAGCTATGAAAATTTGAGCAGAGAGCTCTGGTTGCTCACCGACCAACGCTACATGTCTGCCGACGGATCCTCCAGAAAAATCAACTACCTTACCGTCAACTGTCGTTTCGCGTGTTAGCGCTGTCCCAACTGCAAGTGCAAGTCTGAGCTGTGCAGCGTACGTCTCTGAGTTGGTCTCAGCAGTAACCTCAAGTTGAATTCGATCACCAGTAACCCCAGTAGCTGGCTGTGCACGGACCGTTTGGATATACTCCCCATCCGAGACGGTCTCGTTAAGCGGGTCGTAGTCGTACCGAAACGGCGCCGGTGGCTGGTCGATTTTCCCTCGACTCGTATCGAAGTCGGACGGAGTAGGCGTTGTGTCCACTGTCCCGATGGTGATAGTCGCTGAAGTAGCGTCTCCGTCAAGCTGCGATACATCATTGGGATCAACGTTGATCGCGTCCGTGTAGACGGCCGCACTGGCCCCCCCGCCCCCGACGAGACCAATGCCAAGTAGCTTGGCGAGACTCCGGCGTTTCATTACTGAGTCCCTCCGTTAGACAAATGAGCAAATGACTGTGCTGGCCGCTCTTGTGTTACTGCAGCGTTGAGCGAGTTTGATGCGCGTTGACCGATCGCCGTCTCGGTCGCTCCATAAATCTGAGCAACCGTTTTTGCCATCTCATTGGCCGTCTCAGCCCACTGACCATACTTGGCAGCACGAGGTTGGGCGTTCCCGACGACGTCCCAGACGAAGCCGAGATTGGAGTCGGATATCGCCTGCCAGTATTTCCGAGAGCCTTCGAACGCGAGCGCCTTCATTTGGAAGTCCATGAGAAGGTTCCAGTAGTATTCGTGGCCGGTCCCCATCGAATGCTCTCGTTGGGCCAGAGTGGCATCCAAATCTCGAAGCCGGCGGAGCACAGGCATTCGGGCTGTGGTCCACGCATGTGCAAGCCCGTGTGCATCGGTTGCCAATTTGACTGGCCCGTCAAACGAGTCGACGGCCATAGAAATAGCAAGTCCAACGAAGATGTCCCTCGCCTCACCCAACGCATCCTTCACACTAGTTTGGAGGAGCGATTGACCGAGTGCACCACCCGTCCCGATTGCCGTCATTGCGCGGCTCCAAGCCTGTGTCAACGATGTCCCCGTCTGGACCACGTCGTTGCACAAGAGCCCGAAGTCAATGAGTGTCTGAAGCGGCCCGCTCGTGTCGATATCCTCGTACCAAGCAACCTGATTAGTCAGACCATGCAACGTCTTTGTATTCTGTAAGCTAGCAGTGAGCTTCACGAAACTCTCCTTCCACGGTTCGTTGGTCTGTTCAACGTACGTATTTGCGACGTCACTCATTGCATCTAAGATCGCCCCCTTGACCGGTAGATGAGCACTCGTAAAGAGGAGTGCTTCAGTAATATCCCATCCAACATCTAGATAGCTACCGCTCCGATAGAAGTCAAGTGACCGCTCTCGGAGATCGCGCGTTTTCTGAATTCGTTGCTCCCAGTCATAGTCGGCAAACCGCTGTTGTGGCCAGAAGTCGGTCGCAATGACTGCTTTCGCTCGCTCCGGTGAGATTAGTTCGTAGTCCGTCGTGGTTACCACTTCTCGATCGACGGGCTGGTTCGGAAGATCAGCGATGAGATAGTACGTCTCTCCAGCGACCTCAACCTCGGTGTGTGATCCTTCACTAAGTGGCGGAAGAGAGGGAGATCGAACCGAACCTGAGCTAAGGTCATACACTTGCTCACTGATGAGATTCCCACGATTAGTTCGAATAATGGCCTGCACCAGAACGGTTCGGTCGTCGCCGACGATCCGGGCAACGTCTTCGTAACCGAAGTCGACCCGCTGCTGTGTCTCATATGACTCTCCAACTGCTAAGCTACCGATTGATTCGGATCCAGCCCAGATAGCTGTCCCACCGCTGCGGACGGTCACGTCGACGGTGACGTCAGTAGCCTCAACGTCCCCCGCGTTCGTCAACGAGAGCGTGACGTCACGACAGGTCGGCCCACAGGAGACTACCCGCTTGATGTCGGCTACAAACTGTAGCTCCCCCACTGGAGCCGATTGGCCTTGTCCAGTATCGGACGGGGATGAAGACTCAGTTGTCGTCCCTCCAGGTTGTCCAAGCCGGATGTCGTCGAACCACATCTCTGACTCGGCCCCATATGCCCCACTCGATTGCAAGAGGAGCCGATACTGCCGATCCAGCGGTACCTCGACATCCGAGAGTGAAGCGTCGATGTACTGATCACCATCGTGGTACCCGTGAATCCGTTCGCCGGACTTCTCTACGCGGACCATATGAACGGTTCCAGGTTCTGGTTTTATCTCGAACGGCTGACTCACTCCCAAGATGTTGAAGTGAGGATTATCCTTATCTGGCCTCCGATGGGGCCCAGCTAGCGGATACCAGTGTTCTCCCTCAACTCGCTCTCCTTGTTTACTTCCGTTTCGATCCGAATCGAGAAGCATAGCGATCCCGCCCCGGCTGTTTTCCTCCTCGAAATAATACTTGTATGAGATCTCGAACTCACTCGATAGATCTATTATTCGATCCTCCGTCGCCAGGGCGTTGTTATCACAGTTCGAATGCAGGTAGAGCGATCGCTCACCCGAGATTGCGTTAGTAGTCGTCGTGTCCCACTCATTGAGGATTTCACAGTACTGGCTTCGTGACCCCCACACGGTACTCCAGCCGTCAAGGTTTCCATCTTCGAATCTGTCTTCGAACGCCGGTGGCGCCGTCGCGGTGGCCGTGTCAGCTTCCTCGGTCGTAGAAGACGACTCGGAACTCCCCACTACCACCCTCGTGATGTAGACTGTGATCTCTCCCGGCCAGACTCCGAGACGTGCTTCGACCTCTGTCCCAGCAGGGACGCTTTCCGGAAGCGTTCCGCGAAGCACCCCATCCGTATCCGCCGTTCCCGATCCTCCCCCTCCACTATCCATATCGATCGTAAACGAATCGTCGTCTGGCGGGTGAAGAGTAATCCGAGGACCGCCTGGCTCACCTTGAAGATTCGGAGATTTGTAGTTAACTGTGATTTCGGTCCCTTCTGTTAAATCACCGACCGGATGGTAGACCCCGATATGGTTCGGCCCTCCATCCACCTGCAGTTTTATGCTTCCACTGTACTCGGAGGACCATGCACCCTCGCCTTTCGTTACTCTCTCGTCAGCCCGCGAATGAAGTCCGATCGTCCAGCCGCTTGGGCTTGATTCGAACTCTTCAACGAACGGCGGCTCTAAGACCTCTTGAGCCATCGTAGCCGAAGAATGATTTAATCGTTCCGGGCGAATATGGTCAGACCGGTGTTTCATAATGCGATCAACAGAAGATCCAGAGTTTACGTTACTGTCTGGGTAGGTCGGTAGCAGCTACACTCTCGTATAAATAACTATCGCGCAGATATCAGAACCCGGTACAAACGTCTCTTACCGTTCGATTATTCATCATTAACCTAGTAGCGGAATCTAGGGTCCGAGGCTAGAGTGTTGATTTATTCGTAGTTGTTCCTGCTGTGGTATTCGGGTGAGACGTCGGAGCCGGCGTTCCGGAAGCCTCTGTTCCGTTTTCTGAGATGAAAGAGGGCAACTGACTGATGTCCAGAATATGGGGCATATCTGGGAGGGCGATCAAATTTCCACTATCAAGGCCACTTGCGAGCGCCATCCCGATCAAGATACCAATAGCGACACCGACGACCAAGGCGCCCGCGAGGTACGGAGCAATACGCGCAATGTCCGCATGTCCGTCACTTGTTTCACCTTGAGCTGACGATAATATATCGTTCCCCAAGCCGGTTCCTTCGTTCCTGGTTGGCTCGGGAGGTATCATTTTCCCCTTCGTATCGCCGAGTGACTCTAAGCCTTCCTCCCCTCCCGGCTCAACCACGCAATCGTACGCCGACATCCCGCCATCGAGTGTACTGGTGTCCTCGGTGATCGCGGCGGTAAGATCCGCTTGCGCTGTTAAGAGACTCGAAATGAGGCCAAGTGCTGTCTCGTACGACTCGGTCGCGAAGTGGAGCCGCTCTCCGTCAGCGAGCAGCTCCCGTGCTCGTTGCCGTTCGTCAGCAGAACTACCTTGATTCGGTGATCCGCCAATCTCCAGTAAGGTTCCCAAGAAGTTCTCGTTAGTAGTCGAATCAGCGACCGACAAGCCATGCTCTGATTCCGCATGCCGGACTATCTGAGCCGCAAATCCGGATGGGAACCGGTCTAAGAACAGATCGTCAGCTGAGTTGCTGGTTGGGACGCTATCTCTAGTATGACCACTAGGGAAATCAGCCGGAGATCGATCGCTACGGTCAGGTTGATAGCGTGCATAATACTGTTCGAGCCGGCCGGAGTCGGACTCACGAGCGCGGAAGTACGTCGTCAGCCTAGGCACCTGTCCGTGGTAGAGCTCACAGACGACCCCGTACTGGTTCATGCGCCGAATGTCTTCGTCACGTTCCCCATGTGGGTCGGCGAGCTGATGGCCCCGTGAGTCGAAGATCGTAATTGTCGCCATGTTAGTTCTCCCCGACCATGTCGAGTAGTTCGTCGAATCCGACGGTCGTAACAGTGCCATTCGCACGCATTGGTACGCGCTCGCCACTATCATCGACCGTTGTCTGATAGTAGACAGGGTGGATTTCTGATGCGCTTCCCGCCTGTGCAAGGAGCGACTGGACGGTCTGATTTGTCCCTAGCTGTTCGTTGACGTACTCTTTGAAGTCGGGGAAGTACTGCTGAGCATCGAGCCCACGCTCGGAGCGGAACTGTTCGGCCAGCACGTCGGCTTTCGTCGCGATGAGGATGACGTTCTTCTCTTCGGTGGCCTGCACGATATCGAAATACGGTTCGATCTCAAGTGGTTCATCGTCGAGCCAGCGATTCGAGTCGATCAGGAGGATCAGTGTATCCGCTTGACGGACGTTGTCAGCGACGCGTTTGAGTGTGTTCGGCGGGTCGTCCGCATCTTCCGTCCCCATGATGATATCCGGAATGTCCTCAAGCCACTCGCCAGCGTAGTCGAGACTCGACACTTCGACGTTCTTCGGGAAGACGTTTCCGTGGACGTACTGAAAGTGCAGGTCCTCCAGTTCCTGTGCACGCGTTGCCTCGACGAACCAGCCGTCACCTTGCCGATCTAAAGCACCGACGAGATTGATCAGATCCTGACTCGGGTTCAGTGGCGTCTCCGAGTCATCTTGGGTGAAGCGCTCGAGTGCTTCTAGATACGCCCCGACCAAGAAGAGACTCTTCCCCGATCCAGTTGGCCCCAACACGAAGAAGTCCCGCTCTGCGTCGTACTGGACGAACCGCTTCGTCGTCACGATGAACGCGCCCACGAGTACCGCGTTCATCAGGAGTTCACTGCTCTCCCCGACGACGGCGAATTCGGAAGCAACCGGCTCCATCACGACCTCATTACGCGCGATCTCGAGTGGGAAGGGATACTCGAGGTGGTATTCGAGGAATCCGACCACCATTAGCGCACTGAGCAAGAAATAGACTGCTCGAGATGCGGAACGAAACTCACGGGGACCGTTCGAATTGACGTCGAGAATTGAACGACCACCGCCAACTACGCCACCGACCACGAGTCCAGCGGCGACCCACTGTATGTTCCCGAAGAGGTCAATGTTTGGAAGCAGTAGTCCCATCGACGACAGAGCAAGAAGTCCGACGATACTACCGACAAACAGCAACACACCCTGAAACCGCTTTTTCGTATCGAGGATCATCAGACCCAGCAGGCCGAAGAACAGACTCACTAAGACGACCGCAATAATCTCCAGCGAGAGACCGATCAACAGACGGGTTTGAAACAGCGCACGAGTTAGCTCGGCTCGCTGCCATGCTTGCCCAAGCATCGGTGAAAGTAGGCTCGCGAAAATGAGGATTGCAATCGCATAGCCGACGAGCAGGAACTTCTCTCGATTCCGCATCACGAACCTAACCGGACCGCTCATTTGCCTTCCTCCTCTGTTTCAGCCGCTGGCTCGGCTGTGCGGTCTCCTCTCTTATCGGCAGCAGGGTCCGCACTCTCGTCGACCGCATCGACACCGAAGACGACGGTATCCGAGTACTCTTCAAGGAGTTGGTTGACGACGCTGCTTTCGTCTTGGAGGAAGAATTCGACGTTCTCTGCCGCTTCGACGTTCAGCGTTCCGTTCCGGTAGACGTACCGACCCTTATCGAGCCAGAGACTGTGGTGAATCCGGATATCAACATCCTGCGCATTGGCCCACTCTGCATACCCAGCTGCGTATCCATCTGCCTGAACTACCTTTCGGATATTATCGAGGAAGACCCCATCGATGAACACCCCTAATCCGATATCCCAGTCGTTGCCCAGCTCCGGATTCCACGCACTGTATCGTTGCCGCGTCGGGCTTCCTTCGAGATCGAACGCCTCGCGGTACGTCGACTTGAGGTTGATGTCGTCTCCCTTGATTTGATCAATCGCTTGGCTCATGACCGCCACGCGGACTCGCATCCCCTCGTATCGCCGCCCATTCTGACTCAATTTACGGCGCTGCAACCCCGTGTATTTCCGGTCAAGCGTGTTGTTCGCCAACTCCTCAAGCGCATCGCGGACACGGTGTCGCTCTCCGGCTCCGGTCAACAAGCCCGTTTCAGCGAGCGTCTCGCTCCCAGTCGCCTGAAATACCTGTTCTGGCTGGATGCTCTTGACGAACACGTAGTCATCGGATCCCGAAGCGACCGACCCACCTGTTTCATCGCCAAATTCGTCGAGCTGTTTGTGGAACGACGTTTCATACTCTTCTAGAGTCCGACGACGATTGCTGACCGCCTCGAACAGATCGATTGTCGCCTCATAGAGATCGATCTCTTCGTCGACTGTCTCGAGACGTTCTTGAAGCGTCACTCGTCGACTTTCGAGATCGTCGGTGCCCTCGAGTTCGCGTTCGAACATCTGGCGGACAATTGCAGAGCAAGCTTCTACATCGATCTCGGAACTCGTTAACTCTCGCCGAAGGTCATCGAGATTCTGTTCGGACGGGGAATCATCAAGTTTCTCACGGAGACCGCCGACGATCGCTTGTTGTAGCTCTTGACGCTGTTCGTCGACGTCTCTGACGATTGGGGCGACGCTGAACTCAAGTTCGGCGGTGAACGTGTCGCTTGGCGGACCGACGGTAAAGACGCCAGCGTCGTCGAGCCGGTTCGAAGCCATCCGGTATGTCTTATTGGCATCCTGTCGTGTTTCTTCGGTCGTCGACTTCCAGGGTGTGATCCTCTCAATCGTGCTCTCCTCTTGATTGAGAGTGAGAAACGCCTCACGAGCGTTCTTGAGTTCGGAGAGTGAGCGATTGATATCCTGTTTTTCTTCGTCGATACGGAGACCGAACCGCTCGACCATTCGCTCGATTTCGTCGAGGTGATCGGTGATCTCACTGCTGCTGATGTTGCTGACCTCCTCTTTCGATTCTGCGTTGGTGACTTCGCCCATGAACCCCGAAAGAGCAGTTTCGAGTTGTGCGAGCTGCTGTTCAACCCGTGCGACATCGATTGCCTGGAGTTGTTCAAGCTCCGCTTCGATATCGTGATGCCACCGGGTAACCTCCGACTCGATCTGCTCGGCTTGCTCATCGCGTAGTTGCTCAAGTTCATGCGTCGTCGATTGCAGTTCCTCGCTCGTTCTCTCGCGTCTCTCCTCAGCGTCTTCGAGATCGGCTTCGAGCCGTCGGATCGTCCCACCGGCACTCGTTCCTCCCTCCTCTGCACCAACGAGATGCTCCACAGTACGCCGAATTCGGTTATTCCCGATTGCGCTTTTCCAGTCAAGAAGCTGTTTTCGACGTGCGAGCGACGCGAGGTCCTGCTTCAGGATTTCTGCGAGGTGGGCGTCAACGTTGTCGGCGTAGTTCGTATCTCCCCGTGGGGTAGCAACACCGGCTCGGAGTGATCCACTGATGATCTCAATTTGATCCTCGACGTCTTCGGTTTCTGATTTGGCATCGTTGAGTACTTCCCGAAAAATCTCAACTGATTCGTAGTCTAGTTCGTCGAAGAGGTCGTATGTGAGAAGCGACTCTATGACTGCTAATCGGTCTTGGACGTCAGTTTCCTCTTCACCCCGAAGCCCAGTCTCATTCAGGTCGTAGTGCCGCTCAAGAAACAACTCTACTTCTTCGTAGATGTCGCTCTCCGCTTCGAGTGCCTTCGACTTTTGATCGAGGATCTCCTGAAAGTCGGCTCGGGCTTGTTGGATCGCCTCAACGTTGTACCGGAGTACCTGTGGGATCCCGATCGTGAACGGAGCAAACTGAGGAGACCCTTCGAACACGTCCTCCATCCCTTGGTTGTTGTAATAGGCAGCGATGAGATAGACTGCTGCTTCGTCAAACTCCTCCAATAGCTGGTCAGATTCGACCCGATTACCGCGCTTTCCATCGAAGCCGGTTGGATCGATCGGCATCACGATCCGGTCTTTGAAGATTTCCTCGCCCTCGAGGCTGAGCCGTTCTAGTTCTGAGAGTGCTGCGAACGCGTTCGCATTCTCTCTGAGTCCTTCTGTGTGATTCGGCAACACTCCGAAGAGAGTAATATCCGCTGTCGGCATTTTCTCCGCGAGTTCATGTGCTACGTCACCGAAAACTCCTGATCCGGTCCCTCCACCTAGGCCAGCAATGACCGCAACCTCTCCCTTGCTTGGGATGTCGATCATCGTCGCCAACTCGTCGTCTTCGGCGTACGCTTTGTAGAACATCGCTTTCCCCAACCCTCGCTTTCTAACAGCACCTTTCGCGAAGTTGAGGTTCTCTTCGATGTGGCTGTCTTCCAACCACCAGTCCCCTCTCCGCATTCCGTTTCCGGAAGTGATGCGAGGAACGACATCGTCACCGGTCAGGTCGATCCGGCTGTTGAGCATGATGTTTTCCGTGACCAGTTTGTACCGAATGTCGACGTCTCCGACCCGTCCCTGAGAGGTATCGCGAAGCTCCGCTTTCAGTTTGTCCCGCTTGCTCCGGATCTGGCGAATCCGTTCCAAGTCAGAGTTTTTCTCTTCCGAGGACGTGTCGATGATCGTGACCGTGATCGATTCGGGCTCTGGGCGAGGCTTGAGGATATCTCTGAGAAGCCACTCCGACTCAAGTAGTTCGATACCGATGTCTTTGCCCGCGCCACCAATGGTGAAGATCTGATCTGGAAGATTCATGATTTAGTTTGATCGTCCGTTAGCGCTTCCGGGTTGCCGACACCACAGGAAACCGCAGACCGGTAGGTTCAACGTGAGAACTATTCGATGGCGAGAGTATCTCGGCGCCATCAGCCAGTCTGATTCCCATGCTTTTGCGCATGGGAATTTCTTCATTCACGTTACTGGTTGACGAAGTCGGCAGCCGATGAATTATAGTATAAAAATGTGTCTAATCCCACACGATTGTGCAACTCTCTACGAATTATGTTGTATATACGCCGTAGAGAGTTGAAGAGGGGCTCACCCACAGAAGTCAAGTTCACTGATGGAGAGAATTCGTTCACACTCGGGACAGACCCACGTGCTTCCCGAGATCGCCTTTCCGGTTCCTCGCGGTACTGCAGTAGGATCGCGTACTGGTCGAATATCCTCGTGACAGTATGGACAGATCGCCATCGGTTCACCAACTCTCGAACTGGATCTGTCCGCGCTTCCACTCCATACATCACTGGTGTTCTCGGGGAGTATTACCCCATGGGACGCTTGGTTGCTCAACGGACGATTCGTGATAGAAATCATTTGGGGAAGTGGTTCTCTTTCTTTGCAGCTTGAATTTTCTCCGAGATATCTCTAACTGTCGTCGAAAATACTATTACGTTGGTTTCCTATCGGCCAACCATACAACTAGATGACACGACTGAGGAACTAATTAATATCGTCGTCCAGCGGACGTCGTTCCTGTCCTTTCTCTCAGAGGGGTCGAGAGACAAGCGAACCCTCGTTGCAGAACTCGAGTGTTCCCGGTCGACGGTCGATCGTGGTATTCGGGAGTTACAGGCGGTCGACCTCGTTGAGCACAGCGACGGAGGCTACCAACTCACCCCACTCGGGGCGGGTATCATGGAGAGCTTCGAGGAGTTCACGAGTACTGCCGAACAGTGGATCCGGCTCAACCCGTTCCTTCGGTGGGTGGACGAGGATGCACTGGACTTCGACTATGGACTTCTCGACGACGCAACAGTCGTTATTGCCGAACCCGGTAACCCTTACGCCGTCATCAACCATCACGTTGAACGGATTCGAGAGTTAGACGAAGGTCATTTCCTCCTGCCGTATACCGGCCTTCACGCGACGGAAGTCGCACACGAATCGATCGTCGATCGTGAGGGAGCGTGTGAACTCGTCGTTGCACCAAGCGTCATGGAGACTATTCAGACCAACGAAGAGTACACGACGCTTTTCGAGGGGATGGTCGCCACAGGGCGGTTCGACGTCTACCAGGCATCCACCGAACTTCCGCTGTCCGTCGGAGTCCTTGACGACTACGTGCAGATCATCGCTGCCGATGGCGAACAACCGCGAGCCCTCATCGAAACTACCCAGAGTGAGGTATACGAGTGGGCAACCGGTGTTTTCGAGACGTACAAGCGTCAGGCAGAACTCACAATGTCGTCGTCGACCTCGGAAATCACTCTTTCCTGAGCGGATGGTATCTCCATATCACCAAAATAGACGTCGTCGTTGGGTAGTGAGAAAGTGGGTGACAGTCTGGAGTTACTGAACTGGGACCGACTCGATCGAGAAAAGAAACTTCGCTACCGTAGTTCTGAATTATGAATGATTCATAGTGAGGTTCTGACGGTCGGTCGACACTCACAAAGCTATTTTTGCTCACATCGATGTACTATCGAGTATGAGCCGCGACGAACGACCTGAAACACGCCTCGATGACGCCGTTCGTGAGCAGTTGGAGCGTGTCCTCGCCGAGCATCCCGTCTCGTTCGCCATGCTCTTCGGGTCGGCCGGTCGCGAAACGCTGAGCGACACGAGTGCCCTCGACCTCGCCGTCGAGTTCGAGTCGCTTCGTCCCACCGACGACGGCTACAGTCAGGTGTACCTCGAACTCACGGCCGCCGTCGACGATGCAGTCTCTCGGTCCGTCGATGTCGTCGATATCCACTCAATGTCACCTGCGTTCGCGCGAGCGGCGTTCGACCACGGGGTAGTACTCGTCGGCTCCGACGCCCAGCGAGAGCGACTGGAGCGTGATCTGGCTGGCGAAGCGTCGACGGTCGCTGACGCACACGAACGGGTTGCGGCTGCCGCGAATCGGCTTCGTGAGGGACAGTAGGATGGCTCAGGTGGCCTCCCGTCGTCTCTGGAGTAGCAATGGCTCCCGGTAGTGGGATACCGCCCGATCGGGCGAATCGAATCGCGGATGCCGTCGAGGATATCGAGCAGAACGTCGCGCGGCTTCGTGACGATCAACAGCTAAGTCGCTCCGAGTACACCGCCGCCGAGAACTACGACCTGCGGAACGCAGTCAAGCGGAAGTTCGAGAAGCTGGCCGAAGCGACACTCGATATCGTCGAAGAGATCTGCAAACAGGAGCGTGATGCTGCACCCGACCGTCGGAAAGAGAAGATCAGAGAACCGGAGAACGAGGGAATCATCTCGGCGGATGTGGCCGAGCGATTACGAGAAGCGACTGGATTCCGCGACGTGCTGTCTCACTCGTACGGTCCGATCGTCAACGACGATCTCGTATACGATGCGCTCCAGACGAGTCTCGACCGATACGTAGACTTCGTGGAAGCAGTCGAAGTCTATCTCTCGGGGATGTCTGAAGAGTAAGAGCGGCCCTTTCTATCACTACAGCCCGAGTCGCTCTCGTATCTCGTCATCGTGTTCTAATGCAGTCGCAACGACAGCGTCGAAGTACTGTCGGTTCTTTTCGAGTTCTTCTCCGGTCTCGGCGTAGTACTCTCCGTCGAGGCGTTTGTACATCGACATCAGCTCGCGATACCTGCTCTCCGGGAGGTACATGTGCAAGTCATGCGTCTCCTCTACAAGCCGCGTTTCCTCTGTTTCCTTGGTCTCTTGTGTCTCCTTTGTCTCCTCTGTAGGAGACGTGTTGCTCGTAGACGATACATCTTCGTTGTCATCGCCGTCTTGCGTTTCCTCTGTAGGAGATGGTTCCTCTGTCTCCGCTGATTCCTCCGGCTCCTCCGATTCGCCTGGTCCGATCAGCCCTTCTAGTGCCGACTTTCGTTCGTCATCACCATCGCTCATTACGCACTCACCTCCTCTTGGACTCTGGTCTCAATGTCACCTGCGAGTTCGTCGTACACGGCTTCCATATCGCACTCCTCCTCGTGTGCGAAAATGGATACACCCGAGTTCCAAGCGCGCTTCAGAGCTACCCGATTACGAACGTGGTAGATCGGGATCCTGTCCGCGAAGTCGTCGAACCAGTCGAGCATGTACTCGGTATCGTTGTCCGTCGGGTACTGGACATCGTTCACTACCAGCCCAAGCCGCTCGATATCCCGGTAGTGCTTCTCGATGATTCGCACCTGCTCGAATAGCGTTTCGAGAGCTCTGATCGACCGCCGAACCGGATTCACTGGTACGACTAGGTTCCCCGCAGCCACCAGGCTGTTGTTCGCGATCGGGCCGAGATGGGGTGGAGTGTCGATGACGATGTAGTCGTAGTCGTGTGTGATAGCGTCCAGCGCCCCCTCTAGTCGTTCCTCCGTCTTCGGTAGGTTTTGGATCTCCTGTTCGAGCCCGAACAGCTGCTCGTGAGCGGGGATTACGTCCATCTCTTGGTGGGATTGGATGAGGTCGTTGATCTCGTCCTCTCGGTCGATGTCGGTGAGAACCTCGTAGAGTGACGGAACGTCGGCTCGATATCGGTCCTCGAATCCAGTGCCTTCGGTCGCCGCACCTTGTGGGTCCATGTCCACGAGTAGTACGTCGTGACCCCGGTTCTCGATCCCGAGTGCCCCGGCGAGATTGATCGAGGTCGTTGTCTTCCCACTACCCCCCATCTGGCAGCTGACGGCGATGGTAACTGTCATCGTCGCATAGGAGATATAGGAGATACATATAGATAGGCGACGTAGGAATCGTAGGAAGCGTAGGATATAAAGGAAACAGCCCGTGATTAGCTACTATCTCGAATAAGAGCGGTAGAGTGCGTCAGCCGGAAACAGAGGAAAGAGTCCAAAGGCAGAAAACGAAGTGTATTTTCTGTTTCCTACGTCTCCTATAGTTCCTCCATCTCCGATACCTCCTATACAGACGATTATCCTACGTAGGAGATTACCTCACTCTGTAAGTGATAGAGTCGTCAACTGGCAGGATTACTCCTCAAAACGAGCCTAGTGTACGGGTCTCTGATCCATAGAGCGGGGCCATCCGGTCGTCGTCCTCCAAGATATCGCGGACCACGTCTTCCCGGATATCTAGGTCGTAGAGGTAGTACGAACCTCCCTGTGAGCCCTTGTTCCGCTCGTCCACGTCGAGGAATCCCTTCAACGAGAGCTGTGAGAGCCGGTCGCGAATCGTGCGATCGGTCTTCACGTCAGCGTCGATCGCCTCGGCAGCCTGTTGGTATTGTTGGTAGATGACGTTCGACTTGACGGGGAGTTCGTCCTCCTCACTGAGACGAAGAACGGCGTGCAATGTCAAGTGCGACTGTGTCGGTAGTGAAGCGAGTTCATCCTCGACCTTCCCGGCCTCGACAAGTGGTTCGGCCTCCCTGACGTGGTCTTCTACCACCGTCGTCTCATCTCGACTACGTGCGAGATCACCAGCCTTGTAGAGCAGTTTCAACGCCTGTCGAGCGGAGCCGCTCTCCTGGCCACTGAAGGCGGCCGTGAGTGGAATGACGTCGTTGCTGAGTACGTCGTCCTCGAATGCTTTCTTCGCACGTTGTCGGAGGATGTTCTCGAGCTGTGGTGCATCGTACGGCGGAAAGTGGATCTCCTCCTCTGCGAGGCTGTCTTTGACGCGAGCATCGAGATTGTCTCGGAAGGTGAAGTCGTTGCTGATGCCGATGACGCCAATCTTCGTCTCCTCTGGTGGGACGTTCCCGTTGCTGTTCGCGCGTGGGAGTTGGTAGAGAATATCGTCGTTCCCGCCGATGCTGTCGATTTCGTCGAGGACGATGAGAACGTGAGTGGCATCGAGTTCCGTGAGATGAGTCCAGAGCATCTCGAGTACTGCGTCGGGACTGTAGCCCGTTGGCGGAATCTTCTCGCCCGGCGGGCGGAACTCGTTCACGAGTTTGACTGAGACCTGGTAGCTGGAGTTGAGGCCCTTACAGAGAATATTCAACGACTTGATGTCGAGATAGTCGTACTGCTGTTGATCCTGATCCAATCGGTCAAGGATCATTTCGGTCGCGATGGACTTCCCGACCCCAGTCTGCCCGTAGAGAAAGATGTTCTTCGGGTCCTCCCCCTTGATCACGGGCTTGAGCGCGTTCTGGTACTCTTGGAGTTCGCGGTCTCGTTCGACGAGGTCGTCAGGGGTGTAGGTGTCACGAAGGACTGACTCGTGAGAGAAGATCGGGTCGTCAGCCGAGAACGGTTCCAGCCCCATGTTGTCGAAACCATTAGAGAGCAGTATCTTAAATCCCCTCGCTTCCTGAGCTTCCTCGGCTTCCTCGGTCTCTCAGGAAATTCGGTGTGTCGGTTAAAACACGCCCCCTCACACACACCGAATTTCCCGAGAGTTCCACGTGAGACACCCGGCTGTCGGGAGGACGTGACCCTTCTAGCCGGAGAAAAGACTAAACCCTAGCTCCTACAACAGTACCCGTACCGCAGAGAGTAATATTAATTGCTAGGATGTATAGTGAGAACAGAACTAGTCGCGCGTAGCGGTGGGGCGGCTCCACACGATGACTCTCAGGAAATTCGGTGTGTGTGTTGACCTAGTCTCGCCATCCACTCTCGGGAAATTCGGTGTGTCCCAGGAACCGGGAAACTGGGAGATCACCGGAGCCATCGGCCGATACGTGCCTTTCTTCAGTGAACCTGGCTCGGAAGCCACCGTCGGAAGCTGGATCACTCAGCGAGTACAACAACTCTCAGATAGGGCCAGTGCAGAGCACACCACTCTCAGGAAATTCGGTGTGTCTGTTCGCTCCACTCGAGTAGGTCGACCGCTACTGGCACTCTAAGGGGAATAGCGACGAACGAGTTCCCAAGTGAATCTTTCGTCCTCCAGCTCGTTAACCAACGAGGGGAGTGATTAACCAACGAGAAGATGAATACCCGTCCCCATCAATAATTGGGATGGATGAATTGGCGGCTACTAAGCGAGATAATGGAAGAGAATAACGTGATCCCACATACATAGAGACACGACAGCAGATTGGCCAGAGGATGGATGGACTAGTCTCAGACGTCCTCTGGTCGTGGTGCAGTTTCGTACTTGAGCATCTTTTCGGGCTTGTCGTCGATCGTCTCGTAGATCCGCTGGAGCGTCTCTTCGGCCGCGAGGAGATTGTGATCCTCTAAGAACGTACGTCCCTCGTCGGTCAGTCGATAGAACTTCCAAGGGTAGCCTTGGCGGCGCTCGCCCTCTGGAAGCGTCACCTCGCTCACGATGCCAGCGTCGATCAGCTTCTGGATGTGCTTGTAGACGGTGGCCTCGCTGACGGCAGGATTGAGCTGTTCGAGCTCGTACATCGACGGGAGTTGGTCGGGGTGCTGGAGGATGTTCGCGATGAGCGTGAACCGCGTCTGTTGTGTGACGAAGTGGACGAGTTCGCGGGCGTCCCCTCCATCGGATGCCTCCAAGCCGGTACTCATACGACTCTCTACGTTACCGCTCACCAAGTAGTTTACCCTAGAGTAAATTACTCAGAACGACGGTAGTCGACGAAGTAATTTACATAGTAAACCACAAGCCGTGCCGGTGAGAGATGAGGATATGGTTGACGAGGAGTCCCCCGTTCCAGGTGAGATCCTGACGAGCGCGAAGGAGCAACTCGACCAGGAAGAGATCTCGCTTGCGGACAACGAGGAGATCCTCCACGCCTTGAGTGAACTCGAGCCGATCTACGAGAACGACCGCTCGTACTTCGTGCTCGGCAACTACGACCGAGAGCCGATCCGCCGGCTGAATCTCGTCGTCGACCGACTCAACCGACGGACGGACGCGTACGCGTTCAGAATGGTAGATATCCGAGGCGAGTGGGACAACAGCATCCAGAAGTTCTGCTTGGTTGCCGACCTCGTCACCTACGTCGTCGGAGTCGCAGAGAAAGATCCTAGTGATTTCCTCGTCGAACAGGGACTACTCGTCGGGACTGTCGAGTACTTCTCGAAGAGCCACGTCCTCAAACGGCAGTACGACGACGAGGACCACCCGTTCGGGTGGATGCAAGACGGAGTGTTCGATCTCTTCGACCGAGAAGGACGGCTGTATCGCTGGCGGACGGAAGAGGATCTGGTTACTGTGAGTGGTGAACTGCCGTAGTAGGGTAAGCTCCGCTACTGTTAACCAACAACGGGACAGTTAACCAACGATGACCAAGATACCTGACGCTGTCGATGAGTGGCTAGACGGGTTGACAGCCGCTCAGCTCGACGATGTGGCTCGACTCCTTCAACGGCGCGCGGAAGAGAAACGACGACACGAGTGGCGAACAGAGGATACGGACGGACCCGAAGGAGAGCAGAGTCAAGCTCTCGATGTCCAGGGGGATCCACTTCCCGAGGGCGTCCCGGCGAAAGCGACGCTGACGAAGAAGACGATCAACGACAACGAGTACTGGTACTGGCAGTGGCGGGCTGACGACGGCACCGTGACCTCGAAATACAAATCGCCCGTCAACCAGAGTTAGCGACCTCCCTCACTCGTCACGTAACTCATCGACTTACTCAGCTGTCTCTGCAGTCTGTCTGTACGAGTAGGATACTCGCGTGTCGGAGTGCCGACTGAGCGAGTTCGGCGTGGCCTTCGCGACTCGTCACTCGGCGGTCGTACGGTGCTTGACCGGTCTCTCGAGTCGCCGTGTTCGTTCTCAGATGTACGGGAGTACCTCGTCGCTCACCCGTTCGAGACACTCGGTCATCGTGTCGGTTCCGATCCCCGGATGATACATCCGGAAGATGAAGTGGGTGTCGTCGCCAAGCGCGTCACGGTAGTCGGCAAGTTCCTCGCGGACGTCTTCGGGGGTGCCGACGATCGCCCGGTCTTCGAGTTCCTGTTCCCAGTCGTCTGGGAGATCCTCGACCGATCGGCTCTCGTCCCACTCGACGTACTTGCGCTGCTGGTAGAGGTAGCTCTCTCGGATCGTCTCCCACGCTTCCTCGTAGGAGTCGCCGACGAACCCGTGCTGGATAACGTACGTCGTGAACTCCCCGTCGATTCCCTCGTCCGCACGGACGTGTTCGATGTCGTCCTGTCGTGTTTTGATGTCGTCGATCGAGAGGGTCTCGTTCGCACACCAGCCGTCACCCATTCGAGCCGCACGCCGAACGGCTGGTCTCGCGAGCCCGCCGATCATGAGCCGCGGCGGGGTGTCCGGTGTCGGCGTGACGGTCGTCTCCGGCGAGATCGGGTGGAACTCCGACTCGTAGTTCAGCGGACCGGGCTGCCACGCGTGTTGGAGCAGTTCGATCGCGTCTTCGGTCCGCTCGACACGTTCGTCCTTTGGGACACCGAAGGCGTCGAACTCGCTATCGAGATAGCCGATCGAGAGGCCGAGTGTGAGTCGCCCGTCCGAGAGTGCGTCGATCGTCGCCGCGTCCTCGGCGAGCCGAACCGAATCGTACAGCGGCGTGAGCGCGACTGCCGACCCGATCTCGACGTCGTCGGTTCGGCCGGCGAGCGCACCGAGCGTGGGCATCGTTCCCGAGAGGTACTCGTCGTCGGTGAAGTGGTGTTCCGACGTCCAGACGCTGTCGAATCCAAGCCGATCCGCTTCCGTTCCGAGTTCGAGGAGTTCGTTGTAGATGGCGGCTGCTGAACGATCGTCGTCTGGTCGACGCTGCGCGCTCAATAGTCCGATCCCAACGTCCATACGAAAACCACCCGCCGGCTCCTGATAAGCCTAATCGCCAAACTCCGCTGAGGCGAGTCAGTCTTCGAGCAACTCGTCTACCTGTTGGGCGGTTTCTGCAGCCTGAATATCTGAGTAGGACTTGTGGGTTGTCTCGATGCTGGCGTGTCGAAGTGCTGACTGAGCGAGTTCGGCGTGGCTATTGGCGTAGAGTTCGTGCCCAAGACCACGACGGGCGCCGTGCGGCTTCAGATATTCGCCGTCGACGTCAACGTCGGCCTCGTCGCACAGCCGCTTCATCAGGTTTCGAGCGCCGTTCGTCGACAGTGCCGGCGGGACAACCTCGTACTCGCGAACCACGGTGTTGATCTCCTGGTCATCGAGTATCGTCTCGACTTCGTCGTCCGGCATATCTTGCTCTGCTAACTGCTCGCGAACGGCGCGGTATTTCGACGGGGCGTGAGCGCTCGGGAAGACCGGCCACTCGTCGGTCGGCGGGTCGAGGAGACGCCTGTAGCGTTCGAGCGCCGTCGCAGCCCGCTCGGGGAGCTGGGCGTACTCGTACTCACGAGACTTCCCGAGGACACGGATGGCGCCGTCGTCGAGTTGAACGTCACTCCAGGTGATGCCGGTCCGCTTGTCGTCGGCCGGCGCCGCGAACACTTCTGCCCCACGAACGCCGGAGAGGCCGAGGAGGTAGACGACGGCGCGGTCGCGGAAGGCGCGCTCGCGATCGACGTCGGCCTCTCCATCGAGCGCTCGGTCGGCGCGATCGTCGACGAACCGGAGGATCGCCCGTCGTTCATTTTCTCGCCAGAACTGCCGGTCGGCGTCGCCGAGGTCCTCGGGAAGTTCGTCGGTCGCTCGCTTGGCCTTCGCGGGGTTGGTGTCGAGGAACTCGTCTGCGACACAGAAGGAGAGAAACGCACGGACGTACGCGTAGTAGGTGGTTGCAGTGCCGGCTTTCAGCTCACCGTCGCGAGCGCGTTGCTTGAGGTGACGAGCGTATCGGCGACAGTCCAGAACGTCGAGGTCGTTGAGTGTGGTCACACCGTGCTCATCCTCGAGCCAACTGCGCCATCGTACGAGCGCCGACTGGAAGTTCTTCCGTGAATTGCCGGCCTCGACGCTGTCGAGATACTGCTCGATGGCGCGCTCGACTGAGATCTCCGGTGTAGTGTTGTCTTCAGTCTCATTCATCGTCTGTGCTTCACCGTCAGTATTGGCCGTCGTAAATCCACTGTGTACATGGTTGATAATCCCCTACGACCGCTTGATGAGACCGGGAGCGCTATCTTTCGAGAGTACTTGTGGTGTGAACTCTTCATAACAGTAATGCGATCGGTCGCTTGGTAGCACTACGGGTTTATGTTGCCCCGTTCGGATTCTCAGCCGTGACACGGAACGGCGACCCACCATACAAGGATCCGAGTGTGGACCTCGCCAAACGGGTCGATGACCTCCTCTCGCGGATGACACTGGGCGAAAAGGTCGGCCAGTTGATCGGGATGTACGAGGGGAACTTTTCGGGACTCGCATCAAGTCCAGGTGGGACACAGAGCATCAAGGATATCCAAGACGCCATTCGGGAATTCAAGATCGGCGTCTCCACCCCGTTCGGGACGGGTATCTCGTCGCACAACAACGTGGGTGTCGTCGCTCGGATCGCCAATCGACTACAGAAGACAGCTATCAACGAGACGCGGCTGGGTATTCCCCTTCTCATCGCTATCGACGCATTACACGGCCACGCAAACGTCGAGGGAGGAACCGTATTCCCTCACAACCTCGGAATGGCGGCGACGTGGGACCCCGAGCGCGTACACCAGGCCGCTCGTATCACGGCGACCGAGATGCGAGCGACCGGGGCTACACAGAACTACGCGCCGATGACCAACGTGGCTCGGGATCCTCGGTGGGGACGGACGTACGAGACGTACGGCGAGTCGCCACATCTGGTCGGCGAGCTAGCAGCCGCCGAAGCAGCGGGTCTGGAGTACGGCTCTGACGGGTCGGGCGACCCGACCGAGGCCGTCGCCGCCACGATGAAACACTTCCTCGATGGCTCTCCCGTGCGGGGGGAGAACGCTGCGCCCATGGATGTCTCGCCGACGACGTTACACCGGGTGTTTGTCCCGCCGTTCCGGCGCGTTGTCGAAGAGGGGGTCTCGGCCGCGTTGGTCACCAACAGCGCGATCAACGGGGAGCCGGGTCACAGTTCGAAGCAGTATCTGACAACGCTCCTTCGCGGCGATCTGGGCTTTCAGGGACTGATCTACTCGGCATGGTTGGGAATCGGAATGCTCGTCGAGGACCACCGGACAGCGACGACGGTATCGGACGCTATCCGACAGGCGGCCGATGCCGGGGTCGACGTCTTCTCGGTGGGTGGTCCCACATATGCGGGGCACTTGCTCGAAGCGGTCGAAAACGGGGAGATAAGCGAGGATCGAATCGACGAGAGCGTCAGACGGGTTCTCGAAGTGAAGTTCCGACTGGGACTGTTCGAACACCCGTTCGTCGACGCGGACAGGGCACGCCGTGTCCTCGGGCGTGACGAGCATCGACACGCTGCACTCGAGTGTGCACGCCACTCGATGACGCTCCTGAAGAACGAGGACGTACTGCCGATAGACGACAGCGTCGACGAAGTGTTCGTCACTGGCCCGAACGCGAACTCCGTCGACAACCTCTGTGGCGGGTGGACGGTAGCACAGTTGGACCAAGAGTACGGGTCGACACTTGTCGACGGGCTCACCGAGGTGGCAGACGGCGTCGACGTCCGGTTCGAACAGGGGGCGTCGATACGGGACGTCACGGACCTCGGGCCAGTTCGACACGGAGCCGAGCGTGCCGACCTTGCGGTCGTCGCACTCGGCGAGAACTGGTACGTCCACGAGTTCGGACCGCGCGACATCACAGGTGCGACCGGAGAATTCCCGACTCGGAGCCGGCTCCGACTCCCGGAGGCCCAGCGTCGCCTGCTACGGACCGTCACCGACACGGGCGTTCCGACGGTTCTCGTGCTCGTCTCTGGACGGCCCGTAGCGGTCCCGGACGTGGTTGAGCGAGCGGACGGGGTGATAATGTGTTATCTCCCGGGATTAGCTGGGGGGCGGGCGCTCGCTGAGATTCTCACGGGTGAGGTGAACCCATCGGGGAAGCTCCCGATTACGATGCCGAAGTCCGTTGGCGACCTCCCCTCGACCCACGACAGGCTGCCCACTCCGTATCCGATCGGTTCGGACGAACACCCCTCGTCGTATGATCCAGTGTTCGAGTTCGGCCACGGTCTGAGCTACAGCGACTTCGAGTATCGGTCGCTCTCGGTCGACAGTTCCGGAGCGAAAGAGTCGGGGCTCATTGATGTGGCTGTCGACGTCGCCAACCGAAGCGAACGCCGGGGCGAGGAGGTAGTGCAGGTCTACGCTCGGGACCTCGTGAGCTCGCGGCTCACGCCCGTCAAAGAACTCATAGCGTTCGACCGGGTGTCGCTCGACCCTGGCGAGACGAAGCGAGTCGAACTCGCAGTCGAGACCCATCGACTTGGCGTCGTCCGACCGGACGGATCCTCGGTGGTTGAGCCCGGAGAGTTCGAAGTTACGGTCGGGGAGCTCTCGAAGCGCTTTCACATCGACGATTGACTGCCTCCATCGGCGGAATCCACCGGGCGTAGACGGACCGGCTCGGTGCTCGCCGCAGCAATTCCGCTACGCCGCGCGTGATCAACGGGTGAGATCCATAAGCAACGCGAGCAGTTCATCGGTGTCCGCCTCTTCTACTCGCTCCAGCCCCAGCATGATGACGAGAGGATAGAAGTCTCGAAGTTTCGTAATGTCTATCTCACGATTACGTTTAGTATCGAGGCTCATCTCTTGGTATGTCAGATCGAGCTCCTTCCGAATGGACGATGGGAGGTATACCGTCATTCCGTCCCACTCCTCTTTGACGTCGACCTCCGGCGGAAAGTCACTGCTCTTGTGTGCTTTGTTCGCCCAGATCTCAGCCGTCTGCGGCTCGTCCGTCTCCGAGTTGGAAGAGTCGTTCGTGGCTTCATCATTCTCCTCTCCGCTGGGGGTTTCGCTCATGGCTCCCGTCCGTTCGAATGTCGGTGGGGGAGCTGGTCTCGTACTCGTTGACCCAAGCAAGATAGGACCATTTGTTCTGCTAGGGCTTGCCGGCCAAGCGTATTTACCTTATGGGAAAAGTACCCCTCTGTAGACAATAGATGCGTATTATATCTAATCTGGGTATTAGACGGAGGTTATGACATTCGATGGGTTAGGACAATTAATAACGTGCAATAAGACACTAATGACAGGAGTAATTTTCTAAGGATCGAAAAACAGATGGATTAATTAGTCATATGTCGATAATACTGCGTACAAAAATAGGCTTGTTCGGCTCTCCGCATTCGGACACGAGCGGGGTGAGATCCGGATCTACACGGTGTTCGCAAATGTCCACGCCGAGTCCCCGACCCGAGAATTGATGGAGTAATACTAGTATTACTCATATTGCTATCGTCCGAACGCGTAGCACTGTGTAGCTCGAACTTTACGGAGGTACGTCTGTAATGTAGATGTACACCGACTCTCTGGAGACGCCCACACAAGATGTGTGTCACCATCTCTCCCTCGTGAGGCGAGGCCAATCGTGCTGTCACTACCCCGCTGCGCTCGGAGACGCTCCAGTTGACCCTCGCTCGGCGAGTTATTTCGGGATGACCCGGTCAGCGCCGTCTGGTATTACTAGTAATACTCGTCGGGGGAACTCAGCTTTATGTTGTTTTTCGACCGGGAATGACGTCGATGACGGCAACCGACGGAAGCGTCGAGCGACTGGTCGAAGCGCTCACGCTCGAAGAGTGAGACGGCTGACCGTTGGACTCCACGATCTCGCTTTCAGCCGCTGCGACGAGGCGTCAGAATGAAAGGACCGTCAGGGACCACTCTCCGTCGGGATTGGTCGGTCGGCAGGTGGTATCGAATTCGAACGCTGTTGTGAGCAGTCGATACCGGTGGCTCGTGGACCCGAGCGTATTCCTAATGCTTTTATCCCCTCGATTCGGTCGCTAGAGCGACGATGCACACCGGAGTATGCTACTTTCCCGAACACTGGCCACGCGACCAGTGGGAAGCGCACGCCGACCGGATGGCCGAGACCGGCATCGAATACGTCCGTATGGCGGAGTTCGCGTGGAACAGGATCGAACCTGAGCCCGGAACGTACGACTTCGAGTGGCTCGAAGAGGCAGTCGAACTCATCGGAGAACGCGGTATGCAGGTCGTCCTGTGCACGCCGACGGCGACGCCGCCGAAGTGGCTGGTCGACGAGTATCCGAGTATTCGCCAAGAGACGCGCGACGGCACGCCGAAGGAGTTCGGGAGCCGTCGCCACTACTGCTTCAACTCCCCCGCCTACCGGGATGAGAGCCGCCGAATCATCGAGGCGGTTGCGTCGCGGTTCGCCGACAACGAATACGTCGTCGGCTGGCAGACGGACAACGAGTTCGGCTGTCACGAGACGACTCACTGCTACTGTGACGACTGCCAGTCGGCGTTCCAGTCCTGGCTCGAAGAGAAATACGGCTCAATCGCCGACCTCAACGAGTCGTGGGGTAATGCCTTTTGGAGCCAGGAGTACGCCTCCTTCGCTGAAATCGACCTCCCGGGTCCGACTCCGGCACAAGAACAACACCATCCCTCGCGGCTCCTGGATTACGACCGATTCGCCTCCGACAGCGTCGCCGAGTACAATCGCCTCCACACGGAACTGCTCCGTCAGGCCAACGAGGAGTGGTTCCTCACTCACAACTTCATGGGTGATTTCCCGTCCATCGACGCCTTCGACGTGACCGAGGACCTCGACTTCGCCGCATGGGACTGCTATCCGGCACTCGTCACACAGCAGGCCCCCGACACGCCGGACCCATCCTCCGAGCGGGGGGCCGAACTCGCTCGCGTCGGCGACCCGGACGTCGTTGGGATGAATCACGCACTCTACCGGGGCGTGAGCGACGGTCCCTTCTGGTCGATGGAGACGCAGTCCGGGGACATTCGCGCCTTTCCGTACGCCCCGGAGCCCGCTGACGGGATGGTTCGACTCTGGAGCCACCAGGCGGCGGCACACGGGTGTGACACGGTATCGTACTTCCGGTGGCAGCGCTGCCGATTTGGCCAGGAGCAGTACTGGGGTGCGCTGAACAACTACGATGGATCTCCCGACCGGGGGCTCCCCGAAGCGAGGCAGGTCGCCGAGGAGTTCGACGACCTCCCGGACCTCGATGCACCGTCCGGGGACGTGGCAATGCTCGTCGACTACGAGAGCCTCTGGGCGTTCGACAGCGAGTTACACACGCCCGAGTACGACTACTGGGGCCACCTCCGGGCGTACTACCGAGCGCTTCGGGCCCGCGGTGTGACCGTCGACCTGGTTCCGACCGATAGGAACCTGACCGACTACGAGGCTCTCATCGCGCCTTCACTCCACCTCGTTGACGAGGAACTCGCCGAGCGACTGGCCGGCTACGCAGCCGACGGCGGTGAGTTGTTGTTAACCGCCCGCTCGGCGATGAAAGACGAACACCACAAACTCCGGGACGAACTCGCCCCGGGTCCGCTCTCGGATGCGCTCGGTGCCCGGATAGTCCAACACGAGAGCCTCTCTCCGGGCTCCGAGATGCGAACGACGTACGGAGGGGAGACGTACGAGTACCGGACGTGGGCTGAGTGGCTCACCGCTGAGGACGCAACTGTCGTCGGTCGACATAGCTCCGGTGTCGCCACCGGCGAACCGGCGGTCGTTCTGAACGACCACGAAGACGGCCACGTGGGTTACGTGGGCGTGTGGCCGGAACCCGAACTCGCCGACGCCATCACGACGGACCTCCTCGAACGCGCGGACGTGCAGTTCGGCGACCGACTTCCGGATCTGGTCCGACTCACCGAACGCGACGGGTACACGTGGGTCACTAACTTCGGCTCCAAACCCATCGAGATCAGCTCGGACGCCGATATCGTACTCGGCGGTCCGATCGTCGAGGGACGAGACCTCTCCGTCGTGAGGGCGGCTCCACACGAGATCGAGGTGAATCAGAGCGTCTAACCTCCTGAGTTGTCCGACAACTCACCGAGCGTCAGCGTCGATGCCTGATTCAGGCATTACTGATAGCCATGACTTATGTTAGAGATATCTCTTTTGTAATGTTCGAATAGCCTATATCGGGATAGAAGAGTAAGGATTATACGTGGCGGTACACCATCCTCTCTTGGTAACGCATGACCCGATCCTCGGAGTCAACCCCACGACGTCGACAGCTACTGCAGATGCTCGGTATCGCAGGTACAACAACGATAGCTGGCTGTAGTGTCAGCACTGGCGGAGAGAACGGAGACGGCGGCACCACCGAGACGGGCGGAAGCGGTTCTAGCCCGACTAGCCCGACCGAGACCGGTTCCGGCTCAGCCGAAATGGCTTCGTCCGCTTCCGGATGGGGGTGGAACATCGCTGCGCGCTCGCTTCAACTCGCCGCTGAAACGTACAACGAGGAGAACGGAACGGATATTTCCGTTCAGGAGATGGGCTTCGATAACTGGGAACAGCAGTTTCAGACCTCCGTCCTGAGCGGGAGTGGCGGTCCGGACTTCTCCTCCGTCCAGAACTTCGACGTCGCACCGTACGCCGATAAAGGCGGCCTGATGGACCTTACGGACCGACTCGAGGAGGCAAACATCGCAGACAAAGTGGTCGATGGGAAGCTCTCGACTATCTCTCTGGATGACTCCTACTACGCGATCCCGTGGGACATCGGTCCGACCGGTGTCTTCTACAATCGCTCCGTCTACGAGGAACATGACATCGATCCGAATTCGATCTCGACGTGGGATCAGTTCATCGAGGAGGGAAAGAAACTCCCCGATGGTGTCTCGATGACGAACCTCCCTCCGCAGGACATCAATCTCGTCTGGCGGATGCTGTTCCGACAGCTCGGCGGACAGCCTATAACCGAGAGCGGTGCGATCAATATCAATAGCGAAAAGAGCGTTCGTGTGGCCCAGCTACTCAACGACATGAGCAAGGCGGGGATCACGACCCAGATCGAATTCTTCTCTGCTGGGTGGTTCACCGCGCTTCAGGAGGGAACTGTCGCGTCCGTCGCCAGTGCCGTGTGGCTCGACGGCACGCTTCGGGCGGAACTCCCCGATACGGCCGGAAATTGGGGAGTGTATAAACTTCCCGCGTTCGAGGAGGGCGGCAGCCGAGCGTCGAACCGGGGTGGCTCCAACGTTGCGATCCCGACGACGGTGAGCGATGACGCCGTCCTCGAACGCGCGTACGACTTCTCCCTGTGGGCTATGACAAATCCCGAGATCCAGAACCAGATACTTCAGGAGTACGGCATCTTCCCCTCGCTCACAGCAGCGTACGACGCCGACTTCTACGACGAGGGGCAGGAGTTCTACGACGGGCAGGCTATCTTCAGCCTGTTCACCGAGGTTGCAGAGAACATCAAGCCGTACCGGTACAGCCCTGTGACCTCCGCGATCGACAACACGCTCGTGACCGAACTGGGGAACATGCTCAACGGGAACAAATCACCGGAGGATGCGATCCAAGACGCAGCAGAAACCGTCGCCGAGCGAACGGATAGAGAACTCGCATAACCTCAGTCGAGACCACGTCTCATTCACGAATGTCATGAACACGTCAGCGTTCTCGACCAGGGAGCCCACGTTTCGGCCGGACGCGATGCTCGGAGCGAGCCGTAGCTATCGCTCGTCGACCGAGTCATCTCGCCGGTGGAGCGTCCGGTCCCCCTGGTCTCGAATCGGCCCGTCTCGCGTCGTCCCAACAACCCGGCGTACGACCGAACTTCGGTCCGGATACGCATCCGAGTGGAGACACACTGTACGGGAGTCACGACCAGTATGGCATTGAGCGCGATCCGATCGCGAGTTCGCTCGTTAGAGGCGTACCAGCAGCTCTCCGACCGAGTGCGCTATACGCGACAGGACATTTCGGCGGGAATCCCCGAAATCCCGTGGCTTCCGTACGCGTACATCTCGCCGTTCTTCATCCTATTCGGGATTTTTCTGCTCTTCCCGACAGCGTATACGCTCTACCTCTCGTTCTTCAACTACCTCGGCGTCGCGAACGAGGTGCTGTTGTCGGTGACGATGGGACCGGTAACCGTATCGATCCCCCAGATCGCGAACCTAGAGTTCGTCGGTCTCTCCCACTACGAACGGCTCGTATTTCGGGACGGGCTGTTCCACACGTCGCTGTTCAACACCGCCTTCATCTTTCTCGTGCAGGTGCCGCTGATGGTCTCGGTGGGACTAGCGACCGCAGTCGTATTAGACTCGAAGTTCATCCGCGCGAAGGGGCTGTTCCGGACGCTCATCGCCCTGCCCGTGGCGACGGGACTGGTCGCGTACTCGACCATCTTCCTGCTGCTGTTCAACGACCAAGCGGGCCTCATCAACTACGTACTCGTCCAACTCGGGCTCTCGCCGGTCGCGTGGCTCGGCAGCGCGTGGGGTGCGCGGATGACGATCGTCCTCGCAGTCACCTGGCGTTGGCTCGGCTACAACATGATCATCCTGCTCGCGGGCCTCCAGACGGTGCCCGAGCAGTTGTACGAGGCCGCAGAGATCGACGGTGCGGGCCGTTGGCAGAAGTTCCGCTACGTCACGCTGCCGCAGATCCAGCCGGTGTTGCTGTTCGTCGTCGTCTCGTCGACGATCGGCACGTTCCAGATATTCTCGGAACCGTACATCATCACGGGCGGTGGTCCCTCGAACGCCACCATCACCGTCGTGCAGTACATCTACAACCAGGCGTTCCTCCAACTCAACCTGGGGTACGCCAGTGCTGTCTCCGTCCTGCTGGTGATCATCGTGAGTGCGATGTCGATCGTCCAAATTCAGTACGGGGGTGAGGAGTAGTGCGTACCGAGACACGCAACGAGGCGCTCTGGAAGTTCGGCGCGTACATCTTCCTCATGGTGATCGTCGTCCTCGTATTGATCCCGCTGTACTGGATGATCGTCGCTGCGACCATCCCGCAGTCGGAGTTCTTCAGTTGGCCACCACGGATAATTCCCGGTCTTCAGTGGTTCGACAACTTCCAAGCGCTCCAGGAGAACATCGACTTCCTCAACAGCATGTGGAACAGCATCATCATCTCGGTGTCGTACACGGCGCTGTCGTTGGTGCTGTGTTCGATGGCGGGGTTCGCGTTCGCGAAGTACGAGTTCCGGTTCAAGGAGCCGCTGTTCTACTTCATCCTCGCGACGCTGGTGTTGCCGATCCAGCTGTTGATCATCCCGCTGTTCCTGCTGATGGTGCAGATCGGGTGGACCAATTCCTACCTCGCGGTGATCTTGCCGTGGGCGGCGAACCCGCTGGGGATCTTCCTGATGCGCCAGAACATGAAGGCGATCCCCGACTCGCTGCTCGAATCCGCGCGGATGGACGGGGCGACGGAGTTCCAGCTGTACTACAAGATCGCGCTACCGACGATGCTACCGTCGCTGGCGGCGCTGTCGATCATCCTGTTTTTGAACCAGTGGCAGGCGTTCCTCTACCCGCTGGTGATCCTGCAGGACCCGCAGATGTACACCATCCCGCTCGCGCTGGCCGAACTGGTCGGCCAACAGCGGGTGTACTTCGACCAGATCATGGTGGCGACGTCGTTGGCGGTGACGCCCATCTTCGTCGTCTTCCTGACGATGCAACAGTACTTCATCAAGGGCATCCTCTCGGGGTCGGTCAAACAGTAGGTGACTACGAATGGCAACAATCGACATCACGAAACTTCGTAAGGAGTTCGGTGACGACGGCGAACAGATCGTCGCAGTAGACGACTTCAACCTCACTATCAGAGACGGGGAGTTCCTCGTGTTCGTCGGCCCCAGCGGCTGTGGGAAGACGACGACGCTCCGATGTATCGCGGGGCTCGAAGACGTCACCTCGGGGACCATTGAGTTCGACGGTCGCGACGTGACCGACCAGCGCGCACGCGAACGCGATGTTGCGATGGTGTTCCAGAACTACGCGCTGTACCCGCACATGACGGTCCGGAAGAACATCGCGTTCCCGCTGCGGCTGTCGACGAAACAGTCGAGTGCTGAAATCGACGAACAGGTTGAGGACGTGGCCGACCTGCTCGGGATCGGAACCCTGCTCGAGCAGAAGCCGCGCGAACTCTCTGGTGGTCAACAGCAGCGGGTCGCGCTGGGCCGTGCGATCATCCGCGACCCCGAGGTGTTCCTGATGGACGAACCGCTGTCGAACCTCGACGCCAAACTCCGCTCGAAGATGCGGACGGAACTGCAAGAACTCCAGTCAGAACTCGATGTGACCACAGCGTACGTCACCCACGATCAGACGGAAGCGATGGCGATGGGCGACCGAATCGCCGTTCTCAACGGGGGCGAACTCCAGCAGGTCGGAACCGCCAGTGAAGTCTATCGATCACCGACTAACGAGTTCGTCGCGAGTTTCATCGGAAGTCCGAGCATCAACCTCTTTACTGCCGAGGTGAGTGGTACAACTCTCTCCGGACCCGGTGGCTTCGAGTATACTCTCGAGGATGGATCACTGGTCACCGGCCGAGAGAGCGTTCGGATGGGTATCCGTCCCGAGGACATGCGACTTGAAGCTGGCGGCGCAGTACCAAGCACGGTTACTGTCGTCGAACAGATGGGTAACGAGAACTTCCTGTACGCCGAGATGGGAGATATAGATATCACTGCACGTATCGAGAGCGTGATGAACCCGGAGGAAGGGACGGACGTCGAGTTCGGGTTTGACGAGAGTGACCTGTACCTCTTCGATGTTAACACCAGTGAGGCTCTCAAAACCAAAACGGGCGAGACGGACGTAGCCTACGAGAAATACATTGGCGAAACGACCTGAGTAACCGGAGAGACACGGCGACACCTCCACTTTTTAATTGAAACCTCCGTGGGGGACTCTTTCGCACTCGCGTGAGACCGGATTCTCATTCCACAGTTCGCGCCATCGACGAACCGCAGGATCGCTCGCCGCTCGTTTTCACGCCAGAACTGCCGGTTGGTGTCGCCGAGGTCTTGGGGAAGGTCGTCGGTCGCCCGCTTGGCTGTGTGTTCGCCGTCCCGACTGGGCGTCTAGTCAGATGGTTGTCAACGTGGATCCGGTGACACTTCCGATCCCGGTACCTGGTCGGTTCTCCAAGCAGTACGCGAACGCTCTACATTTACTTCCGATACGATACAAGCGGATCCGGTTTCTGCGACGTTACGACTGTACGTTGAGGATGACCCGCCGGTAGCGGGTGAGATTCGGCTCGCCGTCGTCGGTTACCGTGAGGACAACGTGGTACTCCCGTTCCTCCGCGTCCGCCGGGATTTCGACTGTAGCACGCTCGCTCCGGGAGTCGTGTATCTCGATCGCGGGCGGGCCACCGCGGACCTGTTCGGCTTCTCGATAGTTCCACCACTGATACTCGAGGCCGTCGCCGTCGGGGTCGGTGGTCCCCGACCCGTCCACCTCGACGGTCTCACCGGGTCGAGCGTCGGTTCTAACGATGTCCAGCCCGGATTCCCCGTTCACGACGACGTCCGGGGGATGGTTCGCTTCCTCGTACGACTGGACACACCAGTCGGCGCGCGCGGCCCAGTCTCGCTGCATGTCGGAGATCCAACGCCAGATCGGCTTGTAGAGGTCGCCGTCGTCCTCGGCGCCGATCCAGACGTTCTTACTCCCTGGCTCTCGTTCGAATCGTCCGCCCCACCCACCGTAGCTCGGATGCTCGAGACTTCCGAGTCCGACGGGAATCTGGTGGAGGTACGACGGTGTGTCGCCCTCCGAGAGGAAGTACTGTCCCTCCTCCCAGTAGACTCTGACGCTGTCCCACAGGTCCTCCTCACGATCGAGATCTACCGTCGGGTACTCCGAGGCGAGCGGGCCGTGACCGGTCAGGATGTGTTCCTCCAGCCACTCGGACTCGAAGAACCGTCGATGCTCCTCCTCCGGGATGAGGTTCTTCCAGTCGTAGGCGAAGACCCCGAACTGTTTGAAGCTGTTCAGCACCTGTAGATCCGGCCAGTTCGGCTGGATGTACTCCCGCAGCGTCCGGTCCTGATTGAGTATGATGTAGATGACTGCTTTATCCGCTACCTCTTCCATTCGCTCGGGGTGTTCATTCTCGATCTTCCAGAGCGCCCTCGCGATCGTGTTGGTGCCCCCCCACGCTTGGAGGTACACGGGACCCGGCTTATCGTCGAGGAGTACGTCGACGATCCGGTCCGAACCGGGCGTATCCTCGTCCATCGCGCCGACGTCGTCGATGTTACCGACGTACACCAGGTCCCGCAGTTCATCGGGGGAGGGGTACTCGGAGTCGTGTTCGACCAAGTTCTCGTACACCTGCGCATATGTGTCTATCTGGCCTTCGATCCAGTCGGTGCCCGCCCAGTCGTGGCCGTCCCAGTGGAAACGGGAACTGCAGTAGATCAACCCCTCGATGTCCCACTCGTTGGCGTACATCAGGAAGCGGATCATGGAACACCGGTCGTCGATCTCCCCATCCGTCGTGGCGACGATCCTCGGACGGGAGTCGTCAGTAGCCGAACTCATACGATCGAGGCATTACCGGTTGATGTGGTAAGGTTTCCGACGGGATCATCCCGAGGGACTGCGCCCGTCGCTCGTTTTTCTGCCAGAACTGACGGTCGGCGTTACCGAGGTGTTCGGGAAGTTCGTCGGTCGATTCGCCTTCGTGGGGTTCGTGTCGAGGAACTCGTCTGCGACGCAGAACGAGAGGAACGCGCGGACGTACGCGTATAGGTGGTATCGCGGTGCCGGCTTTGAGCTCGCCGTCGCGACCGCGCTGCTTGAGGTGACGAGCGTATTGGTGGCAGTCCAAAACGTCGAGGTCGTCAAGTGTGGTCACACCGCGTTCATCCTCGAGCCAAGTGCGCCACCGGGCGAGCGCTGACTGGAAGTTCTTCCGTGAGCTACCGGCCTCGACGCTATCGAGGTACTGTTCGATAGCGCGCTCGATCAAAATCTCGGGTGTAGCGTCGTCCTGAGTGGTCCCCATGGTCCGTGCTCACCGGACAGCGTGGACCTCGATAATTCTACTGTGTACAGCAACTCTAATCCACAGTGGGTGGCAAAATCACTAAAACCGCTAATAACACGCGTTTCGAGATGTGTATGGCCTAAATCGGAGCTTATAAACTCTATATGGCGATATAAAATCTCTCGGGTGGGGTGTTGAGACTACCCGCCGTATAGAGGGCCTCTGATGCGTGGATTGAGCCGAATTGAGGAAGGCAGAATGCTCCAATTCCCGCTCTGATAGCCGTTTATTCTCTGAATCTAACTAGCCTTGGTAAACTCCGAGTGTCAGGAGAAACCTGCTCACCATCAGATGCCCCACGGAACGATTCGGCTCTTCTCAGCCATCCCACCACCCACCCAGCTCTCCTCGGGAATGTCGACCAGTCTACCCAGGAGACACCGTATTCGATATAATCTGAACCACATCAAATTATTTCTGCATTGAGGACGTAGACGGAGTCATGAACGACGAACCGGACCGAAGCTGGACTGACGGTCTATCGGCGGCCGAGCGCGTCGAAGCAATCGCACTCACCGTCAGTGAACCCCGAACGGCCAACTGGATCGCCGCAGAGGCCGAGGTAGCCCACGAAACGGCGACCAAGTACCTCAAACGTCTCACAGACGACGGCAAGCTGAACGCGGATACACGCGGCCAGCAGACCACGTATGAGCCTGACCCCGTCGGTCAGTACCTCATCGAGATGCGCGAGCTCTACGAAGAACACTCGCCTGACGACCTCGCCGCGAGTCTCGAAGAGATGAACGAACAGATTCGAGCGTGGAAGGCCAAATACGACGTCGAAACCCCCAACGAACTACGCGCGAGCCTCGGGAGGACAGAAGACGCTACGGACGAGCGTGAACGTCGTCAGGCGGCCCGTGAGTGGGACCACCTCAAAACGCGCCGTCGTCTCGTTGAAGACGCGCTCCGGCTCTACGACCGTTTCCCCGGTGAGCGGCGCTCCGCCTCCGCATGAAGCCTGGAGCGGAAAACCCGGCTCTCTATCGGACGCTCAAGGACGTACTGGAACGACAAGTCGAAGTCATCTCCGTCCGGTTCGAGCCAGACGCGATCCAGAAACGGTACCTCGCCGCTGAGATCGACCCACAGCGAGTCGTTCCACCGACCGGGTCTGAGTCACCACAGCTCGAGGTCCACTGGAAACTGACGCCGCCCCATGACGAATTCAGAATCGACTACGCCGATCCAAACTTGGAGTTCCATTGCGGCTGGCACCAAGATGAAGATCACGACGATCTCGGTGTAGCGCACTTTCAGTACCAGACGGCCTCAATGGAGACGCCACACTACGAAGGGGCCGTGTTCGAAGCAGAGTCTCCTCCGAAACTCCTCTGGGAGTGCTGTGGTAATCTCTTCGAGACCGTAATCCCCGACTATACGGCAGAACTCTAATTTACGTCTCGGTGGGGAGGAGGCAGTTCTACTATCCTGTCCAAGGAGGTTCATCTTGAACGCTATCAGAGCCGATCACGCCGTATGCATCGAGAACGCCAGTCTCAACTACTGTTGACCCGAGAAGTTGAAACTACAACGGGTATAGCGGGCTCTGATGCGCGAATTTGGGTGATGCAGTCTACGCAAACTACCTCAGATCACTCTCCAAGCGGCCATTCTTATTATACTCCCAACCATATGGGCGAATGATCGATATTTCCAGCAGTGTAGCCACTGAGACGGCGCGCTAACCCGAATAGAGCACCTCACTACCCGATTCCTCGTTCGATCCGGCTTACACGGAACCATGATACCCGCGTTCTGAGCGGTGATAAGGATCGTTCAAGCAAACGTCCCGATAGTCTCACGGAGATCTTTCGTGAAGCGTGTATGGCAGCTTCGCCATAGCGTCGACTGAGCGGGAATCGACTCCAAGCCCAGTTTCTCGCAGATCTCGGGACGGCGAGCCAGGTATTCGATGAGTACCGTCTCCTGGTCCCCAAAGCACTTATCTTCTACCTGGCGGAACACTCGGGCGTCTTCTCACGGCCATAGCCGTGGCTCGAGGCTGTGCTATGGCCGGCCGCCGCCCGTCAGCGGCTCACACAGATGATACGGGACCGTCGCTCACTGCGAACACTACTGAAGCACCGATCTACAAACGACGGTTGTACACGAGCGCAAGCGCGACTGTGGACCGGACGATTGCAGCTGCGACCACTACGAAGAACACGAGTATCTGCCACGTTCTTCAGTCACAGCCGGAATAGAAACTCACCCGGGTTGGCCATCGAATGGAGACAGTCCTCCGACGTATGACTGGGGACGAACGGCACCCGGACATTTCGGCGGTGTACGAGGCGGACAGCGGAGACTCCGATCCGATCATAGCCCTGATGAGGCGATATGTACCGGGGAACACGGGGGTGTTTGCTATTGCCGTCTGTACCACGATTCTCCATCAACTACTCACGCTCGTCCCACCGTACCTTCTCGGCGTTACACTCGACGCCTTCTTCACCGGACAGCGGACCACACTATCCCTCGTACTCGTGCCACACGCTTGGATTCCCTCGGGCACACGTGGGCAGTTCGGATTGATTGCAGGTCTATTCGTTGCGACCGCCCTCGCGACAGCACTTACCCAGGCCGTACAGGTCGTGACGTTCCGCTGGTTCCAGCAATCAATCCTGCACGACCTCCGGACAGACGCCTACGATGCAACCCAGCGGCTCGATATGGCGTTTTTCGAGACCGAAGCGACGGGAAACGTCATGAGCGTCCTCAACAACGATGTCAACCAATTACAAGAGTTTCTCTTAGGCGGACTCAGACAGTCCATCGAGTCGACTACGTTGTTGGTCGGACTTCTCGCCTTCATGATCGGACTTCACTGGCAACTAACCCTGTTCTCAATGTCGTTTCTCCCCGTGATGCTCGGGCTGGTGTATGTCTATCAACGGGCGATCGAGCCCCGCTACGACGAACGACGATCGGCAGTTGGGGAATTGAACACACACGTGCAGAACGCTATCGGCGGCATCGAGACTATCAAAACGTTCAGCACGGAACGACGAGAGAGCGCGCAGCATCGATCGCACTCACGAGCGTTCTGGGAAGCCGACTGGCGTGCGGCCAAACTCTCGGGACTGTTCTACTCGACTCGCCGGCTGCTCACCGAAGTGATGTCCCTCACCATCGTCGTCGTCGGCGGCTGGTGGGCGCTGTTCGGGCCCCCGCTCGTGTTTTCCTCCCCGCTCTCCGCAGGCCTTTTCGTGACATTCCTTTTCTACGGACGGCGACTCGTCCAGGAGTCCTCTCAGATCGGAGACCTCGTCGATACGTATACCGATGCGAGAGCGTCGACCAAGCGGGTGTTCGGCCTCCTTCACTACCCGAGCAGAATATCGGGGTCAGATGAGGCGGAGCAGTTGGAACACGTCGACGGACGCGTGGAATACCGCGACGTTTCGTTCACGTATCCGGGCGCCGACAGCCCGACCCTTGAATGCGTTACCTTTGAAGCCGAACCCGGTGAGTTCGTCGGACTCGTGGGGCCGACGGGAGCCGGAAAATCGACGGTGCTGAAGCTCTTACTTCGGCTGTACGATACCGACGAGGGGACGATCACGATCGACGGCACCGACGTGTCGATGACGACCGTGGGGAGCCTTCGCGGGGCGATCGGCTACGTGAGTCAGGACCCATTCCTGTTCGGAGGTACTGTCCGCGAGAATATCGCGTACAGTGATCCGAACGCCGACGAACGGCGGGTCGTCGAAGCGGCCAAGCGGGCGAACGCTCACGAGTTCATCCGTGATCTTCCGGACGGGTATGACACTGCAGTCGGCGAACGGGGCGTGAAACTCTCAGGCGGGCAACGCCAGCGGATTGCGATTGCCCGCGCACTTCTCAAGGATCCCCCGATCCTGATTCTCGACGAAGCGACTAGCCACGTCGACAATCAGACCGAGTTGCTGATCCAGGAGAGCCTTTCTGATCTGAGCGCTTCACGTACGACGTTCGTGATCGCCCACCAACTCTCGACAGTTCGAGAGGCCGACCGATTGCTGGTGCTCCGTGACGGACGGATCGTGGAATCGGGTTACCACGAAGAATTGGTTGAACGTGACGGACTATACGCGTCCCTCTGGGAGGTCCATACGGGAGAAACTACGGAACTACCGGAACAGCTCCGACCGCACGGGGAGTAGCCTGAATCAGGCCTGAAACGGTCTCTGAGAGACCATCTCCACAATCGTTCCCAGATTTTTGTGAAGGTATTGATCGGATGACATGATAGGCTGTCTCTCGACGGACAGCCAGGGCAGTAGCCATTTGCATTGAGAGCACTAGTCTCAACTTCTGGGCAACCGTGGAAGATGAGACTGCAGCTTGTATAGAGAGGCCGTGATGCGTGATAGCGGCCGAATTGGGGGAGGCGACTAGACTCAATACGGTTCTAAGGCAACTGTGTCGAGATCTCCATCTCTCATCTCAGTTCGTCACTGTCACGACAGCGCCGCCCCTAGTCGACAGGCCTCATTAGCCTCCGAGAGGGTTCTATCCGATTCCAGTCTGCTTCTTCAGCAGCGTGAGAACCGTGTTCGCAGTCACTACTGGTGATCGTTTGTATTCGCCGAGCAACTCGACTGGGGCCGAATAACGGGTTCGTCTGAAACACGTGACTCCGATCGAGCAGGCGGCTGCTCTCTCCGCTTCAACCCCACGAGGGTACGTCTGAAACCAGGTTACATACGCCGCTTCCGCTCGGGCGAACGGGGAGTTTCAACCCCACGAGGGTACGTCTGAAACTCACGGGCGCCGTCCAGGCCGTTGTCGACGGCTGGATGCTTCAACCCCACGAGGGTACGTCTGAAACTACAACGTGTCTGTTAGTGACTCGTCGGCTGAGCTGCTTCAACCCCACGAGGGTACGTCTGAAACAGGTGTCCAACCTGTACAACACAGGGAGCATCCAATGCTTCAACCCCACGAGGGTACGTCTGAAACCCGTCGGGGTCAGGGTAGGCGTCGGCGTCCTGGTCGC
>NZ_ASGZ01000069.1 GCF_000495475.1 Candidatus Halobonum tyrrellensis G22 | reverse complement strand
CGGACTCGGCCTCCGGTGCGGCCTCCGGAGCGCCGAGATCGTCGCGGTGACCCCGGCGGACGTGGTCGACGGCCCCGCCGGGACGATGCTCCGCGTTCGGGAGGACGCCGCGAAGGGCGACAAGTACCGCGAGACGCCCGTGCCGCCGAACCTCGCCACTACCATCCGGACCGTCGACGACGTGCGAGAGGAGCCGAGTGACGCGCCGCTCGTCGACGCCAGCACCCGGACGGTCCGCCGGTGGGTCAAGCAGTACGCCGAGCGGGCGGCCGCCGAGTACGACGACGACGGCTGGCTCGACCTCTCCGCGCACGACTTCCGGCGGACGTGGGCGACCCTGCTCGCCGGCGCCGCCGAGGTCGACCCCCTCCTCGTCTGTGAATGGGGTGGCTGGTCCGACTTGGAGACGTTCTTGGAGCACTACCGGGGAAGCTACTCGCCGGAGGTCCAGCGGGAGGCCCGCGACAGCGTCGGGTGGCTGTAACACGGAAACAGCGATACAGCGTTAC
>NZ_ASGZ01000068.1 GCF_000495475.1 Candidatus Halobonum tyrrellensis G22 | reverse complement strand
CGTCGGCTGGCGCGCCCGCGACGACGCCGGGCGGGCGGCGGTCCGCGTCGCCGTCGCCGCCGTCGCGGCCGCCAACCGCGTCACCGGTCGCGTCCTCCCGGTCGACCCGTCGCGGCTCGCCGCCCGGGTGGCGTCGTTCCTCGGCGGGGTCGAACGCGTGGTGGGGAACCGCCGCTGTCTCGCGACCTGTCTGGGGCTGTCGGCCGCGGGGTGGACCGCCCTCGTCGCCGCGTTCTGGCTGTCGATGCGCGCGGTCGGTCACCCGGTGTCGGTCGGTCTCGCGGCGTTCGTCCTCCCGGTCGGCCTGCTCGCCGTCGCGGTGCCGCTCCCCGGCGGCGTCGGCGGCGTCGAGGCGGCGCTGGTCGGCCTGCTCGTCGGCGCCGGCGGTCTCCCGGTCGGCGGGGCGACCGCCGGCGTGGTGCTGTACCGCGTCGCGACCTACTGGGCGCCGATGGCGGTCGGCGGCGTCGTCACCGCGGCGCTCGCGGCCGAGAGCCGGCGGCGGGACGGTCCCGGTCGCGGGCCGCCCGAGCCGCCAAACATCCCGTAGGTCGCTCGCCCCTTCCACGACCGGCGGTGGCTCTGCCGACTGTCGCCGACGGGTATCGCCCCGGAGTGTAGCTCACCGGTGCATCTCTAAACTATAGTTGAGCAGTATGGTTGGATAGTATAGTCTGAGTCTATAATCGATCGGTATAGTCGGGCGGTATAGCTGAAAGGTATAGCTATAGACTATAGTTATCTCTCGTCGCTACACTGTCTGACTGAAGCTTATGTGTGGCGGCGATAGCTACTCCGGTATGTTGACCTACGCGCCGGTGTCGGAGGCGGGCGGCGTCGGCAAGACGTCGACGGCGGCGACGCTCGCGGTGAGCCACGCTCGCGCCGGCCACGACGTGCTCGCGATCGACATGGACACCCAAAACGGGAGTCTCACCTACCTGTTCGGCCCGGAGTACGACCGCGGCGACCCCGAGGCGGACAACCTCGTCCGACACCTGGTCGGCCGGCCGAAGGGTGCGTTCGCCGACCTGCCCATCGAGGTGGAAGCCGGGGTCGACCTGGTCCCCTCGCACAACATGCTCGAGGACCTCCACGAGTTCCTCCTCAACGAGAAGGAGCAGGCGGAGAACTTCGGCGAGGCGTACAGCATGTACGGCCAACTCCACCGCGTGCTCAGCGGGGCGGGCGTCCGCGACGACTACGACGTGGTCGTCGTCGACACCGCCGGGAAGGCGGGTCCGATCCTCTACAACGCGCTCGTGGCCGTGCGGAACGTGGTCATCCCGTTCGAGGCGACCGCGAAGGGTCAAGAGTCGATCGAGGGGCTCGACGACCTGGTCGACGGGCTGGAGGCGAGCATCGACGTCGACGTGGGCGTGCTCGCGGTGGTCCCCGTCGGCTACAAGGACACCCGCGACCAGCGCGAGATCCTCGACGAGATCCGGGGGAGCGGCTTCCCCATCCCGGTCGTCGTCGGCGAGCGCGGGTCGCTGATGGAGGGGTGTTGGAAACAGCAGTGTAGCCCCTACCGCTACGTCGAGGAACACCGCTCGCGGAAGCGGGAGTACGAACTCGACACGCTCGACCGGTTCGACCGACTCGCGCGCCACCTCGAACGCGAGGCCGGGCTGCCGACGCCCGAGACGGGCACCGACGAACCGGAGGTGAGCGTCTGATGGGGCTCAAGTCCGGGTCGCGCGACGCGGGGTTGGACGACGGCGACGACGGAAACGACGGCGACGGCGGCGAAGCGGCCGCGGAGGGTGGGCGGGCCGACGAGGACCGTTCCGACCGCGGGGGGGCGGCCGACTCGGCCGACGCGCCCGACGGCGAACCCGGGGAGGGGGCGGCCGACGCGGGCGAGGGGGAGCCGGCGGCGGACACGGACGCCACCGACGCCCGCCCGACGGTGGAGTCGCTCCCGTACACCCTCCGCCGGGAGACGGTGAACGAGGGGCGGAGCCAGGTGCCGTTCTTCCTCCGCGAGGAGGTGATCGACGGGGAGTCCGACCTCCAGGCGGCGCTCGAAGCCTCGCTCGGCGAGGAGGTGTACAAGTCCGACTACCGGGAGGCGGCGATGGTTCTCGCCCAGCGCAACCCCGACCTCGTCGCGGCCGTGCTCCGCGAGTGGGGGTACGACCTCGACCCGGTCTGAGGGGCAACAGCGCTTTAGTTCGATCGGGGTCGATCGGGCGGTATGAGTCGCTCAGGCGACGACCCGAACGAGGAGACGGACGCCCGGTTCGACCAGTGGCCGGTCGACGCGCCCGACGACGACCGGAACGTCTCGGTCGAGTCGCGCTGGATCGGGATGGCCGGCGGCGGCGCGGGTGGGACCGGCTACGTGTTCGACCCCGACGACGAGGTGGTGTACGAGGGGGAACTCGACGAGGACGCCGAGCGCGTCACCCTCCTCCGGCGGAGCGAGACCCAACCCGAGGGCGACGAGTCGCTCGGCGAGTGGATGCGCCGCGTCGGCGGCGACGACGAGTGGTCGTCGCTCTCGGCGTACGGCCGCGGCGAACTCGACGACCGGCCGGTGGAGTCGACGTTCCAGGAGAAGAACACCACGCCCGACCAGGACTACGCCTTCTTCGGGTCGTACACGTTCCCCGGCGACGACGGCCGCGAGCACACCGTCGAACGCGAGTTCGTCGTCGACGACGCCGACGTCGCCCGCCCGACGGTCACCGTCGAGGAGCGACGGTTGGTCGACGCGGGCGACGGCGAGGCGGACGTCCTCGACAGCCGGACCGAGTCGTTCCCGGTCGGACCCGACCACGACGAGCGGTCGCTCGAGACGGTCTGCCGCGAGTGGCACGAGTCGCACCCGCCGTAGCCGGGTAGCCGACCGTGCCGCGGCGGCCCGGTCGGTCGCGGCCGCCCCGACCATCCTGAACGTCCGGACGACCGTACGGGTCCCTCTGTGCGGGTCCTTTTTCGTCCCCCGGCGGCGAGCTACCGACAGGATGTCGCCCCCCTTCCGATCGCCCGAGTGGCTCCGCCGGGACGCGCTCGGCGTCCTCCGGTTCCACCGCGACCGCTCGCTCGACACCCACTTCGGCGGCTACGTCGCGCAGGTGAGCGACCGCGACGGCGCGGTGTACGACGGGCGGACGAAACACCTCGTCCCGACCGCGCGGTTCGTCTTCGGCTTCGCGGTCGGCGCGCTCCTCGGCGGCCCGGTCTGGTGCGTGCCGGCGGCCGAACACGGCCTCTCGTACCTCCGTAACGTCGCGTACGACGCCGACCGCGGGGGGTACGCTCTGGAGTTCGCCGGCCGCGAGGTGACCGACGCGACCCGGTCGACGTACGGCCACGCGTTCGTCCTGCTGGCGTACGCGACGGCCGCGAAGGCGGGCATCGGCCGCGCGGAGCGGCTGGTGACCGAGACCGCGGATCTTCTCGACGAGCGGTTCTTCGAGCCGGAACACGGCGCGTACGCGAGCGACCGCACCGCCGACTGGGAGCCGGTCGAGCCGACGTACCGCGGCCAGAACGCCAACATGCACGCCTGCGAGGCGCTGCTGGCAGCGTACGAGGCGGTCGGCGACGACCGGTGTCTCGACCGCGCCGTCTCGGTCGCCGAACGGGTCGCCCGCGACGGCGCGGACGCCGCCGACGGCCTGATCTGGGAGCACTTCACCGCCGACTGGGACGTCGACTGGAGCTACAACCGCGACCGGCCGCGGGACCTGTTCCGGCCGTGGGGCTACCAGCCGGGCCACCTGCTGGAGTGGGCGAAGCTCCTCGTCGCCCTCGACGCACACGACGGCGCCGACTGGTATCTCGACCGCGCGGAGCGGTTCTTCGACGCCGCCGTGACCGACGGCTGGGACGACGACCGGGGCGGCTTCCACTACACGGTCGACCGCGACGGCGACCCGGTGGTCGAGGGGAAGTACACCTGGGCGCTCGAAGAGGGGCTGGGGGCGGCCGCCCGCCTCGCCGCCGCGACCGGCGACGACCGCTACGACGAGTGGTTCGACCGGGTCCACGCCTACCTCCACGACCACGCCACCAACCACGCGTACGGGGTCCGCTACGAGCGGCTCACCCCCGAGGGCGCGGTGGCGGAGGGTATCGACGAGGTGCCCAAAGTGAAGAGCGGCTACCACCACGTCAACGCCTGCTACGAGGCGTTGCGGGCGCGCGATGCGGTGCCCGCCGACGGCGAGTGGCCGCCCGACGGCGCGTAGCGACGCGGCGCTCGCGCGGGAGCGGCCGTCCGGGTCGAACGCTCGACGCGGGAGCGGCCGACCCGGACGACCACCGACGCTTATGTCTCCGACCGGCGACGGCCGAGGTATGACCGCCATCGGCTTCCAACTGTACAGCCTCCACGCCGTCGACGACCCGCTTTCGACGGTGATCGAGCGGGTGGGCGAGACGGGGTTCGACGGCGTCGAGTTCGCCGGACTCGACGGCGCGAGCGTCGACGACCTGTCCGCGGCGCTCGACCGCGCGGGTCTCGACGCCGCCGGCGCGCACGTCGGTCTCGACGAGATCGAGTCCGACCCCGACGGCGTCGCCGAGACGTACAGCGAACTCGGCTGTGAGACCGTCGCGGTGCCGTGGCTCGACCCCGACAACTTCGAATCGGCCGGGGCGGTCGACGACGCGGCCGACCGCCTCGACGCCGCCGCCGCCGCACTCGCCGACCGGGGCCTCGACCTCCACTACCACAACCACGACCAGGAGTTCGCCGACCTCGACGGCGCACCCGCCATCGAGCGGCTGATCGAGCGGACCGACCGGGTGGGCTTCCAGGTCGACCTCGGCTGGGTCGGCGCCGCCGGCTCCGACCCGCTCGACTTCCTCGACGCCCACGCCGACCGGGTCGAGTTGGTCCACCTCAAGGACTACGACGCCGACGCGGGCGACGTGGTCGAGGTGGGCGAGGGGGACCTCGACGTGGCCCGGACGGTCGAGGCGGTCCGCGGGATGGACGCCGACTGGCTGACCTACGAGGCGGAGGACCGCCCCGACTCGTACGCGACGCTGGATCACGCGGACGACGTGGTCGCGGCGTACTGGTAGGCGGGACGCGGGACCCGTCGCGGACCCGCCGGACCGCCGCTCGCGCCCCTCACTCCGCCCCGGGGTCGCTCGCGGGTTCGGGCGAGAGCGCGCCCGACTCGACCATCGCCTCCAGCGGGCTGTCGTCGATGTCGAGCGGGAGGTCGACCCGTCCGCGCCGCCGGACCGACTCGTAGCCGCCGAACAGTATCTCGGCCGTGTTCAGCCCCGTCCGCCCCGACAGCGCCGACTCCTCGCCGGAGTCGAGGGCGTCGACGACCGCGGCGACCGAGCGGTCGTGGAAGCTCGACCCGAACCGGTCGGCGTCGCCGGGCGCGCCGTGCATCGTCTCGCCGCCGACGTCGACCGCCTCCCAGCCGTCCCCCCGTCGGAGTTCGAGCATCGGGTCGCCGCCGATCCGTATCTCGCCGTCGGAGCCGCGGAGGTGGAACGGTGCGTCGACCAGGCCGCTCCCCTCACCCGTCGAGAGCACGCCGTGGACGCCGTTCTCGTAGCGCCACTGTGCGAACATCTGGTTCTCCTGGTGGGCGCCGAACCGGACGTCCTCGTCGCGGTAGTCGAGTTGGGCGATCACCCACTCGGCGGGCCGGTCGCCGGCGAACATCCCCGCGAGGTCGACCGCGTGCGCGCCGGTGTCGAAGAAGTCGCCCCACCCGATCTCGACCCGTTCGAGGTCGCCGACCGCGCCCTCCTCGACGAGCCGCGCCGCCTCGGTGAACGGCTTGCCGAACCGGCGCTGGCGGTTGAACGTCAACTGGACGCCCCGCCGCCAGCACGCCTGGACCATCCGCTCGGCGCTCCGGAGCGTCAGCGCCATCGGCTTCTCGCAGTGGACCGCCTCGACCGCGCCCGCCCGCGCACAGCCGACGACCACCTCCTCGTGGGCCGCCGGCGGCACCGCGACGCTGACGACGTCCGGTTCGACCGACGCCACCATCCGCTCGTAGTCGGCGAAGACGGCCGTCTCGTCGAGGCCGAACTCGTCGGCGAACGCGGCGGCGTGCTCCGGTACCAGGTCGGCGCACGCCACCAGCCGGCAGCGGTCGTCGTTCCGGAACGCTTCCGCGTGGCGATACCCCATGGCGAACCCCTCGACCGTCGGGTTCGCCGGGTCGGGACCGGTCCCGACGACGGCGACCGTGTACTGACTCATCCACTCTCCCGACGGGGCGTCGCCGACGTAGTGGTTCCGCTCACGGCGTGTCGCGTCGGCTGTCCGACCGACGGGAGTTATCCGCTCGGACGGTGTCCGAACGGGCGTGCACGTCTTCATCATCGGCGGAACCGGGCTGATCAGCACCGGTATCACCCGACAACTGGTCGACGCCGGCCACGAGGTCACCGTGTTCACGCGCGGCGAGACGGACGCCGCCATCCCCGAGTCGGTCGACCGGGTGACCGGCGACCGGACCGACGACGGCGCCCTCGCCGAGGCGACCGACGGCCTCGACGTCGACTGCGTCGTCGACATGGTGGCGTTCGACCCCGCGGAGGTCGAGCGGGCGGTCGACGCGTTCGCGGGCGAGGTCGACCAGTACGTGTTCTGTTCGACCATCGACGTCTACCACCGCCCGGTCGCGGACATGCCGGTGACCGAGTCGGCCGCGCGGGCGCCGCCGGTCAGCGACTACGGCCGCAAGAAGGCCGACTGCGAGGACGTCCTCTTCGAGGCGTATCGAACCGACGGCTTCCCGGTCACGATCATCCGCCCGTGGGACACGTACGGCGAGGGCGGGACGCTCAACGACACGCTCTCGACGGGTGCGGCGTACATCGACCGCCTCCGCGCGGGCGACCCCATCGTGGTCCACGGCGACGGCTCGACCGTCTGGGCCACCTGCCACCGCGACGACGTCGCGGGCGCGTTCGTCGGCGCGGTCGGCAACCAGGAGGCCGTCGGCGAGGCGTACCACGCGACGGGCGAACACCCGATGACGTGGAACCAGTACCACCGCCGGGCCGCGGACGCCCTCGACGCGCCCGACCCCGACCTGGTCTACGTCCCGACCGACACGCTGCGGGAGGCGCTCCCCGACCGGACGCGAGGGTTACGGGACCACTACCGGTTCAGCGCGGTGTTCGACAACGCGAAGGCGCGCCGCGACCTGGGGTTCGAACAGACCGTCTCCTGGGAGGAGGGCGTCCGTCGGACCGCCGCGTGGCTCGACGACCACGGCCGGACCGGCGGCGACGCCGACGAGGAACACGACCGGGTCGTCGCGGCGTGGCGCGACGCGGAGGCGGCGTTCGTCGAGACGGTCCGTGACGGCGCCTGAGCCGACCCGCGCGGCGCCCCGGGCTCCCGTCGACGCTTGGGAGGCTCGCCTCCGCCGCCGAAGAATGATACGATACTACTCACGTTCGGATCGAGTACGGTCTGCTTACACGTAGTCGACGCTCGTCGAATCGGAACACGGACACGAATAGTTCCGGCGACGGGGGACGGGCGTCGGCGGTGGTGCCGGAAGGGAGCCGTCGGCGGGCCGGCGGGGTCGCGCCGAGGGCGCGTCGGGCGCGTCTCAGGCGGGGGCGACGCGCTCGTGACGGTCGTCGACCGCGGCGGCGTCCTCGGGGAGGAGCGCGACCACGAGGTAGTCGGCGTACTCGCCGAAGTAGTCGACCAGGTCGGCGATCCGCTCGGAGTCGATGGCTTCGAGCGAGTCGAGCAGGACGAACGGAACCTCCTCGTACGCCTCGTGGACGAGGTAGCCCGCGAGCGCGAACACCAACCCGATCACCTCGCGCTCGGACTCGCTGAGGTGGTCGATCGTGTCCTCGTACGTCGTCCCGTCGCCGGTGCTCCGGATGACGTGGAGGTCGAACACGGTCGTCTCGACCTTCCGGCGGCCCTCCTGCCGGGTCGTCTCGCGGCGCTCGATCCAGACGCGGTCGAGGTTCTCGTAGTCGAGGATGTCGAGCACGGTCGCCATCTGCTCGTTGAACTCGTCGACCGCCGACCGCTCGATCCGGTCGATCCGCGTCCGGAGGTCGGTGAGTTCCTCGCCGATCTCCTCGCGGCGGGCCTCCAGGTCGTCGCGCTCGTCGAGCTGCGACTCGATGTCGTCGATCTCGGCGTCGACGTCCTCGACCTCCCCCTCCAGCCGCTCGATCTCGAACTCCAGTTGGTTCGCCTCGCGGTGGAGGTCGAGCAGCGGGCTCTGGTCGGCGCCCTCGAGTTCGTCGACGGTCGACTCGAGCTCCTCGATCTCCGCGTGGAGGTCGTCGCGCTCGTCCTCCAGGTCGGGGATCCGGTCGCGCCGCCGGTCGAGTTCGCTCTCGGTCTCGCTGATCCGGCGTTCGAGCCGGTCGCGCTCGCGCTGCTGTCGTTCGTACTGGGAGCGGTCGGACTCGATCTCGTCGAGCTCCTCGCGGACCTCGTTGCGCTCGGCGCGCTTCTCGGCGGCGGTCTCGCGGAGCACGTCGAGCGTCTCCTCGATCCGCCCGGGGTCGACCTCCGAGCCGCACGTCCAGCAGGTGACCGTCTCCCCCTCGACCAGCGAGTCGGTGACCGAGCCGTCGCCCTCGCGGCTCCCCTCGACCACCGACTGGAGCTCCGTCTCGGAGCCGTCGAGCATCTCCTCGTTGAACTGGACGACGCGCTGGAGCCGGTTGAGCGTCGACTCGATGTCGCGCTCGCGGCTCCGCAGCCGCTCGATGTCGTCCTCCAAGTCCGCGACGTTGCCCGCGGGCGTCTCCGGCAGGTCGGCGAGCTCCGACTCGTACTCCGCGAGGTCGTCCTCCAACCCCTCGATGCTCTGGCGTTCGGTCTCGATGTCGAACCGGACGTCCTCGAGCGACGACCGCACGTCGCGGAGTTCCTCCAACGTCTCCTCGAGTTCGACCTGCTCGGACCGCGACTCCTCGACCTCGGCGTCGGCCTCCTCGATTTCGGTCTCCTTGTCGGCGAGTTCGGTCTCCTTCTCCTCGATCTGCTCGCGGAGCGACGTCCGGCGCCGTTCGAGGTCGGGCAGGCGGTCGGCGAGCGACTCCAGCGAGTCGAGCCGCGAGTCGACGTCCTGTCGTTCGTCGGTCAGCCGCGACACCTCCGCTTGGATCGCGTCGGTGTCGACGGGCCGCATGATCACCTCGCGGAGGTCGCCCGCGCGCTCGACGACCTGCCGCGCCTCGTTCGACTCCAACAGGAACGCGAACAGTTCGGCCGTGGTGGCGTCGTCGAGGTACGGGTCGCCCCCCATCACGACGCCGTCGCCGCCGCGCGTCAGCGTCCGCGTGTACGTCTCTCCGTCGAACTCCAACTCGACGCGCCCCTCGTCCGCGTCGCGCTTGAGCGTCGCCTGGTCCCCTCCGAGCCCCGCCATCAGCGCCTGGAGGAACGACGTCCGGTTCGTGGCGTTCCGCCCCGAGAGCACCGTTACCCCCGACGAGAGGGTCAGTTCCGTCGAGTCGATCCCCCCGATGTTCTCCGCGCGCACTGTGCAGTGCGGTGCCGCTTCCTGACCAGTTGGCATGTCCCTTAGTTCGGACAGGAGGTATTAAGCGCGGCGGTAGCGGGACCGTCCGCCCGCTTACGGCCTCACGCGCAGTCGCAGCCGCCGCGTTCGAGCAGGTCGACGAACTCGAACGTCTGCTCGCAGTCGGAACAGTACACCGACACGTCGGCGTACACTTCCGCGTCGCCCACCCGGATCTGGTCGCCCGCTAGTCGCCCGAGCGACTCCTCGGCGACCGCCTGCGTCCGGCCGAGCAGGCCCTGTACGCGCCGTTCGGCCGCCTCGATCGGGTCCGTCTCGGTGTCCTCCCGCGAGACGTTCCGTCGCTTGGTGAGGTACGTGTATATGGTCTGATGGGTGAGGAAGTCCGAGCGGAGTTCCTCCGGGTCGACTCCGTCGCGTTCGAGCGTCCGTTCCGCCTGGGTGCGGCTGCCGGCGCTCGCGTCGTCGTCGGTCAGGAGTCGATAGAGGTTGTCCACCTCTCCCTCCAGCGGCGTCTCCCCGTTCCGTTCGAGCGCCGCCTCCAACACCCGCGTGTTGAACCAGTCGGCCAGTGCCCGGAGGCTCATCCGGTCGTCTCCCTCACTGGTCCAGCGTCTCACCAGCGTGTCCCCCGCCTCCCCCAGGTCGTACTCGTCGATGACGCGTTCGACCTTACTGCGGCGGCGGGACGACTGTGAGTCCCCGGACGAGTTTGACTCTGCCACACCCGTACGGACGCGCCGTTCGTTTATAAATCCCCGGTCCGCGCTCCTCCCCGCTCGATTACGCACGTACGGCCGTAAAGAATACCCAACGCATTCGGGGGACGACGCCTTCGACGATCGAAACACCCAGAATAGTGATTGGTGCTGAATCGAAGAACAATCGAATATAATTGATAGAACGATAAATGATACTTCTCCTCGTCCACCGCTGGCGGCGGCGCACCTCGGTTTCTTTTACCACCCGTGGCGCACGCACTATTAGGCACACCTAAATCGGAGCGGGCCGACGGCCGACCCGGGGTAGCGCTGTCGGGCGGCGGCCGCGTCAGCGACGCCTCTCCGGTACGGTGAGGAACGTTCACACACCCCCGTCTCGGCAATCTTGTTTCGATACTATATTCGCAATATAAACGCATTTGACCGGCACACCCACCGCTTGACTCGCATGGTGGACCTGAATCGGCGGAACCTGATGGCGTCGTCGGTCGCTGCCGCGCTCGGTGCGAGCGTGGCCGGCGTCGCGAGTGCGGAGGAAGTACCGGAGTCGGACACGGCTGGCGCCCCGAGCGTGAAGGGGAGTCTCAAGCGCTTCTCGACGACCGCGTTCGGCGCGGAGGTGACCGGTCCGTTCGTCTTCGAGGACGGGTCGCTGCTGTACAGCCTCCAGCACCCCTCCGCGGAGAACGGCGAACCGTTCGGACGGGCGGCGGTCGGCTACTTCAGCGGCTTCCAGTTCCAGTTCGACGGGAGCAACGAGGACTTCACCGAGGTGGACATCCCCGAGACCCGCGAGGAACAGGGCGACGTTCGGGCGGTCGACAGCGAGTACGAGGTCCTCTTCTACGGCCGCCAGCCGATCCGCGACGGGTCGGCGCTGCTGGGCGTGACCCGGACCCCCGACGGCCGGAACATCATCAACCGGGACGACAGCGGGGCGGTCGGCGCCGACTCCGCGGGAGCGGACACCTACTTCGCGGGCACCCAGTACGGTCTGGCGGCGAGCAACCCCGACTGCAACCAGTTCGTCCCGACGAACGACGACGGGACCGAGGGGTACCTGTTCACCAACTGGGAGAACAGCCCGGGTAACGTCTCGCGGGTTCCGATCAGCCGGGACGACGACGGCGAGTGGAGCGCCGACCTGGAGAACGCGAGCAACCTGGTCAACACCGACGCGTTCCGCGATATCGGCGGGACGCGGATCAACTGTTACGGCGACCTCAGCCCGTGGGACACGATGATCTCCGCCGAGGAGAACTACGCGCACCCCCGCGTTAACCTGACCCACACGGTCGGCGAGATCGTCGAGGCGGAGTCGGGCGTCGGCCTCGTCGGCGGCTGTCAGTTCTGGAACCGGCCGAACCCGACGGAGATCGGGCCGGCCATCGAGACGTACGCCGAGAGCGGCGACGTCGCCGAGGCGTTCGGCCCGCAGGGGTACTGGGCGCTCGACGGCGTCGAGTTCCTCGCGTACTACCTCGGCGCCGACCCGGCCGACCAAGACGGCGAGGAGAACCTCGCGACGACGCCCATCGACGACGTCTACCCCAACCCGTACCGCTACGGCTACTTCGTGGACATCCGCGACCCCGCGGCCGACCCGCCGACGCCGATGAAGTACTGGGTGATGGGCCGCGCCTCCTGGGAGGCGCCGGACATCCAGGGCGACCGCAAGACCGTCTACGGCTGCTCGGACGGCGACAGCAAGGGGGTCTACAAGTTCGTCGCCGACGCACCGATCGACAGCTACGACGACACCGACGACATCGCGGGCACGCTGTACGCGCCGAAGATCACCAACGACGCCGCCAACGCCGCCGAGTCGGGGAGCCGCAACTCGCCGGCGCAGACCCCGCTCGAAATCGAGTGGATGGAGCTCGGCCACGCCACCAACGGCGAGGTGGAGTCGTGGATCGCCGAGTACGACGACATCACGCAGGCCGACTACCTCGACGCACACGCGGACACCGACTGGGAGGCGGACCCCGAGGCGGCGCTCAAGGAGGCCGACCTGGAGGTCATCGAAAACGGCAACCGGAACTACATCAGCAACGAGGACATCCTCGCGTGGGCCGAACAGTACGAACAGCACGGTCCCGGCGGCGTCGACGAGGACCTCCGCCGGGTGCCGTTCCTCGAGACCCGCGCCGCGGCCAAGGAGATCGGCGCCTCGATCGAGTTCAACAAGGCGGAGGGCGTCGACAGCGTCGACGACTCCGAGCCGGGCGACTTCGTCTACTTCGGCATCTCCGAGTTCAACGACGACCTCGCGAACGACACCGGCGACGTCCAGATGGACCGCGTCGACGGCGGCGTCGTCTACCGGGCGGAACTCGAACCGGACTACGACGTCTCGCGGCTCGACCCGGTCATCGTCGGTCCCGACTTCACCGACAGCCCCGGAGCCGCCGACGGCGCGCTCCGCAACATCGACAACGTCTACGCGATGCGCGACGGGCGCGTCCTCTGCTGTGAGGACGGCTTCGGCGGTCCCGCGCGGTCGTACCCCAACGACTGCCTGTACGTCTACCAGCCCAACGTGACGGTCGACGTCGCGTCGATGGCCGTCGCGCAGGGGAAGACCGCAAGCGTGCCGGTCGAGGCCACCTCGCTCCCGAGCGGGGTGTCGGGCGCGACGCTCACGGTCGGCGTCTCCGACCCCGACGTCGCGACCATCGAGGGCGTCGAGTTCGCCGACGAACTCGGGCTGACCGAGCGTTCGGTGTCGAGCGACGGGTCGACGGCTACGCTGCGGTTCGCCGACACCGAGAAGGGCGTCCAGCCGGGCGGCCGCAACGTCGAACTCGCGTCGCTGACCGTCCGCGCCGACGCCACCGGGACGACCGACCTGACGGTCGACGTCGAGCGGATGGACGACGAGTCGGGCGAGTCGCTCGACGCCGAGGGGCTCTCGGGCGTGTTCGTCGCCGGCCCGTCGAACGTCGGCGGCGACGACGGCACCGCCCCCGAGGACCTCGACAACGACGGTCTCTACGAGGACCTCAACGGCAACGGCCGGCTGGACTACCAGGACGTCGAGATCCTCTTCGAGAACTTCGACTCCGAGAGCGTCCGGATGAACGAGTCGGCGTACGACTTCAACGAGAACGGCCAACTCGACTACGACGACGTGGTCTCCCTCTACGAAGAGGTCAACTGACCCGACCCGCGCTGAAGCCGGCCCGTCGCGTCCGACCGTCGGTCGGTCCCGCGGCCGACGGCCGCCCGGTCCCGCTCGGAATCCACCACAGACACCACACATGACACGATACGACCCGATTTCCGTACTCGCGACGCTCGCCGCCGACCGCCCGCGCGGGGTGGCGCTCGGACTGACGGCGCTCGCCCTCCTCGGCGGGGTCACAGCCGCCGGGACGGTCGCGGCTCAAAGCGACGCCCCGACCGTCCGCGTCGGCGGCGCGACCGTCGCCCCCGACGGCACCGTCACCGTCGGCGTCGTCCTCACCGACGCGCCCGACGGACTGTCGGGCTACTACCTCGACCTCTCGGTGTCGGACCCCGAGACGGCGCACATCGACTCGGCCGGCTACCCCGACGCGTTCGGGCTGACGACCGACCCGGCGATAGCCGACGACGGCGCGAGCGTCACGCTCGAAGCCGCCGACGTGGAGGGAGCGGTCGAGCCCCGCGCGTCGAACGTGACGCTCGCGACGGTCGAACTCGCGGGCGTCGCGCCCGGCGAGACCGAACTCGTCGTCGAACCGCGGCAGTTCGACGCCGACGACGGGAGCGCACTCGACCCGGCGACGCGCGCGGGCGTCGTGACGGTGACCGGCGGGGACACCGCCGGGAGCGCCGGTGCCGGGACCACCGACACCGCCGCCGCCGCCGCGGCGTCGACCGCCACCGCGGACGCCGCCGAGAGTGCGGGGAACCCGGGCGGGGACACCACCGCGACCGCCGCCCCGCTCCCGGCCGTCCTCGCGTTCGTCGCCGTCGGCCTGCTGGCCGCACTCGCGCTCGTGCGCCGACCGTAACTCGACCGCAACCGCGTTCCGTCAGACTCCACCCACCAGATCACCCATGTCACGACCCGACGACCCGACCCCGGACGACCCGTCCGGCGACCGAGCCGAATCGACCCACCGCGAGTACGTCCTCGACGTCCGCATCGTCGAGTGTACGACCCGAGAGGGAGCCACCGTCTACCGGTTCGAGGCGCCCCACCACCGGGGGATCGAGTTCGACGACCCCGACCTGGCCGAACTGTACGCCGACGTCTACTTCGACGTGAACGGCTTCGAGGAGGCCGGCACGGGCGAACGCGGCGTCCCGCCGGAGATCATCCAGGCCGGCCGCGACACCCTCGTCGCGTACTTCCTCACCCAACCGTACACGGACGTCGAGTGGATCGCCTCCTACTACGGCGAGAAACCCGAGAAGGTCGAGCGGTACGTCAACCGCGTCCGGAAGCGCGGGACGCTGATCCGCGACGGCGTCGAGGAACGCGGGCTGGCCTGACGGCCCCCGCTCCGCGCTCCGGCGCCCCGGCGGCCGTTCGGGAAGGCCGAACCGACACAAGACCTATTCCCGACGACCCCCACGATCCGGGTACAGCGGCGGGCACCGGGTAGGGGTACTCGGCGTTCTGCCCGCCAGTTATCCACCCGCCAGCGGCGTGGCCGTCCTGCGGACCCGGACGAGCGCCCGGTAGCGTCGCTCCTCTCCGCATTGCGTATCGCGATATACGATTTACCTAGTTTTGGCGGATTCGCCCCGGATCGGCCGTGGGTCGAACGGACTGCACGGGTCCGTCTTCCCCACAAAATTATTAGTGAGTAGAGAGTTCCGCCGAACCACCCGAACATGACTCGTTCGAGAGCGCCGACCCGCGCCGTCCGGGGGATGCGATGAGCGACGCGGCCGGCGACCGCCCCGACTTCTCGGGCGTCCGCTGGACGACGCTCGACCGCGCGGGGTTCGCCGACGAGTACCGCCGGGTGGTTCTCCCCCGCCTCGACGGCGAGGGGAAGCCGCCCGACCACCGCCCGACACACGAGTGGTTCCGCGAGCGCGGCCTCCGGTCGTTCCTCGCGGCGCTCCGCCGCCACCACGACCTCTCGTTGGGCGAGTTCTGGACCGAGGTCTTGGGCCACGAGGAAGCCGGCTACGAGTGGAACAGCGACCACGAAGGGACGGTCGACGCGCTCGACCGGTTCGTCGAGCGCCGGCGGAAGCGACACGCCGACCTGGCGGACGCGTCGGTCGACACGCTCCGCCGGCGGCTCAACCTCTACGTCCGCGCGTACGCCGCGGCGAACGGCGACGACGACCTGCTCTCGCCGGTCGCGCGCGACGCCGACGTGCCGGCGTACCGCGCGACCGACGCGTGTTACGCCGCGTTCGACCGGCTGGACGCCGAGGGGTACGCCGCGCGCACCAAGCGGCGGGTTCGGTCGGTCGTCGACGAGTGGTACACCCACCTCGTCGGCCGGAAACGCGCCGGGGTGAACCCGGCGACCGGGCTGTACACCGAGTTCAAGTGGGAGGTGACCGACGCCGACCCCCCGGCGCTCGCCCCCGCCCACGTCCGGGCGCTGACGGCGGCCGCGGAGTCGACCCGCGACCGCCTGCTCGTGGTCGCGCTCGCGGCGTGGGGGCTGCGCGCGGGCGAGGCGGCGGCGCTCCACGCCGACCAGTTCGTCCGCGAGGGCGGCGACGTGACCGCGGTCCGGTTCGACGAGCGGAAGAACGGTCCCGGCGAGGTGTCCGTGCTGTACGGCGAGGAGACCCTCTCCGCCCGTCTCGACGCGCTCGCGACCGACGACGAGCCGCCGGGCTACCTCTTCCCCTCCGCGCAGGCCGCCAGCGGCCACGTCACCCGCGGGACGGTCTGGTCGTGGTTCCGCGACTTGGCGCGGGCGGCCGACCTACCCGACACGGTCGACGGCGCGCGCCCCTCCCCTCAACTCGCCCGCCGGTTCTGGTACGACGCGTACACGTCGGTGCTCGGGCCGGTTCTCGACTTGGTCGGCGAGGTGGCCGACGAACAGGGGAGCGCCGACCCGACGGTCGTCGTGGAGAACTACCTGCGTGACGAGCGCGCCCGCGACCTCCGCCGGGAGTTCATGCGCGACCGACTCGCGGCGGCGTTCGAGGGGCCGACCGACCGACGGGCGGGCGCGGACGCCGTCGCGGGCGACGCTTGGAGCGGCGAGCGGCCCGACTGAGAGGAGCCCGGCCGCAAGCCGCCAGCGTATTTTCGCTCCGAGACGCCGTTTAGGACCCCGTGAGTACACGTGCGGACGGACGAGTTCGGACGAGCTATCTCGACTGGGCGTCGCTGGCGCTCGACGGTCGAACCCCTCCCGGGCGGTCTGTGATACAGATAGTGACAGGTTCAGTCGCAAGTCGGGCGTTAACGCAGTATTTATCGCCCAAGCGGGCGATATGGCGGTATTACCGGCGAGATACTGTCGTCCCCTGCGTCGTTTGTGATTCGATCGGTGAATTCCCGGTCGCGGACGCTACCTGTGTCTGCGACTAGAAGCGACGTAACTAACCCCTCCACATTCCTACAGCCGTCGAACACATGGCGACCATCGTACGGGGAACGGTTCCCGCCAACGAGTTCGCGCTGGCGCATTCGCTCGAGACGATCCCCGACCTGGAGTTCGATATCGAACGGATCGTCGACAGCGGCGAGGACGCGGTCATGCCGATGCTGTGGGTGCGCGGCGCGTCGGCCGACCGGATCGAGGAGGTGTTCGAGGACGATTCGAGCGTCCAGAACGTGATGGTGCTCGCCGAGTTCGACGACGAGTCGCTCCTCCGGATGGAGTGGGTCGACAACATCAAGCTCCTCTTACAGATGCTCACCAACTCCGAGGCGACCATCCTCGACGCCATCGGTCGAGAGCGGCGGTGGCAGTTTCGCGTGTTCTACCCCGAGCGGAAGCTGTTCTCGAAGACGCACGACTTCTGTGACCAACACGGGCTGACGTTCGAGGTGGACTCGGTCCGCCAGATGGACGGCGAACCCGCCGGCCGCTACGGTCTCACCACCGAGCAGTACGAGGCGCTGGTGAAGGCGACCCGCCGGGGCTACTTCTCGGTCCCCCGCGAGATCACGCTGGAGGAACTCGCCGAGGAGATGGGCGTCTCCCACCAGGCGCTCTCCGAGCGCATCCGCCGCGGCACCGAGGCGCTCGTCGACGACACGCTGTTCATCGGGTTCGCCGACGACGACTGAGCGCCCGGCGGCGCGAACACCCCGGTTCATCCCTCGCCTCTCAGCTCGCCGCCCGCGGCGAGGGGCAAGCGGGCGGCTGCCACAACGCCTTCACGTGGGGGGCTCGAATCCGAACGTATGGCAGACGAATCCGGCGACGGCGCGAGCGAGGAAGGGCAGGTACCGGAGCGCGAACAGGGCGTCGAGTTCGGCGAGGATCTGTCGAACGCACTCGAGGGCCACGACTACCCGACGACCACGGAGGAACTCGTCTCCGAGTACGGCGACTACGAACTGACGTTCCCCGACGGCGAGACCCGAACCTTCGAGGAGGTGATGTCGATCCAGCAGGGCGGCGACGACTACGAGGAGCCGCGCGACGTCCAGCAGGCCGTGATGAACTCGGTCGGCTCGGGGGCCGTCGGCCGCGAGGGGTACAGCGACCGCGGGTCGGGGACGGCGCCCGACGAAGAGGACCAGGAGTCGGTCTGAGGATGCCGGGAGACTGGTGTGGGAGGCGTGCACACGCAAGCAGGGGTGTTACCCCGGCCACGGGCGTCCACTAGGTAACTCGCAGATGCGTATGAATCAAACGCACGGGGGCGGGTCGGAGTGGACGGCGGAGGGCACGCCGGGTGCCGTCGACTGGTCCGCCGAGGACATGGTCGTGGTGTCGAACCGCCAGCCGTTCCGCCACGACTACGACGAGGACGGCGAGGTGGTCGTCGACCGACCGACCGGCGGGCTGACCGCGGGGCTGAGCGCCGCGGTCCGCGACAGCGGCGGGACGTGGGTCGCGTGGGGCGACGGCACGGCCGACCGCGACGTCGTCGACGAGAACGACTGCGTGTCGGTCCCGCCGGAGGCGGACGAGGGCGACGGCTACACGCTCCGGCGGGTCTGGCTCTCGGACGAACAGGTCGAACAGTACTACGAGGGGTTCGCCAACCAGGTGCTGTGGCCGCTGTGTCACTCCACGATGTCGCTGGTCCGGGACGACCCCGCCTACTGGGAGCGGTACGCCGAGGTGAACGAACTGTTCGCCGACGCCGTCGCCGACCACGCCCGGCCGGGCGGCGTCGTCTGGCTACAGGACTACCACTTCGGCGTCGCGCCGGGGCTGCTCCGCGACCGCATCCCCGACTCGACCGCGCTCGCGCAGTTCTGGCACATCCCGTGGCCGTCGTGGGACGTGTTCCGCACCTGCCCGAACGGCGAGGAGGTGCTCGCCGGCCTGCTGGGCAACGACCTGCTGGGCTTTCACGTCCCGCGCTACTGCGAGAACTTCGTCGAGTGCGTCGAGGAGTCGCTCGACGAGGCGCGCGTCGACCGCGAGCGCGGCCGGATCGTCTACGACGGCGAGGTGACCACCCTCGGCGCGTTCCCGATGGGCGTCCCCGTCGACGACATCCGCGAGCGGGCGTCCGCCGACGAGGCGCGCGACGCCGCCGCGGCGTTCCTCGACGAGAAGGGCGTCGACGAGAACAACAAGGTCGTGTTGGGGGTCGACCGCCTCGACTACACGAAGGGCATCCCGGAGCGTCTCGACGCGCTCGAACGCCTGTTCGACGACCAGCCCGACCTCCGCGGCGAGGTGACGTACGTCCAACTCGGCACCGAGAGCCGGTCGAACATCCCGGCGTACCAGGACCTCCAAGAGCGGGTCCAACAGCGGGTCGACGAGGTGAACGAGCGGTTCGCCACCGACGACTGGACGCCGGTGGTGTACACCACCGAGTACGTGACGAACGAGACGCTGTACGGGCTGTACCGCCGGGCGGACGTCGGGTTCGTGACGCCGCTGCGCGACGGGATGAACCTCGTCGCCCAGGAGTACGTCGCCGCGCAGGGCGACGGCGACGGGGTGCTCGTGTTGAGCGACCAGGCGGGGGCGTTCGACTACCTCGGCGAGTACGCGGTGGGCGTGACGCCGCAGGACGCCACCGACACCGCCGAGGGGCTGGCCGACGCGCTCCGGATGGCGCCGCCCGAACGCCGGTGGCGGACCCGCGCGCTCCAGCGCCGGGTCGAGGCCAACGACATCGACACCTGGATGCGGACGGCGTTCGGCGCCATCCAGGCGGTCGAGCGGCGGACCGACGCCCCGGTCGGCGCCTCCACCTCCGACGCGGGCGAGTCGGAGAGCTGAGCCGGCGGTCGCCGGGCCGGCGCGCCCGGGCGACTTCCGGGCGGTTCCGTTCCGCTCTTTCCGTGTTCGGCGGCGGCGACGCCGGAGCGCCCCGCTCGTCGGACGCCGTCGACCGACCGGCCGGTTGCAGTTCGGTGAAGCGTCTCCCGACCGACGACCCCGCCAAAACGAGACCCCGCGTGCCGGCCGTCGTCGCTCCCTCGACGGTCGACGGCCGCCCGCTCGACCCCTACAGCCCGGTCCGGTAGCCGCACTTCGTACACTCGAGGAAGCCGTCCTGCATCACGAGCCGCCCGTGGTCACACCGGAAACACTGGGTCATCGGCCCGACGCCCGCCTCCGACGCGAGCTGTTTGATCGTCTCCTCGAGTTCGTCGATCCGCTCCTCCTGCCGCTCGACTTCCTCGCGGAGGTCGGCCCGGTCCGCTGTTTTCATACTCACTCCACGGCCTCGAAGTAACTACGTGATTGTGCTTGCGTGCGACGGGACCGTTATACCAGCCGGTGGTCCGTGGTCACCGGGCGGGAGCCCCGAACCGCGGCCGCGGTCCGTCCGGACCGGGTTCACACCGGTCGACTGCCCGTTCGACGTGGCGAACAAAACTGTTTCGGGCGGCGACGCCTCGCGGTCCCGGCGTCGCGAGCGTCGGTAGTTCGCGACCGTCGGTCACGCTCGGTCCGCCGGACGCCCGCGAGCGGTCTACCGGTTCAGCGCCCCGGTTCGCCGTGGATCGCACGCCAGACGCGCTCGTCGGTCAGCGGCATGTCGACGCTGTCGACGCCCAGCGGTTCGAGCGCGTCGAGCACCGCGTTCACCACCGCGGGCGGGGCGGCGATGGTGCCGGCCTCGCCGATCCCTTTCACGCCGAGGTCGTTGTGCGGGCTGGGCGTCACCGTCGCGCGCGTCTCGACGTGCGGCACCGACGCCGCCCGCGGGAGCGCGTAGCGGTCCATCGACCCGGTGAGGAGTTCGCCGTCGTCGCCGTACACCGCGTGTTCCGAGCGGGCCTGTCCGACCCCTTGCGCCACGCCGCCGTGGACCTGCCCGTCGAGGATCGTCGGGTTGACCCGCTCGCCGCAGTCGTCGACCGCCACGTACGTCTCGACGTCGACTTCGCCGGTGTCGGCGTCGACGCGGACCTCGACGGCGTGGGTGCCGAACGAGTACGCCGTCGCCTCCGACTCGTAGGCGGTCGTCGCCTCCAGCCCCGGGGGCATCCCCGCGGGCCGGTCGCCGCCGTGGGCCGCCGCCGCCACGTCCGCGAACCCGACCGCGGAGCCGTCGGGCGCCGAGAACGTCCCGTCGGCGAGCGTCACGTCCGCGGGGTCGGCGTCGAGACGGTGGGCCGCGATCCGGGTCGCCTTCTCGCGGACGTCGGCGGCGCTCTCGGCGACCGCGTTGCCGCCGACGACGGTGCTCCGACTCCCGAACGTCCCCGTTCCGGTGGGGACCCGCTCGGTGTCGCCCTCCGCCACCTCGATGTCGTCGTACGGGACGCCGAGTTCGTCCGCGACGATCTGGGCGTACGTCGTGCCGTGCCCCTGTCCGTGCGAGTGGGTGCCCGCGTACACCGTGACGGTGCCGTCGGGGTGGGCGCGCACCAGGCCGGTCTCGAAGCCGCTCCCCGTCGACTCCACCATACACGCCAGCCCCACCCCGCGGTAGCGGCCGTCGTCGTCGCGGTCCGGAGCCGCCTTGACCGCCTCGTAGTCGACCGCCTCCAGCGCGACGTCGAGTGCGGGTTCGTAGTCGCCGCTGTCGTACGTCGCGCCCGTGGGGGTCTCGTAGGGGAACGCGTCGGGGTCGATCAGGTTCCGCCGGCGGAGTTCCGCGGGGTCCATCCCCACCTCGCGGGCGGCGGCGTCGACCAGGCGCTCGGTGACGTAGATGGCCTCGGGCCGGCCGGCCCCGCGGTAGGAGTGGACCGGCGCGGTGGTCGTAAACACCGAGCGGGTCCGACAGTGGACCGCGTCGACCGCGTACTCGCTCGACAGCAGGCTCCCGTACCAGCCGGGGAGCGACGCGCCGCCGCCGAGACCGTAGCCGCCGACGCCCGCGTCCGTGTCGGCGCGCAGCCCCCTGATCGTGCCGTCGTCGTCGACCGCAATCTTCGCGGTGGTCCGGTGGTCGCGGCCGTGCGCCCCCGCGAGGTAGTTGCCCGACCGCGTCGCGGTCCACTTCACGGGCCGGCCGAGCCGTCGCGCCGCCCAGGCCGCCGCGGCCTCGCCCGGGTGGTGGTGTCCCTTGTGGCCGAACCCGCCGCCGACGCTCGGCGCGACGACCCGGATGGAGCGCTCGGGCAGGCCGAGCGTCTCCGAGAGCTTCCGGCGGTGGCCGTGGGGCGACTGGCTGGTCATCGTCACCGTGAGTTCGTCGCTCCCGGCGTCGTACTCCGCGAGCGCCGCGCGCGGTTCGAGCGCCGACGCGATCAGCCGGTTGTTCTCCAGTTTTACCTCCACGGTCCGGTCGGCGGCCGCGAACGCCGCGTCGGTCGCCGCCTCGTCGCCGAGGTCGGTCGTGACCGCCACGTTGTCGGGCGCGCCCTCGAACAGCGTCGGCGCGTCCGCGCCGCGGGCCTCGACGGGGTCGACGACCGCCGGCCGGGGGTCGTACGACACCTCGACGGCCTCGACGCCGTCGCGGGCCGTGTAGCGGTCCTCCGCGACCACGGCGGCGACCGGCTGGCCGTGGTACCGGACGCGCTCGCGCGCGAGCACCGGGTGGCCCGGCGGGTCGCAGTCGAGCGCCTCCGCCGAGATGGGGAGCACGCCCGGCGCGTCCGAGGCCTCGACGTCGGCCCACGTGTACGCCGCGAGCACGCCGTCGAGCGCCTCGGCGGCCGCCGTGTCGACCGCCTCGACGTCCGCGTGCGCCTCCTCGCTCCGCACGAACGCGAGGTGGGCGACCCGCGGGGCGTCGGCGTCGTCGGTGAACGTCGCGCGGCCGGTCAACAGCGCCGCGTCCTCCCGGCGGTCGATACCCTGCCCCACCAGCTTCCCGCCCTCGTCGTCGGTCTCTCCGGCCGCCTCGTCCGCCTCCCGCTGTTCGTCGGGTGCGTCGGTCAGGCTCATCGCCCGCCTCCCGCGCCCGCGTCGTCCGCATCGTCCTCATCGCCCGCATCGCCGTCCCCGTCCGCTCGCGCTCGCCCGACCGCCGTGGTCAGCGCCCGCTCGGCGACGGCGGGGAGCACCTCCGCGCGGAACGCGCCCGAGGCGTGGACGTCACCGACGAGCGTCGCGCCGTCGCGGTCGGCCGTCGCCTCCGCGGCGGCCCGTTCGGCCGCGTCCGCCCCCGTGGGGTCGCCCACGAGCGCCTCCTCGACGCCCGGGAGCCGCGTCGGCGGGTCGGTCACGCCGTTGACGGCGACCCGGGCGGCGGTCACCACCCCCTCGCTCGCCTTGACGGCCGCGGCGACCCCCACCATCGCGTACCCCGACGCGGGGTGGGTCTTCTTCGCGTACGCGCCGCCCGCCCCGCTCGCGCCGGGGAGCCGCACCTCGGTGAGGAGTTCGCCGTCGGCGACCGCCGTCCCGCCGTCGGGCTCGAAGAACTCGGTCGCCGCCACCGACCGGCCGCCGTCCGGCCCTTCGAGCCGCAGGGTCGCGTCCGCCGCGAGCGCCGCCGCGGGCAGGTCCGCGCCGGGGTCCGCCGCGGCGAGGTTGCCGCCGACCGTCCCTCGATTCCGGATCTGGCGGTCGCCCACCTCGCCGGCGGCGTCCGCGAGCACGCGCGCCCGCTCGCGCAGCGTCGCCGACGACGCGAGGTCGGCGTACGTCGTCAGCGCGCCCACGACCGTCTCCCCGCCGTCGACCGACACGCCGTCCAGCCGCTCGATGCCGCTCAGGTCGACCACCGCGCCCACGCGCTCGTCGGCCCCTCCGGTCTTGAGCGCGGGGAGGAGGCTGTGGCCGCCCGCGAGCGGCCGCGCGTCGTCGAGAGCCGCCAGCAGGTCGAGCGCCTCCGCGACGCTCCCCGCCCGGCGGTAGTCGAACGCCGGCGGGAACATCAGTCGCTCACCTCGCTCGCGGTCCCGCCGTCGGCGTCGGCCGCGTCGGCGCCCAGTTCCGCCTCCGGGTCCTCGCTCAGCCGGTCGGCGGCCGTCTCGACGGCGCGCACGACGTTCTGGTAGCCCGTACACCGGCAGATGTTCCCCTTCAACTGGTGGCGGATCTCCGCCTCCGAGGGGTCGGGACGCTCCGCGAGCAGGTCCTCGACGGTCATCACCATCCCCGGCGTGCAGTAGCCGCACTGGAGGCCGTGCTCCTCGTGGAACGCGGTCTGGACCGCGTCGAGTTCGGCTGTCCCCTCGCCCTCCCCGCTCGCGCCGCCCAGCCCCGAGACGGTGGTCACCTCGCCCCCGTCGGCGGCCGCCGCCAGCACCATGCACGACTTGACCGCCTCGCCGTCGAGGTGGACCGTACACGCGCCGCACTTGCCGCTCTCGCAGCCGACCTTCGGGGCGGTGTCGCCCACGCCCTCCCTGAGCGCGTGGACCAACAGCGTCCGCGACTCGACGGTCAGCGCCTCCTCCTCGCCGTTGACGGTGAGTGTGATGTCGTGTGTTCCCATGGGTGCTCCGGCGCGCCGACCCGCGCCCGCGTTACCCTGTGGGTCGATAGCCAGTCGCATGAGGGTTCGGGGTCCGGCGGGTCCGCCCGGTTCGTCGCCCGCGGGTCCGCGACCCGGACGGACGCCCGCCCCCGGTTCGGTCTCAGTCCGGCCGCTCCATCCCGAACCGGTCGCGGGTGTAGCAGTACTGACTCCCCGAGAGCCGGCCCACCGCGTCGAGTTTCCCCACGTCCATCTCGCCGTCGGTCGTCACCGCGTCGTCGACGCCGACGTGGACCACCCGCCCGAGCACGAGGTCCGACCCCCCGAGGTCGACCGTCTCCTCGCGGCGACACTCGAAGCTCACCGGCGACTCCGCGACCCGCGGCGCGTCGACCGCAGTCGACGCCCGGGGCGTGACGCCCGCGCGGTCGAACTCGCTCTCGCCGGCGGGAAGGGTCGCGCTCGTCGCGTTCATCGCCTCCGCGAGGTCGGCGGTCACGACGTTGACGACGAACTCGTCGGTCGCGGCGACGTTCCGGGCGGTGTCCTTTCGGCCGCCGACCTTGCTCGGCGAGAACGACAGCGTCGGCGGGTCGACGGCGGCGACCGAGAAGAAGCTGTACGGCGCGAGGTTCGGCTCGCCCGCGGCGCTGGCGGTCGACACCCACGCGATGGGTCGGGGGACGACCGCGCCCGCGAGCGTCCGGTAGAGCGAGTCGACCGACTCGGGGTCGAGTTCCATGCGCGGACGAGGAGGGCGACCCGCCTCGCGGTTGCGGCCGCGGCGACCGGTTCCGCTACCGGGCGCCCGGGTCGACCAGCACGCTCCGCGCGGCGCGGACCAGGTCGGACACCCCCACGGACGCGAGCGACTCGTCCGCGAGCACCAGCCGCTGTCTCGGCCGGCCCACGTCGGTCGCCACCTTCTCCGTGGCGAGCAGGCCGACCGCCTCCAGCCGGCGCTTGCGCGAGGAGACGGTCGCGCGGCTGGCCAGCCCGACCGACTCCGCCCACTCGGAGAGTTCGTACAACTGCGCGCGGTTTCGCGCGCCCAACAGGAGGGCGGCGTCTATCTCGTCGAGCGTGTCGTCGGGACCGCGGACGGTGACCGGGGCGTCGAGTGCGGCCGCGAACTCCTCGCGGGTCGTCGAGCCGACCTCGGATCCGAGTTCCTCGAGCAGGCGGCTGTACGCCGGCACCCCGAGTCGGTAGCGGTCGCCCGCCGCAACCGTCTCCGCGAAGGCGGTTCGGACGGCCGAGACCACCGCCGACTCGTCGGTCGAGAGCGCGACCGCCCGCCCGTCGGGGAGTGGGACGGGCGCGAGCGCCCGACCGGCCGCGACCAGCACCGACGGGAGCGTGCGGTCGTCGACCGTACGGAGGTCGAGACGGTCCGACTCGACCAGGTCGGCGGCCCGCGCCGCGGTGCGGAACTCGTCGGTCGCCGCGTCGAGCGCCGCGGGGGGCCCGCAGAGGCGGACGCACCCGGGCGCGTCGTCGTCGCCGTCGTCGGCCGCGGCGTCGGCGAGGGAGGCGACCGACCGGAGGGTCTCGCGGAGCACCGCCGCGTCGGCCGAGACGACGAGGGGGTCGTCCCCCCCGTCAGCCGCGGCCGCGATGGGGTGGTCGACGAGACGACGCAGGCTCTCGGCGACCGGTTCGACACTCATCGGTCGGGGTTTCGCGAGGGGACACAAAACAGTCCCGGATCCCGGGGTCGCGGCGGCCGGCGGTTTCAAGACGGGGTCTCGCGTGCGTCACCCCGATGGACGCGATGCGAATAGAACTCGACGACGGCCGACTCCGCCTCACCGACACCGTCAGGCGGGAGTCGGCCCGGTTCGGTCTCCCTGCCGGGGCGACGCTCCGCGACCGGGCCGCGGACGCCGCCGACCTCCCGGTCGAGGCGGCCGTTGTCGTCCACACCGACCGCGTCGACGTACCCCTCGGAACCGGGGTGTGGGTCCGCGACGCCGACGGCTCGCCCCGCGACTACTTCGACCACGCCGCCGACGCCGCCTACCCCGCCGCCGAACACCTCCTCGAAGTCGACGCCGAACTCAAGACGTACCTCCGGGCCGACGCCCCCCTCCGGGTCACCGACACCGACGGCTCGATCCGGCTCGGGTTCGACGCGCCGACGGACGTCCTCGTCGGCGGCCGCCCTCGCCGGAGCCGGCCGTACGAGACGGTCGAGACGACGACCGACGGGGCCGACCTGCTCCGGACGGTGTCGTGGCTCGGCGCGCCCACCCGCACCGAGTCGCCCGAACGGTCGTTCTCCACCCTCCGCGGGCACCCGCCGCGGGTCGAACTCGCCGAGACGTTCTCGCCGCCCGACGGGCTGTCGCTCCCCGAGACGGGCCTCCGGCTCCGCGTCCCGCCCGACCCGGCGTTCGCGTTCCCGGCGGCGCCGTTGGCGGCGTACCTCGGCGCGCGCGTCGAACCGGCCGGCGACGCCGCGGGGACCGGTTCCGGCGCGGGCCGCCCGAGCGGCCCGCACCTCGGCGTCGTCGACGAGTCGGCGCCGCTGACCGCGCTCCCGGCCGACCCCGAGGGGTTCGCCGACGCCGCCCACCGGCTGACCCGGCGGACGTTCCTCCTCGACTGTGTCGTCCGGACGGAGGGCTACTACCCGGTCGACCTCTCGTTGCGCGACCGGCTGGAGCGCCGTCTGTCGGCGCCGTTCGACCCCGCGGCGCTGTACGACCGGTCGCTCGCCGAGCGGGTCCGCGCGTACCTCCGGGTTCCCGAGACGACGCTCGACGACGTGGCGCCGCGGTGGCCGCTCGCGGCGACGGTCGACCCCGACCCCGCGAACGTCGTCGCGCTCCCGTCGCTGGTCGACGACCTCGCGGCGGTCCGGGCCGTCCCGCCCGAGCGGGTGCGTGGCTCGGCGGCCCGACCGGTCGCGCTGTCGGCGTTCCTCGACGACGACGGTACCGCGACCCGGTCGACCGCGGAGGTGTTCGCGGGCGACGCCGCGTTCGTGTCCACCCCGCCGACCGACGCCGCCGACGAGGTGTACGTCGGCGACGGCATCCCGGTCACCGCCGACGCGTTCCTCCCGGCGGGGGCGCGCCACCGCCACGAGCGCGAGCCGAGCGACGAGCCGCTGTCGGTGCTGCTGGTGGCGAACGACCCGGGAATGGCTGTCGAAGTCGACCGCGCCGCCGCCGCCTACGACGCGGGGACGGCCGCCGACCTCCGGGTGTCGACCGCGTGCGGGGTGGGGCGCGACCGACTCGCCGCCCTCCTCGCGGAGGGGACCGACGTGTTCCACTTCGTCGGCCACGCCACCTCCGCCGGACTGGAGTGTCCCGACGGCACGCTCGACTTGGGGGGCGTCGACCACGGCGTCGACGCGTTCGTCCTCAACGCGTGTCAGTCCTACCGGCAGGGGGTCAGCCTCGTCGAGGGCGGCGCGGTCGCCGGTGCGGTCGCGCTCAGCGACGTGGCGAACGACGACGCGGTCGACGTGGGGCTGCTGCTCGCGCGCCTGCTCAACAACGGGTTCCCGTTCCGGGTCGCGACCCGGGTCGCCCGCCGGCTGTCGGTCGTCGGCGGGCAGTACGTCGTGGTGGGCGACGGCGACCTCACCCTCTCACAGCCAGAGGGGTTCGCCCCGCTGGTGGCCGTCGTCCGCGGACGCGACGACGGCCGCTACGGGCTCCGGTTCCGCCTGAGTCCGACGCCGCTGTTCGGGCTCGGGTCGCTGTTCTCGCCGGCGCTCGACTCGGTGTCCGAGCAGTTCCTGAACGCGGGCGAGAGCCCGGAGTTCGTCGTCGGGGCGGACGAACTCGCGGACCTGCTCGACATCGCGCCGATCCCCGTCGAGTACGAGGGCGACCTCGTCTGGAGCGACGACCTCCGCCCGCTCTGAGGGGGCCGGGGTCGGAGCCGACGTCGGCCGTCGAGCCGGGTCGAGCGGGGGCTACTCGCCAGCCCGCGGAGTTCGACCACCCGCGTCGACACCGGGAGCGCGGGCGGTACACCCGCTGGTCGAACGCGACACCGTCGCCGTCCGCGCGTTCGCCGGGGACGATTTTCCGACTCGGAAACCGACCGCGGCGACTTCATGGTCGGGGGGGCAACGACCACCCGTGTCGCTCAGAGTTGGTTCCACCCTCTCCGGCGGTATCGACCGCGTCGTCTCGCGAAACGGCCTCGTCCTCCTCGCGGCCAACCTCGCCCTCGGGACGGTGTGGATGGCCGTCGTCTCGTCGCTCGTCGCGACGACGGCCGCGCGGTACGGCGTCGACCCCGCCGCGCTCCCGTTCCCGACGCTGCCGCTGCCGCTCGCGGCGAGCGTCGTCGTCGTCCTCCTCCTCCTGGCAGCGTTCGTGTGGCTGAACGTCGTCACGGTCCGGGCGTTCGTCGACGGCCGCGGCTCGTCGATCCCCGGCGAGTTCCTCACCCGTCGCATCGGCTACGTGCTCGTCAACCTGGTCGTCTTCGGCGTGCTGTTCGGCCTCGCGGTGAGCGGTCCCGCGGTCGCCGCCATCGCCGGCGGGTTACTCGCCGGGTCGCCGCTCGTCGGCGTCCTCGTGGGGATGCTCCTCCTGTTCGTCCCCGGGCTGGTCGCGTACGTCGCGCTCATGTTCGGCCAGTTCTACGTCGTCGTCGACGACGAGAACGCGCTCGCCGCCCTCGTCGACAGTTGGTCGCTGACCCGGGGGAACTGGATCCGCCTGTTCCTCGTCGTGTTGGTCGTCGGCGTCGCGGCCGGCGTCGTCAGCCTGCTCGTCTCGTTCGCCGGGTCGGCGCTGCTCGGTCGGCAGTCGGTCGCCCTCCAGTTCGCCAACGGCGTCGTCGGCTACGCCGTCTCGCTCGTCTCGCTCGGCGTGTTCGCCGAGGCGTTCTGCCGCCTCCGACGCGAGCGGGGCGACCCGGTCGGACACGACGCCCTGTGACGGAGCGCGGTCCCCGCTGACGCGTCGCCCTCCATTCGCCTCCGATCCGGAGCCGTCCCCGACCGTCCAGCCGCCTCACTCGGCGTCGGTCCCGGTCTCCTCGACGGCCGCCTCGACGAGCGCGCGCGCCTCCGCGAGCAGGTCGCCCGCCGTCTCGGCGTCGCGCGCCTCGGCGGTGACGCGGACGAGCGGCTGGGTCCCGCTGGGGCGGACCAGCACCCACCCCTCGTCGGTGTCGCCGCGCACGCCGTCGATGGCGGTCACCTGCGGGAACCGCTCCGCGAGTCGTCCCTCGACCCGTTCCATCACCGCCTCGCCGGCGTCCGTCTCGACGGCGTCCCGGCGGATGGGGTAGTCGGGCACGTCGTCGAGCAGCACCGCGAGCGACCCCCGCTCGGCGACTAGCTCCGCGAGCGTCACGGCCGCGAGCGGGCCGTCGGGGCAGAGCGCCCGGTCGGGCCAGATCCACGCGCCGCTGGGTTCGCCGCCGAAGACGACCCGGTCGCCGAGCGTCGCGTCGGCGACGAACCCGTCGCCGACCGCCGTCCGCTCGACGCCGGCGTCGCGGGCCGCCAGCGCGTCGTCGACGGCCGAACTCGTGTTGACCGGCGCGGCGACCCGGTCGCGGTCGTCGTCGTCGACCGCCGCCAGCCCGAACACCGCGAGCAGTTCGTCGCCGCCGACGAACTCGCCGTCGCCCGTCACCGCCATCATCCGGTCGGCGTCGCCGTCGTGGGCGACGCCGAAGTCGGCGTCGGTCGCCGCGACGGTCCGCGCGAGCGTCCCGCAGTTCTCCGCGGTCGGCTCGCTCGGCCGCGCGGGGAACCGGCCGTCGGGCGTCGCGTTCAGCGTCTCCACGTCACAGCCCAGCCGGAGGAGCGCCTCGACGGTCACCCCGCCGGTCCCGTTGCCCACGTCGACGACGACCGACGGCGGGTCCGACAGCTCCGCGCCCGCGACCAGCGTCTCGACGTGTCGCTCGGCCGCGTCCTCCACCCGGCGCTGGTCGCCGAACGCGTCCCACGCGGCGCGGGGGGCGTCGTCGGCCGCGATCAGGTCCGCGACCGCCTCGCGCCGCTCGGCCGGGAACGCCCGCCCGCTGGGCGTCCACAGCTTGATCCCGTTGTCCGACGGCGGGTTGTGCGAGGCGGTGACGACGACGCCCGCGTCGGCGTCGTACCAGTCGACGCTCCGCGCCACCGTCGGGGTGGCGGCGACGCCGAGCCTGAGCACCTCGGCGCCGGACTCGCGCAGCCCCGCCGCGAGCGCGTCCGCGAGCACGTCGCCGTGGACCCGCGCGTCCCGCCCGAGGACGACTCGGTCGGCCCCCTCGGCGGCGACCGCGCGGCCGACCGACACCGCGAGGTCGGCCGTCACGTCCGTCCCCACCGCACCCCTGATCCCGCTAGTGCCGAACAGATCCGTCATCGTAGCGGTGACGCGAGTGGAGCCCGGTTAGTAATGGAGCGAATACCGGCCGACGTGGCCGCCCGCTCAGAGATACTCGAAGTCGCGCTCGCTCCGTGCGAACCCCAGCCGCTCGTGCGCCCACTCGAACGAGACGGGGTCGTCCTTCGCGGCGAGGAAGTCGACGATGCTCTCGCCGACGTTCTCGCCGTACAGCGACGGCCCCTCGCGCATCCGCGTGCGCACGGTGTCGTTCCCGTAGACGTACTCGACGAGTTCCTCCATCTCCTCGCCGGTCGTCGGCGGGACGAGCAGGTTCGTCCCCGCCTCCGAGACGGTCTCCGGTCGGTCGGTGTTGAACCGGGCGGTGAGACAGAGCGTCTCGTCGATGTAGTTGAGTTCCTCCTGCATGCTCCCCGAGTCGGTGAGTTCCGCGAAACAGTGCCCCGACCGGAGGAACTCGTAGACGTGCGCGTGCCGCTTCCACAGCCCCGTCAGCAGGAAGTTGTCGTGCTCGTCGGCGAGTTCGGTCAGCCGGTCGCGCAGGCCGTACTGTTCGAGCGCCCGCTCCGTCGCCGTGAGTTCGACGAAGTTGACGTGGTGGCCCGCCTCGACGAGCGAGGTGACGCAGTCGACGATGGCGCGGAACCGCTCGGGGAGGAGGTTCGCCCGCCTGTGGATGTCGACCCGGATCCACTCGTCGCTCCGCTCCAGTTCGGGGTAGACGTCGAACACCGACTCGTCGAGGTCGGCGTTCGCCTTCGCCTCGATGGCGTCGACGACGGAGTTGCCCACGACCGGGATCCGTTCGTCGCCCTCCACCTCCGCGGGGTAGCCCTCGCGGACGAGGTGTTCGCGGTTCAGGTCCGTCGGCGCGAAGTGGTACGCCGCGGCGGCCGACCCCACGAACGTGTCGTACTGTTCGGGGAACGGCTCCGTTCGGTTGAGCGACCACTCCTCGCCCCACTGGGCCTCGACGAACGCCTCGGGGTCGCCCTGCGCGTCGAACGACGGCGACATGCTCCGCAGGCCGGCCTCGTTGTGCGCGACGAGTCGGTTCGTCGCGAACATCCACGCCTGCGGGACGATACCCGCCGCGAGCGTGTCGCCGTGAACCAGCGGGAGGACCGTCGTGTCGGGGTAGTGCTCGTCGAGGTACGACGTGAACGTCTCGATCCGGCGCATGAGTTCGCCCGTCTTCTGGGTGAGCCCGCCCCGGATGCCGAGGTCGGCGGCGACGCTGTCGTCGATGCCGTACTCGACAAGCCCGTGTCCCAGCAGGTCGTCGTGGTGCTGGCCGGTGTGCAGGACGAAACAGGGGAACCCCTTCCGCCGCGCGGCGGCCACGACGGGCGCCTGCTTGTAGAAGTCGGGCTTGGTCGCGGTGACCACCGCGAGCACGAACTCCTCGCCCGCCATCGTTCGGTCCAGTCGGTCCTCGTGTACGTCTATCTCGGTCGTCGTGGTCGGTGTCGTCGTCATCTGGTCCGTTCCCGTCGGCTGCCGCGTCGGTCGTCGTCCGGTTCGCCCTCGCCCGTCCGGTCCGGCCCGGCGGCCGCCGCCCGGGTCACCGGTCGCTCCCCGTCCCGGCTTCCGCTTCCGTCTCGGCGTGGAGCCGCGAGTAGAGGTCGGCGTGTTTCTTCATGCACTCGCGGTTGTCCACCTCTCCCCCGGAGCTGGGGGGGTCCGGCCCCTCCTCGAGGAGTTCGGCGATGCGGTCGACCAGTTCCGCCTCGTTGTCGACCGTCTCGGTTATCTGGTCGGCCAGGCCACCCCGGTCGAAGCCGATCGAGTAGACGCCGAAGAAGTTCGCGACCGACGCCACGCCGCTCTGGGCGTCGAAGTGGCGGTACGGGAAGACGACGAGGTCGGAGGCGGCGAAGTAGTACTCGATCTCATCGTCCGGGATGAACTCCACGCGCGTCTTGACGTGGTCGCGCACCCCCTCCTCGTCGATGATCCGCTCGTACTTCTCCCAGTCGTCCCAGCAGGCCCCCGCGATCAGCAGCGTCAGGTCCTCGCGCCGTTCGAGGATATCCGGGAGCAGTCGCAGGAGGATGTCGATCCCCTTGTAGTCGCGGATCCCCCCGAACAGCAGGAGCACGTCGTCCTCCTGGGGGACGCCGAGGAAGGACTTCGCCTCCTCGGTGGTGACCCCGCTCGAGGGGACGTTCTGGATGGTGGGGTGGGGGATGACCGTCACGCGGTCGGTGTCGATGTCGTACTCCGAACAGAGGGTGTGTTTGTTCTCCTCGCTGTGGACGACGAAGTGGTCGGCTATGAGGTAGATGAGACGGTTGAGCGCGTTGTTCACCAGCGAGCGCTCGTGCGGTTTCACGTCGTGGACGGTCAGGACGACGGTGTGACCGCGCCGCTTGACCAGCCACAGGTAGCCGAGGTACGCACCGATGAGCGGGAACGACCACCACTGCGCGTGGACGATCTCGCCACGGGTGCGCCGCGCCGCCCGGTACCACGACGCCGGGTTCCACCAGCTGAGGACGTTGAGCACGTTCGACTGCTGGGGCGGTTCGGCGTCCGCCTTCTTGGGGTCGCCGCCCGGGTAGAGCCACCGAGGGTAGAGTTGCTCCCAGTTCATGAACTGGATCGGCGTGCCGTACTCCTCGAGGCCGGAGAACACCTCCTCGCAGTACGGCGTTATTCCCTTCCACGGGTCGAGTGAGCCGAGCATCGTGACAGAGACAGACGTAGCAGTGGATCGCGGTGCTGACTCCAACATCTAGTTGTCGGGTACTCGCCGCCGGGGATTATAGGTATGATGTGTTATAATCGTCGATAGTCGCGTTGAGCGGAGTTAGACAGCCTCTACTCACCGCATCGTCGGTCCGTCTCGTCACAGTTCTGAGGGGCGGGGGCGCGCCCCCGGGCACCCCGGTCCGGCGCCCGGAGCGGCCGTCCGACGGCGGGACGGGCGGGTTCGGCGCGGGCTGCGACCCGTCGACCCCGGTCGAAGTAGCCGCATAACAAAGCGGTGTGGCACCGGCCGACGGGACATGCACGCAGTCGTTCTCGCGGCGGGTCGGGGGACCCGGATCCGACCGCTCTCGGACACGCGACCCAAGCCGCTGTTGCCGGTGTGTGACCGACCGCTCGCCGCCGAGGCGGCCGACGCCGCCGTCGCCGCCGGCGCGGACGAACTCGTCTTCGTCGTGGGCTACGAGGGCGAACAGGTCCGCGAGACGTTCGGCGACCGCTACCGGGACGTCCCCGTCTCGTACGTCGACCAGGGCGAACCCGAGGGGACCGCCGACGCGGTGGCGGCCGCGAGTGACCTGCTCGACGGTCCGTTCGCGGTGCTCAACGGCGACAACCTCTACGGCGCCGACGAGGTGGCGGAACTGTTCGACGCCGCGCCCAGCGTCGGCGTCACGGAGGTGGACGACCCGAGCAGTTACGGGGTCGTCTCCACCGACGACGACGGCGGGCGCGTCACCGGCATCGTCGAGAAGCCGGACGACCCGCCCTCGAACCTCGCCAACGTCGGCGCGTACGTCTTCCCCGAGGCGGCCATCGACCTGCTCGACGTGGGCGAGAGCGAACGCGGCGAGCGCGAACTCACGGACGTGCTCGCGGCGGTCGCCGAGCGGACCGACGTCACCCCCGTCACCGTCGACGACTGGATGGACGTCGGCCACCCCTGGGAGCTGCTGGCGGCGAACGAGCGCCGCCTCGCCGACCAGGAGTCGCGGATCGCGGGCCAGGTCCACGAGACCGCGGAACTCCACGACGACGTGGTGGTCGAGGAGGGCGCGACCGTCCGCTCGGGCTGCGTCATCGAGGGTCCCGTCCGCATCCGCGAGGGCGCGACGGTCGGTCCCGGCGCGTACGTCCGCGGCGCGACGCTCGTCGGGCCCGACGCGAAGGTGGGCCACGGCGTCGAGGTGAAAAACAGCGTGCTGATGGCGGGCGCGACGGTGCCGCACCTCACGTACGTCGGCGACAGCGTGCTCGGCCGCGACGTCAACCTCGGCGCGGGCACGCAGGTGGCGAACCTCCGCCACGACGAGGAGCCCGTCGAGTTCACCGTCAAGGGCGAGCGGTCGTCGACCGGCCGCCGGAAGTTCGGCGTCGTCGCGGGCGACCGCGCCAAGACGGGCGTCAACACCAGTCTCGCGCCCGGGGTTCGGCTGTCGGTCGGCGCCACGACCGACCCCGGCGAGTTCGTCGACCGCGACCGCTGAGGGTCTCTCCGACCGGTCGGGCGCGGGTCGGCCGGTCGGTCAGACTCGGGTCGCCGCGCCGTTCGGGTCCGGACCCGGGTCGGGTTCCGCCCACCACTCCGCCCCGGCGTCGGTCTCGGCGTCGTCCGCGCGCGCGTCGGCGACCGCACGCCTGAGCCGCGCCGCGAGGTCGAACGAGCGTCTGCCGACCAGCCCCGTGAGCAACAGACCGAGGTGTGCGACCGACGGCCGGAGCCGGAGCGCGGTCGCCGCCTCGCGGACGGCGGGGCGGCGCTCGCCCGCCCGCGCGGCGTTGTACGCCCGGATCCGCGCGCGGTTGGCGCGGAACGCGCGGTCGACCGCCGGGTGGGCGGCGAACTCCTCGCGGTACTTCTCGTAGATGTAGTCGTGGACGCGGGTCTGTTCGGGCTGGTCGGAGATGGCGCCGCCGTGGCGCGGCCGCTGGACCAGCACGCCCGGGACGGGGAGGAACTCGGTCACCCGCGCGAGCCGGACGCACATCTCCCAGTCGACGCCCCGCTCCATCGCCTCGTCGAAGCCGCCGGCCGCCTCGAACGCCTCGCGGGTCAGCATGTGTCCCGAGTGGGGGTGGAGTCCGAACGCGGCGAGGATCTCGGGGTAGATGTTCCCCTCCCGCGTCGGGCGGTAGCGCCGGCTGACCCGGCCGCCCGCCGTGAGCACGCCCCCGGTGTACGCGACGCCGAACCGGTCGTCCGCCTCGCGGAACGCCGCCAGCTGTCGGTCGACCTTCTCGGGGTGCCACCGGTCGTCGTCGCCGAGGATGCAGTAGAACTCCCCGTCGGCGGCGTCGGCGGCGCGGTTGAAGCTGTACGCGATGCCGCGGTTGCCGTCGTTGTGGCGGACGCGCACCCGGTCGTCGTCCACGCCGTCGAGGTACGCGCGCGTGCCGTCGGTCGACCCGTCGTTGACGACCACGTGTTCGACGTCGTCGTGGGTCTGTGCGCGGACCGTCCGTATCGCGCCCGGGAGTCGGTCCACCCGGTCGTACGTCGGCGTGAGAACGCTGACCAGCGGCATCGCCGCGGGGTACTCCCCTCACATTCAAGAACGTATCCCACCCACGACGACTGTGTCACCAGACGCGGCCGTCGCCATGCTCCTCCCCGGCCCGTACCCGGACATCCGCGTCCGCAAGGAGGCGGTCGCGCTCGACGCGGCGGGGTACGCGGTGACGGTGTTCTGTCTCGGCGACGGTCCCCGCCGGGAGACGGTCGACGGCGTCCGCGTCCGCCGGTTCCCGGCCGACGACGCGCGGGCGCACGCGGCGGCCGCCGTCGACGCCGCTGGCGACCTTTTGACGGGCGTCAGGCCGCGGTGGCTCGCCGCGCTCGACCGGTTCCTCCGAGCGCGCGACGTCGCGGCGGTCCACGTCCACGACCTGCCGCTGGTGCGGACCGCGCTGGTCGCCCGGCGCCGCCACGGCGTCCCCGTCGTCGCCGACTGCCACGAGAACTACCCCGAGGCCGTCCGGCAGTGGCACCGGACCCACGCCGACCACCCGCTGCGGTACGCCGCCCAGACCGTCCGCCGGACCGCGTTCCCCGTCTCGCGGTGGAAGCGGGTCGAGCGGCGCGTCCTCCCGGCCGCCGACCGCGTGCTCGCGGTGTGTGAGACGGCCCGCGACCACTACGTCGACGACTGCGGCGTCGACCCCGCGGCCGTCACCGTGGTGGGCAACACGGTCGAACTCGACGTCTTCGACCCGGAGACGGCGGCGGCTCCGCCGCCGGACGCCGGCCGCGGGACCGACGGGACCGGCGTCGACGCCGACGGGAACGTGCGCGCGGCCGCCGCCCCCGGCCCGGACGACGCGCTCACCGCGGTCTACGTCGGCGGGTTCGGTCCCCACCGCGGGCTGGAGACGGCCGTCGAGGCCGTCGCGCAGTCCCCGGGCGTGCGGCTCAGGCTGGTCGGCGGCGGCGGCGGCGACACCGCCGCCGACCTCCGGGCGCTGGCTGCGCGGCGGGGGGTCGCAGACCGGGTCGACCTCCCGGGGCGCGTCCCGTTCGCGGCGGTGCCGGCGGTGCTCGCCGCCGCGGACGTCTGTCTCGTCCCGCACGCGGACACCCCCCCACACCGCGACGACGGTCCCGCACAAACTGTTCCAGTACATGGCGATGGGGCGGCCGGTCGTCGCCTCCGACCTCCCGCCGCTGCGGGCGGTGGTCGCCGACGCCGACGCGGGCCTGCTCGCGCCCGCCGGCGACGCCGGGGCGTGGGCCGACGCGTTCGAGACGCTCCGGGCGGACCCGGCGGCGCGCGAGCGCTACGGCGCGAACGGCCGTCGGGCGGCCGTCGACCGTTACAACTGGGCGCGCGACGCCGAGCGACTGGTCGACTGTTACGAACGGCTCGCGGAGTAGTCGTACGCCGGCGGGAGCGGGCCGGACTCGTCGGGTTCGCCGGGGTCAGACGGTGCGGTCGAGCGAGCGGCGCTCGTGGAACCACTCGACCGCCGGCAGCACCTCCTCGTAGCGGGGACCGCGCCCGACCGCGCCCCGGTCGCGGTCCCAGCGGACGTACCCCATCTCCTCGAGCATCGGCAGGTGGACGTGCCGGAGTTCCAGCCGGTCGTGTTCCGTCGAGAGGGCGGGGATGTCGCGGAGGGGGACCATGCCGGCGTCGGGACCGCGCTGCCAGAGCGCGAGGAACAGCCGCCGGCGCTTGTCGTCGGCGAGCGCGTCGAACACGTCGTCCCAGTCGGGGTCGGAACTCCGGTGGAGGGTCATACGAGTTACGTTCTCACCAACGGCCACAAAGCACCCCGCTGATATCTCAGTCCTTTATGTGGGGGCGGCCGTCCTCGCCGCGGGTCGTCTCGCTCCCGCCCGCGACCGTCGCGCCGACGAGCGAGTGGACCCCCCGCCGGAGCCGCTGGGAGACCGACTGCTCGGAGATCTCCAGCGCGTCGGCGATGTCGCCGAGCGTCGCCCCCCGCGGGACGCGGTAGTAGCCCGACTCCCACGCGGCGACGAGCGCCTCCCGCTGTTTGGGCGAGAGCCCGTAGCGCCGCTCGCGCGCCTCCGTCTCGGAGTAGAGGCGGTGGAGCGTGCTCGGGATCGACCGCCGGCCGAACTCCCCGACGAGCACCCCCAGCGCCTCGCGCGTGGGGACGCGGATCTTCAGGCGCGACCCGTCGGCGGTCTCGGTCGCCTCGACGACCGTGATGTCGTGGTCGACCAGCGCGTCGTACACCGTCTCCGCCCGCGCCTCCGGCGTGAGCGTCACGCGGAACAGCGAGCGCCCCCGACCGGCGTCGAGCCGTCGCCAGTCGTCGACGCCGGCGGCGGCGTCGAGCGTCGACGCCACCGTCTCGGGGTCGCTCGCGGCGAACCAGAGGAACAGCGCCACCCGCCCGTCGCCGAGCAGGTACGCCTCCTCCAGGGCGACCCGGCGGTCCGGGAGACCCGAACAGGTCGGGCCGAACAGCGCCCCGCCGACGGTGAGTTCCGCGACCAGCGCCATCGCCGGATCGGACGTCCCGTTCGGGGAAAGTTACGTACGTACTAATTACGCTATAGTTACGAGACGGAGCGGAACGGTCGCCACGAACGGCAGGTCCTCGGCGGGGCAGGTGACGGGGGCGGGAACACGCCCGACTGGTCGACGGGGAGACACACAACCCCGCGCGTGGGCCGAGCGCGGCCGCTCAGCCCAGCAGGTCGACCAGTCGGTCGACCGGCCCGCGGGGGAGCCACGCGTCGCGCGCGCGCGACCCCTCGTCCCTGCTCGCGTGGACCGCCGGCGTCGGGTCGAACGGTCCCGCGGGGTCGAGGAGGGCCGTGAGCGCCATCACCCACGACCCCACCTCGTAGGCCCCCTTGAACGACTGGTCGGGCGCGCCCACCCGGCCGTCGAGCGTCGTCTGCCGGAGGGGGACGCCGATGCCGCTTGCGGCCACGAGGTCGGTCTCCAGGGGGTTGTCGCCGTACACCCACGCCATCGCGCGCCCGACCGCCTGGTCGTACCGGCCCTCGCCGCCGGCGGCGTAGTACGCCGCCACCGCGTTGACGAAGAACGTCTGGTGGCACTCGAACAGGTACTCCCAGTACTCCGGCCAGTAACCCAGCGCCGTCGCCGCCTCGCCTTTCAGCCGGGCGCGCCGGGGGACGTCCTCCCACAGGAACGCGCCGTCCGGGCGCATCCGGCGGTCGAGCGTCGTATCGAGCACCGTCTCCGCGACGTCGAGGTAGCCGTCCGCGCCCGTCGCCTCGACGGCGCGACAGAGCCCCCACAGCGCGTACATCTGGTTCTGGTGTCGCCGCGTCGTGTGGTTGTCGAACGCGAGAAACCCCTCCGGGGTGAGCCGGTCGGCCACCGCGAACAGCGCGTCGTCGACCCGGGTTCGGAGGTCACCGTCGGGCGTCGCCCGGGGGTCGCAGTCGTACAGCGTCGCCCAGCCGTAGAGCACGAGCGCGTCCTCCGCGTGGTCGAACTCGACCGTCTCGGCCGCCAGCCCCGCCAACTCGCGGGCGGTGTCGAGCCGTCCGTCCGCGAACGCGTCGTGGCCGCCGGCACGCGCGAACGCGTCGACTAGCGGGCCGACCCCGTAGCTGGGCATCTCGGAGTCGACGGTTCCGTCGGCCAGTCGCGCGGCGAAGAAGTCGAGACACTCGCGGAGCCGGGCGTCGTATGCGTCGGAACCGAGCGTCGAGGTCCGCCACTGCACCGCGCCCATGAGCGCGAACGGGCCGTACCGCCACTCGACCCCCCCGTCGCGCGACCACGCGAGGTCGAGCGCGGTCGGGTCCGTCCCGTCGCCCCGAACGTCGTACTCCAGCCCGCGGGCGAACGTGCCCTCGCGTTCGTCCCAGAAGCCGTCCCGCTCGGCCGGCCGGAACAGCGCGTCGAGCGCCGCATCGAGCGAGTCGGCGTACGGCAGCGGCCGCGCGTCGACGACGAGATACGACGCCAGCGACCACGCGTCCGCCCGCGAGCAGTAGTCGCTCGCGCGCTCCGCCCACGCGACGAACGGCTCCTGAAGTCGGTCGGGGAGCGTGTTGATCAGGTGGTGGAGCGGGTAGGGGTACTGGAACAGTTGGTCCGCGCCCGCCAACTCCCACCCCGGGGAGAGCAGGTCCGCCGCGGCGGCGGGGTCGAAGTAGCGACAGCGGTCCCGCCCGGTGACCGCGTACGGCGAGCGGGTCGTCGGCAGCGTGAGGACGAACCGCCCCCCGGAGTCGAGCACGCGCCCCACCTCGGCGGTGAGACCGGCCACGTCGAGAAAGCGCCAGTCGTACGGGCCGACCGACACCGCGGCGTCGAACGCGCCGTCGTCGAACGGGAGCGCGGGGTCGTCGGGGTCGATAGCCTCGTAGCGGTCGACGGCGTCGCCGAGCGTCCCGGCCGCGCGGTCGGCGGCGGCGGGCGAGAAGTCGACGCGGACGACCTCGCGGGCGTCGACCCCCCGGGTGACGTTCGCCTCCGAGGCCACGTCGAGGACGCGCCCGCCTCCCTCCAGTCGGTCCAGCGCCGCCGCCCGCTCGGCGTCCCGGAGGTACTGGATGTTCGGGCCGACCGGCGGCTGTTCCACCCAGCGGTCGAGCACGTCGTCGCGCACGGCGGCGGGGTCGCCCGACCCGGGCTTTGTTATGCGTCGGCTTCCGTCGGTGCGGGTCGCCGTCGGTCCCGGGCGTGGCTCACCGGGAGCCGACCTCCCGGGGGTCCGCCCGGCGGTCCGCGTCGTCCGTGCGGTCCCGGCCGTCCGCGCCGGCGTCGCCGCCGCGGCGAGTGCGCTCGTCCGTCTCCGCGACCGGTTCGCCGAACACCGCCTCCGCCCACCCGGGCGCGCCGCCGGTGCCGGTCGCGACGCGCCGCTGGCGGCAGGGGTCGTCGGGGTCGAGTTCGTACTCGGTCCGCTCGCCGCGGTCGTCCCAGCAGAGCTTCGCCGCGTCGTGGGGGTAGACGGCGCGGCGGACGCGGTCCCAGCGTTCGGGGTCGCGCGCCGCCAACGCCTCGCCGCCGGGCGCGACGCCGACGAGTTCCGCCGCGACCGCCCGCTCGTCCCCCGCGACGTCGCCGCTCTCGGGGTCGCCCTCGGCGGTCAGCCCGGGCGTCTCGTCGGCCGCCAGCCCGCGAACCAGCGCCCGGAAGTCGAGGTGGGACGCCAGCCCGTCGACGACCGGCGGGTAGCCCGCGGGGGGGTCGACGAGCACGAACGGCACGTGCAACACCGCCTCCGAGAGGCTCCCGACGTGGCCGAACGCGGGGTCGTCGGGGTCGTCGAACAGGTTCTCGCCGTGGTCGGCGGTGACGACGACGGTCGTCTCCCGCTCGGTCGCCTCGCGTAGGTCCGCGACCAGGTCGGCACAGACCCGGTCGAGGTAGGCGACGTTCTCGGCGTACAGGTGGCGGTAGAACGCGAGTTCCTCGACGTACTCGTCGGGGTCGGCGACGACCGCCTCGGGCGTGAGACCGGCGTCCGCGCTCGACCACCCCCGCGGGACGGTGCCGCGGACCAGCCCGCGCCGGTCGACCAGCGGCGCGCACGCCTCGGCGAAGTCGGCAAAGGCGAACACGGGCGCGTCACGCTCCGTCTCCGTCACCCGGTCGCGGAGCAGCCGCGCGACCGCCCGCGCCCCGTCGTCGAGCACCGCGGGTTCGTGGCCGAGCGTCCCCCCGCGGGCGAGTCGGTCGGCCGCCGCGCGGGCCGCGTTCGCGAGGCTCGCCCCCGGCGCGTCGTGTGCGAGCGCCTCCCTGACGAGGTGGATCCGACGGCCGATCCGACCGTCGGCCTCGTCGGCGACCGCGCGGGCGTCGAACCCCCGCGGGTCGGGCCGGCTGCGGGTGACGTCGTGGAACTCGTCGAACAGGCGGTCGAAGCCGGACGCGGAGCCGGCGTGGGGGGTGGCGCTCACGCCGACCGCGTGGCCGTCGAGGTCGCCGACCAGCGTGTCAGCGGGGTCGAGCGAGTCGTACCGCGGCGAGCGGGCGTGGACGCCGTGGTCGTGGGCGAGCAGGCCGGTGAGCATGCTCGCGTGTGCCGGTGCCGTCCAGCCGCCCGCGGTCCGACAGCCGGTCACCCGCACGTCGGCCAGGTCGGACAGCCGGGACGCCCGTGCGGCGAACGTGTCCGCACGGACGGCGTCGAGACAGAGGACGACGACGTTGCGCCGCATTCGTCCGGGGAGGGTCGTTCGGCTCACGAGTACTCTTTGGATCCCGCATCACTTACCGGTTCTCACTCACCCCCCGACAGCGTCGGGTACTCCATCGAGGCGAGCCGGACCGCCGGACCGGGACGACCGATCTCACCACGGCGAGACGACCCGGAGTCGGTCGCGGAGGCGACCGTTCGCCAGCATCCCGACCCCGAACACCGCGGCGCCGACGGCGACCAGTCCGACCAGCCCCGGAACCGTCTCCGTCGGGAGGCGGCTCGCGCCCGCGAACACCACCCCACCCATCGCGAGCGCCGCCCCCGTCTGCCACGCCAGCCCGCGCCAGTCGGCGCGGACCGCGACGCTCCGGCGGAGCAAGGCGATCTGTGACGCCGCCGCCAGCGTCGCCGTCGACGCCGTCGCCACCGCCGCGCCGATCGGTCCGTACCGCGGGATCAACACCAGGTTGAGGACCACGTTGCCCGCGAGCGAGAGCATGTTGGTCCAGAACACCGTCTCCGGCCGGTTCACCCCGAACAGGACGTTCTGGGTGACGTTCTTCACCGCGCCCGCGATCTGGCCCGCGAACAGCAACACGAGGACCCGGTGGCCCGACTCGAACCCGTACAGCACCGACAGCACCGCGTCGCCCAACAGCGCCGCGCCGACTAGCCCCGGGACGACGGGCGTGAGCGCGAACGTCACGCCGGTCGTGAGCGCGTTCGCCACCCGGTCGTCCTCGCCGTTTTCGTGCCACTTCGTGACGTTGGGCGCGAGCGTCACCCCGATCGCCTGTGCGGCCAGCAGCGACACCGCGCTCAACTGCCACGCCGCCTCGTACACCCCGACGACCGCCTTCGACGCGACCGCCGCGAGCACCAGCGTGTCCGCCCAGTTGTACGCGAGCGTGCTCACCTCCATCCCGACGGTGTACCCCGACCAGTTCCACAGCCGGCGGAGCGACTCGCGGGTGGGCCGGCCGGGCCGGGTGTCGGACGCCACGTACGCGGCGACCGCACGCGCACCCGTCCCCACCGCCACCCCGTACATCAGCCCGACGACGCCGAACCCCTCGACCAGCAGGCCGACGCTGACGCCGAGGCGGACGACCTGCCCGACGAGTTCCGCGCCCGCGGAGGCGGTCACGCGGCGTTCGCCCCGGAGCGTCCCCATCACGACGCTCGTCCCGGCTTTCATCCCGAGCACGAGCGCCGCGAGCGCCGCGGCGGCGGGGTAGCCGACGTACGAGCCGACCTGCCCGCGGACCACGAACAGCGCGGCCGACACCAGCGCGAACGACGCCCCCGTCAGGAGGAGACCGCCGGTGAGGTACGTCCCCCGCTCCGCGGTGTCGTCGGCCTGGCTGACCCGCTTGACCACCGCACCCGGGACGCCCACCTCGACGGCGATACCGAGCACGGAGATGACCGTCTGGAACGTGAAGAACACGCCCAACCCCGCCGCGCCGAGTTCGCGCGCGAAGTAGATGACGCCGAGGAATCCCAGCGCCTGAACGCCCGCGCGCGCGACGAACAGTGCGACCCCGGACCGCCCGGCGGAGGCGGCGTCGTCCCCGTCGTCTGTATCGTCCGGCTCCTCCCCGTCGCCCCCGTCGTCAGCCTCGTCCGCGAGGGCGGTACCGCTCGACCCGTCGGTGGCGTCGGCGTCGAGCGCGTCCCCCCGCTCGCGGTCGTCAGCCATCCGTGGTCGTCCCCGCGGTCACCTGCCGGCGAGACCGGTAAATACGCCGCGGTCCGCCGGCGGGACCGGGGGGGCGCGCGGCTGTCACTCGTCGCCGGTGCCCGCGCCGACCCGCGGCTCGTCGACCGTCGGGACCGCCGGCGTGGCGTCGGGCGTCGCCTCGCCGCTCGTCAGGTCGACCCGCCGCCCGCCGACCGTGGTGTACGCCGGCTGGAACGGCGGGAAGTCGAGCGCGCGGATCCGGTCGTACGTCTCGACGGCCGTCGCGGGGTCGGGGTTGGCGAGCCGTCCGGCTGGGATCTCCTTGAGACCGTCGAGGCTGTCCTTCGCGTAGTAGTAGCGCTCGCCCGAGAACGCCGACTGCGGGGTCGCGTCGTCGGCGACCGTCCCGTCCGCAATCGACGGGAGCCGTGCGCGGAACAGCGCGCGCGAGGCCAGACACGTCCGCTCGTAGAGGTCGCGCGCGGTGTCCGTCTCGGTGATCGGCACCAGCCGGCGGGCGATCACGTCGCCCGCGTCGACCTTCGGCGCCATCACGTGGAGCGTGGTGCCGTGTCGCCAGTAGCCGTCCGCGCGGGCGTTCATGATGCTGTGGGTGAACACGTTGCTCCCGCGGTAGCGGGGGAGTTCCGCCTGGTGGAGGTTGAGCGCGCAGTCGTCGGGGTGGTCGAGCACGTCCGCGTCGACGACGTTTGGGTAGTAGACGCTGAGCAGGTAGTCGACGTCGTACTCCAGGGCGCAGTCGTCGTCGAGGTGGTGGACCGGGTAGCCCAGCCCCTCGGCTCGCTCGCACAGCGACCCCTCCCACCAGGTGTCCGCACCGGGCGGGTAGGTGTTCACCGCGACGACGTCGACCCCCTCGTGTTCCGAGAGCGCCTCCAGACAGGCGGTCCCGAGCGGGTGGCTCCCGTAGAACGCGACGCGGGTCATGTCGCGGACGACTCCCGCCGGGGTGTTATATCATGCTCCCCGCGGACGCGCCGGCTCACCGCTCGCCGTCGAGCGACAGCCGCTCGCCCGCCTCGTGCGACCGGGCGGCGGCGTCGAGCAGTTCGACCGCCGCCGCGCCGACGCGGCCGGGCGCGCCCGGCTCCCGCCCCCGCGCGGCCGCGGCGAGGAAGTCCTCCACCTCCGCGCGGAGCGGCTCCGCCGGGTCGGCGTCGACGGTGACCGTCTCCGGCTCCGGCGCCGCGGCGGTCGGCCCGTCGGGACCGTCGGTCACCTGCTGGTCGTACAGTTCGAACGTGGTGTGGTCGAGGAAGTCGAGGTACGCCGCCCCCTCGGTGCCGACGAGGGTGAGGTCGCGGTGTTTGCCGCGGTAGACGGGCACCTGCCACGACGCCGAGAGCACGCCCGTCGCGTCGCCCGCGTCGAGTACGAGCGTGACGGTGTCGTCGACCCCCTCGCGGACGCCGCCGTCGAGCCGGCAGTACAGCCCGTCGGGGTCGTCGACCAGCAGCCGGAACAGGTCGACGTCGTGGACCGACAGCGACCGGAGCGCGCCCGCCTCCGCCCGGGGGACCCGCGAGGCGAACCGGGTGGTCCGGAAGTGGCGTATCGTCCCGAGTTCGCCCGCGGCGACCCGGTCGGCGAGCGCGCACACCGCGGGGTGGTGACGGAAGATGTGGCCGACCGCCAGCGTCCGACCCGCGCGGTCGGCGGCGTCGACGAGCGCCCACGCCTCGTCGGCGGTCGGCGCGAGCGGCTTCTCGACGAGAACGTCCACGCCCGCCTCCAGCAACTCCGTCGCCACCGCGCGGTGGGTCGGCGACGGCGTCGCCACCGTCGCGGCGTCCACCCCGGCGTCGGCGAGGGCGGCGGCGTCGGTGTACCACGGCAGGTCGTGTCTCTCGCCCGTCTCGCGGGCGCGGTCGGCGTCGAGGTCGCAGACGACCGCCTCCTCGACCAGCCCCTCCGCGCGGAGTTCGGCCGCGACGCGCGCGTGGTTCGACCCCCAGTGGCCCGTCCCGACGACCGCGTACGTCGGCTCCGCGGTGCGGTCGGCTCGGCTCACGCGTAGTGCTCCCGGACCGCGTCACAGACGCGGTCGACTTCGGCCTCCGAGAGGTCAGCGTGCATCGGCAGCGAGACGATCTCGTCGACCGCCGCCGCCGTCTCGGGCAGGTCCCGCCCCCCGACGCCGTCCGGGAGGGCGGGCTGACGGTGGGCGGGCGTCTCGTAGTGGACCGCCGTGTCGACGCCGCAGTCGTCGAGGGTCGCGCGGAACGCCGCGCGGTCGGGGACGCGCACGACGTACAGGTGGTAGACGTGGCGGGCGCCCGCGGCGGCCACGGGCGTCCGGACCGCGTCGACGTCCGCCAGCCCGTCGTCGTACGCCAGCGCGGCCGCGCGCCGGCCGGCCGTGATCGACTCCAGCCGGTCGAGTTCGGCGTGGCCGACCGCCGCGCTCACCTCGCTCATGCGGTGGTTGAGCGCGGCCACGACGTGCGCGCCCGACTCGTCGCGGCCGTGGTCGCGGAGGCGGGCGACCCGGTCGGCGACCGCCCCGTCGTCGGCGACCACCATCCCGCCCTCGCCCGCGACGGTGAGGTTCTTCGTCGGGTAGAAGCTGAAGCAGGCGGCGTCGCCGCGGTCGCCCACGGACAGCCCGTCGCGGTCGGCGCCGTGCGCCTGGGCGGCGTCCTCCACGACCCGGAGGTCGTACTCGTCGGCGACCGCCCCGACCGCGTGCATGTCGGCCATCTGCCCGTAGAGATGGACCGGCATCACCGCCGCGGGCGCGTCGCTCGCCTCGACCGCCGCCCGGAGGTCGTCCGGGTCTATCGTGTACGTCTCGGGGTCGATGTCGACGAACACGGGCGTCGCGCCCGCGTCGAGCACGCTCGCGGCGGAGGCGAAGAACGTGTGTCCCGGGAGGAACACCTCGTCGCCCTCGCCGACGCCGACCGCGCGGAGCGCGAGCGCGAGCGCCGCGCTCCCGCTGCTGACCGCCCGCGCGTGGTCGACACCGGTGGCGTCGGCGAACGCCGACTCGAACGTCTCGACCCGCGGTCCCTTCACGTACCGGCCGCTCCGGAGCGTCTCGACCGCCGCCTCGACTGCCTCCTCGTCGACGCGAACGTCGGTGAACGACACCCGTTCCGCCGATTGGGTCCCCGACTCGGTCCCGCCGACCGCTCCGCGGTCCCCCGACCCGTCGGTCGTCATGTGACCGAACGTACCGGGATCCGCCGACTAAGTTACAGGGGGGCTACGTCGGCGGTCGGTCGGTCGACGGGTGTGAGGAAACGGCGGGGCCCGTCCGGCGGCCGGTAGTCCGACGTTACTTCCGTTCCGTCCGGCGCGCGTCCGACGCGAACCCCAAAAGTCTCTGCATAACAAAGCATCGGTACGTCTTGGTCACGACTATCAGAAGAATGTCGCCGACGAGAACCAACCCACACCGGACGCGGACGAGGGAGGAAGCGCGGGGGACCGAGGGGGACCGGACGTGAGCGTCCCCAGCGACGCGGTCGTACTCGCCGGGGGGGAAGGCTCCCGGCTCCGCCCGCTGACGAAGTACCGACCGAAGCCGCTGTTGCCGGTGGCCAACCGGCCCGTCATCGAGTACGTGCTCGAAGCGCTCGAAGCCGCGGGCGTCGAACGGGTCGTCGTCGTCGTCGGCTACCGCGGAACGCGGATCCAAGACTACCTCTCGGACGGGTGGGGCGGTCTCGAACTCGACTTCATCCGCCAGCGCTCGCAGCTCGGGAGCGGCCACGCGCTGCTTCAGGCCGCAGGTAGCGTCGACGAACCGTTCCTCGTCGTCAACGGCGACACCGTGATCGACGAGCAGGTGATCCGCCGAACCGGCGCGCACTTCTTCGACGCGCCCGGCGCGGCGGGTGCGGCGGCCATCGCGCGCTCGCCCCGCCCCGAGCAGTACGGCGCGGTTACCGTCGACGACGGCTGCGTGACCGAGGTGGTCGAACACCCGAACGAGGCGGTGAGCTACCTGGTCAACGCGGGCGTCTACGTGTTCAACGAGAGCGTGTTCGCCGCGCTCGCGAGCACCGACCGCCGCGGGGGTGAGCTGTACCTGACGGACGCGCTCGTCAACCTCCCCGGCCCGGTCGTCGCCGCCGACGCCAAGGGGGTCTGGCTCGACCCCTCGACGCTCCCCGACCTCCTGTCGGTCACCGACCAGATGCTGACGATGCACCGGGACCTCCTCAACGGCATGACGAAATCCGACGGCTACCCCGACGGTGTGCTCGTCGCCGAGTCGGCGGCGTGTCACGAGTCGAGCGTGATCAACTCCCCGGCGGTCGTCGGTCCCGACTGCCGGATCGGTCCCGGCGCGGTCGTCGGCGGGGGCGCCTGCCTCGGCGAGAACGTCCACGTGGGCGCGAACGCGGTGCTCGACCGGAGTCTGATCGACTCCGACACCCGGGTGAGCGCGGGCGCCATCCTCCGCGAGTGCGTGATCGGCGCGGGCGCGAGCATCGGCGCGGGCGTCGTCGCCCCCGGCGGCGCGCCCGAGACCGTCGACGGCGACGTCGACCCCGACCGGCGCCTCGGCGCCGTGGTCGCCGACCGCGCGGAGGTCGGCGCCAACGCCACGCTGTCGGCCGGCGCGCTGTTGGGTCCGCAGTCGGCGGTCGCGGAGGGCGCGACCGTCTCACGGACCGTCGCCGAGGGCGCGGAGGTGGTGCGCTGATGTGCGGGATCGTCGCGTGTATCGGCCGCGACGACGCGGTCGAGCCGATCCTCGACGGCCTCCGAAACCTGGAGTACCGCGGCTACGACTCCGCGGGCATCGCGGTCCGCGGCCCGAACGGCGACGGCCGCCAGCAGGCGGTCGGCTCGTCGGTCGCCGACGGCGGCGTCACCGCGACGGAGCTCGCGGTCCGCAAGTGCGAAGGCGAGATCAGCGAACTCGAGAAGCTGGTCAGCGCCCAGCGGCCCAGCGGCACCGTCGGCATCGGCCACACCCGCTGGAGCACGCACGGCGCGCCGACGGCCGCCAACGCCCACCCCCACACCGGCTGTGACGGCGACGTCGCGGTGGTCCACAACGGGATCATCGAGAACTACGAGGAACTCCGCGACCGCCTGCGGGAGGCGGGCCACGAGTTCGTCAGCGAGACGGACACCGAGGTGATCCCCCACCTGTTCGAGGAGCACCGCCGCGACGCCGACGTCGCGGAGGCGTTCCGGCGGACGGTCCGGGAACTGGAGGGGAGCTACGCGGTCGCGCTGCTCGCGATCGACGACGAAACGGTGTACGCCGCCCGCCAGGGGTCGCCGCTCGTGCTCGGCGTCGACGCGGCCGACGACCGCTACTTCCTCGGCAGCGACGTCCCCGCGTTCTTGGAGTACACCGACGACGTGGTCTACCTCGAGAACGGCGACCTCGTGACGGTCTCGCCCGACGGCTACGAGGTGACCGACGTGGACGGAACCCCCATCGAGCGGTCGGTCGACACCGTCGACTGGGACCCCGAGGACGCGATCAAGGGCGCGTACGACCACTTCATGCTCAAGGAGATCCACGAGCAGCCCAGCGCGCTCAGACAGACCATCCGCGGACGGGTCGACGCCGGCTCCGACGACGTGAACCTCGAAGGGTTCGCCCCCGGCACGTTCGCCGGCGTGGGACGCGTCCAGTTCGTCGCCGCGGGCACCTCCTATCACGCCGCCCGGTACGCGGCGCACATGCTCTCGCAGGCGGGCGTCCCCGCGTCGACCGCCGTCGCCAGCGAGTTCGCCTCCAGCCCCCCGCCGATCGAGGACGACACCCTCGTCGTCGCGGTGAGCCAGAGCGGCGAGACCGCCGACACGCTCGAAGCCGTCCGGCGGGCCATCGCCGCGGGCGCGCGCACCGCCGCGGTGACGAACGTGGTCGACTCGACGATCACCCGCGAGTGTGACGACGCGCTGTACATCCGCGCCGGTCCCGAGATCGGCGTCGCGGCGACCAAGACGTTCTCCTCGCAGGTCGTGACGCTGTCGCTGTTGGCCGAACGGCTGGTCCGCGACGTGACCGGTCGGCCGAGCAACGGCGTCGGCCGCCGGCACGACGCGCTGTCGATGCTCCCCGAACACGTCCAGCGGGTCGTCGACGAGTCGGACGCCGAGGCGGTCGCCGAGCGCTACCACGGCAGCGACGCCTACTTCTTCCTCGGCCGGGGCGCGGCGTACCCCGTCGCCCTGGAGGGTGCGCTCAAGTTCAAGGAGATCACCTACGAACACGCCGAGGGCTTCCCCGCCGGGGAGCTGAAACACGGCCCGCTCGCGCTCGTCACCGAGGACACCCCCGTGTTCATCGTCACGACCGGCCAGCACGTCGAGGCGACGCTGAGCAACCTGAAGGAGGTCCAGTCGCGGGGCGCGCCCGCGATCGCCATCGGGCAAGACCCCACCGGGAGCTTCGAGCGCGCCGCCGACGAGTTCCTGCCCGTCCCGGAGACGCACCCGTTCGCCGCGGGCATCCTCGCGAACGTCCACCTCCAACTGCTGGCGTACTACGCCGCCGACCTGCTCGGCTGCCCCATCGACAAGCCGCGCAACCTCGCCAAGAGCGTCACCGTCCAGTAGTTCAGCGTACCGCCCCGGTCCGCCCACCTTCTCTTCGCGCCTTCGACCGTCTCGGGCTCCGCCTACCGTCGGCGACGACGACCGTTTCGACCGTTTCGACCGTTGTAGTCCCGCCGCAGTCGACCGATTCGCCGCGGAACGCGACCCGACGCGCGTACGGGTCGGTCGGTCCCGCCGACCGACGGGTCGCCGGACCCGTCGGGACCGGTCGGCGACACGCGACGCCCGGTCCACTCGAAGGACGCCTGGAGCGCGCGCGACGGCGCGCTCCCGCGTGTGGCGTCCGTCCGCCGCTCGTCGGACGCCCCCAACCGGTCGATCCCGGAGGAAAGCGGCAAGATAGGGGGTGAAAGGGGATGCGTACGCTGTCTAAGCCAGCAATACCGGCGCTCAGAAGCCGTATAACAATATGGGTAACTGTGTAGAGTACAGACGCCGCCGGAGGCACTACGTCGGGGCACCGCCGTTTGCCCGGAACCCACGGTGCCCGACGCCACGGTGGCGAACCCGAGTCAAGCGACATTCGACGGCGACTCCCCCCTACCCCTATATCGCCGTCGGGCTCGCAAGCGGGTGTGGCGACGCGGGTGACCTCCCCCCCTGTGCCACCCACGTCGCACATCCCGCCGTGCTGACTCTTCGCGGAGTTCTCACCGGACAGTCGAACCCCGGTCCCGAGCGGCCGCGGTCCCAACTGGTATGAGACCGATAACAATACGCGGAGCCGCCGTCGCTCCGCCGAGCACCGATGGGTGAGTCACCGGTCCCGAACGTGGTGTGGGTCACCGTCGAGAGCACCAGGGCGGACCACACGTCCGTCGGGTCGGCGACGAACCGCGCCGGCCGCGACACCACGCCGGGACTCAGAGCGCGCGCGCGGCGCGACGACGGCCGGTCGTTCGGCGCGTGTCACGCACACGGGATCTACACCCTGCCGTCGAGCGCGTCGATCCTCACCGGGACGGTGGCGTCACACCACGGCGTCGGGATGGGAAGCGAGCGGCTCCCGGCGGATATCCCGACAGTAGCCGAGCGGTTCGCGGAGGCGGGGTACCGGACGGCGGCGCTGTCGACGGTCGGTCACGTGAGTTCGGCCACCGGACTCGACCGCGGGTTCGACCGGTTCGCGTGGCTCACCGCGTCGACGGCGCTCGACGTGGCCGGTCCGGCGACCGCACTCACGTACGGCGCCAACCTCCGCCGGCACAGCGCGGGGTTCACCGCGAGCCTGAATCGACACCGGACGGGCTACCTGGTGTCGGAGGTGGCCAAGCGGTGGGTCGACGACGCCGCGAGCGACGACCCGCCGCTGTTCCTCTACGTCCACTACGGCGACCCGCACTTCCCGTACGTGCCGCCGTTGCCGTACCTGCGCGCGTACGCCGACGAGTTCCCGCTGTCGCCGGCGGCCGCGTACGACCTCGCGGAGTACCACGGCAGACATATCCTCGACCTGATCGCGGGCGACGTCCCGCTGTCGGCCGCCGAACGGGAGACGCTGTCGGCGCTGTACGACGCGTGCATCGCGTACGCCGACGACCGGGTGACCGCCCTGCTCGACCACGCCGAGCGGACGCTGGGTCCGACGGCGAGCGTCGTCACCGCCGACCACGGCGACCTGTTCGGCGAACGGGGGACGGTCGGCCACCGCATGACCGTCCACGGCGGCCTCTCGAACGTCCCGCTGGTGACGACGGGACTCGACGCGGCGCTGTCGTACGGCGGCGACCTGATCCAGCACGTCGACGTGGTGCGCGCGCTCCTCGCGCGGGCGGGCGCGGACACGAGCGGACTCCACGGCGTCGACGTACGCGAGACCGAACGCGAGCACGCGCTCGTCCAACGGGGCGAGCGCCGGTTCGCGGCGAACCTCGCGAAACTCCGCGAGCGCCGCCCCGCCTACCGGAACGACCGCTACCTCGCCGGGACCGAACACGCGCTGTTCACCGACGAGTTCGCCTACCGACGCGGCGACGACCGGTCGGAACTGCTCCGACTCCCCGACGAGGAGCGCGACGTCTCGGCCGCCGACCCCGAGCGGGCGGCGGCGCTCGACGCCGCACTCGACGACCTGCTCGCGACCGACGGCGTCCCGTTCGACGGCGAGCGGCGCGAGGGGTCGTACACGCCGGAGATGCGCACACACTTACGGAGCCTGGGCTACCTGTGACCCCGCGACCCGCCCGCGAGAACCACACCACACTCACGAGACCACGATGACAGACACACCCGCCGACCCCGACCACCGCGCCGCCGACCGAGGAGCCGACGTTCTGCTCGTCGGACCGATCGGCGCCGCGACCGGTGGTATCGCACGCTACATGGACGAACAGCGCGACTGGCTGGCCGGGGACCTCCACGTCCGCGTCCACGACACCAGCAACGCCGCCGGCGAGGGCGCGGTCTGGTTCATCGCCGCGTTCCTGCGGTCGCTGCTGCGGCTGGCGACGTTCCCGCTCCGGAGACGGCCGGAGGCGGTCCACGTCCACTCCTCGCACGACCTGAGCTTCCTCCTGTCGGCGGCGTACGTCCTCTACGCGAAGCACGTCTGGGGCGTGCCGGTCGTGTTCCACATCCACGGCTCGTCGTTCGACGAGTTCGTCACCGACCCCGGGCCGGTCGTCGGCCGCCTCCAGCGCGCGGTGTTCGACGCGAGCGACCGGGTGGTGGTGCTCTCGGAGTACTGGCGGGAGACGCTCGAACGCGAGGTGCCCGTCGCCGAGGGGAAACTGGTCGTCCTCCCGAACGCGGTCGACCCCCGCGAGTACGACCCCCGGTACGGCGCCGACCCCCCGCGGCTGGTGTTCGTCGCCGACCACGTCGAACGCAAGGGCGTCGCGGAACTCGCCGCGGCGGCCGACGCGCTCGCGGCCGACGGCGTCCCGTTCGAACTGGCGGTCGCCGGCACCGGCCCGGCCGACCACCACCTGGCCGACGCGGCCGACCGCAACGAGGAGGTGGAGTACCTCGGCTACGTCTCGGAGGCGGAGAAGCGTCGGCTGCTCTCGGAGGCGTCGCTGTTCGTGATGCCGACGTACGCGGAGGGGCTGCCGATCGCGATGCTAGAGGGGATGGCCGGCGGCGACGCCGTCGTCTCGACGGCCGTCGGGAGCATCCCCGAGGTGATAGGCGAGGCGAACGGCCGGCTGGTCGACCCCGGCGACGCCGACGCGCTGGAGGCGGCGCTCCGCGACCTGCTCGACGAGCCCGAGACGGTCGAGGCGATGGGCCGCGAGAACCGCCGGCTCGCCGAGGAGCGGTACGACTGGGCCGACATCGCCCGCCGGCTACGCGACCTGTACGCGGAGTTGGGCGTCGCGGCCGCGGCGGCCGACGCCGCGTCGGCGGACGACCCCGCTCAGAGCGGGTCGGCGTCGATCGGCGTCACCGAGTAGTCGACGGTCTTGGTGTCCTTCGTCGCGCGGATCTTTCCGACGAACGTGGAGATGTCCGCCAGCCGGCCTTCGAGGATGAACAGCTCCATGCAGTTGTGGTCGCCGACGTGGCTGTGGAAGTTGGAGGCGACGATCCCCTCGTGTTCGTGTCTGAGCTGCATCATCCGCTCTTCGACGTTGGTCGTCTCGTAGTCGAAGACGACGGTGACGATCCCCATCAGTTCGCGGTCCTCCAGCCGCTTGTCCTCGAACTCCCCGAGGAGGTTCCGCGCGGCCTCCCGGAGGAGTTCGCTGCGGCCGGTGTACCCGTGCTCCTCGGTGAACCCGTCGATCCGGTCGATGAGTTCGTCCGGCATCGAGACGCTGACGACGCCCATACTACTAGTCGAGCGGCGCCGACTACTAAGAACCCCACAGATCACGCCCGGTCTGACGGTTCGAGTTGTTAACCGCGTCGGGGCGCCGCGCCGACCGCGGCGATAGCGGTTACCTAATCGTTTCCTAATCCGGCTTGGCCCCCGAGTAGTAACATCGTATTTACGTCGATGGGGACCAGTTGCGTTGACAAGAGATGCGGTACCTATTCTTCCTCAACACACCGGCGCACGTCCACCTCTACCGGAACGCGCTGGCGGAGCTCGAGGAACGGGGACACGAGGTCCGGGCACTGGTTCGCGACTACAGCTGTACGGTCGAGTTGGCCGACTACTACGACCTGCCGTACGAGGTGTACGGGAGCTGTGAGACGCGGAAGGGGTCGCTGCTGCTGTCGCTGCCGGGCCACTACCTCGGGATCGCCCGGCTGGTGCGGGGGTACGACCCCGACCTCATCTTCGGGATGGGAGCGTACGCCGCCCACACGGGGCTGTTCACCCGCTCGCGCACCGTCCTCCTGCTCGACTCGGAGCCGACGCGGCTCGACTACTCCGTCTCGACGCCGTTCGCGGCCGCGGTGTTGACGCCGTACACGTTCCGGAAGGACCTCGGCGACGACCACTACGTGTTCCAGGGGCTCAAGGAGTGTGCGTACCTCCACCCCGACGTGTTCGACCCCGACCCGGGGGTTCGCGAGGAGTTGGGCGTCGACCCGGACGAGCGGCTGGTCATCCTCCGGCTGAACGCGTTCGGCTCCCACCACGACCTCAAACACTCGGGGATCGGACCCGAGGACCGCGAGCGGCTGCTCGACCGCATCACCGACCACGCCACCGTGCTCGTGAGCGACGAGGGCGGGACGCTCGACGCGTCGGACCTCCCCGAGGGCGCCCGGCCGTTCGACGTCCACCCCGCACACATGCACGACGCGCTCGCGACGGCGGACCTGCTGGTCGCGGACACCCAGACGATGGTGACGGAGGCGGCGCTGATGGGGACGCCCGCGGTCCGGTCGAACTCGTTCGTCGGCGAGAACGACATGGGGAACTTCCTCGAACTCGAGAGCGCCGGGCTGATCCGGAACTGTCGGAGCTTCGAGGAGTTGGAGGCGACGACGATGGAACTGCTGACCGACGACGGCGTCGCCGAGCGGTGGGCCGAACGCCGCGAGGCGTACATGGCGGACATGGTGAACCTCACCGACATCATCGTCGACGTCGCCGAGGCGCGCGGCGACCTCTCGGTCGTGTCGGCGGTCCAGCGCCGTTCCTCCGCCGACCTCACGCGACCCGCGCCCGAGCCGGTCCCCGGCGAGTAGCCGCTCGGCCCGCCCGTTCCCCGCTCGATTCGACCTTCTCCCTCTCCGCTCCGACTCTCTCTACTCTGACTCCCACCTCTCCACTCTGACTCGCCCGCGAGCCGCTCGTGAACTTCGTGGCGGGCGTGGACGCGCCGGTCGCCGGCTCAGACGGTCGGAGCCGCGACCGTCGCGTGAGGAGTCCCCCGCGGGACCGTGAGAGACGGGCGACGTAACCGCGTGAATCCGAAAAAGGGTGTGAGCCGCTCGTCCGGCCGCCGTCTCCGCCGTCTCACCCGGTCGGGGTCACTTCAGCCGCTGGAGCACGCCGTAGGCGCGTTTGGCGGCGGTCATCGCCGGTCCCTCGCTCTCGAGGCTGTAGTACGGCACCAGGTCGCCGCCGAACTTCGCCTTGTACTGACAGAGCCGCTCGGTGTTCGCGCCCATCAGGTCGTACGTCGTCAGCCCCTCGACCGGCGGGTCGTCGACCAGGTCCTCGATCACCCGCCAGTGGAGCAGGGCGTTGAGGCTGGTACCCTCGTACTCGCTGCGGGTGCCGCCGAGCCAGAAGTACGCTCGGTCGTCGGAGTAGAGCACGATCACGCCGGTCAGTCGCTCGCCATCGGGCGCGCGCGCGACGTACGTGCGGGCGTGGTCGCCCAGCGATGCGGTCAGATCGCGGACGTACCCCCACGAGAGACCGAACGGCTCGTTCTGGTCGGCGTACCGGGCGGCGGTGTCCTCGTAGACGAACCGGCAGTCCGCGCGGTCGCCGCGTTCGACGACCGCCGCCGACTCCTCGGCGTCGCCGAGTTCGCGCCGGAGGCTCCGGCTGAACCCCGTCCGCACCTCGTCGAGCCCGTCGGCGGCGTCGACGCAGTAGGTGAACGACGCGGTCGTCGAAAAGCCGTTCCAGTCGTACGGCCGGGGGTCGTCGTACCCCGGCCCGCAGACTAGCCGCGCGAGCGTCCGGTCGTCGTCGACGTCGAGGTGGTCGAGCACGCCCTCGGTGAACCGGCCGTTGACCGACTCCACCTTGCTCCGCTTGGGGCTGTTGGGGAAGACCAGCGGTCCCATGTGGGGGATGCCGAACGACGGCGGCGGCGACATCACGGTCCGCACCAGCCGGCCGTCGGAGACGAACACCGGGAGCAGGCCGACGGTCTGTTGGCCCTTCTGGGCCGCGAAACACCGGAGATCGGCGTCGGCGTACCGGTCGACCGTCCGCAGCGCGGCGGGTCTGTGGAACGCCTCGCTCACCGTCGAGGGGAGCGCGTCGGCGTACTCGTCGAGCGTGAGTTCGTTCACCTCCATCAGTGCTCGCCCCCGTGGGAGGTGACGACCGCGGGGTCGTCGGCGACCGCCTGCCGGTCGGCGTCCCCGTCGGGACCGGCCCCGAGTCGGTCGCGCGGGTGGTCGAGCGTCGCGTAGAGGTCGCCCGGCGACCCGACCCACGCGCCCATCTCCAGTGCGCGTTCGACCAGGTAGCGGTAGACGTCGCGGTAGCCGGGGAAGTCGCCGTCGCTGAAGTAACGTGGGTGCCACAGCGCGGTCATCACCGCGTCGTTCTCGGCGGCCTCGACCAGCAGGTCGTCGACCGCCGCGCGCGCCGCCGCGGCGTCGTCGCCGGGGTCGGGCAGCGCCGTCTCCATCAGCGTGAGCGGGAAGACGACGAACGCGTCGTCGAACGGCCGGATCGGGTCGTAGCCGTGGTCGAACCCGTACTCGGTCGACGACCCCAGACTGGTGTCGTACCCCAACCCGAGCGCGGCGTGGTGGTGCCACGTCGTCGACGGCGTCAGGTTGAGGTAGTGCTGGCGGACGCCCGCGACCGGGTGGCCCAGCGCCGTCTCCAGCCGCTCCTTCTCGTAGCGGAGGCGGTCGCGGTCGTCGTACGAGTCGTACGAGCCGTGGAGACCGACCTCCCAGCCGCCGTCGTCGAGCCGCCGCATCTCGTCGGCCACCTCGGAGGCGGTCGGGTCGTACCGCCCGAGGTGTTCGAGCACGTACCGCGGGCGGACCCACTCGTAAGGGGGCCGGTCGCGGAGCAGGTGTTTCGACGAGAGGAAGTAGAAGGACGAGCGGACGCCCAGGCTCTCCTCCACCCGCCGCACCGTGCCGAACTGCCAGTAGGAGTTGTCACCGCGCGCCCGGTCGACCAGCGCACCGGGACGGCCGCCCGCGGCGTCCGCGAGCGCGCGGTAGCTCCGCTTGTACGGCCGGTCGACGTCGTGCGTGAGACAGAGCGCGAACTCGTGGCCGTCAGGAACGGACACCGTCGAGCACCTCCACGATCTCCGATGCGGCGTCGCCGTCGCCGTACGGCGACGGGGAGTCGGCGGGCGCCTCGGGCACCTCGCCGGTCAGCCCGGCGGCCATCGCCTCGGGGTCCGCGCCGACCAGGACGTTCCAGCCCGCCTCGACCGTCTCGGGCCACTCGGTCTCCTCGCGGAGCGTGACACACGGCGTGCCGAGCAGGAACGTCTCCTTCTGGACGCCGCCGGAGTCGGTGAGCACCCGGTCGGCCGCGCTCATCAGCCGCACGAACCCGAGGTAGCCCACGGGTTCGACCAGGATTACGGACTCGGACTCCTCCAACGCTTCGAGCAGGCCGTGCTCTTCGAGCGCCGCGGTCGTCCGCGGGTGTGCGGGGAACACGACCGGGAGCGGCGAGTCGGTCAGCGTCTTCACGATGGCGCGCAGGCGCGCGCCGTCGTCGGTGTTGCGCGGCCGGTGGACCGTCGCGAGCACGAACTCGCCCGCCGCGGGCGGGTCGTCGACTCCGAGGTCGGCGAACACGTCCGCGACGGCGGGCGCGCGCTCGCGCGCCCACCGGACCGCGTCCGCGGAGACGTCGCCCGTCCGGTGGGCGCGCTCGGACAGCCCCTCGCGGGCGAGCGACTCCATCGCGCGCTCGGTCGGCGCGAGCAGCACGTCCGCCGCGTGGTCGGTCATCAGGCGGTTCACCTCCTCGGGCATCTCCCGGCGGCCGCTCCGCAGGCCCGCCTCGACGTGGACGAGCGTCGTGTCCAACTTGCTCGCCGCGATGCCGCCCGCGAGCGTCGAGTTGGTGTCGCCGTAGACGACGACGAACTCCGGGTCGACCGCCGCGATCCGCTCGCCGAGCGCGCTCAACATCCGCCCGGTCTGTTCGCCGTGACTCCCCGACCCGACGCCGAGGTGGTAGTCGGGCCGCGGGATGTCGAGTTCGTCGAAGAAGACGCCCGACAGGCCGTCGTCGTAGTGCTGGCCGGTGTGGACCAACACCTCGTCGTAGCCGCCGGCGGCGAGCGCGCGCGAGACCGGCGCCGCCTTGATGAACTGCGGCCGGGCGCCGACCACCGTCAGCACCGTCGGCCGGGCGCCGTCGGCCGCGTCGACACCGTCGGCGGCCTCAGCCATCGTCCTCCTCGCCGGCCGCGGCGCCGTCGTCCGCCCCGGACGAGCCGCCGTCGGTCGCCGCCTCGTCGGGCCGCTCGCGGCCCTCCCGGCCGTTCGTCTCCTCGGTCCCCCCCGTCGTCTCCGTCGTCTCTGTGTCGTCCGTGTCCATCTCGGTGAGCTCCGTCGATCCGTCCGTCCCGTCCGCCGACGCGTCGACCGCGTCGTCGTTCGCTTCCGCGTCCGCGGCCGCGTGTGCGCTCGCGGGCATGCTGGGCGCGTCGACCGCGTCGACCGGCGGTGCCCGGTGGTACAGCTCCGCGTTCGACCGGGCGTCTACGGCCATCCCGCCGACGACGAGCGCGAGCCCCGCGGGGAGCGTCACGCGCGTCCGGCCGCGTCCGAACAGCGCGACGACGCTCGCCGCCGACAGCAGCAGCCCGCCGAGGTACAACAGCGCCGAGCCGCGGCCGCGGTCGCCCGCGGGCGAGACCAGCGAGCGAGCCAGCCGGCGGAGGAACGACTTCAACAGCAGCAGCGACAGCCCGGGCGCGAACTGCGAGTAGCGGATGTGGCTCGTCTCGTCGCCGTACACCGCGGGCATCGGCACGTCCACCAGCGGGACCCCCCGGACGTTGAACCGGACTAACAGGTCGTTACAGAACCCGTACCGGTCGTACGTCGACTCGTAGTCGATCGCCTCCAACGCCTCGCTGGAGACGGCGGTGTAGCCGTTCTGCGGGTCGTGCATCCGCCAGTAGCCGCTCCCGACGCGGGTCAGCGTCGTCAGGAGGTGGTTGCCGAACGACCGCCACGGCGACATCCCGTCGCGGTGGCCGGGGTGGCTCAGCCGGTCACCTTTCGCGTAGCCGGCGTCGCCGACCGCGACCGGGTGGACCAGCCGGTGGAGTTGGTTGGGGTCCATCTGGCCGTCGCCGTTCATCACCGCGAGCACCTCCATCCCGTCTTCGAGCGCGCGGTCGTACCCCGTCTTGATCGCGCCGCCGACGCCCTGGTTGACCTCGTGGCGGATCGTGACGACCCAGTCGCCGCCGTCGGGACCGGACAGCCGGTCGTTCATCCGGTCGGCCGCCTCGGTCATCTCCTCCCACGTCGCGTCGCTCGACTTGTCGTCGACCACGTAGACGCGGTCGACGAACGCCGGGACCGTCTCGACGACGTCGCCGATGAACCCCGACTCGTTGTACGCGGGGACGACGACGGCGACCGTACGGTCCCCGTACGTCATCGGCTATCACCCTCGTTCGTCAGCTCCGCGGCCGACCCGTCCGCCGGCCGCCGGTCGTCGGCCGGCGCCGCGACGCTGCCGCGGCCCGTCCGGCCCCGGCCGACCCGGTAGACCGCATGTCTGGAGTCGGCGAGCGCCTCGACCCCGCGGCCGTCGACGACCGTCATCGGGTCGTCGCCGCCGACCGCGTCCCAGTCGCACGCCTCGAACTCCGCGTGGTCGGTCACCACCACCGCGGCGTCCACCTCGCAGTCGGGCAGGTCCGCGAGCGTGACGGGCGTGCCGCCGAACTGCGCGGTCGCCTCGTCGTCGAGCATCGGGTCGACCACGAGCACGTCCGCGCCGCGCGCTTCGAGTTCCTCGATGGTCGGCGCCGCGGGCGTCTCGGCCGTCTCGACGACGCCCGGCCGGTAGGTGACGCCGCAGACCAACACGGTCGTCGTCGCGAGCGGGCGGTCGGCGGCGCGGAGCCGGTCCTCCAACTGGTCGACCATGAACGTCGGCATCGAGTCGTTCACCCGGCGGGCGGTCCGGATCAGCGGCGCCGACGCGTCGATCGCGTTGACCAGGAATCGCGGGTAGTAGGGGATGCAGTGGCCCCCGACGCCCGCACCCGGCTGGTGGATGTCGCAGTACGGCTGGGTGTTCGCCGCCTCGATGGCGTCGAGCACGTCCGCGCCGAGCGCGTCGGTGAAGCGCGCGAGTTCGTTCGCGAGCGCGATGTTGACGTCGCGGTACACCCCCTCGAACAGCTTCACCGACTCGGCGGTGGTCGCGTCCGAGACGGGGATGACGCCCGCGGAGTTGATCGCCTCGTACAGCACCGTCGCCGCGCGCGTGCTCTCCTCGTCGACGCCGCCGACCACCTTCGGGTACGCGCCGCGGATGTCCTCGATCGCGCGCCCGCTGGAGGTTCGCTCGGGGCAGAACGCGACGCCGAACTCGTCGGGTTCGAGGCCGCTCTCGGCGACCAGCGTCGGCAACACCGCGTCCTCGGTCGCCCCCGGCGGGAGCGTGCTCTCGATACAGACCAGGTCGCCCGGGGTGAGCCCCGACGCAACCTCGCTCACCACCGCCTCGACCGCGTCGAGGTCGGCGGTGCCGTCCGCCGACAGCCGCGTCGGCACGACGACGACGTGGACCGCCGCCTCGCGGGCGGTCGTCCGGAGGTCGGTCGTCGCGCGGAGTTCGCCGTAGCCGACCGTCCGCGAGAGCAGTTCCGGCAGTCCGGGTTCGCGCACCCGGTCGGGCACCTCGCCCTCGTTGACCGTCTCGACGACGGCCTCGTCGATGTCCGCGCCGACGACGTTCCCCGTCTCGTCGGCGAGGACGGACGCGAGCGGGAGACCGATCTTCCCTAGCCCGTACACCGCGATGGGCACCCGCGCCTCCCTGAGCAGCCGGCCCCGCTCCGCCTCCGAGCGGGCGGGGTCGTGGAGCTTCGGCGGGTGTCGGCTCACCGCGACACCTCCGGTCGGGAGGCGTCGTCGGCCGCCGCCGCCCGCTGGATGCGTCGCGCCATCTTCAGCGCGCGCAGGCCGTCCTCGCCGCTGACGGGGTGGTCCTCGCCGGTCGCACACGCCTCGATGAACGTCGACAGCTCCTCTTTGAGCGGCTCGACGCTGTCGATCGTCGGGAGTTCGACCACCGAGCGGTTCCGGAAGCGCACGTCGCCGTTCTGCTGGACGTACTCCGGGACCGTCCGGCGGTGGATCCGGATCGACTGGTCGGTGTAGTCGAGCGAGACGGTGCACTCCTCGGCGGTGAGTTCGAGTTCGCGCACGCGCTTCTGGCTCGCGCGGCTCGCGGTGAGCGTCGCGAGGAAGCCGTCGTCGTAGCGCAACTGCGCCGAGACGTGCGGGTGTCCGTTCGCGTACGCCGCCGTCACCTCCGACGGCTCGTCGAACAGCGACAACAGCACGTCGATGTCGTGGATCATGAGGTCCGTCACCGGGCCGTCGGCGATGTCGCGCCCCGGCGGCGGGCCGAGCCGCCGCGCCGACAGCGCGACCGGCGAGAGTTCGCCGATCATCTCGGTCAGCGCCGTCACCGCGGGGTTGAACCGCTCGACGTGGCCGACGTGGAGCCGGACCCCCGCCTCCTCGGCCATGTCGACCAGTTCGCGCCCGGTCTCGGGGTCGCCCGTGATCGGCTTCTCGACGAGCACGTCCACCCCGGCGTCGATGCAGGTCCGAACCAGGTCCTCGTGGTACTCGGTGGGGACCGCCACGGAGACGGCGTCCGCCTCCGCGAGCAGGTCCGGCAGCGGGAGCGCGCGGCTGTTGTTGTCGGTCGCCACCTCGCGCGCGCGGTCGGTGTCGACGTCGTGGATGCCGACGAGCTCCGCGATCGGAAGCTCGTGGTACACCCGGGCGTGGTGACGGCCCATCGAGCCGACACCGATGACGCCCACGCTGAACGGCGCGGTCTCACTCATCGGCGGTCACCGTCCCGAAGTCAACGACCGCATCCCCGATACGTCTGACGTCTTCGTCCGACAGCCCGGGGTGGACCGGCAGCGACAGCACCGTCCGCGCGGCCTCGCGGGCGGCCGGCACGTCCGCGTCCACGCCGTCGTACGCCGGTTGGTCGGGGATGACGTGCGGGTAGTACACCGCCGAGCCGACCCCCCGGTCGTCGAGGTGGGAGGCGAGCGCGTCGCGGTCGTCACAGCGGACGGTGTACTGGTGGTACACGTGGGTACGTCCGTCCGGTTCGACCGGGGGTGTCACGGGTGTTTCGGCCGCCGAGAGCCGCTCGGTCAGCGCCGCGGCGTGTTCGCGGCGCGCGTCGGTGAACTCGGGCAGGCGGTCGAGTTGGACCCGGCCGAGCCCCGCCGCGAGCGCCGGCATCCGGTAGTTGTGGCCGACCGAGACGTGTTCGTACGTCCCGCCGTCGGTCGCGCGGCCGTGGTTGGCGTACCGTCGGACCCGCTCCGCGACGTCGGGGTCGTCCGTGAGGACCGCCCCGCCCTCGCCGGTCGTCATGTTCTTCGTCGGGTAGAAACTGAAACAGGCAACGTCGCCGAGCGAGCCGACCGGCCGGCCGTCGACGGTCGCGCCGTGCGCCTGTGCGGCGTCCTCGACCAGCGGGACGCCGTGGTCGTCCGCGACGTCGCGGAGCGCGTGCACGTCCGCGGGCAGCCCGAACAGGTGGACCGCGAGCACCGCGTCCGCGTCGTGTGCCGAGAGCGCGTCGTCGACCGCCGCGGGGTCGAGCGCGTACGTCTCGGGGTCGATGTCGGCGAAGACGGGTTCGGCGCCCGCGAGCCGGACCGCGTTCGCCGACGCGACGAACGAGAACGGCGACGTCACCACGCGGTCGCCGGGACCGATCTCTAACCCCTCGAAGGCGGCGTGTAACGCCGCGGTGCCGTTCGCCGTGGCGACGGCGTGGTCCGCCCCGTGGGCCGCGGCGAACTCGCGTTCGAACGCCTCCACCTCGGGTCCGCCCGCGAGCCAGCCGGAGTCGAGCACCTCGGTCAGCTTCGCGGCCTCCGCGTCGCCGAGCTGCGGGTCGGCGATGGGTATCTCCCCCGTCATAGTTCGTTGGGCGGCTGGAGGTCGTCCGGGAGGGGTTCGTGCCGGGCGGGAACCCCGACCGCGAGCGTCTCCGAGGGGACGTCCCGCGTGACGACGGCGCCGGCGGCGACGAACGCGCCCGCCCCGACGGTGACGCCCGGGAGGATGGTCGCGTTCGCGCCGACGGAGACGTCGTCTTCGAGCGTCGGGCCGTCCAGGTCGGGGTCGCCCGACTGCCGGACGGGCCGGCGGTCGTTCGTCGCCGTCGCGCACGGCCCGAGGAACACCCGGTCGCCGACCGTCGTGCCCGGCGGGAGGTAGACGCCCGTCTGGATGCTGACGTGCGAGCCGACGGTGACGTCGCCGTCGAGGACGGCGTTCGTCCCGACGAGCACGTCGTCGCCCGCGGTCGTCCCCTCGCGGACGAGTGCGCCGTGACCGGTCTGGAACCCGTCGCCGACGGTCACGTCGTCGTAGATGATCGTCTCGGCGCGAACGCGCGCGTCCGTGCCGAACTCGGGCGGTGTCGACTCCGCGGCGTACGCGTGCCCCACCGTCGCGGCGTCGCTCACCTCCGCCCCGTCGCCGAAGGAGGCACTACTCATCCCGGCTACCCCACTGTGACCGTCCGGGGGGAACGTGACGGACGGTCGCGAGTTGTCGTGCTGTCATCGATATCGCGGCGGCGGTACGCTCCGCCTCGCGTTGTGGAACAGTACCCATCTTCGACGCTTTGTTATGAGTCACTTTCCCGGTAGTATGAGGTTATTTCGGCCGGAATCGACCGCGACGGCCCCTCGGACCGTTCGACGCCGGGTCCCCCCTCGTGTGCGTTAGTGAGCGAGTAGTGAGAGAGTAACAAAGCGAGGAGGCCGACAACGACGGGACCGTGTTACGAACCGGGGCCGAGCGGCGCCGGGCGGCACGCTCTCCGAACCGTGTGTGACGACCCCCGATGCCAACTGTATGTGAGGTACGCTAGTTCGCATGTCTGACGCCGAGACGGCCGGTCTATCGGAGGACTTAGCGTTCACGCTGTTGAGCAACCCTCGGCGGCGGTTCGTCATCTCGTATCTGAGCCACCACGGCTCGCCGGTCGGGATCCACGAACTCGCAGAACAGATCGCCGCCTGGGAGAGCGGCACCGACGTCGACGAGTTGACCCGCGAGGACCGCAAGAAGACGTACATCTCGCTCTACCAGACGCACGTCCCGAAACTCGAGGAGGCGGGCGTGGTCACCTACGACGACGAGGAGCGGCTGGTCGCACTCACCGGCGACGCCGACGAGGTGACCCGGTACATGACCGAACGGCACGACGACCGCCCCTGGCTCCGGTACTACCTCGCGCTGGGGGTCGCAGGCGGCGTCGTCGCCGGCGCCGCCGCCGTCGACGTTCCCGGCTTCGACGCCCTCCCGGACGCGTACGTGGCGCTCGGGCTCGCCGCCGGGTTCCTCCTCCTCGCCGGCTACCACTACCTCGAAACGCGGGACGGCGCGGACGTCCCCGAGTACTGGTAACCGGTTAGTCTCGCGCCGACCTCCCTCACCGCTCCTTCGACCGCCGGATCACCCGACCGCTCGGCGGGCCGAACGGGCGAAACTGACGCTGTCGCTCGAACTCGTCGAGCGGTCGGGCCGTCGGTGAGCGGAGAACGGACGACGGAAGCCGCCAGGGAGAGACCCGCGAACGGGAACGGACCCAGCCGGGTTACAGGTCGGCTTCGGCGGCCACCTGAGCGGCGGCGGCCGACACCTGGCGCCGCTCTTCGAGGCCCCGTCGCCACCGGCCGACCACCTCGCGGCCGACCTCGGCGTGCTCCTCGTTGGTCGGACCGACGGACTGTTCCTGCTCGGACCCGAGCGAGCCGCGCTCGTACACGATCTCGTCGGACGCGCGGTCGACGTACGTCCAGTCGGTCCCCCAGACGCCGAACTGCGGGTCGTAGTTTCGCGTCCGCACGTGGGGTTTGGTGAACTCCTCGACCGCCTCGATGCCGCCGCCGGTCGCGAGTTTCGGGAGCATCCGCGGCATGTCCCGGAGCGGGAACGGCTCGTCGATCCGGCCGGTGGGACCGTTGGCGATGACGAACGGGACGCGAACGAGTTCCTCGCGGAGGTTCACCCCGTGGCCGTACTCGCCCCCCTCGCCGAACAGCTCGCCGTGGTCGGCGTGGAAGCCGAGGAGCGTGTCCGAGTCGACGCTTCCGCGGAGGGTCGCGACGAAGTCGTCGACGTCGTACACGGTGTCGTCGTACGCTTGGAGCAGTATCGGTCGGAACAGGTCCTCCACCCGGTCGTCCGCGCCGCCGTAGAGCCACGCGTTCGCCGCCAGGCTCAGCGGGCGCGGGTGAGTGCGGTTCGCCGGACTCGGCTGGTACGGCATGTGGGCGTCGACCAGGAAGATCCAGAGGAAGTACGGCTCCGGCGCCTCGCGGATCCACTCGCGGATGTCGCCGAAGAACTGCCGCCACGACATGTACATGTTCTGCCCCTGCGTCCAACTGAGGAGGTTCTGGACCAGCGTCGAGCCGGGGACACTCGTGTCTTCGAGCGTGTTCCGGATGAGCGAACTCGACGCGTCACCCTCCATGAAGTCCTCGAAGCGGTCGTACCCCTTGTCGAAGCCGAAGTAGCTCGACGTCCAGGGGTTCGTCGTGAACGCCGCCGTGGAGTACCCCTTCCGTTTGAACCGCTGGGCGAGCGTCTCGCGCGAGAGGAGGTGTCGGCGGATCTTGCGTTTCATCCCGGCCCGCTCGTCGTCGGCGGTCATCGTCGGGAACTCCCCGGTGTGCATCACCGTCATCGTGTCGGTGGTCGTGGGTCCGGGCGCGACGGCTTGGTCGAACGCCAGCCCCTCCTCGGCGAGGTAGTCGAGCGTCGGCATCCGACTCGTCCCCCCCAGATGTCCGCAGCGGTCCGCACGGAGGCTGTCGACCGAGACGAGGATGACGTTCTGCCGCTCGTCACCCTCTCCGTCGCCGTCGGCGCCGGCGCTCATCGTGGCTCACCCCTGACGGGAGCCGGAACGGTGTGTTCGCTCACAGTCCCGTGTTTCGACGGGGGGGCTTAATTATACAGCTACTTATACGCGGGCCGGACACCGGGGGCGGCGGCCCCCTGCGAATGTACAGTATACTCAAGTGGACACGGCGGCATCGGTAGACGATGACCGACGGAAGCGACGCGGCCGACTCGCGTGAGGACACGGACGAGGACACGACGAACGTCGCGATCCGCGACTCTATCCACGAGCGCGTCGCCGCCCGAGTCGAGGGGACCGACTTCGAGACCCCCGCGGAGTACGTCGAGTACACCCTCGAAGAGGTGCTCTCGCGGGTCGAGGAGGGGAGCACGACGACCGGCGCCGCCGCCGACCCGCTCGACCGGGAGAACGACGACGAGGACAACGAGGAAGTCGAGAGTCGCCTCGAGTCGCTGGGCTACCTCTGAGGCCGCGGTTCCGACCGTACCGACCCGCGCGACCGACCGTTCGTTTTCGACGCCCCTCTCCCCGCTGAGCCGCCGCCTCGGGCCTCCGACCGTTCCCTCCCTCGTCGCTCTCGCCCCGACGCGCCGGGCCATCGGCCGCCACACTCGCGCCGGGGGCGGTCCGAGCGCACCAACCGGGAGTCGTACGCGGCCGAGTCACCGATCGAGTCGGTGGGGAACGACATCGCGATCGCGACCGAGTCGGCGCGCGACGCCGCAGACCGACGCGACGCTGCAGGACCGACGCGACGCCGTAGAGCCGCCGACGGACGACGGCGACCGGACGGCCCCGTCCACGTCCGCCGACGCGCGAGTGACGGACCGCGACGGCGGGCCGCGCGACGAGCGCGGACGCGTCCGTACCGTCGACGCGAGACGGCCGGGAGCCGCTGGCAAGTAGTGGGGTCCGTCGGCTGTACGTCACAGCGGTGTCGGCGGGCGTCGTCGCGTGGGGTGCGTGACGCCCGAAGGGAGGTGGAGGAGCGGGGGGATACGAGTGGGAGAAACGAAGCGGAACCCGAGTTGAGAGCCGGGGGGTGACGAGGGGTCCTACGAACTGCTGTTGGTCGACCCGGCCGACGCGGCGGCCGACTCCTCGCCGACGACGTCGACCCAGACGAACGTGTACCGGTAGGCGTTGTCGATCGTCGGGTTCGCCGGCGGGTCACTCCCGTCGTAGAGGAGGAACGCCAGCCGGAAGTTCTCGCCGAGCGACTGCGGCGTGAGGCTCGTCTGTGCGTACGTCGACTCGCCCGTACCGAGCTGGGTCGAGAACGACGCGAGGCGGTTCCGTGTCAGCACGCTCACGTCGCCGTCTTGGGTCCGAACCCGCTGGAGTTGGACCACCACCGTGTAGTCCGTCGGCCGCTGTTCGTTGTTCACGATCCCGACGTGGAAGTCGGTCGGCTCGCCCGCGACGAGCGTGTCCGGGTAGTTCGCCTCGACGTACTCCCCGCCGTCGGTCTGGGTCACCAGGCTGAAATCGGTGTACGTCGACCGGTCGAGCGGCGACGTGAGGGCGAACGCCCCGCTGACGCCCGCAAAGAGGATACAGACGACGACCACGACCGTCAGCGTCGCGTCGAACGTCGACCGCCGGAGCGACTGCCGGAACGCGGCGACCGCGCCGGCGACGGTGTACCCGGTGGTGTCGACCGCGGCGAGTTCGCGGTGTCGGACGAGCGCGGCGATCGAAGCCACCACCGTCACGACGGTGAGGATCCCGACGATCGACTGGGTCGACCAGTCGAGCGGACTGAAGTTGATCAGGAGACCGTACAGCGGCACCAGCACCACGCTCACGGCGAACCCGAGCGCCACCCGCTCGGCGCCGACCAGCCCGCGGTCCGAGAGTCCGCGGATGCGGTGGGGGATCGCGTCGGCGCCGAGTGCCGAGACGTTCGCGTCGAGTTCCCCTCGTGCCCGCTTGGGGAACAGCGCGGTGGTGAGCGCGTACCCCGGGAGGAGCATCACGAGCGGGAGTCCGACGAGGATCTGTACCGGGTCGGGGAGCGAGGCGACTCCGAGCGTAAACGGGAGCGCGACGGCGAGAAACACCAGGAGGCCGGCGATGTCGAGCGGAACCGACGCGAGCGGTCCCGACGAGACGTCCCGAACCGCCGTCTGCCCCCCGTCCGGTTCACTCCGGCCGCTATCCATCGACTCCCCCGTCCTGTGCGTCTCCCCGACAGCGAGCGGTCCCGACAGCCATGCAGTAACGCGATACAGCGAGAGACATTGTTATAGAGTCCATATTCCGCGGGTCCGTCGTCGTAGGGAGGTACACACGCCGACAGCGGCGGAGAGCGGCCGACTGCGGACCGTTAGCAACCCGCTCGCCACTCGCCCGACATGTGGAGTCCACTCCGACCGACGAAGACGCGCGTCGTCGCCGCGAGGTCCGACCGAACTGGACGGCCGGTTCAGTCGTCGACCGACACCGCACAGTCCCCGTCGAGGAGCGCGGACCGGAACTCCCCGTGGGTGTGATACGAGTCCCACCAGCCGCCGCCGGCGACACAACCGTCCAGCAACGTCTCGGAGCCGTCCGAGGAGATCGAGTCGCCGTCTTCGAGCTTCCAGGTCCGGCCGGCGTCGCCGCTGACCCGTCCGTTGTACCAGGCTATCTCCCCGGTGTGGTTGCCGCCGAACTTCATCACGTTCGGCGAGCCGTCCGACCGGCGGTACCGGAGCGTCATCTTCCCCTTCACGACGAGCCGTTCGATCTCTCCCGTGAAGGTGAACGAGTCCTCACCCTTGCCGACCCAGCCGGTCACCGACCCGCCGGACCCACCCTCGCCGGACTCCGCTTTGTCCGTTCCGTGAATCTCCCCGCTCACCTCGACCACGTACTTGAACGAGTTGTGGCTCTTCCCCCGGACCGTGAGCCGTTTCCCCTCGTTCGACGCGTCGGACGACGAGTCGTCGCCACCGTCGTCGTCCGACCCGCCCGCGTCGGTCGTCGAGGCCCCGCCCTCTCCGGGCGCGGGGCACGACCCGCCGGTCGAGTTCCCCCAGACATTCGCGTTGGTGCTCTCCGTCTCGACCGTCTGCCCGGAGACGTTCACCGTCGACTCGCGTACCGCCGACCCGTTCGAGTCGACCAACTTGACACCCGTCCGCCTGTTACCGCTCTGTTGGATACAGCACGACCGGACCATCGAGTCGGGGCGCGAGCGGATGTCGACGGCCGCCCCGCCGTCGGCGTCGCCCGTGACGCTCACGTTCCGTAGTCGCGCTCGGTGGGGTTTCGGCGGCGGGTTGTGCGACCCGCCGTCGGGGACGCGCCCGAGAACCCCGGACGCGTACTTGGCGTCGACCTGGATCCGGGTGTCGACCACGTCGAACATCCCGCCCGGCCGCGCCGCGACCACGCCACCCTGCGAGCTGGCACCGTCGGCGATACGGATGTCGCAGTTCTCGACGGTGACGCCCGCCGAGTCGATCTGGCCGCTCTCGATGCGGACCCCCCGCCCGTTGAGCATCCCCCACGGGTTGGGACTGTTGCTCTTCGAGGGGTCGACCTCGATGAGCGCGTTCTTGACGTAGCTCCCCTCACTCCCCAGCCGAACCTGCGAGATGTCGTTGTTACGGAAGACGCCGCCCTCGACCTGCACGGCGCCCGGGGTCCGGCTGGTGTACAGCCCGTTGTTCGGGAATCCCGAGACGTGGCAGTTCCGGATCGTCACCGTCCCCTTACTCGATTGACCGACCCACGCGCCGACGCGGCCGTTACCTCGGTTGTACTCCCCCATCCGCCCCTTGTTCCGTGCGACCACGTTCTCCGCGAGCACCTCGGCGTCGGAGTCGCGAGCGATGAGCCCGAGAGCCGGGTTGACGTCGGCGGCCCTGTTTTGGATCCCCTGCCCGATGAACTCGACGTCGCGGATCTGAACGTCGGTGTAGCCGGCGATCCGACAGCCGGGTGTGGCGTTGTTCGCACGGAGGTCGACGTCGATATTCTCGAAGAGTCCGTACTCGCCGTGGTCGATGATGACCGCCCAGTCGTTGTACCCGCTCGGGGTGGTGAAGCGGACGTTGCCCTGCCCGACCATCCCGACGGCGTCGTTGAACAGCATGAGGATGCGGTCGGTCACCAGGTAGTCCCCCTCCGGGAACACGAACAAGGTGCCATCCTGTTCGGCGTTGTTGAGTTTCCCCTGGATCGGCTCGTTCCCGTTCGGGTCGAGTCCGAGGTCGTCGACGACGTTCACCCGTCGGTCGAACTTGATACCCCGTCGCGTCGTCGCCGCGGACGCACGCTCCGAGAAGGCTCCTGCCCCACCGGCTGCGGCCGCCAGGCCACCGAGACCGCGAAGACACGTCCGGCGTCCGAAAGAACTGCTGTCATCTCTACCGCTGTTTCCGCCAAAGTCCGGATATGACACGATGCGGACTGAGGGAAACACTACGTTAACTGTTTTTACCGCCCGGTTCCCTCACCGTTTCGTAAACCGTCCCCAACGGTAAGAGGAGAGTAAAACGGCGTACTGCGCCGGGGTAGAACGGATCAAAACGATCTCCACACTTCACCAGGGGCCGTCGATCCGGGGTGGTACGGGTTCACACGAACGAGCGAGACGCAACGAGCGCCGCGAGCCGACGCGAGAGTTATAGACAGGAATTATACACTTAACGTTAAAGGTAACAGCCGAAGACGGTGGCTGTCACTCGCGCGGTGGAATGATGCGGTCGACGAACGGGATCGACCGGCCGAGTTTGTCCTCGGCGAGGTCGACCACGATCCGGTCTTCCGACTCCGTGCAGCCGGCAGCCACGTAGACGACCACCGACAGAATCGGGAGGACGACGACCGCGAGGACGAACGTGGGGAGCGAGAGGGTGACGAGTCGCGAGACCACGAGTGCGGGCGGGACGAGCGCGAACGGGAGTGCGACGAACGTGCGAACGGAGTGGGTGGAGAAGGGGGTCACGCCGTACAGCCGCCAGAGTAGCCCGACGGTGAGCGAGTTCAGGAAGACGAACGCGACCGCCGACGAGACGGCCGCGCCAACGAAGCTGTACTCGGGGATGAGATAGAGGTTCAGACAGAAGTTGAGGAGGAAGCTCAGCCCGTTGATCATGAAGACCAGACGCGTTCGGCCGAACGCCGAGAGGGTCTCGATACACCGCCCCGCGGCCGCCTGGGTGAAGTAGCCGACCGAGAGGATCGACAGCGCGAGCCCGGCGGCCGAGTACTCAGGTCGCAACACGATACGGAGCACGTCCGACGGGAACGCGAACAACAGGAGGAACACCGGGAACGTGAGCAGGTACACCCACTTGGTGGTGAGCTTGTACATGTTGTTCACCTCGCCGAGACGGTCCTCGGAGTCGAGCCGCGAGATGAGCGGGAAGTACAGGAACCCGAACGCGCCGAGGAACAGTTGGAGTCCGGTCGCGAGCGGGAACGCCGCCTCGTAGTACGCCACGTCGACGGTGGTCTGGAAGTAGCCGACCATCAGCGTGTCCGCCTTGGTGAGCAGTCGGACGGCTAGCCCCGAGAGGACGAGCGGGAGCGAGTACGACAGCATCTCGCGGAAGCTCGTCTCGACGGGGCCGCGCATCGAGAACAGGCGGTTGAAGAGCGCGAACGCGATGATCACGCCGACGGCCGCGGAGGCGAGGTACGCGTATCCGGTGGCGGCGATCCCCCAGCCCAACCCGAGGAGGAAGACCGCCATCAGGAGCAGTCGTAACCCGGGGTAGGCCAACTGCTCGGCGTACGTCCGGTAGAGGGTGTTCTCCATCCCGCGGATCGCCGAGGTACCGATCTGGAGGAGCGTGACGACCGGGATCGTCAGGATGAACAGCCGCAAGAGCAGCGTGCTGTCGCCCGGGTCGAGCAGGTAGGAGGCGATGAGATCGACGTTGGTGTAGAGGACGACGGCGACGACGACGCTTGAAGCCACGCTCGCCACCAGTCCGGTGACGACCGCCCCCCGGATCTCCGTGTCGTCGGTGAACCGCGAGACGTACCGTGGGATGCCCGAGCGGAATCCGAGCAAGCCGACGGTGGTTCCGATGAACAGAAGCGAGAGCCCGATCCCGACCTGCCCGTACGCCTCGGTCGAGAGCGCGTTCGCGATGATCGCGCGTTCGATCAGGTTGGAGGCGGAGTAGAGTATCTGGCCGGCGATGACGAGCGTGGCGCTCGACATCAGCTTCGAGAGGTCGCTGTCGGTCGGTGTACTATCCGAGTCCGTCGGTTCGTCCTCCCCGTCGGGGGAGCTAGAAGCGATTTCTTCTGTCATACGTGGTGCGGAGAGGAGAGAGACCCACCGGCGGTAGCGCCCGCCACCGGCCGGTGAGGTCTACGCGGCGCCCGGAGGACAGTTCCGCGTTCGCTACGATGTCGCGCACGCGCGTTCGAGACGGGAGCCGGAAAGAGCCGAGAGACCCGTCGAGTTCGGAGTAGACGTTGTGCGTACATTAGCGATAGTGAGATGGCTACACCGCACCTCGGCGTGTCGCGGCCTTTGTTATAGAGCGCATTCACCGATCCCGGGGACGAGGGTGACCGAGGGGGTGATAGGGCGCGGCGGCGGACAGACCTCCCCTACTCGGAGGCCGGGACGCTCTCGGCGTCGGAACCACGTCACATCGGGCGGCGTCAGCGACCTGTCGCTCACCGCTCGGACGCCTGCTCGCCGTCGACGAGCGTGGCGTAGAGCGACTCGAACTCCCGCCCGATCGACTCCCAGGTGTACTCACGCTCGATCGTCTCCCGGCCCGCACGCGAGAGCCGTTCGGACAGTTCCGGGTCGTCGAGGAGTCGCGAGACCGAGTCGGCGATGCGCGTCGGCTCGCGGGGCGGGACGAGCAGCCCGTTCTCCCCGTCGTCGACCACGTCGGGGACGCCGCTGACCGCCGTCGCGACGACGGGTGTTCCGGACGCCATCGCCTCGAGTAGCGTCGTGGGGAGCCCCTCGTAGTGGGAGGGGAGCACGAACACGGTCGCCTCACCGAACAGTTGGAGCAGTCGGTCCCGCTCGGTGTACCCGAGGAACTCGGTCCGGTCGGCGATACCGAGGTCGTCCGCCTTCCGACGCAGTTTCTCCTCGAGAGGGCCCTGCCCGACGAGTTTGAACCCGACGTCGTGGGTCCGGGACACCCGCTCGGCCGCCTCGAGGAAGTCGGGTACGCCCTTCCGGTTGTCCAGTCGGCCGACGTACAGGACGAACGGGTCGTCGGTGTCGACGGTGGGGAGGGAGTCGAACTCCGCGAGGTTCACCGCGTTCCCCAACACGAGCGCGTCGTCGACGCCGTAGTAGTCCGCCAGTTCGTCCGCCACCGAGTAGGCGACGGTCGTGACCCGGTCGGCGGTGCGACACTGGCTGTCGATGATCCGCCGGCTGCTCGCCCACGCCACCGCCTTCTGGTACAGTTCCCTGAGCGTCCCGTCCTGCATCTGTCTGGTATCCTCGACGACGGAGGTGTGGACGGTGGCGACGACGGGCAGCGACGTGTCGATGGGCGGTGTGAGCGGCGAGTGGAGGTGGACCAGGTCGAACTGCGACTCCATCTCCGAGAGCGCGCGCCTGACGAACCAGCCGTGGACGTCGACGTGGAACGGGTACACCGGGAGGAAGGGGAGCTTCACGACCCGGATCCCGTCGTACGTGAACCGTTCGCGACGCGTCGACCCCCGCGTGATGACCGTGACCTCGTGCCCGCGGTCGAGCAGTTGCTGTGCGAGATTGTACGTGTAGTACCCGATCCCCTCCTCGGGCGGGAAGTCGGTCGAGATGAGTTGTGCGACGTGCATTCAGCGGCACTCCCGCGTCTGGCGGTCGGGATCGTGGGCCTGTGTCGTCGTCATACGTCCCCTAGTGCTTCGAGGTGGTCAATCTCCTTGTCGGTTAACGACGCGGTCCGGGAGCCGCCGCCGAGCGCGTCGAACTGCTCGTCACGCGCCTCGACCAACCGGTCGGGCGCGTCGTCCACCGGACGCGCTGGTCCGGCGCCCAGGCGGGGTCGCGTCTCCGACTGCCGGACCCCGATACCCGGACCTCTCCGCCCCTCCGCGGTCGGGTCGCGCCGACAGCCGGGACGACCGCCCTCCTGGGCACCGGGTCGGTAAGTATACAATAACAAAGCCGGATAGATGCAGATAGTAACTCGACTCACAGGAGCCACATACGATGATACGCAACCGAATCCGGGCAGGGGGGCTGATCTGCCTCTTGGTGGTCGCCGGTCTCACGGGACCGGTCGCCGCCATCGAGCCGTTGGGAGCGACTCCCCACCCACACACGCCAGTAACGCAGACGACGTACTCGGTGGGCGTCGAGTTCGAACCGGGAGACAGCGTCGTGACCACGGGTGGCGGACCCGCCGCGGTCAGTAGCGTCACGCTCGACTTCGGCGTCGACGAGAAGTTCGACGGGACGGTCGGGAACGCGTCCGTCGAGGACGTGACCCTCTACATCGACCGCCAGCGCCGGAACGTCTCGGCGGTCACCGTCACGCCCGACAGAGAGCGGGTGACGATACAGTTGGAGACGCCGGTGAACGCGAGCGCCGGCGACCGGATGTACGTTCACGTCGCCAACGGGACGAGTTCGTCGATCCTGGAGTCGAGGACCGGCCAGCGGTTCGAAGTCGCCGTCTCCGCCACCGACCCGGCGGGCAACGTCGCCGGTCCGACGCGCGTCGAGTACAGCGTCATCGAGGCGCACGCGGACCTGCAGACCCGCGTGGTCGCCCCGTTCGAGACCCCGCAGACGCTCCACGTCAGCGGCGTCCTCCCGAACCGCGGCTACGTCGTCGTCCGCGAGACGGCCGGCTCGGAGACCGGCGAGGTCGTCGGCGTCTCCGAGTACGTGACGCCGAACCACACCAGACGCGACGTGGACGTTCCCCTGAACCGACCGGTGGCGGACGGCGAACGGCTCCAGTTGTCGCTGTACCGCGAGACCAGCGGAAACGCCTCCTACGACGACGGCGTCGACGAGCCGTACCGCAACACCGGGACGGCGCCGACCCGGACCGTGAGCGTGACCGTCCCCGACGCGGACGCGTACGCGGCCGGCGGGACGGTGTGGGCCGGCCAGACGCTACTGTACGAGGGGCGTCCGAACACGCCGTACGCCCTCCACCGCGTGACCGACGACGGTGACGTCGGCGACGCGGTGTCGACACGGACCGCCTCCGCCGACGGGGTGGTAGTCGTGAACACGAGCGATCTGGCGGTCGGCGACCGGTACGTCCTCGTCAACCGCCTGAAGAGCGCCGTCGTCGACCTCGACGGCGACGGCGACCGGCGGGTGAGCGACGACGCCATGACGGTCGCGACCCAGTCGGTCTCGGCGTCGGTCGAGGACGGCTCGCTCGTGCTCGACTCCGAGCGCGGCGGCTACACCGCCTGGGTGCGCGCCGACGGCATCGACGACGACGCCCTCCGCGCGGCGTTCGGCGACGCGACGGTGACCGCGGCCGGCGACCACGAGGGCGTCGCCGTCCGCGTGCCCGCCGACGGCCGCCTCGCGGTCGACACGACCGCGTTCGACCGCGGCGAGTACAGCCTGACGGTGGCGGTGCCCGACACGGGACTCGAGACCACCGCGACGATCAGCGTCTCGGCGGCGGCGGCGACCGAGACGACGGCCGCCGCGACGACCGACGCGGCCGGCGACGCCGCGACGGCCGAGGGAACGGACGACGGCGGGGCGGCCGGCGGCACCGCGACGACCGCGCCGCTCGGCCCGCTCGTCCCCCTCGTCGCGCTGGCGTGCGCCGCGCTCCTGTTCGCGCGCGGGCGCGACTGACCCACGGACGACGCGCAGTCGAACGTCCGGACGGGGCGTCGTCGCCTTCCCCCGCGGTCCCCCGTTCGCCGGGGTCGGCCGCGAACTCCGGACCGGCCCTGCGGGGGGCGATCCGTCCGGTCGACGGACGGTCCGACGAGGTTCTCTCGGCAGTACCCCGCTCGCCGCTCGGACGGGGCCCCTCCCCGATGGCTCCGGTTCCACTCGGCCGTCTCGGCGGTCGACACCGCCCCGAAGTAGCCGCATAACAAACCGCGTCCGGGGGGTAGTCGAGTTCGATGACCAGCGCTCCGCCGGCCCGTCCCGCGACGCCGCCGGACACCGCCGAGGACCGCCAGTACCTCGTCGACACCCTCGACGCGACGCTGACGTACGCCCGCGACCGCGACTACACCGGCTGGGACTACGGCGACGGGATGAGCAGCCGTCTCCTCCAGCGACTGCCGGTCGACAACAAGTGGGTCAACGCCGCCGTCCAGGAGGGTATCAAGCGCTCGCCCGTCAACGTCCGCCCGCTGTTCCGGGTCGAACGGCGGCGCAACTACAAGGGCACCGCGCTGTTCACGATGGCGAACCTCGGCGCGGCCGAGTTGGCCGAGCGGGGGATGCTCGACCCGGACCCGTACGCCTACCGCGCTGAGGCGCGCGACCTCGCCGACTGGCTGGTCGAACACCGGATCCGCGGGCACGCGGGGTTCTGTGGCGGCCACCGCCACTCGATCCAGTGGCGCGACCGGGTCGGCACCCCCCAAGACCCCGACGTCGTCTCGACCGTCTACGCGGTGAAGGCGCTGCTGGCGGCCGCCGACGAACTGGAGGAACCCCGGTACGAGGAGGCGGTGCGCTCGGCCGCCGACTTCATCTACGAGGACCTCGCGTACCACGAGGTCGACGACACCGCGCGGATCAAGTACGTCCCCGCCCACGGCACCGACAACTACACGCTCAACGCGGTCGCGCTCGGGGCGGTGCTGCTGCTCGAACTGCACGAGCGGTTCGACGAGGAGCGCCACCTCGAACGCGCGCGGAAACTGCTCGACTACGTCGTCTCCAGACAGGAGCCGGTCGGCGGCTGGCGCTACCGCGACCCGCCCGACAGCTCGCACCTCTCGATGGACAACCACCACAACGGGTTCGTCGTCGAGTCGCTGCTCCGCTACCGGACGCTCGTGGGCGACGACCGCTACGCCGACGCGCTCGACAGCGGGCTGGACTTCTACCGCGAACAACTGTTCGAACCCGACGGCGCGCCCAACTGGGACGAGCGGAAGGCGTACCCGCGCGACACCCACGCCGCCGCCCAGGGGATCATCGTCTTCTCGAAGACGGGCGAACTCGACCGCGCGCGGCGGGTGCTGTCGTGGACGCTCGCGCACCTCCACGCCGGCGACGGGCGGTTCTACTTCCGACAGGACCGCTACTACACTCGGCGGTTCACCCTCATGCGGTGGTGTCAGGCGTGGATGTCGTACGCGACGGCCACGTACCTGCTCGCCCCCGACTCCCCCGAGCCGACCCCGCGGTAGCGCCCGACCGGGCGCTCGCCGCCCGGTAAGTAAGCGTAACGCGAGGGTATGTATGGAATAACAATGCCCTCGTGGCGAGTAGCCCGGCCAACGGATGACGGCGAGTTCACACGCGAGCGACGAGCCGCGGGGTGCGCCGCGGGAAGCGGCCGCCGCCGGGGGCGGTCGATGAGCGCCGGCCCGGTGGTCTGTATCGTGCTCGGGACGCGGCCCGAACTCGTCAAACTCGCGCCGGTGATCCGCGCCTGCGAGCGGCGGGGCGTGGACTACTCGCTCGTCCACACGGGACAGCACTACTCGCGGGCGCTCGACGGCGTGTTCTTCGACGACCTCTCGATCCCCGAACCCGACCACCACCTGGGCGTCGGGTCGGGGAGCCACGCCGAACAGACCGGCGAGATGATAGAGGCGGTGGAGGCGGTCGTCGCCGACGAGGACCCCGAGATAGTCGTGGTCCAGGGGGACACCAACTCGTCGCTCGCGGGCGGTGTCGTCGCGTCGAAGCTCCCGACGACGCTCGCACACGTCGAGGCGGGCCTGCGGAGCTACGACCGCGAGATGCCCGAGGAGGTGAACCGGGTGCTCGTCGACCACGTCGCCGACAGCCTGCTGGCGCCGACCGAACGCGCGCGCGAGAATCTGCGTGCGGAGGGCCTGCCCGACGAGCGGATCGTCGTGACGGGCAACACGGTCGTCGACGCGGTCCGCGAGCACGCCCGCGTGGCCGCCGACCGGAGCACGGTGCTCGACGACGTCGGGGTCGAGGCGGGGGAGTTCCTGCTGTTGACCGCTCACAGACAGGAGAACGTCGACGACCCCGACCGGTTCGGCCGCCTGCTCGAGGGGGTCGCGCGGTACGCCGACCGGGTCGGTCTCCCGGTCGTCTATCCGGTCCACCCGCGGGCGGCCGAGCGCATCGAGTCGTCCGGGGTCGACGTGCCCGACGCGATACGGACGGTCGAGCCGCTTCGGTACCTCGACTTCCTCAGGCTCGAAGACGACGCGGCGCTGGTGTTCACCGACTCCGGCGGCGTCCAGGAGGAGGCGTGCGTGCTGGGGACGCCCTGCGTCACCCTCCGCGACTCGACCGAGCGGCCGGAGACGGTCACCGTCGGCGCCAACCGGGTCGCCGGCGTCGACCCCGAGTCGGTGGTGGCCGCGGCGGAGGCGATGTGCGACCGACCGGGCGACTGGGAGAACCCGTTCGGCGACGGCGACGCCGCCGACCGGGTACTCGATGCGCTCGTCGGCTCCCGGTCGGAGAGCGACCGCGAGGTCACGACGTGATACCCCTCCGCTCCCGGCCGACGCGACCGGTGTGACGGACGATGGTGACCCGGCGGGCGGAGCCGACGTGGGGAGGCGATCCGTTCGACGAGGCGGACGGCGAGTATCAGCTGTTTAATTTTATACGCACCCGTCGAAGAAGCCGCCAATGGACGCCCCTAACGTCATCTGGCTCACCCTTGACAGCGTCCGAGCCGACAGGACATCTGTCCACGGGTACGACCGGCGGACCACGCCCGAGATGGAACGGATCGCGACAGCGCCGAAGGGCGCCGCGTTCGACGACTGTTTCTCCCACGCCATCTGGTCGCAGCCCTCGATCACGTCGATGCTCACCGGGACGTACCCCTCGGCCCACGGCGCCGGACTCCACAACGAGGTGCTCCCGTCGGAGATAGAACCCGTCTCGACCCGGTTCGACCGGGCGGGGTACACCACCGCGGGGCTCTCGATCAACCCCTTCTTCAGCGAGGCGACCCAACTCGACCGGGGGTTCGACCGGTTCCGCGCGATCACCTCCGTGAAGGACTTCCTGACCCGCGACAGCGTCGTCCCCGCGCTCAAGTACCTTCGGCGGATCCGCTCGCACTCGGCCGGGTTCTCGACCGAGGTGTCGAAGCACAGACAGGATTTCGTGGTCAACGAGATCGCCAAACGGTGGATATCGGACCTCGCGGAGGGCGACGACCCGTTCTTCATGTACGCCCACTACCAGGGAGCGCACTACCCCTACTACGCACCGCCGCAGTGGGCCGAGGAGTTCGTGGCGGGCGAGACTGAGATGTCGCTCGAGGAAGCGATGGCGTTCGCGTACGACCGGTCGAGCAACATCTACCGCGAGATCGCGAACGGGTGTGCGTACACGGACGACGAGTGGGCGGCGCTCCAGGCGGTGTACGACGCCTCGGTCGCGTACAGCGACTGGCTGGTCGGCGAACTGTTCGACCACCTCCAGGCGGAGGGGATGGAGAACACGGTGCTAGTCGTGACCGCCGACCACGGCGACCTGTTGGGCGAACACGGCCTGATCTCGCACAACCTCTCGACCGACGACGCGCTGTTGCACGTCCCCGCGGTCACGTACGGGTTCCCCGACGTCGGCAGCCGGACCGACGAGGTGGTCCAGCATATAGACCTGATCGAGACGCTGGTGGCCGCGGGCGGAGCGTCGACGAACGGGATGGCGGGGTACGACCTCCGCGAGGAGTCGCGCCCCTACGCGGTGAGCCAGCGCGGGAAAGAGACCCGCGACCGGACGTTCACCCGGGCCCAGGAGTTCAACCCCGAGTTCACGAGCCACCCCGACGTCCACGACTCGCTGGTGACCGCGCTCCGGACGGCGGAGTACAAGTACGTCCGGAGCGACGACCGGACCGAACTGTTCAACCTCCCGGACGAGACGACCGACGTCTCCGACGACCACCCCGACGTGCGCGACGAGTTCGACGGCTTGTACGACGACTGGTTCGACCGATACGGTCAGCCGGTCGAGAGCACCGCGTCGGCCAGCCACTCCGACGCCGCGAAACAACGACTCGAAGACCTCGGGTACGTCATGGACGGATGAGGGGGGACGGTGTCGTCGGTGGAACGACCGCCCCCGCGGCCCGACGGGACGTCGAGTCCGCCCGCCCCCCGAGGGGACCCGCGCGGTCCACACGATCCGTGCGACCGAGCCAGGTCGCGCCGACGGACCGTGGGCGGCAGTACGGCCGCGGGGTGAGGGCGTGACCGACGTCTGCGTCCACGGACTCGGCCACGTCGGTCTCCCCACGGCGGCGGTGCTCGCCCACGAGGGGTACGACGTCTGCGGGTTCGACGTCGACGGGAGCCGCGTCGAACGGATCCGCGGCGACGACCCCGCGGTCGACGGGTCGGCCGAACTGTCGGCGTTCGTCCGCGAGGCGCTCGACGGGTCGCTCCGCGTGTCGACCGACCCCGCGTCCGCGGCGGTCCACGTCGTCTGCGTCCCGACGCCGCTCGCCGACGGGCCGGAGCCGACGGCCGATCTTTCGATGGTTGAGGCGGCCGGACGGACGGTCGCCGACCTGCTTCGGGCGGGCGACGCCGTCGTACTCGAGTCGACGGTGCCGCCGGGGACGACCGTCGGCCCGTTCGCGGACGCGCTCGCCGGGTCGGGGCTGGCCGTCGGCGACGACTTCCGGCTGGCGTACGCCCCCGAGACGGTGGCGCCGGGGAACGTCCTCGCGGAACTCCGGGCGAACGACCGCGTCGTCGGCGGCGTCGACGACGCGTCCGCGGCCGCCGCGCGCGACCTGTACGCGGGCTTCACCGACGGCGAGGTCCGGGTCGCGGCGTCGCCGACCGCCGCTGAGTTCGCCAAACTCGCCCAGAACACCTACCGCGACGTGAACATCGCGCTCGCCAACGAGTTCGCGCGCGCCGCCGCGGCGTACGACGTCGACGCCCGCGACACCATCGCGCTGGCGAACGCCCACCCGCGGGTCGACATCCACTCCCCCGGGCCGGGCGTGGGCGGCCACTGCATCCCGGTCGACCCGTGGTTCCTCGCCGCGGGCGCCGACATGGAACTCGTCAGGCGCGCCCGCGCGGTGAACGACGGGATGACGGAGTACGTCGCCGAACTCGTCGCCGACGCCCTCGGCGACCGGAGCCCCGACGGCGCGCGGGTCGCCGTCTGCGGCGTCGCCTACAAGCCCGGCGTCGCCGACGCGCGCAACAGCCCGGGTCGGCGGGTGGGACAGGTTCTCGAAGCCGGCGGAACCGACGTGACGTACCACGACCCGTTCGTGGCGGCGGCCGACGTGACGACCCACCTGGAGTCGGCGCTGTCGGGCGCCGACGCCGCCGCGTTCACCACCGGCCACGGGCGGTACGCCGAGGTGGACCCCGAGCGCGCCGCGGCGGCGATGGACGGGACGGGCGCCGTCGACGCGGTGGGCGTGCTCGACCGCCGGGCGTGGCGCGCCGCGGGGGTCGACCTCCGGGTGGTCTGACGTGGGCGGCGCTCCCCGACGCCACCCCGTCCGCGCGTGGGTCGACCTGGCGAGCCCGGGCCACCCGTTCTTCTTCCGGTCGCTCCTCGCCGGACTCGACGGCGTGACCGCCCGGACGACGGCGCGCGAGAAGACGGAGACGGTGCCGCTCGCGCGCGAACTCGGGATCGAACACACCGTGGTGGGTCGCGACTACGACCGCCCGCTCGCCCGGAAGTTCGGTATCCCGTACCGGACCCTCCAGTTGGTTCGGCGGATGCCGCCGTGCGACGTGTCGCTGTCGCTCCGGAACGCGATGTGCGTACTCGCCTCGCGGGTCCGAGGGGTGCCGTCGGTCCACTTCACCGACAACGACATCATGCGACACGACGAGGGCGTGACCGGCGAGTCGGTGTACGCCCGCCTCGAAGCGGCTGCGACCCACAACGTGGTCCCGGCGGCGTTCGACACGACGGTTCTGACCGACCGCGGCGCTGACCCCGAGCGCGTCCACCGGTTCGACGGGACGAAGGAGGACCTCTACGTCGCCGACTTCGACCCCGACCCCGCGTTCGGAGACCGCGTCCCGTTCGACCCGGGTTCGTACGTCGTCGTGCGGCCGGAGGCGCTCGACGCGACGTACGTCCACGCCGAGCGGTCGCTGGTGCCCGCGCTCCTCGACCGGTTCGTCGAGCGGGGCGTCGGCGTCGTCTACCTCCCCCGCGGGCGTGGTGACCGCGGCCACGCCGCGCCGTACGACCCGACGGACGTGTACGTGCCGTCCGAACCGCTCGACGGTCTCCAGTTGGCGTGGCACGCCCGCTGCGTGCTCACCGGGTCGGGGACGATGGCCCGCGAGGCGGCGGCGATGGAGACGCCCGCGGTGTCGTTTTTCCCGGGACCGCTGCTGTCGGTCGACCGCGACCTGACCGAGCGCGGACGGCTGTTCCACTCGCGCGACCCCGCCGCGGTCGTCGAACACGTCGGCTCGACGGAGCCGACGCCCGGCGGCGACACCGAACGGGCGCGGCGCGTCCGACGGGAGGCGGTCGACCTGACGGCCGACCTGATCGACCGGTGCGTCGACCACTCCCCGACGCCGCCCCGGGATTAAGAGTCTCATACCGCCTCGAACCCGGGGGAACGCGAGCGCTCGTCGCGCCGCCGCTCGGCGGTATTCCACCTATAACAAAGCCCGCCCGAACGGAGGAACGGACAACCGAATGTCGACGTCACCTCCCGCCCGGCGACGGACTCTCCTTGCGCTCGCGGTCGGCTTCTGCGCGCTCGGAGTGGCCCTGCTCGCCGCCCACTGGGCACCGACGACGGGATACGAGATATCGCTCTACGGTGCGACCCCGCTGACCGTCTGGATTCCGCTCGGCGTCGCGCTGGTCGCCTCGGCGTACGCCGCCGTCACCGCCCGGTCGACGTGGGCGTGGGCCGGCGGCGTGGTCGGTGCGGGCGGCGCGGCGCTCACCGTCTGTGCGCTCCCGATCATCCGCGGGTACTACTTCTACGGAACCGCCGACGCGCTCACCCATCTCGGATGGGTGAAGGACATCGTTTTCGGCGTGCTGGACCCGGCGCAGATGCTCTACCCCGGGATGCACGTCTACTCGATATTCATCTCGCGCGTAACCGACCTCCCGTTCCACCGGTCGATGCTGTTCGCGGTACTGAGCTTCGTCGTCATGTCGGCGGTGTTCGTGCCGCTCACCGTGTGGATCCTGACCCAGCGCCGCTGGCTCGTGACCGCGGGCGTGTTCGCCGGGCTCTGCTATCTCAGCATCAATCAGGTGTCGACCCACTACATGTCGACGCACCCGTTCTCGCAGTCGACGCAGATGTTCCCGCTGGCGCTGTACACGATGGCGCTCTACCTAGTCAGTAGGCGCGACGACGCCGCGGTCGGCGAACGCCGGCTGACGGCGATCGGGGGAGCGTTCGCACTGTTCCTGATCGGGGCCGTCTTCTATCACCCGGAACACGCGGTGAACCTGCTGGTCGTCCTCGGGTTCGCGGTGGTCATCCAGATCGGCGGGCGGTGGGTCCTCCAGCCCGACCACCGTCTGTTGACGCAGCGCTCGCTGCTCCCCCACACAGTTGGATTCGCCCTGTTAGCCGGAGGGTGGACGATCCTCCACTCCCGGGGCGACCGGACGCTCAACGTCGTCCTATCGGAGGTCCGCGATTTCCTCTTCGGCGGCGGTAGCAGCGTCGGGGGTGTCGTCCAACAGCGCGGCGGAGCGCTCTCGGCGATCGGCGTCTCCTACTTCGACGTCTTCCTCCGGATGTTCCTGGTGATGGGGGTGTTCGCGGCGCTGAGCGGGATACTCATCCTCGCCGCGGGCGTCGGTCGGGTTCGCGCGGGCCGGTCGGACACCGGAGCGGTCGTCACGCACCTCGCGTTGGGGCTGGCCGTTCTGGTTCCGGCTTCGCTCGCGCTGTTCGTCGGCAACGTCTCGAAGCTCTTCTTCCGCAACCTGGGGAGCATCATGATGGTCTCGACCATCGTCGGCGTGCTCGCGCTCGGCTACCTCCCCATCCTGCTTCGAGGGTCGGTACGGGGCCGGTCGATCGTCCGCCGGTTACGCGACCTCGGACCGACCGCGAGCAGCATCCGGACCGCCCTCGCGGTCGTCGTGGTGGTGGCGCTGATGACTCACTCGCTCGCGATCATGTTCAAGGACCCCTACATCTACCGTCCAAACCGGCAGGTGACCGAGCAGGCGATGGGCGGGTACGAGTCGTTCTTCGAACACCAAGTCGAAGGGGTCGACGACGTACGCCTCAGAGCGACCGACCGGCGATACCTCCACGCGATCTACGGGGTCGAAGAGGGGAGTCAGGGTACCGGCCTGAGTGGCGACTGGGAGAGCGTCCCGAACGACACGCTCGTTCAGTTACCGAGCAAGTACAACGAGAGCAGGTACTTGGCGTTCACCGAGTTCGACAGGCTGAGGGAGTTGATCGCGTACCAACAGGTCCGGTACGACGAATCCGACTTCGCCGCACTCGACAGGCAGGTAGGGGTCAGCCGCGTCCACGACAGCGGCGAGGTGCGCGGCTACCTCATCAACGGCTCCGGCAACGAGTCGGCGACGGGATAGGATACGCCCCGTAGGCCGGGTCGGAACGCGGAGCCGTACCGGTACCGACGGCGACCACCGAGGGATCGTGACCTCTCGACGTCGACGATGAACTCCACCCCGAGGGGTGTAACCGTCTCGGTCAGATGTGCTCTTCGAGTTGGCAGACCACGTCGGGGTGGGCCACGATGAACGCCTCCGACCGCAGCATCTCGTCCTCCTCGGGGAGGAACAGCAGGTGGTCGCGGCCCCCGCTTCGCGCCTTCACCGAGCGCATCTCGAGCAGTTCGTACCCCAGGTCGTGTTCGAGGTCGGGGTCGTCGGGCTGGTCCTCCCAGTCGGACCGACTGGCTGGACGGGGCACGCTCACGCCTCCTCCGAGACGGTGATGTCGAAGACCCCGTCGACCGAGACCGACCGGAACTCCCCGTTGCACTTGTACAAGTCGCGCCAGCCGCCGATCCAGCCGGTCACCTCGTCGCCGGTGGGGGTCGTACTGATCGAGTCGCCCCCGTTGCCGCCGCCCCAGAACGAGTCGGTCACCTTGCCGGTGTACTGGAGCATGTCGCCGGTCTCGTTGCCGTGGAGTTTGTACAGGTCCGGACCCGGCCGCTGTTTGTACGTGAACGAGCAGTCGGCCTCGACCACCAGTTCCTCGATCCGGCCGGTGTAGGTGAACGCGTCGAGACCCTTGCCGACCCAGCCGGTCACCGACCCGCCGGAGCCCTGCTCGTTGGACTCGGCGCTCTCGGCGCCGTTGATCTCGCCGCTCACCTCGACCCGGAACTTCGCCGCGTTGCTCGACTTCCCCCTGATCTCGAGACGCTTCAGGTCTTCCGAACCGCTCGACCCCGAGTCGGACCCGCCGTCGGTCGAGTCGGACCCGTCGTCCGAGTCGGAGCCGTCCGTGCCGCTCGCGGGGCTGTCCGAGTCGTCCATGTCGGGGAGCGAGCACGACCCGCTCCCGGAGTTGCCCCACGTGTTGGCGTCCGTATTGCGCATGTCGTACCACTTGCCGGTGGTGTTCAGCGTCGACTCGCGCACCGTCGACCCGTCGGAGTCGGTCATCTTGACGGCGTCGCGGTTGTCGCCGGTCTGTTGGATACAGCACGACCGGACCATCGAGTCGGGGCGCGAGCGGATGTCGACGGCCGCCCCGCCGTCGGCGTCGCCCGTGATGCTCACGTTCTCCATCCGCACCCGGTGGGGCTTCGGCGGCGGGTTGTGCGACCCGCCGTCGGGGACGCGCCCGAGAACCCCGGACGTGTACTTGGCGTCGACCTGGATCCGGGTGTCGACCACGTCGAACATCCCGCCCGGCCGCGCCGCGACCACGCCACCCAGCGAGTTGACGCCGTCGGCGATACGGATGTCGCAGTTCTCGACGGTGACGCCCGCCGAGTCGATCTGGCCGCTCTCGATGCGAACCCCACGCGCACAGAGGATGTCCTCGGGGTTGGGGCTTTTACTCATGGAGGGGTCGACCTCGATGAGCGCGTTCTTGACGTAGCTCCCCTCGCTCCCCAGCCGAACCTGCGAGACGTCGTTGTTGCGGAAGACGCCGCCCTCGACCTGCACGACACCCCGCGTCCGGCTGGTGTAGAGACCGTTGTTCGGGAAGCCCGAGAAGTGACAGTTCCGCATCGTCACCGTTCCCTTGCTCCCGCGGCCGACCCACACCCCCTTTCGGCCCTTACCGTAGTTGTACGCGCCCATCAGCCCGCGGTTGCGCGCGACGAGGTTCTCGGCGTGAACCTCGGCGTCGTCGTCGCGTGCGACGAACGCGAACGCCGGTGTGACCTCGGGATTCCCCTGTCCCTCCCCCCGCGGGTCGCTGTCGAGGTGGATCCCCTGACCCACCATCTCGACGTCGTGGACCTGGATCCGGTCGTAGCCGGCGAACCGGCAGCCGGGCGTGGCGCCGTCCGCGCGGAGGTCGATGTCGATGTTCTCGAAGAGGGCGTTCTGGCCGTGGTCCATGATGACCGCCCAGTCGTTGAACCGCTCGGGGACGGTGAATCGAACGTCACCTTTGCCGAGGAACCCGACGGTGTCCAGAAACAGCATGAGGATGCGGTCGGTCACCAGGTACTCCCCCTCGGGGAAGACGTACAGCGTCCCGCTCTGCTTGTTGCTGTTTAGCTTCTTCTGGATCGGTTCGTTCCCGTTCGGGTCGAGACCCAACTCCTCGACGACGTTCACCGTCCGGTCGAACTCGATACCGCGTCGCGTGGTCGACGCCGACGCGGTGCCGGCCGCCGTACCGACGACGCCCGCCGCCGCGACGAGCCCCCCGATCCCCTTCAGACAGTTCCGCCGCCCGACTAGTCCCGCGCTGTCGCCGTCGTCGCACCGTTGTTCACCGTTCCGGTCGTGTGGCACAGTCGAGTACAGATTCATTACCGGTATAAAGCTTGTTCTCTAATACACTCGTTTTGATAGATGTGGGAGCCATTTTAGTACCGATTTAGTACCGATTATCAGATTAAATACTAGGACACGACGTCGTGTGAACCAGTATGACGGTCGGACAGCAGGGTGAAACAGTCGAGATAGTGGGAAAGTATCCGGCTCTTACCGGGGGTCGACGGGGGCGTGGCGGGGCGGTCGACGGTGGGTAACAGACGGATAACAAAGCGGTCAGGTTGGGTAACGGGAGCCAGATGGAGACGCTTCTCCTCGGGGTCGACGCGGCCTGCCGGCCGGTGCTCGACCGACTCCCGGACGGGACGACCCCGAACATCGACGGACTGTTGGATCGGGGCGCGACCGCGCCGCTGGAGTCCGGGATCCCGCCGTGGACGCCGAGCGCGTGGACCACGGTGACGACCGGTGTCAACCCGGGCAAACACGGGGTGTTCGGGTTCCTCTCGTTCGAGGGGTACGACTGGTCGGTCGTCGACGCCGCCGAGCGGGGGGCACACCCCCTGTGGACCGCGCTCGACGAGTTCGGCCTGTCGAGCGTCGTGGTGAACGTGCCGGTGACCCACCCGCCCGACGAGTTCGACGGCGCGCTCGTCCCCGGTTACACCGCGCCCGACGACCCCACCTGTCATCCGGAGGGGTTGCTCTCGGAGCTTCGCGCTGAACTCGGCGAGTACCGCGTCTACCCCCGCCACACGGGCGGCGGCGACGCGACACGCGATCAGAAGGTCGCCGAGTACCGCCGGTGTGCGGAGCTTCGGGACGCCGCGTTCCGCTATCTCGTCGACCGGTTCGACCCCGACTTCGGCTTCCTCCAGTTCCAGGTGACCGACTCGGTGTTCCACGAGTGTCCGAACGACGACGACGCCGTCGCGGAGACGTACGCGGCGGTCGACGCCGCCATCGGCCGGGCGCTCGACGCGTGTGACGCCGAGACGGTCGTGCTCGCGAGCGACCACGGGATGGGCGACTACGAGGGGTACGAGTTCCGCGTCAACGAGTTCCTCCGGGACCGCGGCGACGTCGAGACGACCAGCAGCGGCGGGATGCCCTCGTGGGCACCCGTGCGCGACGAGGAACTCGCGGGCGGTGGGGCGGACGGCCGACGGGGAGGCGGGTCCGTCGGCGGCCGAACGGGCCGTCGAGGCCGCCGCGCGGGTCGGTCTCACCAGCCAGCGGATCGGCGCGGTCCTCGACCGACTCGGTCTCACCGGCGCCGTCCTCCGGGTCGTCCCCGACGACGTGGTGCGGGCGGGCACCGAGGGCGTCGACTTCGCCGACTCGCTGGCGTACATGCGCTCGCGGATCGAACTCGGCGTGCGGCTGAACGTCGAGGGGCGCGACCCCGAGGGGGTCGTTCCACCCGACGAGTACGAGGAGACACGCGACCGACTGATCGAGGAACTCGCGGCGGTGGAGACGCCCGACGGCGACCCCGTCTTCGAGGCGGTCGAGCCTCGCGAGACGTACTTCGAGGGACCGCGCGCGGAGGAGGCGGTCGACATCGTGACCGTCCCGACGGCGTTCGACCAGTTCCTCACCGAGAGCCTCCGGGGCGAGCAGTTCGGCCCGCCCTCCGAGCCGCAGAACCACAAGCTGTACGGGATCCTCTCGGTGACGGACGCGACCACCGAGACCGACCCCGCGTCCGCCACGGACGCGCTCGACGCCGCCGACCCACACATCGTCGACGTCGCACCCACCGTGCTCGCGACGATGGGCGTCCCCGCCGACACCCGGATGGACGGGGAGGTGCTCCCGCCGGTGGCGGACGCCGGCCGGGAGGCGTACCCGCCGTACGAGCCGCCGACGCCGACGGGACCGACCGACGACGGCGCCGTCGAGAACCGCCTGCGGGACCTGGGGTACGTCGAATGAGCGGCATCGACGTCGAGGCGGTCGACCCCGCCGACGCCGAGACGTGGAACGGCTACGTCGACCGCGCGCCGACGGCCACACCGCTACACCGCTACGAGGCGCTCGACGTACTCGCGGAGGCGTCGGGCACCGACCCCCTCCCGCTGGTCGGGTTCAAGGGACAGGAGCCGGTGGGCGTGTTCCCGCTGTTCACGCGGGACGTGTTCGGCGTCGAGACCGCGTTCTCGCCGCCGCCGTCGCTGCTGGTCCCGTATCTGGGGCCGGCACCGATGAACCTCGACAAACTGAAGCGCCGGAAGCGCGAGCGCCGCCACCGGCGGTTCCTCGAGGCGTGTCTCGACCGGGTCGACGAACTGGCGGACCCCCGCTACGTCAGCCTCCGGACCACCCCCGCGTACCCCGACGTGCGGCCGTTCCAGTGGGGCGAGTTCGAGGCGACGCCGAAACACACCTACCACGTCGACCTGACCGAGGGGCCCGACGACCTCCTCTCGGCGTTCAGCAGCGACGCCCGGAAGAACGTCCGCCGGGGCGAGGACGTCGACTACGACGTACGCGAGGGCGGCCACGCCGCCATCGAACGCATCCTCGCGCGCGTGCGCGAACGATACGACGCCCAAGAGAAGGAGTACCCCCTCTCGACGGGGACGGTGTGTGACCTGTACGACGCGCTCCCCGAGGGAGCGATCCGGCCGACCGAACTCCTGTTGGAGGGTGAACCCGCCGGGGGGATCGTCCTCTACGAGAGCGACGACACCGTCTACCGCTGGCAGGGCGGGGCGAAACACGACGCCGACGCGCCGGTGAACGACCTGCTCGACTGGCACGTGATCACGAGCGCGGCCGACCGGGGCGTGGAGACGTACGACCTGGTGGGCGCGGACGAACCGCGGCTCTGTGAGTACAAGTCGAAGTTCGCGCCGTCGCTCGCGGGCTTTTACACCCTCGAACGCGGCTCGCCCGCGGTGCGGGGCGCGGCCCACCTCTACCGCCGGTTCGGGTAGGGGGCGGCCCGCGGCGTTTTCTCACCGCTCACACAGCACCGGTAACCGGGAGCGACTGCCCCGCGACGGGTCGGAGATCGGGATCCTGGCTCGGCGAGTCGCGCCGCCCGCGGCGTCCGAGTTACAGGTAGCCGAGGTCCGACAGCCGGTCGCGGACGTCGCCCTCGTCGTCGTCGGCCGCGCCGCCGGCGAACGAGACGTTCCCGTAGCGTTCACGCGTCGCCGGAACTCCGAGCCCCGCGGGCACCTCGCCGGTCATCCGCTCGGGGACGGGGTAGCCCGACGCCGCGAGCGCCACCGGGGCGACCGACGTCAGCGACATGGGCGAGGGGACCGCGTCGGCCGACGCCTCCGCGAACGACGGGCCCGCGGCGACGAACACGCCGTTCTGCTTGTGGTTGTAGGTGTCGGCGCTGTTGACCGGGCGCCCGCCCACGCGGGTAGTGACGACGTGGTTCATCTCCCGGGGGTAGAACAGTACGTCGCAGGCGTCCTCGGCGGCGGGACCGTCGTACACCGCCTCGCGGGGTTCGACCCACTCGAAGACGGGGTCGCCGTCGCGCGCCGTCACGCCCGCGAGCAGGTCGACGATGGCGTCCCGGGTCGCCTCGTACTCGTCGGGGGGGACGACCCCCTCGGGGTCGCGCCCCTCGACGTTCAGCCGCACGCCGAGTTCGGGCGCCAGTCGGCAGTACGCCCGTGACTCCCCCCAGTCGACCCCCTGTCTGGCCGAGTCGAGCACGTCCTCGGGGAGCAGCCGTCGGACCTGCTCGTCGACGCCGAGCCGTTTGGTGACCGCGTACACGTCGTCGGGCGTCAACCCGGCGGTGCGGAGCACCGACTCGGCCGTCGACGCCGCCCGCGCCGCCACGCTCGGTCGACCCCGGGTGCGTTCGTTCCCGTTGACCGTCACGTCGAGCGTCTTCTTCCGGTCGCTCAACGAGGGGAGTTCGCCGTCGGGGGCGGACTCGAGGAACCCCTCGCGTCTGAGTATCTCGTTGACGGCGACCTGCGACCCGGTCACCGGCCCGATGCCGTGGTCCGAGCAGACGACGACGTTCGCGTCGGGCGCCGCCGACCGGACCGTATCGAGCACCTCGTCGGCGGCGCGGTAGACGCGCTCGAACGCGGACTCCTCGGTGAACTCGTGGAACACCGCGTCGGTCTTCTGGACCTGGACGAACGCGAACTCCCAGTCGTACGCGTCGAGGAGGTACTCGGCGGCTTCCCCACGACTCCTGATGAGGTCGACGTAGCTGTCGAGTTTGTCAACCGCCTCCGCTCCGGAGTCGGTCTCGGTCTCGGAGTAGATCCGGTACTCCCGGCCGATCGCCTCGGAGATCTCAGATCGAACGCCCGAGGGGTGGCTCGGCTCGCGTTCGGGCGCCAGATAGCCGGGGACGAGCACTCCCTCGATCTCGTCGGCGGGGTGCGTGACGGGGACGTTCACGACGATCGACGACGCCCCGCGTGCGGTCAGGTAGTCCCAGATGGCGGGGAGGCGAACCTCGTTCCGCGAGAGTATCGGGGCGTCCGCGGGTGTGTGGTCGGCGAAATCGAAGAAGGAGAACGCGCCGTGGTGGTCGGGAGTCGATCCGGTGTACGTGGAGGGCCAGGCGCTCCCCGTCCACGGGGGGAACGTCGACGAGAGCGGGGCTTCGACGCCGTCCGAGCGGAGCGTGTCGAACGCGGGAAGATCGAACCTGTCGAGATACTCGAAATCGAGTGCGTCGAAACCGACGACCACGGTCCGTTCGCCAGTACTCATTGGCCGGATATTGTCCCCGTGGTGTGGTTGTTATGACGCACATATTCCTCGGAACACGTGCGTGGCCCGATAGGTATCGCCGGACGGAGGCGGGAGGAATCAGCGAGTCGAGGGAGATAGTTCGTCGACGGATGCGACGCAAGGAACGGAATCAAACGTCGACACGAGACCATTGTGGGCGTTAAGCCTGGTTATAACAAAACCCCCTCGGTGTATGAGGGCGGGTATGACACGAGGGTTGGTCCTCGACGGCGGGGGAGGATACGAATGAACGGGCACGGGACGGGCGAGCGACTGCTCACGCTCGCGGTCGTCGTCGCCGTCGTCGCCTCGACGATGACCGTCTCCGTGGCGGGAGCGGTCTCCACGTCGGGCGGGGCGGCCGCGGCGGCCGACATCCCGGGCGACGTTCCGCCGTCGTCCGACCAGTACGCGGTCAGACAGGGCGACACCTGTGAGGTGATCCAGCCGCTCGGCGACGGCTCACAGACCGTCGAAGAGTTCTACGACTACCGGATCAACGACTCGCGGGCGACCTACAGTTCGATCGGAACGATCGACCTCCAGGAGAACCAGGCCAGCCAGTTCTTCGTCTACGACGGGTCGGACGGTACCAGCCTGGTCCTACTGCACGACGCGGTGAACGGGTCGAACGGCGGGACCGTCGAGATGACGTTCACCGGCCTGCCCGAGAACGGCTCGTGGACCGTCGAGGACGACGACTACTACAACCGCGACGACCAGTTCGTCCATAACGGGTCGCGGAGCAACGTCGTCTGGATGTGGTCCGACGACCGCAACGACGGCGGCGCGTTCACCGGGCTGAACCGGTCGTTCGACCGGATCACGATCGACCCCGCGTTCAACGAGGAGTCGTCGGCGTACCCGTTCGAGGAGTGGAGCGGGAGCCCCGAGAACAACACGCTCACCGAGTGGTTCGTCCGCACGGGCGGCGACGAGAACGTGACGCTCGAGATGAACGAGAACGTCACCGTCGAGCCCGGTACGTGCGACGACGTCGCGCCCGACGCCGACCTCACGGCCGACCCGACGGACGCGACCACCGACGAGGCGGTGTCGTTCGACGCCAGCGGGTCGACCGACGACGGCGCGATCATCGAGTACCAGTGGGACTTCGACGGCGACGGCACGGTCGAGACGACGACCGAGGAGCCGACCGTCGAGTACACCTACCCGAGCGGCGGCGAGTTCGAGGCGACCGTGACGGTGATCGACGAGGGCCGTAACGACGACGCCGCGACCGAGTCGCTGACCGTCGAGACCGTCGCCACCGAGGTGGCGGGCTGTCGCGCCATCAACGAGTCCGGGACGTACGAACTCACGGGCGACATCTCCGACGGAAGCGACACCTGTATCGACGTGAACGCCGACGACGTGACGTTCGACGGCAACGGCCACACGATCGCCGGCAGCGGCCGGGCCGCGGTCGGCGTCGAGGGCGTCTCGAACGTGACCGTGCGGAACGTCACCACCGAGAGCAGCGGCGGCGGCTGGACCGTCGGCGTCGAGGTCCGGAACTCGCAGAACGCCACGATCACCAACCTCATGACCAGCGGCAACCTCTACGGGACGTTCACCGTTGGGTCGGACGGCGTGACGATCACCGACAGTCGCTCGGAGGACAATCAGGACATCGGGTTCGCACACAACAACGCGAACGACGTCATCCACCGCAATACGACGGCGGTCGGCAACCAGTGGGGGTTCCACTTCGAGGCGGAGAGTCCGAACGCGACGCTGACCGACGTAACCTCCATCGACAACGACTGGGCGTACTACCACTTCCCCGGGGCCGGGAACCGGTACTTCGGCGCGCTCGACCACGAGGTGATCAACATGACCGCCGGCGACGACACCAACTTCGGATTCACCGGCGGCAGCGGCGCGACGTTCACCGACACGAGATCCGTGAGCGCCCCGTCGTCGAATCTGACTAGCACCGGCGACTACCTCCAGTACTCGCCGGTCATCCAGAACCCGGTGCTCGATACGTTCAGCATGTCCTACTCCGACGACGAGGTCGCCGGGGTCGAGGAGTCGTCGCTCGAACTGTGGCAGTACGTGTACGTGGAGTCACAAGAGGGCGGCTCGCGGGCCGACGGCGAGTGGCAGCGCGTCGGGAGCGCGACGCTCGACACCGAGACGAACACGGTCACGGCCGACGGGCTGGACCCGGTCGAAACCAACGTGTACGTCTTCACGCTGTTCGGCAACGCGACGGACGGCCAGCCCGCACCCGACGACGGGCCGACCGCGGCTATCGACGCGCCCGCGAACGCGACCGCCGGCGAGGAGGTCACGCTCGACGCGAGCGGGTCGACCGACGACGGGTCGATCGAGAGCTACGAGTGGGAGCTCGGTGACGGCGCCACCGCCACGGGCGAGACGGCCGAGTACGCCTACGCCGACGCCGGCGAGTACACGGTCGAACTCACCGTCACCGACGACGACGGCAACACCGACACCGCCACCGCCGATATCTCGGTCGCGGCGAACGACACCGGCACGCCGAACGCGACCGACGACGCGCCGGTGGCGGTCATCGACGGACCGACGAACGCGACCGTCGGGAGCGCCGTCGAGTTCTCCGGGTCGGCGTCGACCGACAACGGGACGATAGAGAGCTACGAGTGGGAGCTCGGTGACGGCGCCACCGCGACCGGCGAGACGGTCGAGTACGCCTACGACGACGCCGGCAACTACACGGTCGAACTCACCGTCACCGACGACGACGGCAACGCCAACTCGACCACCCGGTCGATCAGCGTCGCGGCGAACGAGACGCCGCCGACCGCGGTCATCGACGCGCCCGCGAACGCGACCGCCGGCGAAGAGATCGAGTTCTCGGCGGCCAACTCCAGCGACGACGGGACGATCGAGAGCTACGAGTGGGAGTTCGGTAACGGCGCCACCGCGACCGGCGAGACGGTCGAGTACGCCTACGACGACGCCGGCAACTACACGGTCGAACTCACCGTCACCGACGACGACGGCAACGCCAACTCGACCACCCAGTCGATCAGCGTCGAGGCGGCCGACACGCCGCCGACCGCGGCGTTCACCGTCGACGACACCGTCCCCGCGGGGACGGCGGTGACGCTCAACGCCAGCGGGTCGTCCGACGAGAACGGCATCGTCGAGTACCGCTGGGACCTCGACGGCGACGGGTCGCTCGACGCCCGCACCACGGAGCCGACGATCGACCACGAGTTCACCACGGTCGGTACCGTCACGGTGACGCTCACCGTCGTCGACGGGGACCGGGCGACCGCGTCGACGAGTCGGACGGTGACGGTCACCGACGCGGAGTCGCCGACGGCCGACATCGCCGTCCGCACGAACGCGACGGCGAACAACGCCGTGACGTTCTCGGCGGTCGGGTCGGCGGACAACGTCGGGATCGACAGTTACGAGTGGACGTTCGGTGACGGCTCGGGCGCCTCGGAGGAGGTCGTCCAACACACGTACACCGACCCCGGCAACTACACGGTCGAACTCACCGTCACGGACGCCGCGAACAACGCCGATACGGTCACGACGACCGTCGACGTGGCGCCCGCCGACGCCAACGCGACGCCGCCGACGGCCGTCCTGGAGGCGCCCGCGAACGCGACCGTCGACGAGGAGGTCACGCTCAACGCCAGCGGGTCGTCCGACGAGGACGGCGTCGCCGAGTACCGCTGGGACTTCGACGGCGACCTCACGGTCGACCGGACCACGAGCGAGCCGACGGTCGACTACACGTTCACCGAAGCGGGCGACGCGACGGTCGTCGTGACGGTGGTCGACGCCAACGGCTCGACCGCCGACGCGCTCGCGACCGTCGAGGTCGTCGGGACCGACGAGGGTCAGCCGCTGGCGATCATCGACGCGCCCGCGAACGCGACCGCCGGCGAAGAGATCGAGTTCTCGGCGGCCAACTCCAGCGACGACGGGACGATCGAGAGCTACGAGTGGGCGTTCGGCGACGGCGGGACGGCCACCGGCGAGTCGGTGACCCACACCTACGACGACGACGGCGAGTTCACGGTCGAACTCAGCGTCACCGACGACGAGAACAACACCGACACCACCACCTACAACGTGACCGTGGCGGCCGCCAGTAGCGGTGGCGGCGGAGGCGGTGGCGGCGGTGGCGGCGGTGGCGGTGGAGGCGGTGGCGGCGGTGGCGGTGGCGGTGGAGGCGGTGGAGGCGGAGGCGGCGGTGACAATGGTGACGACGGCGGCAGCAACGCGGGCGGCGGAGGCGGCGGCGACGACGACGACGACGAGGACACGCCGACCGAGACGCCCACGGACACGCCGACTGCGACGCCCGCGCCGGCCGACATCAGCGTCACCGCGCTCGAAGCCAACCGGACGACCGTCGGAACCGGTCAGCCGGTCGAACTCACCGCCACCGTCGAGAACGCGGGCGACGAGGCGGGGAGTTACACGGTCGAACTCGAACTGTTCGGCGAAGTCGTCAACCAGCGGACGGTCGAGGTGCCCGGCGGGGAGACGGTCTCGGTCAGTTTCGTCCAGACCATCGACGCGGCCGGGACGTACACCGCGCAGGTCGACGACGAGACGGTGAGTCTCAGCGTCGGCGAAGGGGCCGGCGCCGGCCAGACGGCGACCGCCGGCGTGACCGAGACCACGACGCCCGGGTTCGGCCCGGTCACCGCGCTACTCGCAGCGCTCGTGGCGCTCGCCGGGGTCGCACTCGGCGTGCGCCGGGAGGGGAGCGAGTAGGCCGAACGCCGGTCGGTCCGACCGCGAACCGCAGTCGACCCTACGCCGTTCCTTTTTATCGAGACCACTCGCCGAGCCGAGCGGCTACCCGACCGATCGGACGCGTCGTCCCTCCGAGTCGTCGACCCGTCGAGACAGTGCCGCCGCTCGTCGTTCGCCGGAGTCGGCGTCGCCCGAACGGAGGCGCGGCTCTGTGGTCGGGCGACGCCAGAAGGCACCGAACGGGAACGGGCGCCGGCGCGGCCGGCGCGGCGTTCCCACGTTGCCACACGATCGAGGTTCGGTGAACCGCGGGTAACCCCGCGTGAGTGGTATATCGTAACCGAGGCTCATATACGTTCCGGCTGTCCCCCCGCGCCGAAGCGCCTCGACCGGAGGCGACCGGCGTGTCGAGACCGTCAGGCGTGCCGGTGCCGTCCGCGGGGTTCCGGCCGCGGGAGGCCCGATGAACGGTGGACCACGGTCTCGAACTCCCGGGAGTCAGCCGGCGGGACGGTTCCGCGCGTCCACCCCCGACGGGGTCCGCCGGGGAAGCCGTCGGCTGGTTGGGGAGACGAAAGCGACGGCGGCGAGTCGACGACGAGCGGCGCCGCGGCTCGTCGGCGGTGGAAAAAGACCGAAAACGGGGTCACGTCCCCGAGGCCCGGCGGGTGTGTCGCGTCGTTACGCCGCGGTCTCGTCGTCGCCGTCGTCGGCGGCGAGCGATCGCTTCTCGGCGAGCGAGAGCGCGCCGACCGACAGCGACGTGAGCGCCGCGAGTGCCACCCCGACGCCGCTCGCGCCGAACCCGGCCGCGACGACGACCGTCACCAGCAGTGCCGCGCCGGAGACCGCGAGGTAGCGGTCGGCCCACGAGTGGACGGCCGCGTCCGTTTCTTCCGTCTCCTCGTCGTCGGTGAGGTACGACATGAGCTGGTCCGCGTTCGGACCGATCTCGATGTCGCCGCGGTTCTGGTCGAACGAGACGACGTCGGCGTCGTCCATCTTCGGCAGGTGGCACTGGTAGAGACCGACGTACGCGCGCTTGCGCTCGCTCGACGTGATCGTCTTGAGTTCCTTGTCGTTCTCCCAGGCGGCGATCTGTTCGGCCACGTCACGCAGGCGGACGGGTTCGTCGTTGTCCCGGAGGTACTCGAGGACGTACCGTCGCCGTTGGTTCTTGAGTAGCGAGTGTATATCGTTCGTAGTGAGCGGTTCGGGCGCATTAACGTCGCCTTGTTCCCCCTCGGCACCTACGTCCAGTTCCCCCTGCCCGGTGGACTCGGCCAGCTCCGCCCCCCCGTTCGACGCGGTGGAATCGCTCGGAGCGTCGTCGGCCGTGCTGAGACTCGTTTCTGTCATGGGCTCCCTGGCGAGTACCATTCATCCAGATGGTATAGTTATACTGGATGTGTACGGCCTGCCCCTACCGGGCAATGAGGCACTAACCAGTAAGTAGACGGTAATTTATGTACTCGATCCGACGGGAGTTATCTCGAATGTAACCGCCTCGAATCCGGGAGTAGTCGGGTCCCTACTCGGTGACGGGCCGAGTAATTACTCACTACTTATCGATAAGGGAGAGTGTTCCCGGGTTCGAGTCGGATGGGAGAGGACAGAACGGTCGGTCGCGTCCTCGGAAGCGTGGAACCGGTGACTACTCGGCATAATACGGTGTATTCGCTCGTTAAGTACCTCATATCGCCTGAAACAGGGCGTACACGATCTACCCTTCTTATCACCGTTCGGTACCATCTGCCGGCAACTCACATACACATGGATGACGATTGGGACACGCTCAGCTTCGTACTTCGGTCCGATTACCGACTGCGGGTGCTCGAGCGACTGTTCGAAGGGCCGGCGACCCCGTCGCAGCTAGCGACCGACACGGGGATCGCGATCACACACGTCTCCCGGAGCCTCTCGGACCTCCGCGAACAGGAGATGGTCGAACTACTCGTCTCGGAAGAGCAGCGCAAGGGGCGCGTCTACGGGATCACCGAGCGCGGTGAGCGCGTCTGGCGCCGTCTCAACGCGGAGGGCCTGGTATAACGCGCCCGGGACGCGAGCGGATACGCGGGCCGGCCGACGCCGGCCCCGCCCCGATCGCCGTCCCTCTCCCGGGTGAGCCACCGGCTACCCGGGTTCGAGGTGTGGTATCCTGCCCCATTCATAATATATATACACCGTCCGATATGAAGCCTCGACACCGATGAGACGACAGTCCGCACCCGAAGGGAAAGACAGGCTGCTGTCGTCTTGCGACCCGACCGAACCCGACTCCGTCGTCACGACGATCGTGACCAGCGTCGCACAGCTCCGCGACGAGCGAACCGAGTCGCTCGAACCGCTCGACGCCTCGATCGACAGCGACGCGCTCGCCGAACTGTTCACCCCCGCGCTCTCCGGCGACAACCGCGGGCCGGGCCGGGTCGACTTCACCTACGCCGGCTGCTCCGTCACGCTCACGTCCGACGGGCAGATCGTCGTCACGCGCGCCTGAGCCGGCCCGTCACTCCGGGTCGTTGGACCGCCAGGCCAGCCCCGCGCCGGCAGCGAGTGCGCCGGCGACCGCCGCGAGCGCCCCGAACCCGGGAGCGGCCGTTCCGGTCGACGCCGTCCCAGTAGACGCCGTCCCGGTCGACGGCTCGGCGTCCGTCGTCCCCCGCGTCGACGGCGCGGCGGTCGCGGCGGGCGACGCGGTGTCGGCGGGCGGTGTGGCGGCTGTGGGCGCCGCGGACGTGGTCGTCCCGTTGGTCGCTGTCGTCCCGGTCGTCGCCGTCGGACCGGGAGCGGCCGTCGAGCCGCCGGTCCCCGCGGGGTCGAACGACGCGACGACGCCCGCGTGGTCCGACGGCCACAGCAGGTCGCCGTCCGCGTCGACTCTGGCGTCGGGGTCGACGCCGACCCGCCGCGCCGCGGTCGGGCGGAGTCCCCGCGAGAGCACCACGTCGTACCGTCCGGTGAGCGCCGTCTCCGGGTCGCCGTCCCGGAGCGACGGCGGGAAACAACAGGTCGGTTCGACGGCACCGTCCGGACGGCTCGCGGCGTGCGCGTCGTCGAACGCCTCCGCCAGCACCTCGTAGGCGCCCGGGTCCGTCCCCTGCGTCGGGTCGGCCGGGCCGTCGTTCAGGTCGCCGAGCACCGCCGCGGGCGACGACGACACCGCCGACCGGAGCTGCCGCGCCTGCGCGGTCCGCACCGCCGGGTCGGCGGGTTCGAGGTGCGTGCTCGCGGCGGTGAGGTCGCGCCCGCGGACGCGCAAGTCGACCGCGGCGTACCCCCGCGTGAGCGTGAACCCGTCGCCGACGGGGACGGTGAGCGCGGTGTCGAACGTCGCCGTCCGTGTGTCGGTAACCTCGGTCACCCCTCGACGGACGAGCACCGCGTCGCGGTCGGTCAGCCGAACGTCGACCCGTTCGTCGTCGACGAGCGCGGGGAACTCCGCGTCGGTGGTCTCGGAGACGACCGCCACGTCGTAGGCGGCGCCGCGCGCGGAGAGGCCCTCGCGCAGGAGTTCGAGGAAGTCGTACCGGACCGTGGTCGCGTCCGGGTCGTCCACGTCCCGCCCGTCGCTCGACTCGTCCGTCCGGATCAGCGCCGCCTCCTGAACGCCGACGACGTCCGGCCGCGTCGACGCGAGCGTGCCCGCGATGGCGTCCATCCGCCGTTCGACCGCGCTCGCGTCGACCTGCCGGAGGAGCGACCCGATCACCGCCGCCGGGGACCCCTCCCGTTCGGCGAACAGGCGGAACAGGTCGGCGCCGAGGTAGAGGTTCCGCGTCGCCAGCGTGACCGCGGGGTCGTCGGTCGCGTCGACCCCGCGGGTCGTTCGGGTCGGTTCGGGTGTGCGAACCGGGTCGGCGGACCGGTTCGGCCCGGTCGCCGACGTGCGCCCGACGACGACGCCCGATGCGAGACTCAGGAGGGCTGCCCGACGGGTGACCTCGACTGGCATCCGGTGACCGTTCGGCCGTGCGGGGGTAAGGCGTTTCGACGGTCGCGAGCGCCGACCGGAACCGGGCGGGTCCGACTCGCCGCGGTCGGTTCCGATTACGGTGACCCGACCGGGAGAACAGCGGACGCGGTGGGGTCGTCACGGCCGTCCACCCGGCGCGTCCGCCGGCCCGACACACCACGATGTCCGCTGTTCTTCGGGAGTCGACGCGGGAGAACAGCGGACACAGTGGTGTGTTTCGGTCTCGTTCGGCCGTATTCGGTACGAAACAAGGTAGAGCAGTCAGTACCGAGTAAGCAGATGTGGAGTAACCCACCCGTTCTCGGCCCGGATCGCCCACGAACAGCGGACACGGTGGGGTCGGGGCGACCGACCCCCGGTGACCGGGTCGGTCGACACCACCGTGTCCGGAGAAACGCTGGGGATCGGTCGCCGGGAATCGGTCGCCGGGAGACGGTCGGTGAGGGTGGTCGCCGAGGGGCGGCCGCCGAACTCAGTCGCCGAACTCAGTCGCCGAAGTTCGTGAGGTCGCGGCCGCCGTCGTCGTCGGACGCCGAGTCCGACCGGTCGGCGTCGAACCCCTTGGAACCGCCGTGCTGACCCGCCCCGTTGTCGTCGGGCGCGTCGCCGCGGATGAGGAAGTCCTGGACGGAGCCGTGGACGCCGACGTCGCGGACGGTGTCTTCCATCGCGTCGAGGATCAGGTCGACGTCCATGTCGAGGGCGTACTCGCGGTAGGTGCCGCCGCGGCGGCCCTCGTTCCGTTCGGTGACCGAGATGATGCCGAGCATGGCGAGTTCCGAGAGGTGGTCGCGCATCCGGCGCGGCACCAGCGGGTCGCGGTCGGCCATCTCGGCGAAGCGGGTGTACCGCGGGCGGACGTCCCGAGAGCGGATCGGCGCGTCCCCCTCGAGTTCGAGCGTGAGCAGCGCGTACAACACGAGGTGACCGTGTTGGGTCAGCCCGGTGATCCCCTCCTTGATCCGGCCGCGTTCGAGCGCCCGCCGACCGCCGTCGACGTGGTCCTCGGTCACCACGTCGGTGTCGTCGTCCCGGGCCAGGTCGCCCGCCTTCATCAGCAGGTCGATCGACTGCCGGGCGTCGCCCGCGTCCTTCGCGCCGTACGCCGCACACAGCGGGATCACCCCGGGTTCGAGGACGTCCTCGTGGAACGCCACCTCGACGCGCTGTTCGAGGATCTTCTGGAGGTCGGTCGCGTCGTACGCCGGGAAGTGGATCTCCTGTTCACACAGCGAGCTCCGCACCTTCGGCGAGAGGTCGTCGCGGAACGAGAAGTCGTTCGAGATGCCGACGATCCCCACCTTCGCGTCGCCGAGATTCTGGTTCGCGCGGGCGCGCGGGAGTTGATAGAGGATCGAGTCGTCCTCCACGTGGTCAACCTCGTCGAGGACGACCAGCACCGTCCCCGCACACGCGTCGAGTTCGTCCCACAGCATCTCGTAGACGCTCGCGCGTGGGTAGCCCGTGGTGCTGATCTGGTCGGCCTCCCCCCGGAACTCGTTGACCAGTCGCGTCGCGATCTGATACGACGAGGTCAGCCCGTCGCAGTTGAGGAAGACGACGGTGAGTTCGATGTCGTCGTACTCCGCGGCGTCGTCCTTCAGGTGTTCGAGCAGATAGCGCGTGGCCGCGGTCTTCCCCACCCCCGTCTTGCCGTAGAGGAAGATGTTGTTCGGTTGCTCGCCGTTGATCACCGGCTGGAGCGCCGCCCGGTACGTCCGCAACTCCTCGTCGCGCCCGACCAACTCCGCCGGCTGGTAGTCCTCCCGGAGCGCGTCCCGGTCCCGGTAGATCTCCGTGTCCCGTTCGAACAACCCCATCGTGTTCGACGCACGCTCTCTCGTACGCGAGCATAAAACCACCGCGTCCGGAGCGTCCGCTGTTTCCGCTGTTCTCGCTGACTTAAAGGAAACGGGGGGAACACTCCCCCCACTATGTCCGCTGTTCTCGCTCCGAACCTCCCCCTCCCCCCTCGGACGGGAGGCTCTAGACCGGCGGTAGTTTTATAATCCATCTAGCCGTAGTTCACCGTACTCCACTTTCGTCGAGAATAAAACGAGTAGTGGGTAGTGAAACAAACCGCTCGCGACCCCCCACCCCCACCTTCGGCGCAAGAACGGCGGACACAGTGGGGGGAGTGTGTGGACGGCTCCGTTTGAACGTCTATCTCCTCGTTATCTCCCGTCTTAGGGATTCTACCGCCAACTTCTCGATTCGATCTACCGCCGCACACCACGATGTCCGCTGTTCCACCCCCGATCGTGTCAACCTAACTACGGACGCGGTGGGGTGTTCGGCGTCGACGACAGGCGTTCGTTCGAGGACCCGACCGAACGCCCGCCGCCCGAGTAGCGACCGGTCGAACGGTCCCGACAGTCGCTCGATTCCCGCCGAGGGTGGTATCTCGCTCCGCCCGCCGTTTCGGTCGAACCTGCGTTCCGTTCGTGGGACCCCTGACGCTCGAACGCGCCCGACAACGGCGGACGCGGTGGGGTAGCACGTCGCTCGCGGCGCGACCGCGACCGCCGTCTCCCCGGTCGGTCGACCCCACTCCGTCCGCAGTAAAATCGGTTTCACGGCCGTATCGGCGCAGGTTTGGGGTTGGCGGCCCGTCGCCGCCCGCCGGTGTCGAGGCGGGGCGGAGCCGTGGTCGGCGGTCGGTGCCGGCGGTGACGAACCACCCGAACGAGGACGCGAGCTACTGGACGAACGACCCCGCCGACGGCACGCCTGCGGCGCGGCTCTCGCCCGACCGGGTCGCCCCGTTGGGACCCGACTGGCGACCGTTCCTCTCGGCCGTTCCGGCGTCCGGTCCCCGCCGGCCCTCCGGCGCCCGCGGTTACCCTTCTTCGCCCGTCCGCTCGGGCGGCTCCTCGACCGACGACCGCCCGACGTACTCGGTCGAGACGTTGCCGACGGCCACGAACAGGAGCGTCGCCGCGAACAGCGTGAACCACACCTCGCCCGCTACCCCGGCCACCGGCGGGACGCCGCCGAGGTGGGCGACGGCGACGAGACAGGCGACGCCCGCCAGCCCGAGATACAGCCACCCCCACCGACGGTCGCGCCCCGGCACCCGTGCGAGGTAGTCGCCGACGCGCGCGCCGCGGTCGGTGAGGTCGACCGTCCCCGCCTCGCGGTCGTAGACGACCAGGTCGTTCTCGGCGAGACGCGGGAGGTGCGACTGCTGGAGGGAGTTGTACACCACCTTCCGCCGACGCGACCCCACCGCCGCCGGCGCGACCTCAGCCTCCCAGGCGGCGATCCGGGTCGCCAGGTCGCCGATGGTCGTCGTCCCGTCCTCGCTCCGCAGGCTGTACAGCACGTACCGGCGCCGCCGGTTGCTCAGGAGCGAGAAGACGTCCTCGCGGGTCAACCGCGACTCCTCGCGCGGGGGGTCACCCCGAACCTGGTTTCGGAGGCTCACTACACTACCGGCGGTACGGTCCCCCCCCACAAGAGTATGCGACGCTGTCATTACCGGCCTCAGGGTTCGATTATCGCCCCGCTCGGCGAATCCATCCCCGGCGGACGGCGGGGCGCGCCCCGGGTCGCAGGCGGAGCGTACCGCCCGTAGCCGCCACGATTCCGGCGGGAGCGACGGCGACACCTCCGCCGCCGTCGGGCCGGGCGTGTGGGGTGTAACCACTCCTTACTCCCGGGTCTCGCGTCCCTCGGATCCGCCCCCGGTCGTGGGCCGTCGGGACGCCCCCCTCGTACGTCCTCGTTGCCGGCGGTCCGGCGGTGCCAGTTACCCGTCTCGATGGGCGAGAGACGACCTCTCGTCCGGACAGAGCGGGTGTCGGCGTCCGAGACTACACGGCAGTTCATTAATAACAATCATGCGGTATCGCTTGGGGACGGCCGCACGTGTAAGATGAGACAAACATCACGAGCGGAGACGGCAAGGACGGTATTACTGGCAGCGGTCATGGTGTTGTCGGTCGCCGTCGGCCCCATCGGGGTCGCGGCGGCCACCACGGGACCGGCGGGCGGGGGCGCGGTCGCCCCCGCCGTCGCAGCCCCGGGTGACGCCGTGTATCGCGTGAACGCGGGCGGGTCGTCGGTCGCCTCGACCGACGCCGGGCCCGACTGGACGACGCCCGGATCCACGGCGGGAGTGAGCGTCTCGGACGGGTCGACGTACTCGGGAGACGCGTCGGTCTCGCTCGACGACTCCGTCCCGGCGGGGACGCCCACGGGCCTGTTCACCACGGAACTGTACGGCGACATGGACTGGTCGTTCACCGACGGCATCCAGAGCGGCCAGCGGTACGAGGTCCGCCTCTACTTCGCCGAGATATACCAAGACAGCGCCGACGCGCGCGTGTTCGACGTGAACGTCGAGGGCGGCGACCTCGAACTCGACGGCTACGACATCTACGCCGACGTGGGCGCGAACACGGGCGTGATGAAGTCGTACGCGGTCACGCCCGACGACGGCGAGATCAACGTCTCGTTCGCCACCGTCACGGACAACGCGAAGGTCTCCGCGATAGAGATCGTCGCGGCCGAGCCCCAACCCGACACGCTCGGCGCGGCGTTGAGCGTCGACTTCGGCGGCGTCGTCGCGGGGGAGAGCGCCACCGAGACGGTGACGCTGACCAACCTCGGCGGCGACGGCGACCCGAGCATCGACCTCACCGACGTCTCGGTCGCCGGTGACGGCGCCGACGCGTTCGCGGTCGGGGCGCCCTCGGAGACGACGCTCGCGCCCGGCGACTCCGCGACGGTCGAGGTGACGTTCTCGCCGTCCGAGTTCGGCGCCGAGAGCGCGACCCTCGAGGTCGCACACACCGGCGTCGACTCGCCGCTGAACGTCTCCCTCTCCGGCGAGGGGACCAGCGCGGCGGAGGTCGGCTTCGGCAAGAGCACCCTCGAGGGCTTCGACCAGGGGCCGCTCACGGCGCTGGAGTTCGGCCCGGACGGCCGCCTGTACGTCGCCCAGCAGAACGGGATGGTGTACGCGCTCGACGTCACCCGCACCGCGGAGAACGACTACACCGTCGACTCCCAGGAGGCGATCGGCGCGATCCAGGAGATCCCGAACCACGACGACAACGGCAACTACGTCCCCGGCGAGGGGACCCGACAGGTGACCGGGCTGACGGTGGGCGGCACCGCGGCCCAGCCGGTGGTGTACGTCTCGTCGAGCGACCCGACGATCGACGTCGGGACGGACGACGACGACACCGACACCAACTCCGGCGCCATCTCCCGGCTGACGTTCGACTGGAACGCCGAGGGGAACCTCGCGGGCGTCGACCACGACGTACTCGTGGTCGGCCTGCCGCGGTCGGAGGAGAACCACGCGACCAACGGGCTCGCCCTCTCGGCGGACGGCGACACGCTGTACGCCGCACAGGGCGGCCACACCAACCAGGGTGCGCCCTCGAACAACTTCGGGCACACCCCCGAGTACGCGCTGTCGGCCGCGGTGCTGTCGGTCGACCTCGCACAGATCGAGGCCGACTACGCGGCCAAGAGCCTCCAGAGCTACGACCCGCAGGGGAGCAGTGGGTCGTACCCCGACCTCGACTTCTACTACGCCCTCCCGACGATCCAAACCGACGACGCCACTGACGGCGACGACCTGCCGTTCGGCGGCGACGACGGCGTCAACCAGGCCAAGTGGGTCGAGAACGGTCCCGTGCAGGTGTACGCGTCGGGCTACCGCAACCCGTACGACGTCGCACTCACGGCGGACGGACGGCTCTACGCCATCGACAACGGCCCGAACGGCGGCTGGGGCGACCAGCCGGTCGACGAGGGTCCCGGTGGTATGTGTACAAACGAGCCGAACGACCCCGGCTCGGGCACGGGCGACCAACTCCACCTCGCGAGCGAGGGGAGCTACGCGGGTCACCCCAACCCCACCCGGGGCAACCCGACCGGCGCGGACGTCTACGACGCGGACGGCAACATGGTCCTCAACATCACGGAGGCCAACAGCCCCGTTCCCGCCTCGAAGGTGAACCCGGTCGAGTGCGACTACCAGAGTCCGAGCGAGGACAACTCCCTCGGTGACACCTTCGGGTGGACCGGCGGGATGGAGGAGTACACCGCCTCGAACTTCGGCGAGAAGATGCAGGGCGACCTGCTCGTCGTCGTCGGCTCCAGTTCGGTCACGCGCGTCCAGCTCACCGACGCGGGCGACGGCGTGACCGACCAGGACGGCAACTTCTTCAGCGACCTCAGCGCGCTCGGCATCACCACGCAGGGCGACGACGACCCCTTCCCCGGGACCGTCTGGACTGCCCGCGGCGGCATCACGGTGTTCGAGCCGACCGACTACGGCAACACCGGCGGCGGCGACGGACCGCAGTGTACGGGCGCCGACGACGCGAGTCTCGACGAGGACGACGACGGCTACGACAACGCCGACGAACTCGACGCGGGGACGAACCCGTGTTCGGCGGCGTCGACGCCCGCCGACTTCGACGACGACGGCACGTCGAACGTCAACGACCCCGACGACGACAACGACGGCGCACCCGACACCTTCGACCCGTTCGCGGTCGACGCGGACAACGGGACCACGACGTCGCTGCCGGTCGTGATGGACTTCTCGGAGACCCAGCTGTTCGGCGAGAACGGCCAGGGCTGGACCGGGTTGATGACGAACGGCGAGACCGACTACGCCGACCTGTACGACCCCGACCAGATGACGGTCGGCGGCGCGGCGCAGGTGCTGACGGTCGAGAACGTCCCCGCGGGCGACGCCACGAACAACGACCAGCAGTTCGCGTTCCAGCGCGGCGTCGACGCGCCCGACGAACCGTTCACCGTCTCCACGACGGTCAACGGCATGCCGGCCGACCCCTCGGACTACCAGGGACTCGGCATCTACATCGGCAACGGCGACCAGGACAACTACCTGAAACTCGTCGTCGGCGCCAAGGGCGGGCAGGGCGGCGTCCAGTTCGGCGGGGAGACCGGCGACGGCTTCTCGCAGGTCGCCTACCCGGCCGACGCCGGCGTCGTGGGTCCGAGCAACGACACGGACCTCTCGATGACGGTGTACCCGAGCAACGACACCGTCGTGGCGTACTACACGGCCGACGGCGGCGAGCGGACGTACGTCGGCGAGACCACCGTCCCGGCGTCGTGGCTCGACAGCTCCGACGGCACGGGGCTGGCGGTCGGCGTCATCTCGACGTCGTACAGCGCGGAGTCGACGTTCGACGCGACGTGGACCGACCTCTCCGTCGAGTACGTCACCCCGCCCGCGAACGGGGCCCCCGTGGCCGACGCGGGCGCTGACGTCACCGTCGAGGAGGGCGAGCAGGTCACGCTCGACGCCTCGAACTCCTCGGACCCGGACGGCGACACGCTCGGCTACACCTGGTCGCAGACCGGCGGTCCCGACGCGGGACTGAGCTACTTCGACTCGGCGACGCTGTCGTTCACCGCGCCCGAGGTCGACGGCGACGAGACGCTCACCTTCGAGGTCAGCGTCTCCGACGGCACCGACGCGACCACCGACACGGTCGAGGTGACCGTCGAGGACGCCGACGGCGACGCCGGCACGACGACCGTCGTGCAGGCGGTCGCGAGCCACGGCGCCGGCGACGACACCACGGTCAGCCAACAGGAGCTGTTGACCGCCATCGACTGGTACCAGACCGGCGCGGAAGTTCCCGGAACGGGCGGAGAGACCATCGGGCTGAGCGAGATGCTGGCGCTCACCGACCTCTGGGAGACCGGCGCGTCCGTCGGCGACGGCAGCGACGCGGTCGGGTCGGCGCTCGTCGAGGTCACCCCCGACAGCGACAACGTCGACCAGTCGACGTACGGCTCCGGGTCGTACCAGGTGACGAACACCGGCGAGGCGAACATCACGTCGGTCTCGTTCGACCTGAGCACCGCGACGCTCCCGGACATGGTGTTCGACCCGCAGGGGACCGCGGGCGACCCGACCGGTGAGGGTCTCAACATCGTCAGCGAGGGCGGTACCGGCATCGTCACCGAACCCGGAACCGGCGAGGCGTTCAGCCAGCCGCACAACGGCCAGAACGCCGACGACGGCTACGACGTGATGACCGTCGCGTTCGACGACTTCCAGAGCGGCGAGACGGCGACGTTCTGGGCGGACAACGACCCGACGAGCATCAAGGGCGCGACGGTCGGCTCCCAGGAGGCCGGCCCGGTCTCGGGGCTCGAACTCGCCCGCTCGACGGTGACGGTCACCTACGCGGACGGGACCACCCAGACCACCCAGCTGATGGGTGACGGCTCCGACGGCGGCGCGACCGCCGTCGTGAACGCGAGCGAGGCGCCCGCGCCGACGGTCGGCGTCGAGAACGTCTCGCTCGACGGGTCGGTCCTCGACGACTACCACAGCGGCGCGACGGTCGCCGACGCGGACCAGACCGTCACGGTCACCGGCGAACCCGGCGAGACGGTCTCGCTGGTGCGCGTCGAGGGCGAACTCGCGTTGAGCAACGTGCCCGACGGCGGCTACGACGTCGAGGCGCTCGAAGCGAACAACGTGGTCGGCGTCGAGTACTACGAGGCCACCCTCGACTCGGACGGCGAGGCGGCGGTGCCGGTCACGCTGACCGACGGCGCCGACGACGACGACGACGCGGGCTACAACTACTTCGTGGCCGCACACGGCGACGTCTCCGGCGACACGGGACTCGCCTCGAACGTGGTGGTGCTCCACTACGACGCGTCCGCGGACGACGGCGCCGGCGAGAACGAGACGGTGTTCGCCGTCAACGCCGGCGGTCCCGAGTACACCGCGGCCGACGGCACGGTGTACGCGGCGGACACGAACTTCGACGGCGGGTCGACGTTCGCGACCGGCGGCTCGGAGACGCCCGCGACTCCCGAGATCGCGAACACGGACGACGACCAGCTGTACTACACCGAGCGGTACGGCGACTTCGGCTACGACGTGCCCGTGGAGAACGGCACCTACGAGGTCGACCTCTCGTTCGCCGAACTCTACCAGGGCGTCGCCACCGACGGCGGCGCGGGCGCCCGCGTGTTCAACGTCTCCGTCGAGGGCCAGCAGGTCCTGAACGACTACGACATCTACGCCGAGACGGGCGGCGCACACGCCGCGGTCACGGAGACGGTCACGGTCGAGGTGACCGACGGCGAGTTGAACGCCGAGTTCACCACCGTCGCGGACAACGCGAAAGTCTCCGCGATCGAGGTGAGCCGAGCCGGTAACGGGTCGGACGACGGCACCGACACCGGCACCGGCTCCGCCGACGTCGCGGTCACGGAGAACGGCGGGGTCGACGCGAGCACCTACGGCGGGAACTCGTTCGAGGTCACCAACACCGGCGACGAGGCGATCGAGTCGGTCACGTTCGACGTGAGCGGGAGTCTCGTCCCCGACGCGGTGTTCGACCCCGACGGAACCGCCGGCGATAGCACCGCCAAGCCGCTCAGCATCGACAGCCAGTCGGGTGACGGCGTCGGCGTCGTCAGCACCGCCGACGGCGACGTGTTCGCCCAGCCGCACAACGGCCAGGACGACGCCGAGGGGTACGACGTGATGACCGTCGGGTTCGACGACTTCGACCCCGGCGAGTCGGTCGGCTTCTCGATCGACCTCGACCCGACCACGATCAAGAACGCGAGCGGGAGCGGCGGTGCGGGCTCCGTCTCGGGGCTGGAGATCGCCGGTAGCTCGGTGACCGTCGCGTACGCCGACGGGTCGGCGCAGACGACCGACCTGGCGGCCGACGGCAGCGCGGGCGGCGCACAAGCCACCGCGAAGGCGGACGTTCCCGCGGCGCCGACGCTCGGCGTCGCGAACGTCTCGCTGAGCGGCACCGACTTCCCGGCTCACGTCGCGGCGACGGTCGACGACACCGACCAGACGCTGACCCTGAACGGGCCGGCGGGCGCGACGGTCCAACTGACCCACGTGGTCGGCGCGGACCTGTCGGGCAGCTACGACGTGGACGACTACGAGATCGACTCCGCGGCGTCGGTGGACACGGAGACGGTCACGCTCGACGCCAACGGTCAGGCCACCCTCCCGGTGAGCCTCTCCGCGTCGAACGTCGACTACTTCGTGGCGACCGTCGCGGACGCCGACGGCGACACCGGCCGGACGTCGGACGTCGTGGCCCTCGACTACGAACAGTCGAGCGGCGCCGCGCAGGTGCTCCACCGCGTGAACGCGGGCGAGGGCACCACGGTCACCGCGACGGACGACGGTCCCGACTGGACCGGCGTCGCGGACACCGGCTCGCCGTACCTCGCGTCGGTCGCGAGTTCCGGCGCGGGCAACTACTGCGGCGGCGACGACGTGACGGCCGGCCCGTCGGTCCCCTCGTCCACCCCGGACGGGGTGTTCGACTGCGAGCGGTACGGCAACTCCACGTGGACGTTCACGGTCGACGCCGGCGAGACGGTCGAGGTGCGGCTCTCGCTCGCCAACTCGTTCCCGGACACGAACGCGGCGGGTGACCGCCAGTTCAACGTCTCCATCGAGGGTCAGCAGGTGCTGAACCAGTACGACCCCGTGGCCGACGCCGGCCACGCGACCGGCGTGACGAAGAGTTTCACCGTCACCGAGGACGGCGACGGCGCGATAACGGTCGCCTTCGAGACCGGCGCGGCCGAGAACCCGGAGGTCCGCGCGATCGAGATCGTCGGGACGGAGGAGAGCGCCTGACGGCGCGTACGACACCGATGAGCGGGACACGCGCGGCCGCCGGCGTTCGCCCCGCGGCGCTCCGGAGCGCCCCGAGCGCCGGCGCCGGCCGCGCGCCGATGACGGCTCCCCGCCGGAGGACCCCCTCGTCGGCTCAGACGCCGGGACGGACCCGGTCACACGACGACGCACAGCCCACACACGACACGACACAACACACACCAAATGAACGATAGCGTTCGAAACTTCACGACACGGACCACCGCCGCACTGGTGGCGCTCGCGCTCGTCCTCTCGGTCGTCGGACCGGTGGGGACGGCCGCGGCGGCCCAGGGCCTGGTGGTCACCCAGTCGCCCTCGTCGGCGACGGTGGCCCCGGGCGAGACGGTCGAGGTCACGACGACGGTCAACGTCGACGCCCTCGACACCGTCGGTGCGGGCCTCGCGGTCGACCTCCCCGACGGGTGGTCGATCACCGAGAGCACGAGCACCGGTATCGCACAGCAACAACGCAACGAGTGGATCTGGTTCGACCCGAGCAACGTCACGGGCGACCAGACGACCACGTACACGGTCGCCGTCCCCGAGGACGCCGACAGCGGTGAGTACGACATCACCGCGACCGGACTGGTGACCAAGAACGGCCAGGAGATGGAGACGGTCGAGACCACGACGCTCACCGTCGAACGGCCCGAGACCAACGCTCCCCCGTCGGCCGACGCGGGCGACGACCTGACGGCCGCCGAGGGTGAGACGGTCACGCTCGACGCGAGCGGGTCGACCGACCCCGACGGCGACGACCTGAGCTACGACTGGTCGGTCGTCGACGACGCGGGCACCGGCGTCACCCTCTCGGACGGCGCCGCCGCGGCGCCGACGTTCACCGCGCCCGACGTGAGCGCGGAGACGACGCTCACCTTCGAGGTGTCCGTCTCGGACGGCGTCGCGTCGGACACGGACACCGTGACCGTCACGGTCACCCCGGTCAACGCCGCCCCGACCGTCTCGCTCGACGGTCCGTCGAGCGCGCAGGCGGGTGACTCCGTCGAGTTCACCGCCGCCGCGTCCGACGACGGCTCGGTCGAGAGCTACGACTGGACGTTCGGCGACGGCGACGGCGCCGACGACGCCGGCTCGTCGGTCACGCACGCGTTCGACTCGGCGGGCGAGTACACGGTCGGCGTCACCGTCACCGACGACGAGGGCGCGACCGCCACGGCGACCCAGACGGTCTCCGTGAGTGCGGCGCCGCCGGAGAACGAGGCCCCCTCGGCGTCGTTCACCGTCTCCCCCGACGCGCCCGAGGCGGGCCAGTCGGTGAGCTTCGACGCTTCGGCGTCGAGTGACGCCGACGGCTCGGTCGCCTCGTACGCGTGGAACTTCGGTGACGGCGACAGCGCGACCGGCGCGACGCCCGCCCACACGTTCGACTCGGCGGGCGAGTACACGGTCGAACTCACCGTCACGGACGACGACGGTGGGACCGCCACGGCGACGCGGACGGTCTCGGTGAGCGCGGCGCTCACCCCGGCCGACTTCCAGGTCTCCGGGCTGACCGTCCCGTCGTCGGTCGCGCAGGGCGACACCGTTGCGGTCTCGGCGACCGTCGAGAACGCCGGCGACACCGAGGCGACCGAGACGGTCACGCTCGGCGTCGACGGCATCCAAGTCGACAGTCGGTCGCTGACGCTCGCGGGCGGCGCGAGCGAGACGGTGACGTTCGACTACGACACCGCCAGTCTCGCGGCGGGCGACCACGACGTGACGGTCGCCACCGACGACGACAGCGAGAGCGCGCAGTTCACGACCACCGTCGACGACGACCCGACCGAGCACACGCTCCGGGTCGTCGGCAGCGGTGAGTACAGCAGCTACGAGTTCTCGGCCGCCGGCGAGGTGGCGGCCGCCGGCTCCACGCTCGAATCCGGCGACTCGATCGTCGGGTCGACCGCGAGCGGCGGAGTCACCGGCACGTGGAGCGACGCGTACACGTTCACCGGCAGCCTCGAACGGCTCTCGGTGAACGGTGACGCGACGGTGTACGTCGACGGCGAATCCGTCGACCCCGCCGACTACGGTGGCGACCGGCACACGCTCCGGGTCGTCGGCAGCGGTGAGTACAGCTCCTACGAGTTCTCGGCCGCCGGCGAGGTGGCGGCCGCCGGCTCCACGCTCGAAGTCCGGCGACTCGATCGTCGGGTCGACCGCGAGCGGCGGAGTCACCGGCACGTGGAGCGACGCGTACACGTTCACCGGCAGCCTCGAACGGCTCTCGGTGAACGGCGACGCGACGGTGTACGTCGACGGCGAACCCGTCGACCCCGCCGACTACGGTGACGACCGGCACACGATCCGGTTCACCGGCAGCGGTGAGTACAGCTCCTACGAGTTCTCGGCCGCCGGCGAGGTGGCGGCCGTCGGCTCCACGCTCGAATCCGGCGACTCGATCGTCGGGTCGACCGCGAGCGGCGGAGTCACTGGCACCTGGAGCGACGTGTACACGTTCACCGGCAACCTGACCGACCTGACCGTCGAGGGCGACGCGACGGTGTACGTCGACGGCGAACCCGTCGACGCCACGCCCGCGGCGCGGCTCTCGCCCGACCGAGTCGCCCCGTAGCGGCCTCGACGCACGGTCTCCGACCGGCCTCGATTTTTCGGCCCTCCCCCGCGCCGCCGAGCGACGCGTCTCACCCGCTCGGTGCCGACGGCTCGGCTCGCGCCGACACGCCGACGGCGCCCTCCGGTCGTCCGTCCCCGTCGCTCCCCGTTCGGGAGTCTGACCCGAGAACGACCAAGCGGGTCGCTACGCCGCGAGAATTCAACCGGTGAGTGGCGACCGCGCGGCCGGCGTTACTTCTTCTGGCCTTTGAGGTACTTCCGGAGGGTGTTGAGCGTGACCGCGGTGTTGATGAGGTAGGCGGCGCGCCCGCTCTTGGGCGCGATGAACACCGCGGCGAGCAGCAGCAGGCTGTCGACCTTCCGTCCCTTCCGCCAGAAGTACAGCGCCTGTCCGGTCATCATGAGCATCCGGACCTTACCCATCTGGCTGTTGGAGTCGAGTTCCTCCTCGATGTCGTCTTCGAGCGCTCCCACGTCGGTCTTCTTCGTCCGCAAGCTCGTCGGCAGGCGGTCTATGACGCTTCCCATACCTCCCACTCTGGCTATTGACGTATAATTAGTGTGGCCCGCGAGCCGAACCGAACGGTTACCGACCCTCGCCGTAACAGTGATGCGGTCCGAATGGATACGATTCCGTAATGAAACCGAACGTTCTTTTCGTCGTCATCGACGCGGCTCGCTACGACCACCTCTCGGTCAACGGGTACGACCGTCGAACGACGCCCAACGTCGACGCGCTCGCGTCGGACGGTATCGTGTTCGACGACGCGTTCGCGGCCGCCCCGTGGACGCCGCCCTCGCACGCGTCGATGTTCACCGGGACGTACCCGTCGACGCACGGCTACTTCGACACGGGGTCGGGAGTCGACGGCGCGGCGACGCTCGCGGAGACGCTCTCGGCGCACGGCTACCGGACGTTCGGGTCGTCGCTCAACCCCAAGATCGGGTACGACACCGACGTGGCGCGTGGGTTCGACGACTACGTCTCCACCTACCGGGTGCCGTTCGTCCCCCGGTCGCTCGACGAGGCGCGCGAGTACGTCTTCGACCTCCTACCGGGGTACGCGCGTCTCGCGCGCGACTACCGGGGGATGGACCGCAAGGCCGGCGAGTACCTCACGATGGCGGCGGTCAAGAAGCGCCTCCGGGCCGACGACGAGCGGCCGTTCTTCGGGTTCATCAACATCAACTCCCCGCACAACCAGTACCACGCGCCGCGGCGCTTCCGCGAGCGGTTCGAGTCGTTCGACCCCGACGAGGTCCGGATGGACGTCGTGTGGGACCTGGCCCGCTACGCGGGCAACTCCTACATGGTCGGCGACCTCGACCCGACCGAGGCGGAGTGGCGGGCGCTCGGAGACTGGTACGACGGCGAGATCGCGTTCGCCGACTCGCTGTTCAGCGAACTCGTGCGCATCCTGAAACGGAAGGGCGTGTACGACGAGACGCTGATCGTCGTCACTGCCGACCACGGCGAACACTTCGGCGAACACGGCCGCGCGTACCACCAGTTCAGCCTCTTCGACGAACTCATCCACGTCCCGCTGGTGATCAAACTCCCCGGGGGGGAGCGCGCGGGCACGCGTACGGACGACCTCGTCTCGCACGTCGATCTCGCGCCGACGATCTACGAGGCGCTCGGAATCGACGTACCCGAGGGGGTCGAGGGGCGGAGCGTGTTCTCGGGCGAGACGCGCGACGCCGTGTTCGCGGAGTACGGCGACCCCGTCACGGGGATCGCGGCGCTCGAATCGAACGTCGAGGGGGAGGTGCCCGCCGAGGCGTACGACGAACTCGACTACGCCCTCCAGTGCGTCCGAACGCGGAGGCGGAAGCTGATCCGCCGGATCGGCGGCGAACCGATCTTGACGCGGATCGACGACGAGGGAACCGAGCGGGTGGTCGACGAGGCGTGGGACGACGAGTGGGCCGCGCTCGACGGTCGGATCGACGAGACGCTCTCCGAGCACCCCGCGGAGACCGAGGGACCGGAGATCGCCGCGGGAACCGAGGAACAGCTCGAACGGCTCGGCTACCTCTGAGTCTCTCCCGGCCGACCCGGCGTCGGTTCGACGCGACCGGCCGCCGTGCCCCCGTCGGTCCACCGACGACCGGGCGGCCACGACACCCTTGACGGTCCGTCCCCACGGACCCGACATGGGAACCGTAGTCGCGGTCGAAACCGACGACGGCGCAGCGCTCGCGGGCGACTCGCTCGCGACGCACGACGGGACGGTCACGAGCAAACACGTCGATCGCGTCTTCGACTTCGAGGGGGTCGGCGCGGCGGCGACCGGCGACCGCGCCGGCGTCGACGAGTTCGAACGGGAACTCGGCGCGACGCTCCGGTCGGAACGGCTCGACCGCGACGACCCGCTCGGACTCGACCGGGTCGTGGCGCTCGCCCGGGAGGCGGCCGAGATGACCGAGGTCGAGGCGGCGGTCGTCGCGCGCGACGCCGACGGGGTCGCGCGGGTCCGCGGCGTCGGCGCGACCGGCGCGGTCACCGAGGGTCCGGTCGTCGCGCTCGGAACCGGCGCGGCGGTCGCGCTCGGCGTCATCGAGGACGCGGACACACGCGCCGACGCCGACGGGGCGGCCGCGCTCGCTCGCGACGCGGTCGAGGCGGCCGCCGTCCGCGACGCCGAGACCGGCGGCGAGGTCGAGGTGTGGACGCTCTCGAACGACGGGGCGGGCGCCGACGCGAGCGACGCGGGCGACGCGAACGACGACGGGTCGTAGCCCGGCCGTCGGCGTCGACCCCTCGGGCGTCCGGAACGAATCACGAAGCTACGCGGGCGGCACGGAACAACGTATCGGCCGCTCGCGGGCGCCTCGGACCGGATGCGGCAACAACGCTTATCTCGCGTCCGACACGTTATCGGAGTCGATGGTCACGTTCACCGACGACGACGAGGGCAAGAAGGTTGTCAACCAGAACGGCGAGGACGTCGGCCGCGTCGTCGACGTACGCCACGCGACCGCGTACGTCGACCCCGACCCGGGGATGTTCGAGACGGTGAAGTCGAAACTGGGCTGGGGCGACGTCGACGACGACGAGGACGTCTACCCGCTCCAGGACGCCGACGTCGAGTCGGTCGACGACGACCGCGTCCTCCTCCGCCGACTGTAAGGTCGGCCCGGCCGGCCGCTCTCCGTTCCGTCGCCGTTCTCCGTCTTTCCGCACGCCGAGCCGCGCGCCCGTCGGTCCGCTACGACCCGTCGCTCTGCCGGTCGTACACGTCGCCGCGCCGCTCGCGCGTTCCCAGCCACGTCCCCAGCGTCAGCCCGTAGACGACGTGGCCGGCGTGAAAGACCAGCGCGTGCTCGCGCTCCAACTCCCGGTCGAGCAGCCCCTCCAGGAGGACGCGCTCGCCGAACACCGAGAGGGCGGCGCCGTAGGCGGCACCGCCGACCATCCCGGTCGCGTCCGGTTCCCCGGGGAGCCGTTCGACGAGCGCGGCGTACGCCGGACCGAACGCCGCGCCCGCGGCCACCCCGTACAGCAGGTGGAGCAGGAGCCCCGCGACAGGGTGGTCCTCGGCGTCGCCGCCGCCGACGTACTGCGCCCAGAACTCCGCGGTCGGCGGGAGCGCGTGGAACACCGGCAGCCGGTAGACGGTCATCCCGACCGTGCCGAGCAGCCCGCCCACGCCGCCCGCGAGCGCCGCCCGCCCGGCGCCGAACGCGCCGCTCGTCTCGCCCGCCGCGGCGTCGTCGCCCGTCGACCGGTCGCCCGTCGCGTCGCCGACGCCGCGGCGGACGAGACCGACCAGCCGACCGACCGGCGAGCGCGTCATCGGTCGTCGCTCCCCGCGGCGCCGTCGTCGTCAGACTGGCGCTCGTCGCCGCGCGTGACCGACACCGCCTCCCCCATCTCGGCCCAGTCCTCGTCGCCCGACTGCCGTCGGACGCGGACCGGCGACCACTCGCCGTCGTCGACCGACGCGGCGAGTTCGTACCGCTCGTCGCTCCCCGCGGCGTCGTCCGGCCGGAGTTCGATCCGGAGTCGATTGTTCTGGTCGAACTCCACGGGCGCGGCGGTGCCCGCGACGGTCGTTCCGTCGTCCAGTTCGACGGTTACTCGGTCGTGGAGCGCGACGGCTTCGAGTTCCTCGACGACATCTCTCATGCCGGCTGGCTTCGCGCGTGGTCGGGTTGAACGTGTGGGTTGCAAGCGAAACCGGACACGACCGGGTATCCACCTCGGCTCTAGGTCGAGTGGCGGCGCGGCCCATCTCCGGGGGTCTCCGGAGCCGAGTCGACCGTCGCTCCGGCGTCACGACGGGATTCGGCGCAGCGCGACCAGTACGACCCCGGCGAGACCGCCGCACACGAGGCGGAACGCGTAGCTCGACCCGCGGTAGATGCGTCGTCGAGTGCCCCACCTCCTGGGACGGCGACTGGGACCGCGTCGTCAAGGGGGGCTGACCCCGGCTCGTCCCTCCACCAGCCGGCGTTTCTCGGCGCGGCGGAGCCGACCCACGAGCGTCTCGACGCGGTCGCTCACTCCCCACCGCCGGCGCCCGCGTCGTCCGTGCCGTCCGCGCTCGCCCAGATCGGGCCGGCCCACGCCATCCCGCCGTCGACCTGCCGGACGCGGAGGTAGTAGTGGTCGTCGTCGGTCCCCCGACGCTCGTCCCACCGGATCCCCGACAGCGGCTCGTCGTCGACGAACGACGCGGTCAGGGTGTACGCCGCGAACGCGTCGCCCCTCCGCTCGTAGCCGTTCGCGGCCGCGGGCTCCCCGCTCGCCGCCCCGTCGTCGCTCGCCGAGTCGTCCGGCTCCGCGACCCGCCAGACGGCGTTGTTCTTCACCACCTCCACCCGGTCGAGCGGGGCGGTGCCCGCCACCGAGCACTCGACCCGGCGCTCGGCGTCGGGGCCGCCGACGGCGACGGCGCTCCCCTCGTCGCGGAGGCGGTGGCCGTCCACCGACAAGGAGACCAGGATGCGGCGCGGCTGCGTGGTCCCGTACACCGCCCGGCCTTCGAGCGCGTCGAACACGGACTCCCGCGAGAGGTCGGACGCGCGGAAGGCGGTGAGCCCGCCCGGGTAGCTCCGCTCGTTCCAGACCCGCCAGATCAGCCCCCAGCCGACGCCGTCTCGGAGCCACTCCGACGCTCGCGGAAGGTGGGGGTCGACGTGGATGTGCGAGTGGCCGGGGTAGGGACCGTGGATGTCCGACGACGCCAGCATCCCGACGCGGTGGCCCATCGCGAGTGCGTCCTGGACGTAGTGGCCGGGGACGTCCACCTCGCCGTTGCCGATGCCGCCGATCGGTTTGGGGTTGCCGTCGGCGCCGCGGAGTTCGCTGCTGCCCCACTGGGAGTACACCTCGACCAGCGGCGCGAGTTCGTCGTCGTAGTCGGTGGCGTCGAAGTCGAACGGGTACAGCGCCTCCGCGGGGTGGTGCGGGATCGTGAGCACCCGCTCGCCGGTCTCGTCGCGCCACTCGCGGAGGCGCGCCCACAGCTTCTCGTACGTGTCCGACTCGGGGCTCCGCGAGTCGAACAGCCGCGCGGCGTCGGGCGACTCGTAGTAGACGTTGATGTGTCCGCCCGCGTTGGGCTGTTTGGTCCACTCGTAGCCGAACAGCGTGACGAACTCGCCGGGGTCGTGGTGGTCGTCGACCAGCCGCTTCGTCCGGTCGAAGTAGCGCCGGTGCATCCGCCGGCGCTGGAGCGACGGCGGGATGAAGAACCCCATCGTGTCGTGGTCGGTACACGCCACCACGTCGAGACCCATCACCTCGCGCGCGAACTCGAACCCCGTGGCGACGCCGCCCACCCCGTCGGAGAGCCGCGAGTGGAAGTGCAGGTCCCCCCAGTACACCCGGCTGTCGGGCGGGGTCGCGTGGACCTCGACGGGGTTGCTCACGAACCGCTCGCCCGTCTCGCGGTGCTCGACGGCGACGTAGTGGACGCCGGGCGTCTCGAACCGCACGCCGTCGAGTCGCACCACCGGCGACCCGTCGAACGCCAGCGCCGTCGGGAGCGTCGCCGCGGGGTCGGTCGTCTCGACGGCGAACGCCGCCTCGGGGTCGGGAACCAGCCGCTCGTAGCGGTCCCACGCTTGCACCGAGAGCGTCACCGACTCGCCGACGACGGCCGTCGACGGGAGGATGAGGTGCGCGCTCTCGAATGCGCTGTGTCTGCTCGCCAGGAGCTGTCGGACCGAGGGGGCGCCCCGGAGGAACGACGCGACCGACTCGCGTCCGTCAGAGAGTATCGCGGGACCGAGCGTCATCACCTACCCGTGGCGGCGACGGGTCATTACCCTTTCCGGCGTCCCGACGCTCGCCGGCCACCGGTCCCGCATCCGTCCCGGCCGGTTCGCTCCCGGCCGTCGCGACGCGCGCGAGTCGACGCGGCGCGTTTATGTCGGGCGGTCGTGAACGTCGGCTCGCTCGATGTCGCGCCCGCTCGTCCCACCCCGGACGGTCCTCGTCGGCTTCCTCGTCGCGCTGGCGGCGCTCGCGTGTCTCGGGTGGGTCGCCGGCGTCGACCGCGTACTCGCGGGGCTCGCGGGCGCCGACCCCGCGGGGGTCGCCGCGGCGCTGGCGGCCGCGGCCTGCTGGCTGGTCGCGTGGGGGCTGTCGCTGCGGGTCGCGCTCCGGACGCTCGGCGTCGCCGCCTCCCCGCCGCGTGCGGTCGCGGTGTACGCGAGCGCGACGTTTCTCAACGGACTCACGCCGTTCGCGCAGGTGGGCGGCGAGGCGCTGACGGCGGCCGTCCTCGACCGCTCGACCGACGCCGACTACGAGACCGGGCTGGCGGCCGTGATGGCCGTCGACGTGGTCAACCTCCTC
>NZ_ASGZ01000067.1 GCF_000495475.1 Candidatus Halobonum tyrrellensis G22 | reverse complement strand
GGGTCGTGCTCGAACGCGTCCGCGCCGGCGGGACGAGCGCCGTCCGCGCGCACACCGGCCGTGCGACCGCCGAGCGCGCCGCGAGCGGGTCGCGCGGCGACGCCGACGCGGCCGTAGGTTCAAGTACCGGAACGCGACCACCCGCCCTATGCGACAGTTCGATGCCCTCGACGCCGGCCTCTCGGGTCTCCTCGGCGGGTCGGGCGACGGCGACGACGGACGACCGTGCGGTTGCCGCCCGCGGGTCGACGCGCCCGCGGGCACCGCGGACGGACGCGTGACCCTCCGGGTCGACGCCGACGGCTGTCCGGGCGGCGGCGACCTTGGCCGCCGAACCCGACTGCCGGGCGACGGTCGTCGGGGCGCTCGCGGACCGCGACGCCGACGCGGTTCGGACGCGCGCGGACGGTGTCGAACGGACGTACGACGGCCGGAGCGCCGCGCTCCTGCTCGCGGCGGGGCGGTTCGTCGAGCGGGCGGCGTTCCACGACCCCGACCTCGCGGAGCGCGCC
>NZ_ASGZ01000066.1 GCF_000495475.1 Candidatus Halobonum tyrrellensis G22 | reverse complement strand
GCCCGCGAGCGCCGACCTCGGTCCCGAGGCGCTGTCGACGCTCGACGCGGCGCGCCGCCGCCTCGCCGACGGGTCGGTCGACAGCCGGCGGCCGCCGCCGCCCGGCCGGGCGGTCCGGGCGGCCGCGGGCGACGACGACCCGGTCGAGGAGTTGACGCGCGTGCTCCGGAAGCACACCCGCGGGAACGGCCTGCTCGACGACCTGTTCGCCGACCCGCGGCTGACCGACGCCTACCTCACCGCGCCCGTGGCGACGACGCCGCTCCGGGTGACGGTCGACGGGGAGTCGCTGACCACCAACGTCCGCTTCTCGCGGGCGGACGCGGAGACGCTCGCCTCGCGGGTCCGCGCCGAGAGCGGGCGGGCGTTCTCGCGCGCCAGCCCCACGGCCGACGCGACGCTCGACGGCGTGCGCGTCGCGGGCGTCACCGACCCCGCGAGCGACGGACCGGCGTTCGCGTTCCGCCGCGCGGACGACGACCCCTGGACGCTCGCGCGGCTGGTCGCGGCGGGGTCGCTGCCCGCGCGG
>NZ_ASGZ01000065.1 GCF_000495475.1 Candidatus Halobonum tyrrellensis G22 | reverse complement strand
TCCTCGCGGCCGCGCTCGTGGGCGCGCCGTTCCTCCGCACCGGCGCGGGACGGCGCGCGTTCGGCGTCCTCGCCGGCGGGAGGGGGACGCGCAACCGGGTGTTCGCGGCGTACGCCGGGTTCGCCGTCGCGTACGCCGCGACGGTGCTCGCCGTCGGCGCCGTCGTCGCACCGACCGACCCGTTCGACCGGACGGTGACGCTCTGCTGGCCGTTCTCGCCGGGCGTCGCCGCCGTCACCGTCTGGCTCCCCTCGATGGGGACCGAGTGGCGCGACGCCGACCGGCGCGTCGAGGACACCCTGGCGTGGGCGGCGTTCGTCGCCGCGTTGACCGCGACGGCGGCGGTCGGGTGGCTGCTGCTCGACGGCCCGTAGGCGCCGGAGAGCCGCCGGTCGCGGTCGCGTTTCGGGCGGCGACCCACGCCGTTCCCGGTCCCCGGTCGCGGTCTCAGTCGGCGGCGGTCGCGCCGCCGCCGGAGTCGACGGCGTACAGCCGCGTCACGTCGACGAGCGCCTTGCGGTACTCGCTCTCGGAGGGGTCGGCCGCGAGCGTGCGGAACGCGCGGACGAACGCCCGGAGGTCGACGCCAGGCGCGTCGCCCGCGGCCACGTCCGCGAGGTCGTACAGCCGGTGGTCGCGGTCGG
>NZ_ASGZ01000064.1 GCF_000495475.1 Candidatus Halobonum tyrrellensis G22 | reverse complement strand
ACTCGACGCTCGAGTACATCGACGTCGCCGAGACCGAAGGCGCGACGCTGGCGACGGGCGGCGGTGAACCCGATGTCGGCGAGGGGTTCTTCGTGGAGCCGACGGTGTTCACGGAGGTAGAGCCGGAGATGCGGATCGCCCAGGAGGAAGTGTTCGGGCCGGTGGTGGCGGTGCTGAAGGTGAGCGACTTCGAGGAAGCGATGGAGGTGGCGAACGGCGTGGAGTACGGACTCTCGGCGTCGATCGTGACGGACGACCACACGGAGGCGAATCGGTTCATCGACGACATCGAGGCTGGTGTGGCGAAGGTGAATGAGAAGACGACGGGGCTGGAACTGCACGTGCCGTTCGGCGGGTTCAAGCGGTCGTCGTCGGAGACGTGGCGCGAGCAGGGCGACGAGGGGCTCGAATTCTACACGATCGAGAAGACGGTCTACGACGGCTACTGAGCTGAACTGACCCGACGCCCGCTCCCGGCGGGCGTTCACGCGTGGTCTGCCCGTTCTTTGCGTCGGTGTGCGCTCACGTCGTCCGCCGGGTCGAGTCGCGTCACCCCTATCCGGGATGCGAGGGCGAGGCGGCGCCGCCGACTACTCCGACCCGGCGGCCATCTCGAACGCCGTCTCGCGGTCGGCGACCGAGAGCCGGTACGTCCCGGGTTCGACGACGTGGCCCGTCCGGGGTTTGTAGAAGCCGAACCGGTCGGCGGGGACCGACAGCGACACCGTCGCCGACTCGCCGGGGTCGAGTTCGACGCGGTCGAACGCCGCGAGCCGTCGGGTGGGTCGGACCCGCGACGCCGCCTCCTGACGGGCGAACAGTTGGACCGTCTCCGTACCGGTCCGGTCGCCGACGTTCGTCACCTCGACGGCCACGTCGACGGGGTCGTCCGTCGTCGGGTCGGCCGTCTCGACGGCGAGTCCGTCGTACGCGAACTCGGTGTAGCTCAGCCCGTGGCCGAACGGGTACAGCGGGTCGTACGAGTCGGGGTGTTCGTCGGCGCCGATGGGTCGGGGGTGTGCGAGGTGGTCGAACTGCTGGGGGATGTCGCCCGTCGACCGGGGGATCGATATCGGGAGGCGGCCGCTGGGGTCGGTGTCGCCGTACAGGGTCTCGGCGACGGCGACGCCGCCCTCGGTGCCCGGGTAGTACGCCGCGAGGATCCCGGGGACGTGCTCGGCCATCCAGTCGACGGCCAGCGGTCGGCCCGTGACCAACACGCCCACGACCGGCGTCCCGGTGGCGTGGACCCGGCGGACGAGTTCGCGCTGCGGCTCCGGGAGCCGGAGTTCCGACCGGGTGGGCCACTCCCCCGTCTCCACGCCCGCGAGTTCCGACGGGCCGAACTCGTGGATGTACCACCCCTCGCCGACCGCGAGCACCGCGACGTCGGCCGCGCTCGCCGCCTCGACGGCGGCGTCGATATCGCGCGACTCGTTCAGCGTCGTCCCCGGTTCGTGGGTGACGCGCCCGCCGGCGCGGTCGCGGACCGCGTCGAGTATCGTCTCCCCGGGGAGGTTGTCCGCCCGGGCGACGCTCCACCCGCCGAGTTGGTGGACGACGTCGTCGGCGTTCGGCCCGCCGACGAACACGTCCTCGTCGCCGTCGAACGGGAGGACGCCGTCGTTCTTCAGCAGCGTCATGCTGTCGCGGGCCGCCTCGCGCGCGGTCTCGCGGTGGTCGGCCGACCCGACCTCCTCGCGGGCGCGCGCCTCGTCGACGTACGGCTCCTCGAACAGCCCCATCTCGAACTTGAGCCGCAGGACGCGTCGGACGCTCTCGTCGACCGTCTCGCCGGCGAGTTCGCCGTCGGCGACCAGTTCGCGCAGGTGTGCGGCGTGTTCGGTGTCGCCGACCGACTCGATATCCAACCCCGCCGCCCGCGACTGACGGACGCCGTCGCGGTCGTCGACCGCCGTCCCGTGCTCCGCCGCGAGGTGGGTGACGCCGCCCCAGTCGGAGACCACGTGGCCGTCGAACCCGAGTTCGCCGCGCAGCAGGTCGGTGAGGAAGTACGCCGACCCGTGTGGCGGTTCGCCGTTGACCGAGGCGTACGACGCCATCACGGACTCGACGCCCGCGTCGATTGCGGCCTCGAACGGCGGCACGAACACGTTCCGCAGCGCGTACTCCGAGACGTCGACGGGCGAGGCGTCCTCGCCGCGTTCGGGGTCGCTGTACGCCGGGAAGTGCTTCGCGGTGGCGACCACGGCGTCGGGGTCGGAGAGACCGTCGCCCTGGTAGCCCCGGACCTTCGCCGCGGCCATCGCCGCACACAGGCGGGGGCTCTCGCCGAACGTCTCGAACACGCGTCCCCACCGCGGGTCGCGCCCCACGTCGCAGGTCGGCGCGTAGTTCTGGTGGGCGCCGGTCCGGCGCACTTCGGCGGCGGTGATACCCGCGACGGTCTCCGCGGTGTCGGGGTCCCACGTCGCGGCGGTCCCCAGCCCGTTCGGGAAGACGGTCGCCCCGGCGACGTACGCGTGGCCGTGGACCGCGTCGACGTTCAAGAGCAGCGGAATTCCGAGCCGCGTCTCCTCGGTCGCGATCCGCTGGACCTCGTTGGCCGCCTCGACCGCCTCGTCGACCGTCTCGGGGAGCGACCCCGCCCAGCCGAACGGCGCCGCGACGCCGACGTGGGCCTCGCGAACCGCCTCGCGCACGTCGTCCATCTCGTTCGGCTCCACGTCGAGGTACCCCAGGTACGTCCCGACGAGTTGCCCGACCTTCTCGGCGTCCGTCATCCGCGAGAGCAGGTCGTCGACCCGGTCGGCGACGGGTGCGTCCGGCCGGCGGTACAGCGGGTCCGCGTCCTCTTCGGTCATCGATCGGGTCGTTTACTCGTCGCGTGATAAATCACCGGGATAGTCTCACCCGGTCGGCGGTCGGTGTCCCGGAGCGGCGGGAGCCGAACGGCCGGCGGGGCGGGGGAGACGCGTCGTGCGGCCGAGACTCACCCGCCGTAGTCGACGACCGTCTCGGTGCCGTTCTCCGTGATCCGTAGCTGCTGGTTCGCGGCCACGTCCTCGAAGGTGCGTTCGGTCCCGTCGGGCCAGACGACGGTCAGGTCGGTCCGCTCGCGGTCGCCCAGCCCGAGGTGGAACACGCGGCTCTCCTGTGAGAGGAAGTCCGACTCGACCGTCTGCTGTATCTCCGTGGGACCGCCGGGTCCGGCGACGGTGACCTCCGCGCCGTAGACGGTCGACCCGTTCGCGTCGACGACGCGGAACGCGACGCTGTTGGCGGTCGCGCCGACGTTCTCGTAGACGGTGACGTTGCCGTCGTACGGTGCGATCACCACGTCGCGGTCGCCGTCGCGGTCGTAGTCGAACGTCACCAGGCCGCGCCCGTCGTGTTCGCTCAGGTTGCGCGCGGAGGCGTCGAGGTTCTCGAACGTCTCTCCGTCGCGTTCGAACAGCATCGGGTGGGTGTAGTGGGGGTCGTCCTGGTCGATCCGGACGACGTTCTGGGTGGCGTGGATCAGGTCGCGGTCGCCGTCGTTGTCCAGATCCGCGAGGCTCGCGGCCCACCCCCACCCGCCCTGGCGGACGCGGTACGTCACCGCGCGGTCGGTGAGGGTGCCCTCCCCGTCGTTGAGCATCAGGGTGTTCCCCTTCGTTCGGCCGGACTTGAGGACGTAGCCGAACAGGAGTCTGAGCCGCTCGTGTCGCTCGTCGTCCTCCACCTCGTCGAGCGGGAGGTAGATGTTCGTCGTGAACACGTCCTGTGCGCCGTCGCCGTTCACGTCCGCCACCTCCGAGGACATCCCGTTCCGGGAGGTGTTACCGCGGATCAGCCGCTCCTCGAAACTGCCGTTCCCCTCGTTGATGTACACTACGTCGGTGTTGTAGTCGTTGGCGACGTGGACGTCGGGCAGGCGGTCGCCGTTCAGGTCGACGAAACTCGCCGCGAGGCTCCACCGGTCTGCCCCGCTCACCCCCGCGTCGGTCACGCGTTCGAACCCGTCGTCGGTGTTCTCGTAGAGCACGTTCGGGTTGCCGTTGTCCTCGGCGACGAAGTGGGTCAGCCCGAAGTAGCCCTCGGGCTTGCCGGTCTTCCAGTCCCCCGACTGATATATAAGGAGGTCGAGGTCGCCGTCGCGGTCGTAGTCCGCCGCCGTCGCGCCCAGCGGGTACGTCAGGTTGCCGAACGAGGCGTCCGACCGCTCGAACGTGCCGGCCTCGTTGTCGAGCAGGACCGGTTCGGCGCCCGACCGGAGCAACAGCAGGTCGTCCCAGCCGTCGCCGTCGTAGTCGACGAACAGCGCGCTCTTGACCGCCTCGCCGAACTCGGGGAAGCCGTCGACGCGTTCGAACTCGCCGCCCGCGTTCCGGAACAGCGCGGGCCGGTCGCCGCCGACCGCGAGCACGTCCCGCCAGCCGTCGCGGTCGTAGTCGGCGACGTAGACGCCGTCGTCGCCGTTGCCGGCCCCGCCGCCGTCGGTCCGGTAGTCGAGTCCGACCGCGTCGGTCCGGTCGCGGAAGTCGATGTCCGTCCCGTCGTCGGCGCTCAAGCCCCCGAGGTCGCCCCCCACCCCGAGACAGCCGGCGCTCGCGACCAGGAGGAACGCGAGGACGACCGCGCGGACGCGGACCGGGAATCGCCCATCGCGCCGGCTCATCGGCCGCTCGGCAGCGCGCGGTCCGCCCGCGGGGGGACGAGGAACGTGCTCCGCGAGACGGTGCCGAGGTAGTCGACGATGCCGTGGCGGTCGTCGGGCACGTCGAGGTCGTACTCGTCGACGCTCATCGCCCGGCGCACGTCGACGAACTTCCGGGTGTCCGTCTGGACCGACGAGAAGTTGAACGCCGACCCGCCCACCTCGTCGGTGGCGACCCCCTCCGACCGCCGGAGGATCCGCGTCCGGAACTCGTCGTCGCGGGCGGCGGCGACCTTCTGGGCGTGCCCGACGATGCCGTGTTCCTCCGCGAGGTCCTCCATGTCGTCGACGTTCTCCTCGGTGATCCCGCTGTGGCTCCCCAGGCGGTCGCCGACGTCGCCCACGTCGTCGTAGTCGTGGGCCGGGCAGTACATCTCCTTGGTCCGCTGTTCGTGCGGCTGGTCGTACCAGCGGTCGAGGTCCGTCCGCACCCGCGAGACGGCGAGCGTCGTCCCGCCCGCGAACGGTCCCTCCGACAGCGTCGCGTCGTCCTCCTCGGGGAGGCTGTTGTCGAACCCCGCGCGGAACCCCATCGACAGCGGGGCGTCCTCGGGGATCTCCTCGTGGTCTATCTCCTGGGCGGGGCGACCCTTCCCGAGCACGCCCGTCCGACGCTCGCTCACCGCGAACACGCCGGTCAGCCGCTCCTCGACCGGAACGCCGTTGAGCGTCTCCGCCTCGCCGAACAGCGCCTCCTCGGCGGCGAGTAGGATCGATGCGTAGTCGCTGTCGAGGATCAACATCGCGTCGAAGTCGGCCGCGAGCGACTCCTCCTCGCCGAGTTCCGACAGCACCGTCTCCGGCCGCTGGAGTCCCTCCACCTCCACCCCGACCCGGTCGAGGTAGCGGGGGGCGTAGCCGAGCATGAACAGCAGGCCGTCGTTGACGCTCCCGCTGGTGTCGAGTCCACTCCCCCACCGGAAGGCGCGTTCGAGCGTGCGGAGCGCCGACTCGACCTGCGACCGCTCGGCGTCCGTCGGCGGCACCGACCCCTCGTAGGAGAGTCCGAGGATGAGTTGGTGCTGGCTCTGGGTGTCCGTCCCGTGGACGCTCTTGACCAGGTAGTCGTCCCAGGCGTGCTGTCGGTCGGGGAGCGAGGCGGGGTCGTCGACCCCACGGGGGTACTCTGGCGGGTCGGACGCCGCCTCCGTCGGGGCGCGTTCCGCCTCCTGGCACGCCGCGAGCGCGCTCGTTCCGCCGATGGCGAGGGAGGCTCTCACCAGCGCTCGCCGCGAGAGACCGCGAGAGTCGTCGGGAGCCATGTGACGGCCTTACTTGCCTCGTCGATATAGGAGTTTCTGTCAGCTCTCGGTCGCCAGCGGGCCGTTCGTCGTCGGCCGCGACGGGCGGAGGCGGGTGCGGGGGCGCTGCGAGCGTCCGTACCCCCGACCGAGGGGTCGACGACCGCCGACCCGCACGTATTTACCTGACGGTCCGCATCGTCTTCGCATGGATACGGATTCGACGAAGCCGCTCGCGGGCGTCGACACGGGGTCGGTCGCGCCCGGCGATATCGAGGAGTCCGAGGTGCGCGCGGCGCTGTCGTCGTCGAACCCACTGGTCACCCAGTGGGGGCTAGAGGCGTGCGAGACGCTCGCCGAGGCGGACGTCGACGCCGTCCGCCCGTTCCTCGACGAGGTGGCGGCGTTCGCGGACGACTCCAACTCCGCGCTGGCGCTGCGGGCCATCGCCGTCCTCGACGCCGTCGCGAGCGCGGAACCGGCGGCGCTCGACGGCCGGGTGTCGGCGCTCGCGGGCGCGATGGGCACGGACATCGTCGACGTGCAGTTGACCGGCGCGACCGCGCTCGGCAAACTCGTGGTGCCGCGACCGGACATCGTCGCGCCGCACGTCCGGCGGCTGGTCGAGGGGGTCCGGGAGACGGAGTTACAGCGGGAACTGGAGGAGTTCGCCGTCGTCGACGACGACGTGACCCGGCAGACGCTCCGGGAGAAGGAGGAGTCCGAGCGGAGGCGGCGCGTCTCCGCGCGGCGCACGCTCGTCAACGTCGTCGTCGCCGTCGCCGAGGCGGAGCCAGAGTCGGCCGTCGGTTGCGTCGACGACCTCGTGGCGCTGTTCGACGACATCGACCCCGGCGTCGCCGGCGGCGCCGTCGACGCGGTGGGCGAGGTGGCGGCGGTCGACCCCGAGGCGGTCGCGCCCGTCGCCGACCGGCTGGTCGACTGTCTCGACCACGACCGGACGGTCGTCCGCGCACGCGCGGTCCGCGCGCTGGGGCGTCTCGGTCCCGCGTACGCCGAGGCGCCGACCGTCGAGCGACTCCGCGCGCTCGCCGACGCCGACGACGACGAGAACGTCCGGGAAGTCGCGGCCGACACGGCGGACTATCTCGCGGGCGGGTCGTAACGCGCCCGACGCGACACCGCACGCACACCGGCTACGCGTCACCGACTTCACACACGGCGTCGCCGCGCACCCACGCGGTCCTCAGTCCATCGCGCGTTTCGTGCAGTACCAGTAGGCGGTCAGGAAGAAGGCCAGCCCGCCGACGACGAGCACCGCGTCGAGGACGAGGATGGGGTACGTCCGGTCGCCGGGGTCGACGAACAGCACCGACAGCCCGAGCAGCAGCCCCATCGTGATCAGGACCGCGATGATAACCTGCATCCGCCCCCGCTGGGCGCAGAGGGCGTCCATCACGGCCGACGTGCGCGACATGACCACTGGTGAGCGGACGGACGTGAAAAACCCAGTGATGGCTCGGGTGGGCGGCCGGAGCGCGGCCGGCGGCTCCGCCCGTCGCTCGCTCGTCGTTACGCGCTCCCCGCTCCGTCTCCCGCGGGGACGCGCCCGCGTTCGTCGGCGACCCCCGAGTAGTCGTAGAACGTGGCGGTCAGGCTGTCGCGCCACCGCTCGGCGCTCGCGACCTGTTCGTCGAACCGCTCGGCGACGTGGCGGTGCCGGCGGTCGTCCACGCGGCCGTCGAGCGAGTTCCACCGCTCGCGGAGCCGTTTCGCCTCCTCGACGCCCGCGAAGCAGTTGTCGTACAGCCGCTGGACGACGGTCGTCCCGTCGGCGAGTTCGTGCTCCCACGGGAGGTGGTGGAAGAACAGCAGGAGTTCCTCGGGGCAGTCGTCGACCGACGCGTAGCGGTCGGCGACCGGGTCGGGGTACTGGGCGGCGTACGCGCTCCGGTCGACGCCGACGCCGTCGTCGGTCATGCCGTGGTAGCCCGGCCACTCGCCGGGCGACGGCTCGTAGTGGTTCTCCAGCAACTCCTCGCCGTTGTGCATCATGTGCATCAGGCCGAGACCGCCGGTGGTGTAGTCGACACACGCCGCCCACGAGTCGCGGAGTATCCCGGCGACGGTGTCGACCACCTCGCCGTCCGTACCGAACGTCTGGCGAACCCACTCGTCGGTCACCGTCCCCGTCGAGCGGTCGGGGTCCCACGCCGCCCGGCCGAACGCGTAGAGGTTCGACTGCGCGAGGTGGGTGCCGGTCCAACTGCGGTCCTCGCCGACGCTGCCGACGCCGACGACCCCCTCGCCGTCGCCGCCGAACAGCGACTTGACGGGCGTGCCCGCGCCGTCGGCGTGGGTGTCGAACTCGAACACCTCCGTCCACATGGGGTGGTGGTAGGCGGCGTGGACGCCCTGGCCGGTGTACTCGCCGGTCACCTGCAATTCCAGCGCCAGGTCCGTCTTGGGCATCGACCCGAACAGCGTCGACACGGGTTCGCGCGGCTGGAAGTCGATGGGACCGTTCTTCACTTGGACGGTGACGTTGTCGGCGAACGCGCCGTCGAGGGGGTCGAACGTCTCGTACGCCTGCACCGAGCGGTCGTCGTGGGAGCCGTAGACGAACGCGCGCCAGAACACGCGCCCGCCGTGGGGGGCGAGCGCCGCCGCGATGGCGTTCGCGCCCTCGGCGTGGTCGCGGCCGTAGTCGTACGGGCCGGGTTGGCCCTCCGAGTCGGCCTTGACGAGAAAGCCCCCGAAGTCGGGGATCAGGTCGTACACCTCCTCGGCCTTCCGCTCCCACCACGCACGAACCTCGTCGTCGAGGGGGTCGGCGGTGTCGCAGTCGCCCAACAGCATCGGCGCGGCGAAGTTGACCGAGAGGTACGTCTCGATCCCGTACCGGCGGAACAGCGCCGCGAGACCGGTGAGCGCTTCGAGCCGCCGCGGTTCGAGCAGTTGCCACCCCTCGAACGCGTCGAAGGCGGGGTTCGCGCTCGCCCGCGGCGGCTTCTCCGTGTTGACGTTGTTGAGGACGATACCGTTCACGCCGACGGAGGCGAGGAGGCGCGCGTAGTCCTCGTATCGCGGCCGGAGGTCGGGCAGCCGCTCCCAGTCGAAGATCGACTCCCCGCCGTACCCCCGTTCGACCGAGCGGTGGAACGGGGTGTCCCACTGGTCGATCACCCGGTTGGCGTACGCGGGTTCCTCGCGCACGTCTAGGTCGTCGACCGGTTCGCCCGTGCTCAGCAGGCGGAGCAGGTGGAACGTGCCGTACACCAGCCCGCGGTCTGAGGCGGCGGTCACGACCAGACAGTCCATCCCCTCCCACTCGACCGACCGGAGGAGGTAGCCGCCGTCCGCGAACCTCTCCACCTCGTCGACGGGCACCGACTCGGCCACCATCGCCATCTCGTCGGGGGTGCCGACCGCGAGGAACCCGTCGACCGTCCGCGGCGGGTGCTGCCAGAGGTGGGGGTCCCGGCCGAGGAGGCTCGGAACCGCCCGCCGGAGTTCGTCCCGGACCGCGGCGAGTTCGGGCGCCCCCTCCGAGACGTACGCGTGGACGCACCGCCGCCGGTAGGCGTCGAGACGGTCGCCGTCCGCGGGGGAGTCGTAGCGGAGCCAGCAGTCGTCGTACTGATCCATCGTACACCGCGGGTGGCCCAGACCGACGAAAACAGTACCGATCGGGACGGTCCCGCGGCCCCGGACGACGCCACCCACCCCCTCCCGAGTGAATTTTTCACACACGTCGTGCACGGACCATCCACAATGTTTATGACTAATTATGATAACACGTAGACCGTCATGGAACCTGATAGCGGTGAGGGTAGCGACTACGACGACGTCGTCAGTCGACGGAAGATGCTGGCGGCGGCCGGGGCCTCGGGGGTCGCGGCGCTCGCCGGCTGTTCCGGCGGGGGCGGCGGCGAGGGGACGACCGCCGACACGGACACCGACGGGGAGGACACCGACTCGGGGTCCGAGGGGACGGGGACCGACACCGGGTCGGGGGATATGCAGGTGTACGACGCCACGTTCGTCAACGCCTACACGGGCAACCCGGTCGACCTCCACTTCAACTCCTCGGCGACACAGAACTACAGTTGGCCCGCCGGGCGGGCGGTGTTCGCGCCGTACCTCAAGTACTCGTTCACCGAGACCGAGTTCATCTACGGCGCGCTCGAGGATCTGGAGATCGAGGGAACCGAGGCGACGCTCACCTTCCGCGACGACATCGTCTGGAGCAACGGCGACGAGTGGACGACCGAGGACTTCGAGGTGCAGATCCAGCTCGCACGGCAGACGGAGAGCTCGATCTGGGGCTACCTCGACGACTACGAGATCGTCGACGACTACACCGCCCGGCTGACGCTGTCGGGCGAGACGAACCCGCAGATCCTCCGGTTCGAACTCACCAACTTCTTCATCGACACGAAGGCCGAGACCCACGAGGAGTGGCTCGACGCCGACGTCTCGGAGTTCCTCCAGTGGGCCTGGGAGGACCCGATCGCGAGCGGGATGTTCCAGTTCGTGAACAAGGACCAGCAGGCGTTCGAGTTCGAGCGCAACCCCGAGTTCTACAAGTCGGACAACGTCAACTTCGAGAGCTACCTGATCGAGAGCTACGGCGGCAACACCGCCCAACACCAGGCGCTCATCTCGGGCAACGAGGTGGACGCGGCGACGAGCCTGTTCACCCCGCCGGAGATCGCCGACCGGTTCCCCGACCACGTGGTCGAGGTGAACATCCCCGCCAAGTGGGGGTACGGGATCGTCTTCAACCACGAACACGAGCACTTCGGGAAGCGGAACGTCCGACAGGCGGTCGCGCACGTCATCAACCGACAGCGGTTGGTCGACAACGCCGGGCCGCGGACGAAGTTCGTCACCCCGTCCCCGTGTGGGATCGCCCCGCGCGACCAGGAGTACTGGCTCGGCGACTGGATGGACGACTTCGAGACGTACGGTCCCGAGTCGAGTAACACCGACCGGGCGACCGCGCTCATGGAGGAGGCGGGCTACTCGATGGAGGGTGGCAACTGGGTCGACTCCAGCGGGAGCACCATCGGCGGCGACTACTACTCGCCGGCGGGGTGGACCGACTGGACGACGATGACCCAGACGACGGTCAGCCAGTTGAACGACTTCGGGTTCGACTTCTCGATCAGCACGCTCCCGACGAACGACTGGTTCAGCCAGTACTCCGAGAGCAACTTCGGGCTGGGGAGTCTCTACTGGCTGCCCGGCGGGTCGCGGTCGGCGTTCCCCTACTTCCCGCTGTACTACCAGCTGTGGGCGACCGACATCGGCGGCGGGCACAACTACCGGTCGATCGCCGAGTCGGAACAGACGGTGCCCGGCCGCGACGGCGGCGAGATGACGCTCAACCCGCTGGATGTCTGTCGAGAGATCGCCCGACAGCCGGACGACGACGCCTCCCGCGAGTACGTCCAGCGGTCGGCGTGGTACAACCACATCGACCTGCCGTTCCTCGGGCTGGTGTCGAAGTTCGAGCAGTCGTGGGTCACGGACGACGACTGGACGGTGGCGGAGGAGGGCAACGCCAACCGTCAGGTCAAGTGGCCGCCGTTCTGGTGGGTCCACGAGGGCGACCTCCAGTACCGGGGGTAGTCCGTAAGACCCAAATCGTTTGAGACTGCAACTCCAGTAGACGACTATGAACTATTACCTCAGACGGACGGCCAGGATCCCCCTGACCGTTCTAGCAGTCGCGACGTTGTCGTTCGGCCTGATCCGACTGCTCCCGGGCGGACCGTTCACGCAGCTCCGGCTCCAGCTCATCCGCCAGGGAGTGCCGGTCGAACAGGTCAACGCCCGCATCGAGGCGCTCCAGAACATCCGGCCCGACGCGCCGCTGTGGCAGCAGTACCTCGACTACCTGATCGGCGTCGTCCAGTTGGACTTCGGGCAGTCCATCTCGCTCAACCAGCCCGTCGCCGAGGTGGTCGCGCGGGCGCTGCCGTGGACGGTGTTCCTGGTGGTGACCTCGACGCTGTTGATGTTCGCGGGCGGCGTGATAATCGGCGCCGTCCAGGCGTACTGGGAGGGCTCCACGTTCGACAAGCTCGCCTCCAGCGGGTCGATCCTCGTGATGGCGGTTCCGTACTTCATCTTCGCGGTGATCTTCCTGTTCTTCCTCGCGTTCCAGCTCCAACTGTTCCCGACGGGGAACGCGGCCGCGCGCGACATCGAAGCCGGGATCAGTCTCGACTACTTCGCGAGCGTCATCCACCACGCCATCCTGCCGATCGCGGCGTTTACGATCGGCGGGATCGGGTCGACGGCGCTGAGCATGCGCGGGAACGGCATCCAGGTGCTCGGTCAGGAGTACGTCGAGGTGGCGCGGCTCCGCGGGCTGGGTGACGGCCGGATCGCCACCCGCTACGTCGCGCAGAACGCGATCCTGCCGATGTACACCGGGCTCCTCCTGTTGATCGGGTTCCGTCTCGGCGGGACCGTCGTCCTCGAACAGATCTTCTCGTACCCCGGACTCGGCTACTACCTCATCGCGGCGGTCAACGCCAACGACTACCCGCTGATGATGGGCTGTTTCCTCGTCATCACGGTGACGCTCGTCGTCGCGGTGACGATCGCCGACCTGACGTACAGCTTCATCGACCCGCGCATCAGTACGGGGGACGCCGATGGCTACTGAGACCGACTCCTCCTCCGAGGAGGGGGTCGACTGGCGGTCGGACGCGTCCGCCGAGGAGATGACTCGCCGTGAGCGCTACGGCGAGTTCTACCGGCGGATGGTCCGCGAGCCGGCGATAATCGCGTGGTCTGACCTCCGCACCCGGGTCGGGATCATCATCCTGAGCGTCTACCTGCTGATGGCGGCGCTGGACGTGTTCGGTCTCTGGCGCAACCCCTCGCCGAACCAGGCGCCGCGGCTGCTCCCGCCGTTCCAGAACTGGGCGTTCCCTCTCGGGACGACCCAGTCGGGGGTCGACCTGTTCGCGCTGATCGTCGACTCGACGCCGTTCATCCTGCTGATGGTGCTGGCGGGCGGGGTGTGGGCGACCACCCTCGCGGTGATGGTCGGCACCGTCTCGGGGTACAAGGGCGGCAGCGTCGACACCGCCATCACCTCGGTGTCGGACTTCTTCATGGCGATCCCCGGGCTGCCGCTGGTGATCGTGCTGGCGATCACGTTCAGCCCGGAGAACCCCATCCTGCTCGGGGTCATCCTCACGATCAACTACTGGGCGGGGTTGGGGCGCTCGATACGCTCGCAGGTGCTGTCGATCCGCGAGGAGAGCTACGTCGAGGCGTCCCGGACGATGGGGTCGAGCACGTTCCGGATCATCGTCAAGGACGTGCTGCCGAACATCATGCCGTACGTGATGGTCAACTTCGTGTTCGCCGCGCGCTACACCATCTTCGCGTCCGTCGGGCTGTACTTCATCGGCGTGCTCCCGTACACGGGGCAGAACTGGGGCGTCACGCTGAACAACGCGTACAACCAGGGCGGGCTGTTCACGATGCAGGCGCTCCACTGGCTGCTCGTCCCCATCGTCGCCATCGTGGGACTGGCGCTCGGCCTGATCCTCGTGAGCCAGGGGATGGACCGCATCTTCAACCCGCGGGTCCGGACCCGGCTCTCCGGGGAGTCCGAGTCGATCGAAGGGGAAGACGACACGACGGCGCCGCCCGGAGGGATGGTCTAAATGTCCACCGACACCAACACAGACAGTACGCGACCGACCGCGACAGACGAGACGACCGAACCCGACACCGTCGTCGACGACCCGGTGTTGGAGATACGCGACGCGAACGTCACCTACAGCGACGGCGACACGTACGTCCTCGAGGACGTCACCGTCGACATCGACCGCCACGAGGTGCTCGGCATCGTCGGCGAGAGCGGGTCGGGCAAGTCGATGTTCGCCTCCGCGCTGATGGACGCCGTCCCCGACCCGGGGCTGCTCACGGGCGGGATCCGCTATCACCCCCCCGACGGGGAGACGGTCGACGTGTTGGAACTGAGCGACGAGGAACTCCGCAAGTTCCGCTGGGAGCAGATCTCGATGGTGTTCCAGGGGGCGATGTCGTCGTTCAACCCCACCATGGAGATCGGGACCCACTTCACGGAGACGCTCAAGAGCCACGACAAGCACGTCTCGGAGGGGATGGAGTTCGCGCGCGAACTGCTGGAGAACCTGTATCTCGAACCCGAACGGGTGCTCAACTCCTACCCGCACGAACTGTCGGGCGGGATGCAACAGCGCGCGCTCATCGCGTTGAGCATGGTGCTCGACCCGGAGGTGCTGGTGATGGACGAGCCGACGGCCGCGCTCGACCTGCTGATGCAGCGGTCGATCCTCGGGCTGTTGGAGGAACTCCGCGACGAGTACGACCTCACCATCATCTTCATCACGCACGACCTCCCGCTGGTGGCGTCGCTCGCCGACCGGATGGCGATCATCTACGCGTTCCAGTTCGCGGAGATCGGCGAGCGCGACGCGATCATCGGCGACTCCGCACACCCGTACACGCGGGCGTTACTGAACGCGACGCCGAACCTCGACGCGCCCTTAGAGGAGATGCAGCCGATCGAGGGCGAGGGACCGGCGCCGGTGAACGTCCCGTCGGGCTGCCGGTACCACCCGCGGTGCCCGCTGGCGACCGAGGAGTGCCGGACGGTCGACCCGCCCTTCGCCCCGATCGACGAGGCGTCCGACCACCGGACGGCGTGTCACCACTGGGAGGAGGCACGCGAGGAGATCCCGCTCAACTTCGGCGAGGACGCCCCGGACGCGGCCAGCGTCGACTCGCCGCGGCCGGCCGCGGGGTCGACGGTCGAGGACCGCGCGGTCGCGGCGGGCGATCAGGCGCTGCTGTCGCTCGACGACATCGAGGTCCACTTCGAGGAGCAGCAGGGACTGCTCGACCGGTTCCGGGGTGACCCCGACGTCGTGCAGGCGGTCGACGGTATCGACCTCGACATCCACGAGCAGGACCTGGTCTGCCTGCTCGGCGAGTCGGGCTGCGGGAAGACCACGCTCGGCAAGACGATGATCGGGCTCCAGCGGCCGACCGGCGGGACGATCGAGTACCGCGGGCACGACATCTGGGAGGCGAAGGACGGCAACGCGGACATCCCGTACGACGAGGTGCGGCAGGCACTCCAGATCATCCACCAGGACCCCGGGAGTTCGCTCAACCCCAACCGGCGGATCGTCGACATCCTCTCGGAACCGCTCCACCACACCCACCCGAACATCGGCCGGGCCGAGCGACGGAGCCGGATGCACTCGCTGCTCGAACGCGTGGGGATGACGCCCGCGGGCGACTTCCTCGACCGCTACCCCCACCAGTTGAGCGGCGGCGAGAAACAGCGGGTTGCGCTCGCGCGGGCGCTGTTGATGAACCCCGACGCGATCCTCGCCGACGAGGCCATCTCGGCGGTCGACGTGAGCCTGCGCATCGAGATCATGGATCTGATGCTCGAACTCCAGTCGGAGTTCCACACCTCGTTTCTGTTCATCAGCCACGACCTGTCGAACGCGCGCTACTTCGCCGAACACGGCGACGGCCGGATCGCGGTGATGTACCTCGGCGAGATCGTCGAGATCGGCTCCGCCGAGCGGCTGATCCACGACCCCCGGCACCCGTACACCGAGGTGCTCCGGTGGGCGACGCCGAACCTCGACCTCGACGCGATGGAGGCGGACGACCCGCCGATCCGCGACATCGACGTGCCCGACCCGGTCGACCCGCCGTCGGGCTGCCGGTTCCACACCCGGTGTCCGGTCGCCCGCGAGGCGTGTACGCGCGACGACCCCGAACTGCTCGACGTCGACGGCGGCGACGGGAAGGCGGCGTGCTTCCGCGAGGACCCGGACCACGAGTACTGGGAGAGCGAACCCCTCGAGGGTGCGGTCGAACACCCCGAGGAGTTCGCCGAGCGCTGACGGCCGGCGGGGACGGCCGACCCCGGCCGGTCCGGCGGGCGGCGACGCTGTTATTACGCGAGCGGCTATACGACCGCGCATGACACGAACACGGTACGAGCCGGAGTGCGACGACGGGACGCTGTTCCTCGTCGCCGGCGACGACAGGGTCGAGATCGGGGCGGTCGACGACGTCGTCGACGCGGTCGGTAACGAGACGTTCTCGATCGAGTACGACGAGAAACAGCGCACCCAGCCGTGGCTGGAGACGGACGAGGGCGTCCTCGACGTCGACGTTCGCGAGACGGTGACGACGCTCGCGCACACCCCCGAGACGGTCGCCGACCTCCGGGAGTACGGCATGGAGACCGACGCGTACGGGCTCCCCACGCGGACGGTGGAGTTCGCGAACGTGGTGGTCGACATCCTCTCGCGGCAGGGCAGCGAGAGCGAGCAGTAGCGACCGACGGCGGGGACCACGGACGAAGAAGTAGAGTAGGCCGCACCGCGGACGCCGGGTCGTCCCCGACGGCGCGGCCGCCGGGAGCGACTACCGGCCGCTCACCTCACTCGGCTTCGAGCGCGCCGGGTTCGGCGTCGACGCTCTCGGTCGTCTCCTCGCTCCCCTCCAGTTCGACGGTGATGGTCCGTTCGGTCGGCTCGGTCACCGAGACGGTCCGTGTCGTCTCCTCGCCGTCGGCGCTCACGGTCACCTCGTGGTCGCCGAGGTAGGCGGACGTGGTGAACGCCCCCGACTCGGGCAGGTCGATTTCGAGGCTGTGGTCGCCGGGACCGAACGTCTCGGTGGCGGAGCCGACGAGTTCCTGTTCGTCCGCGGTGTCGAAGGAGAACTCGCCGCCCGGCAGCGTGTATGCCGCCAGCGACAGCGTGAGTTCCTCGCCGTCGGCGACCGTAAAGGAGACCGAGGCGGTGCCGTCGTCCACCTCGACGTCGCTGGCGGTGACGGCGTCGCGGGTCTCGGGGTCGAGCGAGTTGATCCACGTGTCGCGGTCGGCCACCTCGCCGCCCTCGGTGTGGGCGTACTGGATCAGCCGGTTCTGCCGGCCGTAGTAGTCGTCCTCGCTCTCGCCGAGTTCCTCCTCGACCTCTCCGGCGACGAAGTCGACCTGGTACGGTCCCGACCCAGTCGTGCCGGAGGCGTCGGTCCACCACTCGTCGAAGACGAGGTTCCGGTACACTTCGCCGTTCGCCCGGAGGGACCAGTCGGCGTCGTAGTAGGCGCCGGTCGGCCGCCAGTGGTCCTCCTCCCAGAACCCCCACGAGACGACGCCCACGACCTGCGGCCTGCTGAACGCCACCGTGAGGAAGTCGCGGGTGTAGTCGGCTTGGACCGCGACGTCCTGGGCGTTCCGCCGGCTGAAGATCTGGATGTCGAACTCGGTGACGAGCATCGGGAGGTCGTACTCCGCGAACGTGTCGTACCCCTCGATCATCGTCTCGATGTCGAGTATCTGGTTGTACTGCTGTTGGTGGTGGCCCATGAACCCGATGGCGTCGATGGGGTAGTCGTTGTCGACGAGGTGGGCGATGTAGTCGTCGTACGCGCTCCGCTGCCACTGCCCGCCGATGGCACCCATCTCGTTGGTGTGAAGCGGGAGGTCGGTCGTCTCGTCGGCGGCCGCCCACCAGTTGTCGACCGCGGGCCACCCCAGTCCCTCCGTGTCGCGGAAGTTGCTCTGCCAGACGGGGTGGTTGTGCATGTCCCACTCGACGACGTCCTCCTCGAACTCGGCGGCGTGGTTCCGGATCTTGTCGGCGATCAGCGCCTCCAACTCCTCGGCCGAGTAGGAGTCGGGGTTCTCGATCGACATCCCGCCGCCGACCGAGTTGTCCGACTGCTCCCACAGCAGGTAGTGGCCCCGAACCGGGTAGTCGCGCTCGTTGAGCCACTCCAGCGCCGCCCGCGTCGCCTCGTTGCTGATGTCCCAGACGCCCTCCCAGGCGGGGTACTTCAGCCCGTTCTCGACGGTCGCCTTGTTGAAGTTGTCGGCGAACACCTCCCGATAGGTCCGGTCGTCCTCGGTGTCGCCGGTGAGTTGGCCGACCGAGACCGCACTGCCGAAGTCGAACTCGTGGTCGGTCATCTCGACGTCGACCGACGCGCCCGACACCGCCTCGCCGTCGGGACCGACGACTTCGACGCTCACGTCCGCCGTCCGGTGTTCGTCGATCCGGTCGTGGGCGGCGTCGCGCCACTCGGCGTCGAGCGAGCGCCCCTCGTAGTGGTACGGCGGGAGGGTGTCGAGCGCGAGGTCGGCGCCGCCGTAGTCGAACAGCGCGAGCCCACCGAACTCGACGGTCTGTTCGCCGTAGCCGGTCCGGAACTCGACCGACGGGACCGCCTCCGAGTCCGGAACCGACTCGACCTCGACGGGGAAGTAGTAGCGCATCCACCGCTCGCTCGGCTCGACGTGTGCGGACCGCTGGACGAAGTTGTCGGTGGTGGCCGTCTCCCCCGACGAGTCCGTGTACTCGTAGCCGAAGCGCGCCGTCACCTCGGCGTCGTCGTCGTCGCTGCGGAGGTACGCGACCGCGAGCAGCAGGTCGCCCTCGCCGAACGAGTGGTCCGATATCTCGCCCCGGTAGGCGTGGTCGGCGGGGTCGTCGCTCCCCTCGGGGACCGTGACTCGTTCGCCGACCGTTATCGGTACCGCGTCGGTGTCGACCGCGACCCGCGTCTCCCTGCCGCCGCCAACCACGGAGAAGGCGTCGAGCGCCGCCCGTTCGGTCGCGGCGTAGACGCACGCGCCGGGCGGAAGCTGTCGCTGCTGTCTGTCGGCGCTCGTCAGGTCCGCACGCAGCGTCTGGTGGTAGGCGTCGAGCGACCCCTCCACCTGCCGGGGCGCCGCGTCCGGTACGTCGGCCGCCGCGCCCGCGGCGCCGGCGCCCACCAGCCCCGCCGCGCTCAGCGCCTGCATGTACCGCCGCCGGTCGACCCCCAGCGGACCGCCCTCGGCGTCGGGCGTCGACTCCTCGTCCCGTCCGTTCCGTGCGTTGCCACTCCGCTCGCCGGCTCTGTTGTCGTCTTCGGGCATAGTGTCGGTGCGCTTACGCGCTTGTGGATCCTCGGCGGTGCGCCGTATGAGTCTTTCTAAACATAACGTACGTTTCGACGGTTCTATCGATCGTGATACTCGACGCCGTCCGGCGACTATCTCCCCGAACTGGCACGTCGCACAAGCTATATGTTCGGGTTTTCCGAACGGGAGGTATGGACACGACGCTGATGCTGCCGCCGCGCCCCGACAGGCGGTGGACGATCGCCCGACAGCTCGGACTCTCGACCGCCGTCGTCCGTTTCTGGGGAGAGGAGGAGTGGTGGACGTACGACTCGCTGCTGAAGACGCGGAACCGGTTCGCCGACCACGGTCTCTCGCTCGACGTGGTGGAGGACCGCCCGCCGATGACGGCGACGGTGCTCGGCGAGGAGGGCCGCGACGAGGAGATCGAGACGGTCAAGCGGCTGATCCGGAACATGGGCGAGGTGGGGGTCGGCGTCTACTCGTGGGTGTGGACGGAGAACCCCGTCGGCGTGATCCGGACCGCCGACGCCCACCCGCTCCGCGGGGGTTCGCGAACCACCGTCTACGACCACGAGCAGTCCGAGCGTGCGCCGCCCCACCCCGTCGACATCTCGGAGGCGGAACTGTGGGAGAACCTGGAGTACTTCCTCGACGAGGTGGTGCCGGTCGCCGAGGAGGCGGGCGTCCGGATGGCGCTCCACCCCGACGACCCGCCGGTGTCGTCCGTCCGCGGCGTCCCCCGCCTGGTCACCTCCGTCGAGAACGTCGAGCGGATCTTGGACCTGTACGACAGCCCGGCCCACGGGCTGACGTTCTGTCAGGGCAACTTCTCGGCGATGGGCGCGGACGTGCCCGCGGCGATCCGCGCGTTCGGCGACCGCATCCACTTCGTCCACTTCCGCGACGTGGAGGGGGGTTCCGAGCGGTTCGTCGAGACGTGGCACGACGAGGGGCAGACCGACATGCGCGCCGCGATGGACGCCTACGAGGCGGTGGGGTTCGACGGCCCGATCCGCCCGGACCACGTCCCGCGGATGCTCGACGAGGAGGACCGCGAGGGGGCGATGTCGGGCTACACCGACATGGGCCGGCTGTTCGCCGTCGGCTACATCGAGGGGCTGTTGGAGCGGGGGGAGTAGCCGCCGCCCGCACCGGACGAGCCGGCGAGGACTTTTGTCGGGGGGGTTCGAACCCGCCGCGTATGGGCTTCATCGACGAAACGTATCTGCTCGACTCGGAGGCGGCGGTCGACCTCTACGAGTCGATCGCCGACCTGCCGGTGGTCGACCCCCACAACCACGTCGACCTCGCGGAGGTCGTCGACGACGACCCGTGGGACGACGTCTGGGAGGTCGAGGGCGCGACCGACCACTACGTCTGGCAGCACATGCGCGAGCGTGGCGTCCCCGAGGAGAAGGTGACCGGCGACGCGAGCAACCGCGAGAAGTGGGACGCCCTCGCGGCGGTGTTCCCCGACTTCGCGGGCAACCCCACCTACGACTGGGTCCACCTCGACCTCGAACGGCGGTTCGGCATCGAGAAGCCGCTGAGCGCCGACACCGCCGACGAGATCTGGGAGGAGACGAAACGACAGCTCTCGGAGCCGGAGATGCGCCCGCAGGCCCTCCTGCGGGAGATGAACGTCGAGGTGCTGTGCAGCAGCGACGACCCGACCTCGCGGCTGGAGTACCACGAACGCGCCGAGACCGAAGTCGAGGGCGTCGACGTCCGGCCGACGTGGCGGCCCGACCGCGCGCTGAAAGTCGAAAAGCCCGCGTGGGACGAGTTCGTCGTCGAACTCGACGCGGCCACCGAGACCGATGTCGACGACTTCGAGGGCTTTCGCGACGCGCTCGCGGAGACGCACGACTACTTCGCCGACCACGGCTGTGTCGCCTGCGATATCGGCACGGGGACGGACCCCGTCTCGGCCCCCGTGAGCGACGAGCGCGCCGCCGCGGTGTACGACCGGGCGCGCCGGGGGGCGAATCTCGACGAAGGGGCGGTTCGCGACTTCAAGGCGTACCTGCTGGAGTTCGTCGGCGAGTTGAACGCGGAGAAGGGCTGGGTGACCCAGTTGCACGTCGGGGCGGTCCGCGACTACCGCGCGTCGCTGTACGAGCGGGTCGGCGCGAACGCGGGCGGCGACGTCTCGACGAGCGACGTGGACGTGGTCGGCGGTCTCGACCACTTCCTCGACCGGTTCGACGGCGAGATGGAGGTGGTGCTGTACACGCTCGACCCGACTCACTACCCGGACGTGACGGTGCTCGCGCGGGCGTACCCGAACGTCTCGGTCGGGCCGGCGTGGTGGTTCAACGACAGTCCGATGGGGATGGCGAACCAGTTAGAGCGGGTGGCGTCGGTCGACCTGCTGGCGAACCACGCCGGGATGGTGAGCGACTCGCGGAAACTCGTCTCGTACGGCTCGCGGTTCGAGATGTTCCGCCGGACGCTCGCGAACCTGGTGGGACGGATGGTCGACCGCGGCCGGGTCCCGTACGACAACGCCGAGCGACTCGTCGAACACGTCGCGTACGACCGGCCGAAGGAACTGTACGGGCTGTAACCCCACGCGAATCTGTTCCCTATCTCAGAACTCCATCGGCCGAACACTGTCGCGGAATTACGACGGTACCGCTGTAATCGAACCCCGACGGCCGCCGGAGGAACTCGGGAGAGCGCCGAGACCATCGCGGTCGAGGGGAGTGGGTTCGGTGGCTCGGAACGGTTTCGACCGGGGTGGCGAGCGGTGCGCTCCCCCTCGACCGGTACACGGAGCGTCGGTACGCGAACGGCCGCAGGGCTCTCGTCGGTGATCACACCGCGCTCCCCGACGCGACCGGGTCGGTCGACGAGCGCCCGTGGCCCGTGACCCTCGACCGCCGGCGTCGGCCGAAGCGGGCGTCCCGCCCCCTCCCCGTCGGGTGTCGGACGACCGCACGCGCCGCGGAACTCCGAACCAAAAGCCCGTTCTGATAATCAGAATGGCATCGGACCCAACGTCGGACCCGGCGGCCGGAGATTCGCCCGCGGCGAGTCCCCGCCGTCGGTTCGCGACCGCCCGTCGCGGGCCGTCCCGCGTACTCGACGCGCTACCGCGAGAGCGCGTCGACGACGGCGTCGCGCGCGGGCTTGGGACGGAACTGCTCGTCGAACAGGAGGGGGTTCTCGCCGCCGCCGCTCGCCACGGGCAGCCACGACTGGCCGTCGTCGACGCCCCACGTCACCACGGTGTCGGCGCCGGCGTCGACGGCCGCCGACACCACGTCGCGGTAGTAGTCGGCCTGTTCCGCGCGGTCGTCGACCGCGGCGCCGATACCAACGTCGAGTTCGGTGACGTGGACTTTCAACCCGAGGTCGGTCAACCGGTCGACGTTCGCGGCCACGTCCGCGGGCGGCACCTGTTCGTCGAACACGTGGAGTTGGAGGCCGACGCCGTCGATGGGGACGCCGCGCGCGACGAAGTCGGAGACGAGTTCGTACACCTCGTCGGCCTTCTCCGAGCGGCCGTCCGCGCCGTAGTCGTTGTAGAAGAGGTCGGCGTCCGAGACGGCGTCGGCCCACTCGAACGCCTCCGCGACGTAGTCGGGACCGAGCGCTTCGAGCCACTGTGTCTCGCGGAGGCCGCCGTCGTCCGCCACCGCCTCGTTCACCACGTCCCACGCGTCGACACGGCCGCGGTAGCGCCCGGCGACCGTCTGGACGTGTGTCCGGAGGAGGCGGCGCGCCTCCGCCTCCGACCGCGACCACGGCCGGAGCCACTCGGGGTACATCCGGTGCCAGACCAGCGTGTGCCCCCGGACGTACATGTCGTGCCGTTCCGCGAACTCGACGATGTCGTCGGCGTCGGCGAAGTCGTACCCCCCTTCGCCGGTCGCGAGCCGTCCCCACTTCATCGCGTTTTCGGCGACCACGGCGTCGAACTCGCGGGCGAGCGTCTCCCGGTAGTCGGTGTCGGTGCGGAGCGAGTCGGCGTCGACGGCGGCGCCGACGTGGACCCCGGCGTCGGCTGCGGCGTCTCGGAGTGTCGTCACACCCGTCGATGGCGGCGCCGGATCTTAAAGCTTCAGCCGACCGCGGCCGGGTCGCTCCGGGCTAGTTCCGACCGGCCGCCCTGGTCCGGGTTTGGACGCCGCCGCGGAGTACGTCAGATCTGCCCGCGATCACCGGTCGTAGAACCGACGTGTGGACGGTGCGTAGTTCTCCATCGGAAGACGGATCGGGCGGGTGTCGACCGGGCGACGGTCGCCGGACTAGCGCCGGTCGGCTGTCCGGCCCTACGAGGTGTCGAGGTGTTCGGCCAGTCCGTCGCCGATCGACCGCATCCCGGCGTCGCCGGGGTGGAGCACGTCCCACGTCAGGTCCGACGCCGACAGGAGGTCGGGTCCCGCCACGAGCGAGACGTTGTCGTGGGGGGAGTCGGCGACGACCGACCGGAGTGCGTCCCGGTAGGCGCCCGCGTGGGCGGCGTCGCCGCCGTCGGTCACGTCGGCGAAGTACGGGAACAGCGTGACGCAGACGACCGGGCTCTCCGGGTGGTGCCCGGCGACGGTGTTCACGAAGTAGTCCGCGCGCTCGCGGAACTCGGCGGGCGAGAAGCCGCCGTTCGCCATGTTGACCGAGAGCGCGAGCGACGCGACGTCCCAGTCGTCGCGGGCGGCGACGTAGTCGGCCAGCGCCGGCTCGCAGTACGCCGACCCCGAACAGCCGAGGTTCACCGCGTCGTACCCCCGGTGCTGTGCGGCGTGGGAGACGTAGCTCAGGTGCGCCGCCGACGCCTTCGCGCCCTCGGTGATGGAGGTGCCGTACGCGAGGTAGCGCTCGTCCGGGAGTTCCCCCGGCGTCGGGGGGCGGCAGTCGCCGGCGACGCCGTGGAGTGCGACGGGCGCGAACCGGTCGAACCGCACTCGACAGAGCCGCGGGTCGAACCGCCCCGTATCCACGCTCGCGTCGAGTTCGCGCAGTCGCTCGGGCACGCCGAGTTCGAACGTCTCGGGCGTCGGCCCGACCTCGACGGCCTGCCACGGCTGGAACGACCCCCAGAACACCCACGCTCGCGCCGGTTCGGCGGCGGACACCGTCACCTCGACTACGCTCCCGTCGCTCTCGGGGACGAACCGGAGTTCGGCGTTGGTCGCGTGCGCCAGCCGGTCGCTCGCGCCGTCGTTCAACTCGGCCCGGACCGAGGCGGGAACGCGGCACAGTTGGTCGCCGCCCGTCGTCCAGTCGGGGTCGGTCGTCTCCGCGACGTTGTGCAGCGAGACGGACGGGTGAGTCTCCGAACGCATGGTCGGTGTCCGTCTGTCGGCGAGCGCGGATATAGCTCTGGTGGACCGAACCCCGCTCTCCGGCGACGCACCCGACACAACACTCTCAGACGGTGACGGTGTCGTTGACGAGGCGGCCGATCCGGTCGATGTCGATGGCGATCCGGTCGCCCTCCTGAAGCGTGAAGTCGTCGTCCGGCACGAGTGCGGTTCCGGTGAGCAGGACGACCGTTTCGGGCAGTTCGTTGTGTCGGTAGAGGTACTCGACGAGCGTCTCACACCGCGTCGCCATCTCCCCCGTCGACGTCTGGTGGCTCGAAGACCCCGTTCCCCCGGAGAATCAGGACCTCCAGATCGAGGTGGCCAACGAGACGGACGTGACCGTCGTCGCGGGCGAGAACGCCTACCGCGTCGAGGGGGCACGCCGCCTCGTCGAGAATCAAGGGGTCGATGTCATCCACCCCGACGTCCCGAAGACCAGCGGGATGTACGAGACGAAGAAGGCAGCCGACATGGCGAAGGCGTACCACATTCCGCTCGCGCTCCACAACGTCGCCTCGCCGGTCGGAACGGTGGCCAGCGTCCACGTCGGCGCGGCCGCGTCCAACTTCCTGGCGCTCGAGTACCACGCGCGCGCGACGTCGACTGGTGGGGTGACGTGGTCGAAGAGGACGTGCTCGAACCCGGTCGGATCGCCGTCCCGGACGACCCGGGTCTCGGCGTCGAACTCGACCTCGACACGGTCGAAGCCCACCTGAAGGAGGGTGAGGAACTGTTCGACCCGGCGTGAGCCGGGTCGAACTCGCTGAACGCAGTCAGCGTAGTTCGACGAGGGGTGACGGAGTGACGCCTCGTCGAGCCAGCGAGAGCTTCGCTCTCGCCCGGTTCGATCCGGCGTGAGCGGGGCCGCCTTCGCGACCCCCGATTCGAGCAGTCAGGTCGCGACGCCTACTTCGCGCTGATGTCGTAGCCGCCGTCGACGGTGACGACCTGTCCGGTGGTGAACGCCGCGGCGTCGCTCGCGAGGTGGACGACGGACCCCGCTATCTCGTCGGGATCGGCGACCCGGCCCATCGGGGTGCGGTCGTCGACCGCCTCGCGGAACGCGGAGCCCTCCTCCATCTTCTCGCCCGCCAGCGGCGTCTTGACGAACCCCGGGGCGACCGCGTTGACCCGAACCTCGGGCGCGAGGTCCGCGGCCGCGGCGCGGGTGAGTCCGTTGAGGCCGCTCTTGGCCGCACAGTAGGCCGGCCGCTCCTCGCGCGCCTGGTCTGCCGACATCGAGGAGATGTTGACGATGCTCCCCTCGTCCATCGCGGCGCCGAACACCTGACACGCGCGGAACACGCCCGTGAGACAGACGTCGATGTCGCGGTTCCACTCCTCCTCGGACATCTCCGTGACCGACGCCTTCGCGACCGACCCCGCGGAGTTGACGAGCACGTCGACCGACCCCATCGCCTCCTCGGCGGCGTCGCGGAGGCGTTCGAGCGATTCGCGGTCGCGGACGTCGCAGGTGACCGCCGCGGTGTCGGCGCCCCGTTCGCGGAGTTCCGCGGTCACGTCCTCGACGGCATCGTCCGACCGACTCGTCGCGACCACGTTCGCACCCTCGTCGGCGAACGCGAGCGCTATCGCGCGCCCGATACCCGTCGTCCCGCCGACGACGACCGCGTTCCTGTCCGCGAGCTGAACACCAGCAGTGGAGTCGTTGACCATGAGCGGCTAGAACCGCACACTCCGTTTAGGTCTGTCTGATCCGCTCCGACGCCCGCCGGGAGCGCGTGACGGCTCCGTTGTGGGATACAGAACGCGAGTTGCCCCACCGTCCAAGTCGGTGCGGATCGATCACGCTGTATAACTATCGAACACGGCGTTTACGTCGGTACGACTGTAATCGAGAGCTCGGACGGTCGGAAACGGGGGCGGGAGGACGACCGAAGGTAGCGTGTGGGGCGAGCGCCCGTTCGGCGATTCAGAACGGGTCGGTGAGTCAGTAGTTGATGTTGAGTTCGACGACGTTCGCCGCGCTGAGGACGAGTTCGGCGAGTTCGCCGTGGAGGTCCTCGTCGCTGACCCGGCTGGCGGGCGCCGAGACGCTGATCGACCCGAGCACCTCGCCCGTCGACGACTTGACGGGCGCCGCGATACAGCGCAGTCCCTCGAGTCGCTCGCCGTCGTCGATGGCGTACCCACGCTCGCGGATCTCGTCGAGGGCGTCGAACAGTTCCCCCCGAGTTCCGATGCTCCGCGGCGTCTCCTGTTTGAGCCCCCGTTGCTCGATGATCTCGTCGACGCGCGACTCGGGCAGGTTCGCGAGGATGGCCTTGCCAAGCCCGGTTGTGTGGAGGTACGTGCGGAGACCGGCGTACGTGTCGAGGTCGACCGCCTTGTCCCCCTTCGAACGCATCAGGTAGACGCCCATCCCCTGCTCTTCGACCAGCAGGTTGGCGAGTTCGCCCGTCTCGACCGCCAGCGACTTGATCTCCGACTCGGCCACCTGGTAGAACTCCATCGACTTCCGCGTGTGTCCGCCGACTTCGAGGAACTTCAAGCCGAGTTGGTACTCGTCGCCGCTCTTGAGCACGTAGCCGTGTTCGCGGAGCGTCGTCAGGTGGTTGTGCACCGCGCTCTTCCCCATGTCCAGCCCCTCCGCCAGTTCGGTCACGCCGCACGGCCCCCGGTCCATCAACTCCTCGACGAGGGCGAGCGTCTTCTCGGTGGTTCGCACCGGGTGTTTGGCGTTCATCTACACCTGCGTTCGTGTGTAACGATGATAAACGTTCTGGAGACCAGAACAGCCTCCTCCTTCGACCCGCGCTCCCCGACGCGCGTTCGCTCTCCGACGACGGGGCCTCCGGCGGTTGGCCACGGGCGGAGAGGGTTGAACGGCCGGAACTCCCGGCGACGGGGACGCCCGCCGTTAGGAACTGCGAGCCGGTCATCCGGCGGGTTTCGCGAGTCGACGACTCCCGGCTTCAGGCGGGGTGGGATCCGTCGGCGAGTGGTCCTGCCCGGACCGGTTAGTCAGTCGCTTCGGGTTCGACCGCTAGCTGTACAAACAGTCGGTAGGATGGCTACTATTGTGATATTAATCGCGATCGTCATTTCACCACGCGAGAATCGATCACGAGAGAGGTCGTACTCGTCGGCAGATACGGGGTAAAATCCGATTGTATCGGACAGTATAACGTTTATTTCGTTGCACGCCGACTATCGGAACCTGAGAAACCGTACGGGCGAATAATCATATTCTCAGTATAATACTACTTAAATTGGTATTATATCGGGAGCGGCGTCGATCCGTGTGGGTGGCTACCTTGATTGAATATTCATTCAAAAACGCTAAGTGGTCCGACGTGTTCCCGTCCCCCGTGAGCGCTATCGACGCCCGACACCTCGCGTTGACGTACGCGGACGGGACGGAGGCGGTCGAGGACGTCTCGCTCGACATCCCCGAGGGGGAGTTCTTCGGCTTCCTCGGCGCGAACGGCGCGGGCAAGACCACGACGATCAAGATGCTCGTGACGCTGTTGCGTCCGACCGAGGGCAGCGTTCGCGTCAACGGCTACGACGTGGCGGACGCCCCCCGGCGGGTCCGCGAGTCGATCGGCTACATGGCCCAAGAGACCAGCATCGACACCGAACTCACCGCCCGCGAGAACGTCCGGTTCGCCTGCGAGGCGTACGGCGTCCCCCGCGGGGAGCGGGCGGGTCGGATCGACGACCTGCTCGACCTGGTCGACCTGGCGGACGTGGCCGACAAACGGGCGAAGGACTTCTCGGGCGGGATGAAGAAGCGGCTCGACGTCGCCACCGCGCTGGTTCACGAACCGCCGGTCGTCTTCCTCGACGAACCGACGACGGGTCTCGACCCGAAGGCGCGAAACCGGCTGTGGGACTACTTCCGGCGGATCAACGACCGCGGGACCACCGTGTTCCTCACGACGCAGTACCTCGAAGAGGCGGACCAACTCTGCGAGCGCATCGGCGTGATCAAAGGCGGCGAGATAGCCGTCTCGGGGTCGCCCGCCGAGTTGAAGTCGCGGGTCGGCGGCGACGTACTCGAACTCGAACTCGACGACCCCACCGACCGCGACGTCGAACGCGCGCGCGCCATCGCGGCCGACTCCGCGCTCGTCGACGACGCGGCGGCGGTCGAGACCACCGACGACGGCATCGTCGTCACCTCCTCGGTGGCGCGCAGCCGCGGCACGGACCTGCTGGTGTCGCTCCGCGATGCCGGCCTGACGATCACGGGGTTCAACGTGCGGAGTCCGACGCTCGACGACGTGTTCCTCGCCATCACCGGCGAGGAGTACGACGTGGACGGCGACGATACGGACGCCGACGCGACTGCCGACCCCGAGCGCGCCCCGGGGGCGTCCCGATGAGCGCCGAGACGGAGTCCGACGCCGGCACCGCCGCCGGGACGGGGAACTCGCGGGCCGAGGCGTCGGGCAACGGCTTCCTCACGGACACGTGGGTCAACCTCAAGCGGTGGATGCTGAAGACGGCCCGCAACCCGTTCGTGTTGACGTTCTCGCTGTTGAACCCGCTTATGTTCCTCGTGCTGTTCACCGAGGTGTTCGGCGGGGTCACCGGCGGCGCCATCGGCGGCAGCGTCGGCGCGGACGTGAACTACACCACCTACCTCGTCCCCGCCATCGCGATCCAGGTGTCGCTCGTCAGCGCGACCACCTCCGGCATCGGGTTGGTCGAGGACATCGAGAGCGGCATGTTCGAGAAGGCGCTGGTGTCGCCGATGCACCGCGGGGCGGTGTTTCTCGGCAAGTCGCTCTCGGAGGTGCTCCGGATCGTCGTCCAGGTGTGTATCGTCCTCACGTTCGGCTACGTCCTGCTGTGGCTCGACACCGGCGGGAACACGGGACCGTACGTCGCCACGGGTCTCCCCGGCGCGGTGGGTATCGTCGTCGTCGGCATCGTCTTCTCGGTGTGGTTCACGGCCTTCTCGAACATCATGGCGCTCGTCACGCGCGACCAGGAGTCGACGATGCTGTCGGTCAACATCCTCCAGTTCCCGCTCCTCTTTCTGTCGAGCGCGTTCCTCCCGCTGGAGTCGCTCCCGGGGTGGGTGCGGGTGGTCGCCAGCCTCAACCCGATCACGTACGGCATCGACGCGGCGCGCGCGCTGATGTTCGGCCGCGACGTGATGAGCGTGGTCGAGGTGACGGCGTTCGGCGGGGTCTGGAACACGCTGGTGCCCGCGCTCGCGGTGCTCGTAACGCTCGATATCGCGTTCGGCGCGGTCGCCGTCTACTACATGGCGCGCGCAACGAGCGCGGAGGCGCGGTGAGATGGACGCCGACGGGAACGGCACCGACCCGGACGACTCCGAGGCGAGAGCGCACTCGGCGCTCGACGACCCGCGGGGGACCCGCGAGGAGATCATGCAGGCGACCTACCGGGCGCTGTGTGACCACGGGTACGCCGACCTCACCATCCAGCGGATCGGCGATCGCTTCGCCAAGAGCAAGTCGCTGCTGTACCACCACTACGACGGGAAGGACGAACTCCTCCTCGACTTCCTCTCGTTCATGCTCGAGGAGTTCGAACGCACCATCGACGCCGACCCGGGCGACGACCCCGCCGCCCACTTCGAGTCGATGCTCGACCACGTGCTCGCACCCGACCTCCCCGACGACCGCCGCGAGTTCGGCGCCGCGATGGTCGAACTCCGCGCGCAGGCCGCCCACGACGCCCGCTACCGCGCGGAGTTCACGCGCCACGACCGGTTCTTCCGCGACCGCATCGCGCGGGCCGTCCGCGCCGGCGTCGAACGGGGGGCGTTCCGTTCGGTCGACCCCGACCGGGTCGCGGCGTTCGTGTTCACCGTCATCGGGGGGGTCCGCACCCACCGCCCCACCTCGGACATCGACGACGTGGCCGTCGTCCGCGCCGAACTCGGCCGCTACCTCGACGCGGTGCTCTCGCCGGACGGAGGGGGGATCTCCCCGTGACTCTCGTGGCGTCCCGACCGGCCCTGCGCGGACCGTGTGTGAAGTCTCACACCAGTGTTATACGGGTGCCCGACCGGGTTCACGCCTGCTGACTGACTGGTTAGTTATATCCGCCGCGCGGAACCGTTCGCCGACCGGGCCGGGGTGGTCCCCGGCGCTCGGGGGGAGCGAGTAGTGGGGGTTCTCGACACCGACCGCCGGAGCATCGCGCTCGGCGTCGCCATCGGCCCGCTGTCGGCGAGCTACCTCGCCGGGATCGACCTCTCCGTCGGCCAACCGTACGCGACGCCGTTCGTCTTCGGCGCGGTGCTCGCGCTCGTCGGCTTCGTGCTCGTCTACACCCAGGTGGAAGAGCCGGGGTCGACCGCGGCGGGGTCGCCGGCCGCCGACCCGTCGTCGGGCGACTGACCCGCCCGCTCGCGGTCGACCCACCAGTCGATACGCGGGTCGGCCCACGGTCGGCCCGACGGCTCACGGCCGAGTCGCCGAACGGCGGGCGCGTGACGGAGGCGACGCGCGGGCGACGGACGACGTGGGTGCACGACACAGTACACCCCCAGCCGCGTCCCTCCGGTCGACGCGGACGAACGGGTCGTACAGTTCACACGAGCTATCACCCTGGCTCCCCGAGGTGGAGTCGATGGCGACACCGAAACAACTGCTCGCGTTCGCGGGCGTCGGGCTGTTCGGAACGAACGCGGTCCCTCACTTCGTCAAGGGTGTGACCGGCGAGCGACACGTGTCCCCCGCGGGCGAGGATTCGAGCCCCGAGACGAACGTCCTCTGGGGGAGCGCGAACGCCGCCGTCGCCGGGGTCCTCGCGTGGACCCACCGGGACGCCGTCGACCGGTCGACGCTCGCCGTCGCGTTCCTCACGGGCGTCGCGTTCGCGCTCGGACTGGCGTCGTACTGGGGCGACGGCGCCGAGTAGGGCGGGCGGAAGCGCCGGCACCGAACCGGTGCGGTCGCGGCCTCAGTCCGCGGCCTGTCCGCCGTCGACCGGGAGCGTGTGGCCGGTGACGTACGAGGCGTCCTCCGAGCAGAGGAACGCCACCACGCCGGCCATCTCCTCCGGTTCGGCGGTCCGCCCCATCGGTACGTCGACCATCGCGGACGTGTCGAACGGCATCGACGACGGGTCGCCGCTCCCGCCGCTCATCCCCGATTGGATGTTCGTGTCGGTGGGTCCCGGTGCGACCGCGTTGACCCGGATGCCCCGGGAGGCGTACTCCAGTGCGACCGTCTTGGTCAGACCGACCACGCCGTGCTTGCTGGCCGAGTAGCTGGCTAGCCCGCCCATGCCGACCAGCCCGGCCTCGGAGGCGGTGTTGACGATGGCGCCGCTCCCCTGCGCTTCCATCACGGGGAGTTCGGCCTTCATACACGCCCAGACGCCCTTCAGGTTGATGTCGATCAGTCGGTCCCACTGCTCCTCCTCGATGTCCGTCACTCCCGCGAACCCGGTGAGGATGCCCGCGTTGTTGTTCGCGAAGTCGAGGCCGCCGTACTCCTCCACCGCGGTGTCGACCATCCGCTCGACCGACTCGGTGTCGCTGACGTCCACCTCGACGAACGTCGCCTCGCCGCCGTCGTCCTCGATGGACTCGACCGTCTCGCGCCCCGTCTCCTCGACTACGTCCGCGACGACGACGTTCGCCCCCTCCGCGGCGAACCGCTCGGCCGTCGCGCGCCCGATACCGGACCCGGCGCCCGTCACTACCGCCGTCTTCCCGCTGATCCCGTTCATGGTGTGAGTGGTAACTAACCGTTTAGTCAGTATAAGCTTTTACCCCATTCTCGGCGGTCGGGACGGCGGAGCAATACGCGACGACGGCCGAACGACGCCCGAGTACCGCGACCGGGAGCGTGCTGACCGTCGCGGTCAGCCGTTCCCGTCGTCGGCGCCGCCGCCGGGTAGGTCGACGGTGATGGTGTGGTCGCCGGGTCCGAAGGTTCCGGTCGTGCTGTCGAGTAGGACCTGTTCGTCGGCGGTGTCGGCGGTGAACTCGTCGCCGGGCATGGAGTAGACCGCCAGCGACAGCGTCGTCTCGTCGCAGTCGTCGGCGACGGTGAAGGTGACGCTCGCGGTGCCGTCGTCGTGTTCGACGATGTGGCCGTAGTCGAGACAGTCGCGTATCTCAGCGCTCGGCCACGCGGTGTCCTTCTCCGTGATGCCCTCCTCGACCGACCCGAACGCGAACCGCATCAGCCGGTCCTGGTCGGCGTACAGGCCGTCATCGCCGAGTTCCTCTATCGGTTCGCCCGCGGCGAAGTCCACCTGGTACCGCGTCCCCACCGAGAGGTACGGGACCGTCCCCCGTGGGTCGTCGTCGTAGCTCAGCGTGTCCGCCTGGGTGGTGCCGTCGGGCACCACCAGGTCGATGACGTTCGGGTTGCGGTCGTCGTCGCGGCCGCCGCCGAAGACGTAGCCGCCGTTGGCGGCGTTCACCGGGCGGATCCGCCCGGGGCTGAACCCGTCTTGACCCATGAGCAGCGGCGCGAACTGGAGGGTCCGGACGTCGCCGCCGAGCGACGACTTCGGCACGCCGACCTTGACGGCGCTCGCCTCCGGGTACGCCGTGAGCGAGACGTCCTCGGTGACGACGCCGCCGGCGGCGTCCTCGACGCGGGGCGCGAACTCGCCGGTGAACCCGTCGGCGACGACGCGCCGCTGGTAGGGGGCGGCGAACTCCGCGTTGACCCCCTCGCGGGCCGCCGTCGCGCCGCCGTCGGCGCTCGGGTCGCGGACGTACACCTGCAGCGCCTGCAGCGAGAAGCCCGCCGCGCCGCCGAACGGGTTCGTCAGCGGACCCGCGAGCGTGTAGAGGAACTGGTAGCGCTCGTCCGTCTCGTAGATGCCCACCGAGTCGACGTCGAACGCGCCGTCGACGAACGCGTCGGCCGTCGGGTACGTGTACGACCCGGGGCCGTGGTCGTCGCCCGTCTCGTCGTCGAAGAGGGCGACCCGGTCGCCGAGCGACACCGACCGTACCTCGCCCGTCCGCGCCGTCGTCCCGACCCCCGAGAGGTCGGCGGCGTCCGTCGCGGCGACGACCGTCAGATCGCTCGTGCCGTCGGCGACGGTCACCTCCGTCTCGAACGACCCGCCCGACGGCTCGACCGCGACCGTCTCCTCGGTCGTGGCGACGACGACCGTCGCACCGTCCGTCGTCCCCGACACGGTCACGGTGTCGCTCCGGACCGTCTCCGAGGGGAACTCGACGGACAGGTCGGGACCCTCGGGAACCGCGCTCTCGACGTAGCGGTCGGCGACGAACGCGGGCGTCTCGACGGGTTCGCCCGCGTCGATACCCCACGCTAGCCGGACGAACTGCGCCATCGACCACGACAGCGGCGTGGCCGACCCGGTTCCCTCGCCGAACTCCCAGCCGTACGCCGTCGGTTCGGTGCGGTCCCACACCTGTTCGGGGATCATGTACCCCGAGTTGCCGAACCGGTGCATCGACTCGAGCAGTTCGGCGGGGTCGTACTCGTCGGCGTCCGAGAGGAGTTCGTACTCGCCGCGTTCGCCCGAGAAGATGGGCCACAGTCGCCCCCGGCCGGCGTTGTCGCCGTTCGCGCCCCACGGCGCGCCCGCCGGCAGGTCGTCGGCGTCGTCGCGGCCCTGTTCGCCGTAGCCGTCCTCGGTGTAGCGGTACCACGCCGGGCCGTTCGGCGTGTCGACCTGGATGGTGCGGTCGACCAGGTCGAGCGAGTTCTCGACCACCGGGTCGTCCCACGGCTTCACCCCCAGGCGGACAAGTTCGAGGAAGCCGGCGTCTATCACCGACCGCTCGTCGAGCGACGGCCCGCCGTTGTTGATGTCGAGCGGCGCGCCGTCGTTCGGGTCGGTGTCGTCGTTGACCCGGAAGTAGTACGGCGTCGTCGCCGTGGTGTAGTCGACGTCGTAGTCGTCGCCGATGTCGTCCGGCTCTTCGAGCTCCGGCGGCTGGGTGGTCGCCATCCACTCCTCGGTGGTCGACTGCCAGCGGTCGGCGACGCCGAGGAACAGCAGCGCGTCGGTCCGCTCGCCCGCGGCGTCCGCGAGCGCCGCCGCACACGCCAGCCCGGCTATCTCGGCGGCCGTCGTCGACGGCGAGTAGCCGCTCTCCTCCTCCCACCGCTCCTGGTCGGTGTGCGGGCCGTTCGTCGCCACGTACGTCGCCGACAGCCGGACGTTCTCGTAGTCGTAGTCGGCGTCGTCGAAGCCCACGTCCTCACGCTCCCACAGTTGGTACGCCATCACCTGCGGCCACGAGACGTTGTCCATCTGCTCGCCGCCCCAGCGGGTCCGCCCGTCGACGAACGTGTTCTGGGGGACGAACCCGTTCTCGCGCTGCTGGTAGTCGTAGATGTACTCCGTCGCGTCGCGCGCACCCTCCACGTCCCCCATCGCCAGCATCGCGGTGTACGCCTGATAGAGGTCGCGCGACCAGACGAAGTTGTAGCCGTAGTCGGAGGGGTTGTTCGCCTCCGTCGCGTCGCCCCACGGCACCGAGGGGCTGGCGATGCCCGCGCCGGGGTAGTTCTTCGAGTCGGCCGCCCGGAGCGCCATCGCCGACACGTCGTACTGGGTGCGGAGGTCGCCGCTCACGCTCGACGGCGCGTCGAGTTCGTCGAGGTAGGCGTGCCACGACTCGCGGTAGCCGCTCCGCGCCGCGGCGTACCCCGTCGAGAGCGCGTCCCGGGCCACCCCGACCGCGGCGTCGACGTCGCGGCCGGTCGCGAAGCCGAGCGACAGCGTCTCGCTCGCCGACGAGACGCCCGAGCCGAGCCGACCCACCAGCGCGACGTTGCCCTCCGACTCGCCGTGGGGGTCGCCGAGCGACCCGTTCGAGAGTAGCCCCGAGAGACCGTCGCCGCCGGCCACGTCGGCGCTCGCGAACTCGAACCCGGACGCCGAGGCCATCGCGAGCGCGGGGTTGTACGCGTTCCCCGCCTCGTCGACGATGACGGCGTCCCCGTCGTTGGCCTCGGTGTCCGTCGCGGTCAGGACGCGGTCGCCCTCGGTGCCGCGGACCGCGGCGGTGTCGGCCATCCCGCTTTGGGCCACGGAGGCGTCGAGCACCGCGTACACGTCGTACGACCCGCCGTCCGTCGCCTCGAACGTCACGTCGGCGAGCAGGGCGTCCCCGCCGGGAGCCGCGACGTACTCCGCGGTGAGCGTCCAGCCGCGGCCGGACGCCGTCTCGGTCACCGTCTGTTCGAACAGGAGCGCGCGGTCGTCGACGAGTTCGACCGACCGCTCGACGGTCCCCTCGTCGGTGCGGTTCTCGTCGAACGTCCGCTTCGCGTAGCCCGCGTCGGGGTCGGCCACCACGAAGTCGAGCGTCCGGACGTTCAGCAGGTCGATCCGCGGGAAGCGCACCTCCGTCAGCGCCCCCTCGGTCAGCGTGAACCACACCCGGGAGGCGTCGTCGGTCCGGTGGTCCGCGACGGTGCCGACGCCGTACTTCTTCCCGGTCGTCCACGTCGCGTCGTCGCCGCCCGACGGTGCCGCCGCCGCTCGTGTCGTCGCGAACGGGACCAGCCCCGCCGCGCCCACGCCTTTCAACAGGGTTCGTCGTCTCATCCGTCCCGACCCAGCCGCGGCACCGTTGAAAAAGTTCGTGACTAACAACGAACGTAGTGACTAATTCGTCAACACGACCCGTGCGAATCCGGGGGACTCGAATCGAGTGCCGGGGCCGTGGTATTGATGCGGGCGCGCGGAGAAGGTGTGGTGATGCCCGGAGACTCCCCCGACGTCGCAGACGAGATGCCGCGACTCGGTCTCGGCACGTACTCGGCCGACGACCGCGACCAGTGGACCGAGAACGTCCGGACCGCCCTCGACGTGGGCTACCGGCACGTCGACACGGCGCAGGTGTACGAGAACGAGGAGTACGTCGGCGAGGGGATACGCTCGTCGGAGGTCGACCGCGAGGACGTGTTCCTCGCGACCAAGACGATGCACGTCGACGTGCCCGACGACCCCGCGGACGTGCCCGAGGCCATCGACGGCTGTCTCGACCGCCTCGGCGTCGACGCCGTCGACCTGCTGTACGTCCACTGGCCGTCGGGCGCGTACGAACACGAACCCGTGCTGTCGGCGTTCGACGACGCCTACGACGAGGGGAAGGCGCGCAACGTCGGCGTCGCCAACTTCACACCCGAACTGCTCGACGAGGCGCGCGAGCACCTCGACGCGCCGCTGTTCGCCAACCAAGTCGAGATGCACCCGCTGCTCCCCCAGGAGGAACTCGTCGAGTACGCCCAAACGCACGACCACTGGCTGGTCGCGTACTCGCCGCTCGGGAAGGGCGAGGCGCTCGACGTACCCGAGATACAGGAGGTCGCGGAGAGACACGACGCCTCGCCCGCGCAGGTCTGTCTCGCGTGGCTGCTCGACCACGACAACGTCGCCGCCATCCCGAAGGCGAGCAGTCGCGAGCACATGGAAGACAACCTCGCGGCCCGAGAACTCGAACTCGACGACGACGACCGCGAACTGATCGACTCCATCGACCGCGAGTACCGCGAGATCGACCCCGACCACGGCCCCTGGAACTGGTAGTTCGCGCGGTACCGGGGCTTCGCGCCGTCCGTCGGCCCGATTTCGGCCGCGCGCGATGGGCGACCCACTCCCGATCGTCGACCGGCGGGGAAGAAGGCTTATAACTTACTAACCGATTAGTCAAGGCGTGAACCGATCGGTCTCCCGGAAGCGACCGTGGCTCGCGGCGCTGTTGGCGGCGCTGGCCACGGGGTTCGGCCACCTCTACCTGCGGCGGTGGGGACGCGCGCTCGCGTGGGTCGTCCTCACTGTCGCGACGACAGTCCTGTTCGTCGACCCGGCCGCCGTCGAGGCGGCCGCGAACGGAACCGTCGCCGACCCGCTGGCGTTCGCCCCGACGCTGGCCGTGGCTGCGGTCAGCGTCGTCGACGCCTACCTGCTGGCGCGCGTCAACAACGCCGTCGCGCGGATGGTCGCCGCGCGGACCACCGAACCGGAGGCAGGGTCCGCCCCCGTCGCGTGCCCGCACTGCGGGCGGGAACTCGACCCGGACCTGGAGTTCTGTCACTGGTGTACGGCGGAACTCGACCGGGCCGCCGACCGAGAACCCGAGGGGGACCGGCCTCCGCGCGACCGGTCCGCCGAGGAGCGGTGAGGCGGCGCGGGAGTCGGAGGGTGGACCGGTCGGCTCAGTCGTCGCGGAGGAGCACCGCGTCGACGTACTCGTCGGCGGTCCGGCGCGCGGTCGCGAGCGCCCCGGGGTCGGCCCCCTCCGGTTGGACGGCCGCGCGGGTGCGCGCCCCGTCGACGATGGTCATGAGCGCGCGCGAGACGTGGTCGGAGTCGACGTCGGCGAAGACGCCGCGGTCGATGCCGTCGTCGACGACCGTCCGGAGGACGTAGCGGACGTACTCGTCGTTCTGGTCGAACCGCTCTTGGAACCGCTCCTTGTACGGCGCCTGGCTCCGCATCTCCAGCATCGCCACCAGCAGGTCGCGGTGGCCCTCGGGGTCGACGAGGAGTTTGTCGAGTAGCAGGTCCAGCCGTCGCTCGGGGTCGGTGGTCTCGACTTCGTGGATCGCGTCGACGAACCGCGCGAGGAGGTAGTCGAGGAACGCCGCAAGCAGGTCGTCCTTCGTGTCGTAGTGGTAGTGGACCGCGGCGGTCGACTTGCCGTACTCGTCGGCGATCCGCCTGACGGTCAGGTCGGCGTAGCCGTACTCCTGGAGCGCGCGGTACGTCGCGCCCATGATCTCCTCGTCCGCCTCCGAGGTAGTCCCCTCCGGTGGGTCGGCCATTCTGTAGGTACTTACTCTCCGGTTGGATAACCGTTTCCCCCTCCGTCGCCGCCGGAACTGTCTACGCGCCGATCAGCCTCGATACGCCCGGAACGACCGCCCGAACCGCCCGAGGCGGGTCCTCAGCGGCATCCGAAGGTTTTTGACTAACCGGTTAGTAAGTACAGTCGATCAGATGGACGACGGACCGGAGAGGGAGATACTGCGGGCGACGTATCGCGCGCTCTGTGAACACGGCTACGCGGACCTCACGCTCAAGGAGATCGCCGCGGAGTCCGACCGAAGCAAGGCGCTGATCCACTACTACTACGACGGGAAACGCGACCTGTTCGACGCGTTCCTCGAACTGCTCTACGAGGAGTACACCGACCGCATCGACGCGGCGACGGGCGACACCGCGACCGAGCGGTTCCGCTCGCTGTTGGCGGTCCTGCTCACCGACGAGGGGGCGTCGTCCGGTCGAGGGTTCCGCACCGCACTCTTGGAGGTGAAAGCGCAGGCGCCGTACAACGACACGATCCGCGAACACCTCGTCGAGTTCGACGCCGCGCTGTTCGACCGGTTGGAGACCGTCGTCGCCGACGGCGTCGAGTCGGGCGAGTTCGACCCGAGCGTCGACCCCGCCCGGGTCGCCGAGTGTCTCACGGCGACCGTACAGGGGGCGCACGCCCGGCGGGTCGCGATCGACGGCTCGACCGACGAGTTGTACGAGACGCTGATAGACTACGCCGAGCGGCACCTACTCGCGGACGCGAGCGGGTCGCTGGAGGTCGAGCGCTGATGGGGGTCTTCGACCGCATCGGCTCGCTGTTCAAGGGCCAAGAGGAGTTCGACCTCACCGCGGGCGGCATCGGCAAACCGCTGTTCTTCCTGTCGATGCCGATCGTCGTCACGAACCTGTTCCAGACCGCGTACAACCTCGCGGACACGTTCTGGCTCGGCCAGTACAACACGGACGCGCTGGCGGCGATCAGTTTCGCGTTCCCGATGGTGTTCCTGCTCATCTCGCTGGGGATGGGGATCAGTGTGGCGGGGAGCGTCCTCGTCGCGCAGTTTACCGGGAGCGGCAAGGAGCGCGAGGCCGAGTACGCCGCCTCCCAGACCGTCACGTTCGCCGCCATCGCCTCGGTCGTACTGGGCGGTGTCGGCTACGTCTTCGTCGATCAGTTCCTCGCGCTCATGGGCGCCTCGCCCGACGTGTTGCCGCTGGCGACGCAGTACATGGAGGTCATCTCGGTCGGCCTGCTGTTCATGTTCGGGTTCGCGGTGTTCATCTCGCTGATGCGGGGGTACGGCGACACGATCACCCCGATGCTCGTGATGTTCGGGTCGGTCGTGCTCAACATCGTCCTCGACCCGTTCCTGATCTTCGGGTTCGAGTCGAACCCGCTGTTCTCGATGCTCGGACTGGGCGGGGTGGAGGCGACGCTGTTCGCGGCGACCGGCTACACCGGGTCGGGGATCACCGGCGCGGCGGTGGCGACCGTCTTCTCGCGGGCGCTCGCGCTCGTGGTCGGTCTCGCGGTCATGTTCCGCGGCACCCGCGGCGTCCAGATCCACCTCCGCGACATGGCGCCCGACCTGGACTACCTCCGTCGACTCGCCCGGATCGGCGTCCCCGCCTCCATCGAGGGGACGGGTCGCGCGGTGTCGATGAACCTCCTGCTGTTCATCGTCGCCTCGTTCTCGCCCGCGGTGGTCGCGGGGTACGGCATCGGGACGCGCGTGTTCTCGGTCATCTTCCTGCCCGCCATCGCGGTGGCACGCGGCGTCGAGACCATGACCGGCCAGAACATCGGCGCGGGCAAACCCGACCGCGCGGCGGCGGCCGCGGGGCTGGCGTCGAAAGTGCTGTTCGGCATCCTCTCGGTCGCGGGCGTCGTGGTCTGGTTCGCCGCCGCGCCCATCGCGGACGTGTTCACGACCGACCCCGCGGTCGTCGACGTGAGCGCGACGTTCCTGCGGTACGTGGCGCTGACGTTCGGGTTCATCGGGATCATGCGGGCGTTCACGGGGAGCCTCCGCGGCGCGGGCAAGACGCTCACCGCGGCGGCCATCTCGGTGCTGATGCTCGGCGTCGTCCGCTTCCCGCTCGCGTGGCTGCTGTCGGGGCCGATGGCCGAGAACGGCATCTGGCTGTCGTTCGCCGTCTCGAACGTCCTCGGCGCCGCCATCGCGTACGGCTGGTACCGCCGGGGGACGTGGCGGGAGTCGGACCTCACCGAGTCGAGCGTCGACGTCGAGGACACCGCCGTCGAGGGGGCGCCGACGGACGACTGACGATGTCGCGTTACCACTCCCGGGCGGAACGACGCGCGGCGCTCGACCGACGGCTGGACGACGCGCTCGCGACGGCCGAGGGGGCGTCGCTCGCCCCCGCGGTCGCGGCGGTCCGTGAGCGCAGCGACCGGTGGTACGGTCAGTTGGCGGCGGTCTCGTACGAGTCCGCCGTGCGTCCGGACACCGATGCCGACGTCGATGCGGTCCTCCCGGCGGCGACGGCGGTCGAACTCCTCCGCGAGTACTGCCGGCTGCGGAGCGAGCTACTGGTCCAACTCGCCGACGAGGTGGCCCACTCGCTGACCCACGACCCGACCGCGGCGCTCCTGTCGAGCGACTACCTCCACACGTCGGCGTACGCGGCGCTGTCGGCGGTCGACGACGACCACCGCGGTGACTGCGTCGAGCGACTCACGACCGCCGCGAGTCGGATCGTGGAGGCGTTCGCCGGACGCGGCGCCGGGTCGATTCCCTCGGCGGAGGAGTACGGCGCGTTCGCCGACCGCACGGCGGGGAGTCTCGGGGCGGCGGCGGCCGCCATCGGGGCGACCGTCGCGGGCGCCGACGGACCGCGCGTCGAGCGGTTCGCGACGCTCGGTCGGGCCGCGAGCGCGGCGCGACAGCTCCGGCGGACGGCCGACGCCGAGCCCCGGACCGTCCGCGTCGCGGCGCCGCTCCCGGACGGGGAGGCGCTCGACCGGGTCGCACGGCGTCGGTGTGCCGACACCGAGCGAGCGCTCGACGCCGTCTCGGTCGCCCCCTCGGCGCCGCTCCGGGAACTGGTCTCGCCGCGCCGCCGGGCGGGCGGGACGGACCGCTCCTCCGCCCCGAACTGATCCCCGGCGGTACTGCCGACGCCGGACGACAGTTTTCACCCCCGATATTTGTAGCCGAACGGTTATTACCAGTTCCTCCATCCGAACGAGTCATGACCAACCGTTCGGCGCCGGTCCGCGTCCTCCACGTCGACGACGACGCCGACTTCGCCGAACTGACCGCGCGGCTGCTCGAACGCGAGGACGACCGGCTCGCCGTTGAGACGGCGACGAGCGCGGCCGCCGGTCTCGACAGGCTCGGCGCCGCCGAGTTCGACTGCGTCGTCGCCGAGTACGGTCTGCCCGGCCGGGACGGGATCGAGTTCCTCCGGGCGGTCCGCGCGGAGTACCCCGACCTCCCGTTCGTCCTCCTCACCGGGACGGGGAGCGAGGCGGTGGCGAGCGAGGCGATCTCGGCGGGCGTGACCGACTACCTCCGGAAGGAGTCCGACGCCGACCAGCACGCCGCGTTGGCGAACCGGCTGACCGACGCCGTCGACCACGGCCGCTCGCGGCGGTCGGTCGAGCGGAGCGAACGACGCCTCCGGGAGGTAGTCGACGCCGTCCCGCACCCGCTGTCCGTCGTCGACGAGTCCGGGCGGTTCCTGCTGGCGAACGAGGCGCTCGCCGACGTTCACGGCGCGACCGTCGCCGACCTGGAGGGGTCGTCCGTCGCGGACGCGTTCGACGACGCGACAGCACGCCGGGTCCGCGCGGACGTGGCGGACGTGCTCGACTCCGGCGAACCCGAGCGGACGGCCGAGATGGAGACGGTCGACTCCGACGGTCGGCGGCGCGTGCTCCGCCCCCGACTGTCGCCGTCCGACTCCGTCGAGGGCGACGAGCGGGCGGTGGTCGGGCTGGCGCTCGACGTGACCGAACGCAGCGACCGGGAGCGGGAGGCCGAACGGGCGCGCGAGCGGATGGCACTCGCGCTCGACCGGACAGACTCGATCGCCTTCGAGGTCGACTTCGAGACCGGCGAGGTGGTGCGCCACGGGAGGTACGAGCGCGCCTTCGCGTTCGCGCCCGAGGACCTGCCGACGTGGGAGGACCACTGCGAGCACGCGGTCCACCCGGACGACCGCCCGGCGTTCCGGCGGTTCCACCGCGAACTGATCGACGGCGACCGCGAGCGCGGCGACATCGAGTACCGGACGAACCCCGAGCGGGGGGAGTGCCGGTGGATACACGCGCACGTCCACGTGAAGGGGTCGACGGAGTCGGACGCCGACGACCGCAACGGTCTCCGAGCGGTCGGCATCTCGCGGGACGTCACCGAGCGGAAGGAACTCGAGGTCGAACTCCGGCGGAAGGAGCGGCGGTACGACGCGGTGTTCGACGACCCGGACAACCGCGTCGGGGTCGTCGACACCGACGGAACCGTCCTCGACCTCAACCGAACGGCGATGGACTGTCTCGACCTCCCCCGCGAGGAGGTGGTCGGCGCGCCCGTCTGGGAACTGCCGTGGTTCGACTCGTCGGCCGTCGTCGCCGACGAGATCCGACGGCGGGTTGAGCGCGCCGCGGACGGCGAGTACGTCCCCTTCGAGATCGACCTGTCCGGCGACGGCGACCTCTGTATCGTCGAGGGGGTGTTCCGACCGGTCGCCGCCGACGACGGGGAGGTGGTCTCGGTCATCGTCTCGGCGCGCGAGACCACCGAGCAGCGGCGACGGAAGCGCGAACTCGAACGGACGAACGCGGTGTTGTCGACGCTGTTCGACACCCTGCCGGTCGGCGTGCTCGCGGAGGACGGGTCGCGGACCGCGCTCGCGACCAACCAGCAACTCGACCGCCTGTTCGGCGTCTCCGACGCGGCGAGGCTCGTCGGCGCCGACTGCCGACGCCTGAGGGACGCCGCGAGCGACCTGTTCGTCGACCCCGAGGGGTTCGTCGCCGACGCCGAACGGACCGTCGCGGAGAACGCCTCCGTCCGGGAGAACGAACTCCGCCTCCGGGACGGCCGGACGCTCGCGTGGAGTCACGAGCCGTTCGACCTGCCCGACGGGACCGGGCGGCTCTGGACGTACCGCGACGTCACCGACCGGGCGGAGTACGAGCGACGGCTCCAGGCGCTCAACCGGACCACCCAGGAACTCGTGGCCGCCGAGAGCCGCGAGGCGATCGGCCGCATCGCCGTCGAGGCCGCCCGCGACATCCTGGGTCACGGGGTGAACGCGATCCACCTCCGCGACGAGGAACGGGAGGGGCTGCCGCCGGTCGCGAGCACGGACGCCGCGCGCGACCTCGTCGGCGACCTGCCGACGTTCACGGGCGACGACAGCATCGCCTGGCGCGTCTACGAGCGGGGGGAGGCGCGGACGGTCGACGACGTCCACGCCGACGCGGACGTCCACAACCCCGACACGGCCGTCCGGAGCGAACTCTACCTCCCGGTTCGCGACGAGGGCATCCTGCTCGCCGGGTCGACGGTGCCCGACGCGTTCGACCAACGGGACGTCGCGCTCGGGGAGATCCTGGCGGGTAACGTCGCCGCCGCACTCGAACAGGTGCGGCGGACGGACCAACTCCGCGCGCGCGAGTCGGAACTCACCCGGCAGAACGACCGACTCGACGGGTTCGTCAGCGTCGTCAGCCACGACCTGCGCAACCCGCTGAACGTCGCACAGGGTCGGCTCGCACTCGCACGCGAGGACCGCGACGACGAGCACCTCGGAGCCGTCGCGCGCGCGCTCGACCGGATGGGGGCGCTGACCGAGGACCTGCTCGCGACCGCCCGCGAGGGCGAGGCGGTCCGGGAGGTGGAGTCGGTCGACCTCGCGACGGTGGCCCGCGACTGCTGGGACACCGTCGAGACCGGAGCGGCGACGCTCGACGCCGCGAGCACGGGGGCGATACGGGCCGACCGGAGCCGCCTCCAGCAGGTGTTCGAGAACCTGTTCCGCAACGCGGTCGAACACGGCGGCGACGGCGTCCGGGTCGAGGTCGGCGACCTGACCGACGGGTTCTACGTCGAAGACGACGGGCCGGGCGTCCCGGCCGACGAGCGCGGGTCGGTGTTCGAGGCGGGCTACACCACGTCGTGTGACGGCACCGGGTTCGGACTCCACATCGTCGAACAGGTCGCCGACGCCCACGGCTGGACGGTCGAACTCGTGGACGGCGACGGCGGGGCGCGGTTCGAGGTCACCGGCGTCGCGGCGGCCGTCGACGACCCGTCGGCGGCCGACTGACCGGTCGCGTCCGTGCCGGACGGCGCGCCGAACGCGTCGCGGGTGGATACGAACCCGGTGGGCGGACGGGGCTCACCCGCCGAGGATCCGCCCCGCGAGCGGCATGTCGACGACGGCGACCAGCCGGCATAGCTCCCGACCGTGGCTCGCGTCCCCGGCCGGTGAGCGAGTCCGGGGCGGGTCGCGACTCACGGGAGGAGTAGCCCCGCTCCGAGGAGGGCGACCCCACCGAGTCCGACGCAGACCGCCCAGAACGGCAGCCGCTCGACGACCCGGAGCAGGGCGTCGATGGTCGCCAGCCCGACGAGCGCGCTCGCGCCGAGCGCGGCGAGCGCCGGGACGGGCGCGAGCGACGGCGGCCCGCCCGCCTCGACGACCGCGAGTCCGCCCGCGCCGAGCGCCGCCGGGATCGACAGGAGAAACGAGAGCCGGAACGCCTCGCCGCCGTCGTGCCCGCGGAGGAGCAGCCCGCCCGTCGTCGCGCCCGACCGCGAGACGCCGGGGAGGACGGCGATCCCCTGGAGGACGCCGACGAGCACCGCGTCGAGCGGTCCCGGCTCCGTCCGGCGGCCGAGCGCGTCGGCGCCGACCAGCCGCTGGAACAGCCCGCTCGCGACCAGCAGCGCGCCGATCACCGCGACGAAGCCGCCGCCCGTCAGCGCGGAGACCAGCGAGTCGAGCGTCGCGTACGCGCCGACGCCGACGACGCCGGAGACGAGCGTGCCGACCGCGAGAAACGACAGCTCGGCGTTCCGGTCGTCGAACGCCGTCCGTGGCCGCCAGTCGGGGACCGACCGGAGCAGGTCGGCGAGCGTCCCCCGGTAGTAGACCCCGGCCGCGAGCGCCGTCCCGGCGTGGAGGAACAGCGAGAGGCCGACGGCGTCGACCGCCGAGAACCCGAACAGCACGGTCAACACGAGCGCGACGTTCCCCTCGCTCGACACCGGCAGCCACTCGAGGACGCCCTGGAGCGCGCCGAGCGCGAGCGCGACCCGTACCGAGACGGAGACCATACCGCCCCCTCCGGCGGCGGGGTAGTTGACTGTTCCCGGTTCGGGGCGGGTGGCTCCGCGCGAGTCGGGACGCGGCGACGAGCGGCCGTCCGTCGCTACCGCCGGCTCCGCGGAGCCGGGGTTCGCCGCGCCGGCCGGCCCGGGGTCACGGCGTCCGGTCGTCCCGGTCGACGACGCTCGCGAACGCGACGTTCTCCTTCGTCCGGTCGATCCGGACCGTCGGCTCGTCGCCCGGGTGGGCGTCGGGGACGATCACCACGTAGCCGCGCTCGACTTTCGCGATCCCGTCGCCCTGGTCGCCCAGCGACTCGACGCTCACCCGGCGGACCTCCCCCTCCGACACCGGCGGCTCGGGGGGCGACGGCTCGGACGAGCGGCCGGCGGACTCGGGCGCGCCGTTCGAGCGGGCGTCGGTTCGACCGTCGGACGCGGTCGCGGGGTCGGTCTGGTCGTCCGCGGCGGCGACCTGCTCGATCAGCGCGACCCGGTAGACGTCGCCCGCCGAGACGGAGCCGTGTTCGACCTCTCGTTTCGGTACTTCGACGACGTACGACCCGTCGCGTTCGCGGAGCGTCGCGGCGTAGACGGAACGGAGCGTCCGGGGAAGGTCGACCATCTACACCGGATCTGGGGGGTGGGTGCCTTATCTCCTCCGGGTGTGGGCCGCGCTCGCCCGGCCACCGGGAGCGGGACGGGTCGTCACCGCGCCGCGGTCGACATCGGCGACGCCTCGGTCGTGACCTGCCGGTAGAACGCCACGGAGTAGACGACGAAGAACGTCGAGACCACGGCGCCGACCAGCGTCAGGACCGCCGCGACGGCGACGACGCCGCCCGTCGAGAGCACGGGGAGGCCGTACGCCGCCGCGGCCTCGGGTGTCGTCAGGAGCGACAGCCCGCCGAAGAGGAGGCCAATCCCGCCGCCGACGACGAACGCGACGAGCGTGTAGCCGGCCGTCGCGGCGAGGTTCGAGCGCACGACGCCGTAGCTCCGCGTGAGCGCGTCGACCCCCGACCGGCCTTCGAGGACGACCGCCTGTCCGTAGAACTGGACGACGAACGCGAACGCGACGTACGCGAGCGCGGCGACCAGCCCCACGACGGCGACGAGGGCGAGCACGACCGGTCCGACGGGTACCAGGCCGAACAGGACGGTGCCGAAGACGACGACGGCGACGACGACGCCCAACACGAGGTTCACCGCCAGCACCAGCAGGTACGCGACCAGCATCTGCACGTAGTTCGACCGCCCGTAGTCGACGAACGCCCCGAGCGAACTGTCGCCGTCGAGCGCGTCGTCGGCCATCCCGACCATCCCCGCCTGGAAGAACGGGAGCGCGGCCAGCATGAGCAGCGACGCGCCCAGCGAGACGAGCGACGCCACGAGCGGGTTCGTCGACTGGAGCGCCAGTTGCGGGAACTGGAGCGCGAACAGGAGTACCGCGGGAACGACGAGCGCGGGCACCCGGGCGACCGCGCCGGGTGACCGCCGGAGGGCTTGGAGGACTGCCACACCGGCGGTTGGTCCGGCCCCCGCAAGAAGGTTTCCGGTCCGCGCCGAGCGACCGAGCGGCGGGGGGACCCCCGGCCGTCCGAACCACCTCATCCGGATTCCGGGCCGCCGCAGGGACAACCAGCCACACGTACATATAAGAAAATAATTATACTATCAACGAATACGTATACGGGGAACTATCGGTCCGATATCGGGCGTCGAGAACCGGCACAGGGATCCCCGGAGACGACTCGAAATACGCCTCTCGATGCTGGGACTGCCAACTTCGCCGGCGCACCGGGCGGAGCGCCTCGTACGCATCGGATTTACCCGTACTCGTACGGGTCACGGAGTTGTACGGAGTCCGTATCTATCACATTAGACTCACAACCGTTCGGGTGTCGAGTACTGTCACACCGTCTCTCGTACTCGACCGCACCCGCCGTGACCGAACGGTGCGTCGGAACGGTCGTCGAGGGTGGGCGATCTTTACAGCGGTACTCTTGTCACACGAGCGGGGAGGTGACGTGCCGATCCGCCGCTTGAGCGGTTCAGGCGGTCCGTACCGCCCGTTCGATGGTCTTGGCGGCGGAGGTCACCAGCCCGACCACGTCCTCTTCGAGTCGCTTGCCGGACATCTGTCTGGTGTCGCCGACGACGCTGACGGACCCGACCGGCCGGCCGTCGGTGCCTAACACCGGCGACGCCACGGCGTGGACGCCGGGCGTGAACTCCTCGCGGCCGAACGCGACGCGCCTGTCGCGTACGGACTGGAGTTCCTCCTCCAGGCGCGCGCGGTCGGTTATCGTCTTCTCGGTGTACCGCGGTAGCCCCCGACGTTCGAGGAGGGCGTCGCGTTCCGCCTCGTCGAGGTACGCCAGGACGGCTTTCCCGCCCGCGGTGGCGTGCGCCGGGACGACCGACCCCTCGCCGTGTTCCGGTCCCGCGCCCGTTCCCGCCGGGGTCTGGACGGCGCAGACGACGGCGTCGTTCTCCCGGACCAGAAAGTCGGTCGTGTGGTCCGTCGTCTCCGCGAGGTCGCGGACGGTCGATTCGACTCTCGCGAACGGGAGGCGGTCGCGCGCCTGGCGGGCGAACGCGAGAAAGCGGAAGCTGAGGTGGTACCGGTCCCCCTCCCGGACGAGGAAGCCGAGCGTCGAGAGCGTCTGGACGTGTTTGTGGACCGCGCTCTTCGAGAGGCCGGTGTCGCGCGCGAGTTCGCTGATCCCGGCCCCGCCCCGGACGCGGACCCGTTCGAGTAGCCCGAAGCACGTCCCGGTCGACTTCACCCCCAACTGTTCGCCGTCTGCGTTCATCGGTCGAGTGTAACGCGCGGCCGGAACAAAAGGCTGTTCACCGATAGTGAACGCCGGCGCTACGGGACCGGCCGAAATTTCGATGAACTATCGTGATAATGAACGGAGATCAGCAGACGACGAGGGGGTCGACCGTCCGTTCTCCGATGGTGAACGATGGCATCTCTTGCCGAATAAAAGCCATCTGATAGGTTCTGAACCGAGCGGCACGGGGGACGGGAGCGCGGCGCGGGGACTCCGAGCGGGCGACGGGGGCGCGACTCCGGGCCCGGGGGGTTTATACGGTCCGTCGCCGTTGTACGACGACGCACACCATGACTGCGAGCGTACGTTCGGACCGAGCGGCGGGGGCGAGTACGGGCGCGGCTGCCGTCGCGGCGGCGGGGCGGCGCCGATGACGACCAACCGCATCGTCGACTACGAACTGTTCGAGGTGCCGCCGCGGTGGCTGTTCCTGCGACTCGAAACCAGCGAGGGGCTGGTCGGGTGGGGGGAGCCGGTCGTCGAGGGGCGGTCGCGGACCGTCCGGACCGCCGTGGAGGAACTGCTCGACAACTACCTCGTCGGCGAACCGGTCGACCCCATCGAGGACCACTGGGGGACGATGTACCGCGGCGGCTTCTACCGCGGCGGTCCGATCCTGATGAGCGCCATCGCCGGCATCGACCAGGCGCTGTGGGACCTCAAGGGGAAGGGACTCGGCGTGCCGGTGTACGAACTGCTCGGCGGCGCGGCGCGCGACCGGATCCGCGTCTACCAGTGGATCGGCGGCGACCGCCCCTCGGAGGTGGCCGACGAGGCCGAGGGGATGGTCGACGCGGGCTTCACCGCGCTCAAGATGAACGCGACCGAGGAGTTGGAGCGCGTCGACGACCCCCGGACCGTCCAGGACGCGGTGGACCGACTCCGCGAGGTGCGGGAGGCGGTCGGCGACGAGGTTGACATCGGCGTCGACTTCCACGGTCGGGTGACGAAGCCGATGGCGAAGCGGCTGGCGAAGGCGCTCGAACCGCACGAGCCCATGTTCATCGAGGAGCCCGTCCTCCCCGAACACAACGAGGCGCTCCCGGACATCGCGGCCCACACCACCATCCCCATCGCGACGGGCGAGCGGATGTACTCCCGGTGGGACTTCAAGCAGGTGTTCGAGAGCGGCGCGGTCGACGTGATCCAACCGGACGTGAGCCACGCGGGCGGCATCACCGAGACCCGGAAGATAGCGACGATGGCCGAGGCGTACGACGTCGCGCTCGCGCCCCACTGTCCGCTTGGTCCGATCGCGCTCGCGTCGTGCATCCAGGTCGACGCGTGCACGCCGAACGCGCTGATCCAAGAGCAGAGCCTCAACATCCACTACAACGAGACGACGGACGTGACCGACTACCTCGACGACCCGACCGTCTTCGACTACGAGGACGGCTACGTCTCGGTGCCCGACGCGCCGGGGCTCGGCATCGAGATCAACGAGGAGTACGTCCGCGAGCAGGCGGAGAAGACCGTCAACTGGCACAACCCGGTGTGGCGGCACGGCGACGGCAGCATCGCCGAGTGGTAGCGCGGCGGATTATTTCCGCCCGCGACCCGCGCCGCGGGCCGACCCGCCGCGACCCCTCACTCCGAGTCGAACGGTCGGAGTTCGAACGAGAACCCCGTCGGTTCGACCGGGACGCGGTACTCGGGGAGCGTCGCGGGCCCGCAACTGTTCGACCCCAGCCCGCAGTGGGCGGCGTCGAGCGACACCCAGACGCCGTCCCGACGCGGGAGTTCGTTCCGGTGGGCCGCAGCCTCCAGGTCGGCGGTGCTGTAGCGGTGTGCGGCGAAGTCGAACGGGTCGTCGCCGCGCACGCGGACGCCGACGCCGCGGCCGTCGGCGAACGTCGCCCACCGCGTGTCCGTCCGATTGCCGTTCTCCTGCGGGCGGACGTACGGCGTGTGGAGCTCGTCGACCGACCCTTCGTACTGGCCGAGTCGGGCGGCCTCGCTGCTGTCGGCGTACGCCTCGCCCGGCCCGCGGCCGTACCACGCCACGCGGTCGAACGCGCCGCCGAGCCTGAGGTCGAGTCCCACGCGCGGCAGCGACGGCAACACCGAGAGGTCGCCCTGCGGCTCCAGCCGGGTGTCGACGCTGACCGACCCGTCGGAGGCGACGGTGTACTCCTGTCGGACGTCGAACCCGTGAGCGAACATCGGCGGCGCGAGCCGACCCTCGACCCGGATCCGCACCTCGTCGTCGCTCACCTCGCGGTCGACATCGTCGACGCGGAGGCGCAGGTCGTCGAGTCCGTGCTCGCGCCAGAGCTGTGCGAATCCGACCGTCCGCACGTCGTCGGCGTCGAGCGGCGTCCCCGCGCGGTGGCGCTCGACCGCAGTCGAGAGGAACGTCCGCGCCAGCGGCAGTCCGCGGTCGTTGTCGGTCGGCGCGCGCCACAGCCCCACCCGGGGACCGGACTCGACCACCTCGCGCCCGCGGTAGGCGAGCGAGTCGACGGCGCCCGCGGTGTCGTCGAACGCGAGTTCGAAGCCGTCGCCCGAGACGACGGCCCCCTCGTCCGTCTCCTCGCACGTCAGCGGCGCGGCCGTCCCCGTCGACGGCGTCGGCGGCGCGGCCGTCCCGTCGTTCGCCTCGTCCCCGTCCGGGAGCGCGAACTCGGCGGTCGAGACGACGTGTCCCCGCTTTGCCCACGCGGTGTCGCGCGCGAGCGACACGTCGACCGAGAGCACGCGTTCGCCCTCGGCGTCGGACCCGCCGGGCGAATCGAGCGAGCCGACCCCGTCGAGCGCCGACGGGAGGTCGACGCCGCCGGTTTCGCCCGCGTCGAGCGACGGGAGGTCGAGCGTCCCGCTCTCGACGGAGCGACCGTCGACGAGGAGTCGCCAGGTCGCGTCGACCGCGTCCAACCGGCGGAAGTCGTAGCGGTTCTCGACCGCGAGTTCGCCGTCGGCGGCGTCGCCCGAGAGGACGACCGGTTCGACCACTTTCTTCAACTCGACCAGGCCCGGCGACGGCTCGCGGTCGGGGAACACCAGGCCGTTGATGTTGAAGTTGCCGTCGTTGGGTTCGTCGCCGAAGTCGCCGCCGTAGGCGAACCACTCCTCGCCGACGTCGTCGTACTGCCGGAGGCCCTGGTCGATCCAGTCCCAGACGAACCCGCCCTGGAGGCGGTCGTGTTCGTCGAACAGGTCCCAGTAGTCGCGGAGGCTGCCCGGCCCGTTCCCCATGGCGTGGGCGTACTCACAGGGGATCACCGGACACTCGGGGTCGTCCGCTTCGGCCCACTCTTCGAGTTGCTCCAACGGCGGGTACATCGGCCCGACGATGTCGACGACCTCCTGGTCGTAGTCCTCCTCGTAGTGGAGCGGGCGGGTGGGGTCGCGCTCGCGGGTCACCTCGGCCATCGTGCGGTGGTTGTCGCCGAAGCCCGACTCGTTGCCGAGCGACCAGACCACGACGCTGGGGTGGTTCTTGTCGCGTTCGAGCATTCGGACCATCCGGTCGACGTACGCGGCCTCCCACTCGGGGTCGTCGCTGATGTGGTACGGCGGGTCGGCCGCGCCCATCCCGTGACACTCCAGGTCCGTCTCGTCGACGACGTACAGCCCGTACTCGTCACAGAGGTCGTAAAAGCGGCTGTCGTTGGGGTAGTGGGCGGTCCGCACGGCGTTGAGGTTGTGCCGCTTCATCAGTTCGACGTCCTCGCGCATCGTCTCCAGCGGCACCGCGCGGCCGTAGTCGGCGTGGAAGTCGTGGCGGTTCACCCCCCTGATCGTGACCGCCTCGCCGTTGACGAGCAACTGCCCGCCTGCGATTTCGACCTCGCGGAAGCCGACCGGCTGGGTGACGACCACCGGGTCGGCCGCGTCGCCCGCCCCGGCGCTCACGTCGCCGTCGCCGTCCTCCGCCCCGGCGCTCCCGTCGGCGTCGTCCCCCTCGTTCGCGTCGCTCTCCGAGAGCGTGACCGCGAGCCGGTAGCGGTTCGGCGTCTCGGCCGTCCACTTCGCCGGGTCGGACACGGCGGTGTCGATATCGACGGTGACGGTCGCTCCGGGGTCGACGGCGACCGACGCATCGACCGACGACCCGTCGTCGCCGAGCGGAACCGGGTCGCCGTCGGGGTCGAACAGTTCGGCGTCGACGGTGACGGTCTCTGGGTCGTCGCCCGCGTTGTGAACGTCGACGCTCGCGGCGAGGCGGGCGTCGCGGTAGTCGTCGTCCAGTTCGGTCCGAACGTCGACGTCGGCGACGTGGGTCGTCGGGAGGGCGTACGCGTACACGTCCCGGAAGACGCCGCTGAGCCACCACATGTCCTGGTCTTCGAGGTAGCTCCCGTTGGTCCACTTGTAGACGCGGAGAGCGACGGTGTTCTCGCCGGGGTCGAGGTACTCGGTCACGTCGAACTCCGAGGGGAGGCGCGCCCCCTCGCTGTAGCCGACCCGCTCGCCGTTGACCCGGAGGTGGAACGCCGAGTCGACCCCCTCGAAGTGGAGGCGGACCCGCCGGCCGTCCCAGTCGTCGGGGACGTACAGCGACCGGCGGTACGAGGCGGTGGGGTTCTCCGTCGGCACGTTCGGCGGGTCGACCGGGAACGGGTAGACGACGTTCGTGTAGTGGGGGTGGCCGTACCCCTCGGTCTGCCAGTTCGACGGCACGCGGATGGAGTCCCAGCCGTCGGCGTCGAACCCGGGGTCGGCGAACCCGTCGGGCGCGTCGCCGGGCGTCGGCGCCAGGTCGAACCGCCACGCGCCGTCGAGCGACCGGACCCACGGCGAGGCGGCGCGGTCGCCGGCCGAGGCGGTCCGGCGGTCCGCGTACGGGATGACGTCGACGTGCGGTTCGAGGCGGTTTCGGCCGGTGACCTCCGGGTCGGTCCAGTCTGGCATCGTGCGTCGACTCCCCACCCGCGCGCTTATTCTTTCGGGTGGACCAAGTCGGCCCCGGACTCCGGGTGGGGATCGGTCGTTCCCGACGGGACCCGTTCCGACCGGCCGGTCGAGTCGACGCGTCCCGGTTACAGCCCCCACTCCGCGCGGAGGTCGGCCATCGGCGTCTCGTCGTCCGAGGGCCAGTCGTAGTGGCCGATGGGGTCGGCGCCGACCCAGCGACCGTCGACGGGTTCCTCGACCGACTGGTAGCGGGTGTCGACGCTGATCCGGAACCGGTCGGTTCGGTTCGACAGCGAGCCGTGTAGCAGGTACGGCCCGAAGACGAGCGCGTCCCCCGCCGCGAAGTCGGTGGTCGCGAGCGGTCCGCCGACGGTCGCCATCACGTCGTGGGGGTCCTCCGAGAACGGCGCCTCGAACACGTCGCGGTCGACGTCCATCCGGCCGTACGTCTCGCGGAGGCGGTCGTGTCGGTGCGACCCCGGACAGACCACGAGCGGTCCCTGTTCGAGCGGGCAGTCGCCGATGGGGCGCCAGACGGTGTACAGTTGCTCCGTCCCCCGGCCCACGAATATCCGGTCGACGTGAAAGCCGGTGAACTCGCCCGTGGCCTTCGCGCGCCCGAGTTTGCGGTCGAGCGCGAGCGGCTTCGCGTCGAGAAACTCCGCGAAGAACTCCATGACCCGTTCGCCCTCGGCGAGTTCCTCCAGGTTGGGGTAGTGGGTCCACGACGCCGCGCTCATGTCGAACTCGCCGCCGAAGTAGTCGGGGTGGACGACGCCCGCCTCGACGGGTTCCTCGGGGTCGAGTACCCCCTCCTCGGCGAGGTGTTCCAACACGTCGCGGCGCGCCGCGCGAACGAGGTCCGGGTCGTGGAACCCCCGGAGGTAGAGGTAGCCGTCGGCGGCCAGACGCGTCCGGAGCGCCCCCGGGTCGCCGAGCAGGTCGGTGCTGTCGCGGAGTTCGACCAGGTCGTCGCCCGCTTCGAGTTCGTGCTCGCCGACGGACACGCTGTTCATGATCGATCAGTACAGTCGCGCGAGTATAGCCGTTACCCAACGGGCCGGCGGGGTATCAGAAAGGATTTTATATTAACGACCGAACCCGAGGACGTGACGTACACAGTCGCCATCGTGGGAACCGGAACCGAGCCAGACGACCCGGGACGCGACGGGTACGCGATGGCGTACCACCACGCGGCGGGGTACGAGAAGCTAGACGACTGCGAGTTGGTCGCCTGCGCCGACATCGTCCGCGAGAACGCCGAGGCGTTCGCCGACGAGTTCGGCCTGAGCGACGACGCGGTGTTCGAGGAGTACGGCGCGATGCTGTCGGCCGTCGAACCCGACATCGTCTCGGTCTGCGTGCCGCCCGCGGTCCACGCCGACATCACCGTCGACTGCATCGAGAGCGGCGTCGTGCAGGCGGTCCACTGCGAGAAGCCGATGGCCGACACCTACGGCGACGCGCGGGCGATGGCGGAGGCGGCGGACCGCCACGGCGTCCAACTCACGATCAACCACCAGCGACGGTTCAGCGACGCGGTCCGGACCGCGAAGCAACTGCTCGACGACGGCGAGATCGGCGACCTCGAACGCGTCGAGTTCGCGGCGCCCGTGGGCCTGTTCGACTACGGGAGCCACTCGTTCGACCTCTGTAACTACTTCGCCGACGAGTCGCCGGCGAAGTGGGTGTTGGCACAGATCGACTACTCCGAGGAGAACGTCCTGTTCGGGACGCACAACGAGAACCAGGCGGTCGTCCACTGGGAGTACGACAGCGGCGTCCACGGCGTCGGCACCTCCGACAGCGACTTCGGCGGCGGGGGCGGACCCACCGCGGCGGTCGCGTGTCACAACCGTCTGGTCGGGAGCGACGGCGTCATCGAGGTGGGCGCCCACGACGAAGGGGAGGAGCTCCCGCCGCTCCGCATCCGCCGCGACGGCGAGGGGTGGGAGACGGTCGAGACGGACGACGGACTCCACGGCTGGGAGTTCATCGACCGCGCGCTCGCGGAGAACGTCCGGTGTCTCCGGGAGGGCGACGAACCCGAACTCGGCTCGGACAACGCGCTCCGGGCGACCGAACTCATCTTCGCCGCCTGGGAGTCGTCGCGCCGCCGCGGTCGGGTCGACCTCCCGCTCGACATCGACGACAACCCGCTCCAGTCGATGCTCGACTCGGGCGACCTCTCGCCGGCGCCGACGTCGTCGGGTGACGACTGATGGTGCGACTGTCGGTCTGCGTCGAGATGGTGTACGACGACGACCCGTTCGAGGCGCGGGTCCGCCGCGCCGGCGAGGCGGGCGTCGACGCCGTGGAGTTCTGGGGCTGGCGCGAGAAGGACCTCGACGCCGTCGCGGCGGCGGCCGACGAGGCGGGCGTCGACGTGGCGGGCTGTGTCGCGGGGGGGACGCTGACCGACCCCGACGGCACCGACGAGGCGGTCGAGACGGTCCGCGAGTCGATCCGGACGGCGGCCGACCGGGGGATTCCGACCCTGATCGCGACGAGCGGTCCCGACCAGGCGGGCGTCGACGACGACGCCCAACACGACGCCATCGTGGACGCCCTCTCGCGCGTCGCGCCCGACGCCGAGGAGGCGGGCGTCACGATAGCGCTCGAACCGCTGAACCGGGCGGTCGACCACCCCGACAACTACCTGGAGACCAGCGACGAGGGGTTCGCCATCGTCGACGAAGTCGACTCGCCGAGCGTCGGACTCCTCTACGACGTCTACCACCAGCAGGTGACGGAGGGGAACGTCATCCAGACCGTGACCGGGAACGTCGACGACGTGGCGCACGTCCACGTCGCGGACGTGCCCGGCCGGCACGAACCGGGGACGGGAGAGTTGAACTACGCGAACGTGTTCGAGGCGCTCGACGACGCGGGGTACGACGGCTACGTGGGCTGTGAGTTCTCCCCGACGGGCGACCCCGACGCGGCGGTGGCGTCGGTTCTCGACCTGGCCTGAGCGGTCCCGACCCCCCGCCCGTCGGGCGTCGGCACCCGGTCGTTCGACGGCTCTCGACGTGCGGGCCGCCCTGCCTGCGGCCGATCGGCGACGGTCGAGGGGAACGGACGACCGATACCTTCATATACGATTGTAATAGACTCACAGAGGATCATGGCGAAGCCTACCGATCCGGACGCGCGCCGTCGACAGTTCCTCCAAGCACTCGGAGTCGCGGGGACAGCGAGCCTCGCGGGCTGCAGTGTCAGCACCGGCGGGGGCGACGGGAACGGGGACGGCGACAGTGGAGACGGCGGTACCGGCGACGGCGGTACCGGCGACGGCGGCACCGGCGACGGCGGAACCGGGACCGACGGCGGGTCCGGCTCACAGATGGCGTCGGCCGCAAACGGCTGGGGGTGGAACATCGCGGCCCGGGCGCTCCAAGACGCCGCCGAGACGTACAACGAGGAGGCGGACGCGGAGGTCACCGTCGAGGAACTCGGCGGCGACGCCTGGGAACAGCGGTTCCAGACGGCCGTCACCAGCGGGAGCGGCGCGCCCGACTTCTCGGTGGTCCAGAACTACGACGTGACCAACTACGCGAGCATCGACGGCCTGACGGACCTCACCTCCCGCATCGAGGAGGCGGGCATCACCGAGGACATCGTCGAGGGGAAGTGGCAGACGGTCAGCTACGAGGACTCCTACTACGCCATCCCGTGGGACATCGGCCCGACGGGCGTCTTCTACAAGCGCGACCGCTACGAGGAGGCGGGCATCGACCCCGAGAGCCTCACCACGTGGGACGCGTTCATCGAGGCCGGCTCGCAGCTCCCCGACGACGTGGCGATGATCAACCTCCCGACGCAGGACATGGCGCAGCTCTGGCGGATGCTCATCCGCCAGCGGGGCGGGCAGGCGTTCACCGACGACGGCGCCGTCGCCGTCGGGAGCGAGGACAGCGTCGCCGTCGCCCAACTGATGATGGACATGCAGGACGCGGGCATCACGACCCGCATCGAGACGTGGTCGGGCGGCTGGTTCACCGCGTTCGCCGAGGGGACGCTCGCGTCGGTCGCGACCGCGGCGTGGATGGACGGCACCCTACGGGCGGAACTGCCCGACACGTCGGGCAACTGGGGGGTGTACAAGCTTCCGGCGTTCGAGGAGGGCGGCACCCGGGCGTCGAACCGCGGCGGGTCGAACATGGCGATCCCCTCACAGATCGACGACGACGCGGTCGTCAACCGGGCGTACGACTACTGCCTGTGGGCGATGACGACCCCCGAGGCACAGAACCGGATGCTCGAAGACTACGGGCTGTTCCCGTCGCTGACGACGGCGTACGAGGCCGACATCTACGACCAAGAACAGGAGTTCTACGGCGGCCAGCCCGTCTTCGGCCTGTTCGCCGAGGTGGCACAGGAGATCGAACCGTACAACTACACCACCGACACTCCCGAGGTGCAGGACGCCATCGAGACGGAACTCGGCAACATGCTCGACGGCGACAAGTCCCCCCAGCGGGCGATGGAGGACGCCGCCGAGACCGTCGCCGACCGGACCGACCGGGAAGTCGCCTGAGCCGACGGTGACCCGTCAACCGCTCCCGAACACCGTGTTCACGACACCGACCTCATGACACGCCCCACCCCACACCCGACCACCACGCCACGGCCGCGACGGCGGGCCGGCCCCCGTTCCGGGACGGCCGACCACCGCCGCGGACGACGCGACGGCCGAACCCGTACCGCCCGAGCGACGGAGCCGACCCGCGACCCAGCCGGGTCCGCGGACCCCGACCGGAGGCGGGGGTAACCGGCGGATGGTGCTCGCCGCCATCCAGTCGCGCGTCCGCTCGTCGACCGCGTACCGACAGCTCTCCGACCAGGTCCGCTACACCCGGCAGGGCATCTCGGACAACGTCCCCACGATCCCGGGGCTGCCGTACGCGTACATCTCGCCGTTCTTCATCCTGTTCGGGGTCTTCCTGCTGTTCCCGACGCTGTACACGCTGTACCTGTCATTTTTCAACTACGTCGGGGTCTCGAACGACATCCTGCTCCAGATCCAAGCGGGGCCGCTGACGGTCTCGATCCCCGCGATCGCGAACCTGGAGTTCGTGGGGCTCTCCCACTACGAGCGGCTGATATTCCGCGACTCGCTGTTCCACACGTCGCTGTTCAACACCTCGTTCATCTTCCTGGTGCAGGTGCCGTTGATGGTGGGCCTGGGGCTGGCGACGGCGCTCGTGTTGGACTCGAAGTTCATCCGCGCGAAGGGGCTGTTCCGGACGCTCATCGCCCTGCCCGTCGCCACCGGGCTGGTCGCGTACTCGACCATCTTCCTGCTGCTGTTCAACGACCAGGTCGGGCTGATCAACTACGCGCTCGTCCAACTCGGGCTCTCGCCGGTCGCGTGGCTCGGTAGCGCGTGGGGCGCGCGGATAACGCTCGTGATCGCGGTCACGTGGCGCTGGCTCGGCTACAACATGATCATCCTGCTGGCGGGGCTCCAGACCGTCCCGCAGCAGTTGTACGAGGCCGCCGAGATCGACGGCGCGAGCCGCTGGCAGAAGTTCCGCTACGTCACGCTCCCGCAGCTTCGGCCGGTGCTGCTGTTCGTCGTCGTCTCGTCGACGATCGGGACGTTCCAGATCTTCTCGGAGCCGTACGTGATCACCGGCGGCGGCCCGTCGAACGCGACAATAACCATCGTGCAGTACATCTACAACCAGGCGTTCCTCCAGCTCAACCTGGGGTACGCAAGCGCCGTCTCGGTCATCCTCGTGCTCATCGTGAGCGCGATGTCCATCGTCCAGATCCACTACGGGGGTGACCAGGATGCGTGAGGAGGAGCGCAACGAGGCGCTGTGGCGCTTCGGCGCGTACATCTTCCTGATGGTGATCGTCGTCCTCGTGTTGATCCCGCTGTACTGGATGATCGTCGCCGCGACCATCCCGCAGTCGGAGTTCTTCAGTTGGCCGCCGCGGCTGATCCCGGGGCTCCAGTGGTTCGACAACTTCCAGGCGCTCCAGGAGAACGTCGACTTCCTCAACAGCATCGGCAACAGCATCATCATCGCGGTGGCGTACACCGCGCTGTCGCTGGTGCTGTGTTCGATGGCCGGCTTCGCGTTCGCGAAGTACGAGTTCCGGTTCAAGGAGCCGCTGTTCTACTTCATCCTCGCGACGCTGGTGTTGCCGATCCAGCTGTTGATCATCCCGCTGTTCCTGCTGATGGTGCAGATCGGGTGGACGAACTCGTATCTCGCCGTGATCTTGCCGTGGGCGGCGAACCCGCTGGGGATCTTCCTGATGCGCCAGAACATGCAGGCGATCCCCGAATCGCTGCTCGAATCCGCGCGGATGGACGGCGCCACGGAGTTCCAGCTGTACTACAAGATCGCGCTGCCGACGATGCTACCGTCGCTGGCGGCGCTGTCGATCATCCTGTTTTTGAACCAGTGGCAGGCGTTCCTCTACCCGCTGGTGATCCTGCAGGACCCGCAGATGTACACGATCCCGCTCGCGCTGGCCGAACTGGTCGGCCAACAGCGGGTGTACTTCGACCAGATCATGGTGGCGACGTCGTTGGCGGTGACGCCCATCTTCGTCGTCTTCCTGACGATGCAGCAGTACTTCATCAAGGGCATCCTCTCGGGGTCGGTCAAACAGTAGGTGACCACGAATGGCAACAATCGACATCACGAAACTTCGCAAGGTGTTCGGCGACGAGAACGGTGAGATAGTCGCGGTCGACGACCTCGACTTGACGGTCGAGGACGGGGAGTTCCTCGTGTTCGTCGGCCCCAGCGGCTGTGGGAAGACGACGACGCTCCGGTGTATCGCCGGACTGGAGGACGTCACCTCGGGGACCATCGAGTTCGACGGCCGCGACGTGACCGACCGGCGGGCGCGCGAACGCGACGTGGCGATGGTGTTCCAGAACTACGCGCTGTACCCCCACATGACGGTCCGGAAGAACATCGGTTTCCCGCTGCGGCTGTCGACCAAGCAGTCGAGCGACGAGATAGACGCCCGCGTCGAGGAGATAGCGGGTCTGCTCGGCATCGACACGCTGCTCGAACAGAAGCCGCGCGAACTCTCGGGCGGCCAACAGCAGCGGGTCGCGCTCGGCCGCGCGATCATCCGCGACCCCGAGGTGTTCCTGATGGACGAACCGCTCTCCAACCTGGACGCGAAGCTCCGGTCGACGATGCGTACCGAGCTACAGGAGCTCCAGTCGGAACTCGGCGTGACGACGGCGTACGTCACCCACGACCAGACGGAGGCGATGGCGATGGGCGACCGGATCGTCATCCTGGAGGGCGGCGAACTCCAGCAGGTGGGAACGCCGAGCGACGTGTACCGCTCGCCCGCAAACGAGTTCGTCGCGGGGTTCATCGGCAGCCCCAGCATCAACGCGTTCACCGCGGACGTCGACGGGGGGCTGCTCACCGGTCCCGGCGGGTTCGAGTACGCGCTCGACGACCCCTCGCTGGTCGAGGGGTACGACCGCGTCCGCGTCGGCGTCAGGCCCGAGGACCTCCGGCCGGAGGTCGACGGGGCGATGCCCAGCGAGGTGACCGTCGTCGAGGAGATGGGCAACGAGAACTTCCTGTACGCCCGGATGGGCGACGTCGACCTGACCGCGCGCATCGAAAGCGAGATCCACCCCGAGGAGGGCGTGACCGTCGCGTTCGGCTTCGACGAGGAGGACCTCTACCTGTTCGACCCGAAGACGAGTGAGTCGATCAAGACCAAGACGAGCGAGACGGACATCAGCTACGAGCAGTACGTCCAGCCGGGACCCGACCAGTGAGCCCGCCCCGGCTCCCGCGTCCGACTCCGAGCCGAGACGGGGACGCCGCCGCGGGGGCGAGCCGACCCGGACCCGCGGGACGCCGACGGGGTCGCGCGCCGTCGACCACCGATCGACTTACGGCGGTCCGGGGTGACCTCCACGCGTGAACGTCGGAGTCTGTTACTTCCCGGAGCACTGGCCGGCCGAGCGAGCCGAGGCGGACGTCGAGCGGATGGCGGAGGCGGGCATCGAGTACGTCCGCATGGGCGAGTTCGCGTGGTCGCGGTTCGAACCCGAACCCGGCGAGTTCGAGTTCGACTGGCTCGAACGCGCGGTCGACCTGGTCGGCGAGTACGGCATGCAGGCGGTGCTGTGTACGCCGACTGCGGCGCCGCCGAAGTGGCTCGTCGACGAACACCCCGACATCCTCCAGGCGGAGGCCGACGGGACGACCCGCCAGTACGGCGGCCGCCGGCACTACTGTTTCAACTCCCCCACCTACCGGCGGGAGACCCGTCGTATCGTCGGCGCTCTCGCCGAACGCTTCGCGGACCACCCCGCGGTCGCGGGCTGGCAGACCGACAACGAGTACGGCTGTCACGGCACGCTCCGGTGTTACTGTGACGACTGCGCGAGCGCGTTCCGGGGCTGGCTCCGCGAGACGTACGGCGACGTGGAGACGCTCAACGGGCGGTGGGGGACCGCGTTCTGGAGTCAGGAGCTGAACTCGTTCGCGCAGGCGGACCCGCCGCGGCACACCGCCGCCGACCACCACCCCTCGCGGCTGCTCGACTACTACCGGTTCTGTAGCGACTCCGCCGTCGAGTACAACCGCATCCAGACCCGCCTCCTGCGGGAGGCGGACGACGACTGGTTCGTCACGCACAACTTCATGTCCCACTACGGCGAACTCGACGCGTACGACGTCTGTGCGGACCTCGACTTCGCGTCGTGGGACTCCTACCCGACGGGGCACGTCCAGGAGCGCCGCGAGCACGTCTCGGAGGCGGAGTACCGCGCGGGCAACCCCGACAACCTGGGACTCGACCACGACCTCTACCGGAGCGCGACCGGCGAGCCGTTCTGGGTGATGGAACAGCAGCCCGGCGACATCAACTGGCCGCCCTACTCGCCACAGCCCGCGGCGGGGGCGATGCGGCTGTGGGCGCAGTACGCGGCCGCCCACGGCGCGGACGTGGTGAGCTACTTCCGGTGGCGGCGGTGTCTGACTGGCCAAGAGCAGTACCACGCGGGCCTGCTCGAACGCGACGGCGAACCCGACGCGGGCTACCACGACGCGAGCGACGCGGCCGCGGAGTTCGACGATATCGGGGGCGAACGGGACGCCGACGACGGGGAGTCGCTCGCCGTGCCGGACGCGGACGTGGCGCTGCTGCACAGCTACGACGACCTCTGGGCGCTGGGAATCGAGCCGATGACGCCCGACTTCGACTACTGGCTCCACGTCGAGACGTACTACGCCGCGCTCCGCGAGCGGTCCGTCGGCGTCGACGTGGTGCGGCCGACCGCCGACCTCTCGGGGTACGACGCGGCGGTCGCCCCCTCCCTCTATCTCGCGGACGACGACCTCGCCGACGCGCTCGGGTCGTACGTCGAGGGCGGCGGCGAACTCCTCGTCGGGATGCGCTCGGGCGTGAAGGACCCGTACAACAAGCTCCACGACGCCCCCCAGCCCGGGCCGCTCGCGACGCTGGTGGGCGCGACGGTGGACGACCACGAGAGCGTCCCCGACTCGCTGGAGAGCGGCGTCGTCGTCGACGGCGAGCGGTTCGACGCCCGCGTCTGGAACGAGTGGCTGTCGCCGGCCGACGACGGCGCCGAGGTGGTGGCCCGCTACGACGGCGGGCGCGCGGACGGCGAGGCGGCCGTCGTCCGGAACGCGGTCGGCGAGGGGGCGGCCACCTACGTCGGCACGTGGCCGGGCGAGGAACTCGCGCGGACGCTCGTGGGCGACGTGCTCGACCGCGCGGGCGTCGAGACGACCGACCCGCTCCCCGCGGGGGTTCGGCTCGCCAACCGAGGCGGTCTGACGTGGGTGGCGAACTTCTCCGCCGACCCCGTCCCCGTCGACGCCCCCGACGGCGCGACGTGGCACGTCGGCGACGACGCCGTCGACCCGTACGACGTGGCCGTCACCGACGCCGCCCCCTCGTCGCTGGCGTTCGGCGACCGACCGAACGACGCGTAAGTCGGCCGCCGAACCCGCCGCGGACCACCGCGACACCTGTCGCTCCGGAATAGATTCGACGGAGTACCCGTATGATCAACCATCGAAGTTATTGTCCCGGCACGTAGATGTTCACTCGGAATCACCTGGCATGTCGAAGGAACACGAGACACCGTCACGGAGAGCGGTAGCGCCGACCCGCCGAACGGTCCTTTCGGGGGTCGCTGGGATCACGCTCGGATCGACACTACCGGTCGGGGCGAGCGCGGCCGAGGAGGCGGCACGGGCCGCCGCGGAGGGCGAGTACGCCGACATCGTGGAGTCGGTCGGGACGACGCCGCGCCCGGCCGAGACGGATGCGGGCGGGACGCGGTCGCTCAACGGGACGTGGGAGTTCGCGCTCTCGGGGAGCGACGGCCCGCCGAGCAGCGCGGACGGGTCGCGGGTCGTCACGCCCGACTCCTCGCCCGCGGGTAACGACGCGACCCTCGCGAACGACCCGCCGGTCGTCACCGACGAGTCGGCCCGAGCGGTCGACCTCGCGGGCGACGCGTACGTCGCGGTCGGCGACGCCGGGGGTCTCGACTTCACCGAACCCGGCTTCACGGTCCAGTTGACGTTCAAGTACTCCGCGGACACGCTGCTGTTCTCGAAAGGCGGGAGCCAGTACTCCGCGGGCGTCTACGGGGGCGAACTCTCCTTTTGGACGCAAGGCGAGGGCGACTGGCCGACGGTGACCGGCGGCGACCTCACTCCCGGCCAGTGGTACACCGCGACGTTCGTGATGGGACCGGACGCGATGCGTCTCTACGTCGACGGCGAGGCGGTCGGCTCGCTCGAACACGGCGTCTCGTCGCTCCCGCACACGGACTCGCCGCTCCACGTCGGCTACAACTCCGCGGACGGCACGCAGGGGACGCCGGTGGTCGACGCGTTCGCGGCGTTCGACGCGGCGCTGTCGGCCGAGCAGGTGGCCGGCGGGTTCGACTCGGTGCCCGACAGCGCGGTGGCGTGGCTCGGGTTCGACTCCGCGTCGGGCGGCGTGGTCGCCGACGAGTCGGGGTCGGGCAACGACGGCGAACTCGTCGGCGACCCCGCGTTCGTCGCCGGCGAGGGCGGGCAGGCGCTCGACCTGGCGGGCGCGCCGTACGTCTCGGCGGGGTCACCGGAGAGTCTGGACCTCGCGTCGACCGGGTTCACGCTCGAAGCGACGGTCAAGTACGACGGCGGGAGCGGTCTCGTCGTCGACAAGGGGAGCAGTCCCGTCTCCACCGGCACCGAGCAGTTCGGACTCGGCATCTACGACGGGACCGCCTCCTTCTACATGCAGACCGCCGACGGGAGCTACCCCGACTCGGTCCAGACCGACGTCTCGACCGGCGAGTGGCACCGGCTGACCGTCGTGGTCGCCGCCGACGAGAACCGCATCTACGTCGACGGCGAGTTCCGCGGGGCGATTTCCCACGGCGCGTCGGGGCTGGCGAGCAGCGACGCGCCGTTCGTGGTCGGCGGCGACGACCTCGACGTCTCCGTCAGGTCGACCGCGGCGCTCGATACGGCGCTGACCGACGCGCAGGTCGCGGAGGGGTTCTCGTCGGTGCCGTCGAACGCGGTGCTGTGGCTGACGTACGACTCGCTGGAGGACCGCAGCGTCGAGTGGCGCGAGGAGGCCGTGCCCGGCCAGTGGGCGTACGAGGACTACTACGTCCCCAGTGGGTCCTCGGAGTGGTACCCGCCGGAGGGCCAACGCGGCTGGTACCGCCGGGAGTTCGAGGTGCCCGACGGCTGGGAGGGGCGGGTCAAACTCCACTTCGGCGCGGTGTACAGCCACGCGTGGGTGTACGTCGACGGGACGCTCGTGACCGAACACGTCGGCGGCTACACCCCCTTCGAGGTGGATATCACCGACGCCGTCGACCCCGACGGGTCGACCGACCTCGCGGTCGGCGTGGCCCAGCGGTCGGCGTCCGACGACATGGGCTGGCAGAACGTCACCGGCGGCATCACGCGCGACGTGACGCTCGTCGGCCTGCCCGACGCGCACCTCTCGGACCTGGTCGTCCGGACCGACCTCGACGCCGGGAGCGCGACGGTGCACGTCGACGCCCCGGTCACCAACGCGGGCGACGCGGCCCTCGACGCCGCGACGGCCACGGTCACGCTGACCGGTCCCGACGGGTCGACCGCGGGGTCGGCCGAGGCGGAGGTCACCTCGCTCGCTGCGGGCGCGACCGAGGAGCTGTCGGTCGAGATTCCCGTCTCCGACCCGCGGACGTGGGACCCCGAACACCCCCGACTGTACGACGTCGCGGTCGAACTGAACGCGGGGGAGACGACCGAACGGGTCACCGAGTCGGTCGGCATCCGCGACGTGGAGGTGAGCGGGAACCAACTCCTGATCAACGGCACGTCCGTGACGCTCCGGGGCGTCAACTGGGAGGAGATCCACCTCCCGCAGTACGGCCAGGCCATCCCGCCGGCGATCACCCGCGAGGACGCCCGCCGGCTGAAGGAGGCGAACGTCAACTACGTCCGCACCGCCCACCACCCCACCTCGGAGGCGTTCCTCGAGGCGTGTGACGAACTCGGCATCGTCGTCGAGATGGAGGCGCCGCACATGTTCGTCGGGCGCGACCGCGGCGACCCCTATCCGGACGTGGTGGTCCAACAGACGCTGGAGACGGTCGAGCGCGACCGCAACCGGGCGTCGGTCTGCATCTGGTCGATCGCCAACGAGTCGGAGTGGTACGACGTGTTCGACACGGTCGCGGGTCTGGTCGACGAGTTCGACCCGACGCGACCCAAGATATTCAACCACGACGTGTACGACCCGTCGGACCCGTGGCACGACGAGTACGAACTCCGCGCGCACCACTACCCGGCGCTGCGGTCGGGGTCGACCGTCGAGGAGTACTCCGGCACCGACGCGCCGCTGCTGTACGACGAGTACGCCCACACCTACTGTTACAACGACGAGGAACTCGTCACGGACCCCGGCCTGCGCGACGAGTGGGGGCGGGTGTTCGAGACCATCTGGGAGCGGTGCCGGAACGCGGAGTCGGTCGCCGGGGCGGCGCTGTGGGCCGGCGGCGACCACCTCGAACAGTGGGGCGAGTACCTCTGGGGGATGCTCGACCGCAACCGCCGGCACCGCCCGGAGTTCTGGCACGTCAGAAAGGTGTACGCGCCGGTCACGTTCTCCGACGCCGCGTGGGCGGCCGACGGCGGGAGCGTCACGCTGACCGTCGAGAACCGCTACGAGTTCACCGACCTCTCGGAGGTGACGCTGACCGCCGACAGCGACGGGGACGAAACCGACCTCGACGTCTCGCTCGCGCCCGGCGAGGAGACGCGGGTGACCGTCCCCGCACCGGGCGAGTCGGTCCGGGTCGAGGCGGTCCACGACGGGTGGACGGTCAACGAGTTCGTCGCCGAACCCGACGACGCCGACGCAGCGGCGGCCGACGACGGCGGCGCCGAGGGCACGGGCGTCGAGACCGGCGACGGGTCGTTCACCGTCGACGCCGGGTCGGTCGCGGCGCACGTCGATAGCGAGACGGGCGCCGTCGAGGTCCGGTCGGCCGACGGTGACTCACTCGTCGACGGCCTGGAGTTCGCCGTCACACCCACCCAAGACGAGGCCGGCCGCGAGTACGAGACCGCCATCGACCACCGCCTGTCGGGGCGGACGGTGACGGGCGTCCGCCGGGACGGCGACCGTGTGTTGGTCGACGTCGCGTACGACACCGCCGAGGGGACGTTCACGCTCGAACCCGCCGCCGAGGGCCTGCGCGTGGGCTACGCGTTCACGCTCACCGAGGCGGTCGACGCACGCGAGGCGGGCGTCGCGTTCCCCGCCCGCCCCGGGTTCACGACGCTGTCGTGGGACCGGGACGGTCTCTGGAGCGCCTACCCCGCCGACCACGTCGGCCGCGAGACGGGGACGGCCTCGGCGTTCCCCGACGGGACGCGGCCGGAGAGTCCGGCGATCGACATCCAGACGGGACAGCCGTGGAAGGACGACACCACGGCGTACGGGTCGAACGACTTCCGGAGCACGAAGCGGAACGTCCACCGCGTCGACCTCACCGACGGCGCCGGAACCGGCCTGCGCGCGGCGTCGGACGCCGACCGCGAACAGCACGTCCGCGCGCAAGCCCGGACCGAGTCGGTCGACCTGCTCGTCCTCGACCGCTCCATCTCGGGGACCAACCCCTACGGCTGGATGAACCGCCAGCCCGCCCTGGGCCAAGAGCCGACGCTCGAAGCCGGCCAGACGGTCGAATCGGCCGTGACGCTCCGGGCCGCCGAGGCGACCGACGCCGAATCGTACTACCAGGTGGACTTCGCCGCGGGCGAACCGATCGAGGAACTCGGCGAGGACGGCCTGTACGCCGCCCAAGACCGCCTGATGCGGTTCGCGTTCGGGTCGGCCGAGGAGGGCATCACGGAGAAGGACACCGCGTGGCCGAGCGCTGAGATACGGGACTGTCTCGACTACGGCCACATCCGCGAACACGACGACGGCACCGCGAGCGTCACCTTCACCGTCGCGGACGGCTGCGACGAGATGACGCTGTCGCTCGCAGTCTACTCGATGTCGGACGAGACGTTCGACGCCGACACCGCGGACGAACAGGTCCTACTCGAGAGCACGACCGGAACCTTCGGTCCCGGCGAACACACGGTCACCGTCGACCTGCCGAGCGAGTAGCGACCCCGAAGCGCGGTCCCGCCGCCGTCGGGCCGGCCGGGCCGCGCCGACCCCCGACCGCACGGACGACGGCCGGCCGGCGGGGTCGTTTCGCCGTCGTGAGCGTACGTCGAGACCGCATCTCCTATCGGACATCGAATAATATCCCGGGAAGCGCTCCGGCCTTCGAGCAGCGCGTACACGGGCGTAGCGGGGACAGATATGCGACAACAGGCAGATATCGTATACTATCTGTCACGGCGTATCGGGGCGATGTTCCGCCGAACGTGACGACGCGAGTACGAGAACGGGACCGACAGCCTTGTCAATCAACGCCGACGTAAGGGGGACGATGGCTGTCGAAACCGATCAAAAAGAGGAGGAGTCGGATGGGGGGCGCTCGCTGCGCAAAACCGAGCGGAACCCGCCGTCGAGGATCGGACGGCTCCTCGTCGGAGGGTTGCTCGCGTACACCGCGTTCGAGAATCTCCGTGACTTGGAGGGACAGATAGGGTACGCCGAGGCGAACGGGGTCCCGCTCGCGGACAAACTGGTTCCGTTCGGGAGCGGGATGCTCGGCGTCGGGAGCATCGGCGTCCTGCTCTGGCGGATGCCCGTCCTCGCGGCGGGGGCCGTCGGGTCGTTCCTGCTCGGCGTCACCCCGACGATGCACGACTTCTGGAACGAGGAGGACGACCAGCAGCGACAGGTCGAACTGTACCAGTTCGTGAAGAACGTCGTCATCCTCGGCGCGGTCATCGACCTCCTGCGGCAGGGGCTCGAACAGCACTGACGGCGCGGACGCGTTCGTTCACGCGTCTGACGGTCGACCCCGTCGAGTTCGAACACCGGGCCGCGTCTCGGACGCCCGGCTCACGGCGGTTCGGCGGCTCGGAGAACGGTACCGCGAACGTCGGGGTGCGGGACCCGGTTCCGGTGCCCACGGTCGGGTGCCGCGTTCGGGGCCGACTGCCCGACGGACCGGTCGTCCGTCGGTTCTATCGCTCGACTACTCGAACAGTTGGGTGGCCTGCTCGTACCGCTCGGCGGGTTCGGTCCAGTCGACGACTTCGAAGAAGGCGTCGATGAAGTCGCCGCGGGCGGGGCCGTAGTCGTAGTAGTAGGAGTGCTCCCAGACGTCGAGCGCGAGGACGGGGTGGCTGCCCCAGAGGGCGCCCTGGTCGTGTTTGTCCACGACGACGTTGTGGAGTTCGTTCGAGAACGAGTCGTACACGAGCAGCGCCCAACCGCTGGCGTTCTTGGCTGCGGCCTCGAACTCGCCCTTCCAGGCGTCGTACGAGCCGAAGTCCTCCTCGATCCGGTCGGCGAGTTCACCGGAAGGTTCGTCGCCGCCCTCGGGGCTCATGCTCTGCCAGAACAGCGTGTGGAGCATGTGTCCCGACCCGTTGTGGGTGACGTTCCGCAGGGCGCTCCCCGAGGAACCGAACTCTCCTTCCTCGCGATTCTGTTCGAGCGTCTCCTCGGCGGAATTCCAGCCGTTGACGTAGCCCTGGTGGTGGGTGTCGTGATGCCACGTCAGCACCTGTTCGGAGATGTGCGGTTCGAGCGCGTCATAGTCGTACGGGAGCGGCGGCAGTTCGTATTCGGACATTTGCGCGTTCGGACCCAGGGCCGGGAGCCGTATGAACTTTCGCTGGAACCGATTTCAGAAAGATACGATACATGCATCCCGTTCCGTCATATCAACTACCCGATATCAGTTCGCGGGCCAACTCCAACGGCGGGCGGCACCCTGGCGGAGCTAGGGGCCGGTTAGCTGTGAGTGAAGATGTACGCCTTGTCGTCGTCGACGCCGACACACAGGTCGAGTCGCTTCGAGAGGTCGAGACTCGTCGGGTTCTGCTTACAGACCACGAGGTCGTCGAACGGTTCCCCGCACGCGGGACACGCGACCGAGACGGTGTTCTGGTACGACTTGATGGCCTCGTTCTCCTCGCGAGGGGTGAGCGAGGCGCGGAGTTCTTCGGTGTCGATGTCCATGCGTCCGACTACGGCCGAACCCTTATCAATCTCCGGGCGCTCGCGCGGGATCGGTCGGACATCCGTATCGACCGCGGAAACCGCCCGGATCCACCGAGTTCCGCCGGCCACAGCCGAGTTCTGTCGCCGGTTCTGTACGAACCCGCTCCCGCGTCGGACACGGGAGTTCGGTTCTGAAATCATATCGAACTTCGTATATTAGGTCCTACAGTGTCGGACGTTGATGATTCGGGAGGGTCGGACGGTCGTTCTCGTCCGGGGCGGAGAGGGTGAGAACGACCCGGCCGGGCAGCACCTGCGGCCGCGACGGTCGTCTCGCCCATACGATTACACGCGTACGTCTGTAATCGTACGCGTCTACTCCACGAACCGGGACGACGAGAGGGTGTCGGTCAGTTCGTTCCGGAATGTCGAACGCTCGTTCTGAGCGACGACACGAGCGATGGGAGTGGGAACGCCGGGGGACGACCGTTCACGCGTAGTTGACGTTGATCTCGACGACGTTCGCGGCCTGGAGGAGTCGGTCCAATATCTCCTCGCCCACTCGGTCGTTCGTCATCCGGGTCGTCGGTCCCGCGACGCTGATCGCCCCTAGCACCGCACCGTCGGCGCGGCTGATCAGCGGCGTCGCGATACACTGCAGGCCCTCGACGCGCTCCTGGTTGCAGTAGGCGTACCCCCGGTCGCGTACCGCGGCGAGTTCCTCGTACAGTTCCTCGCGGTCCGTGATCGTTCGCTCGGTCGCCCGCGGGAGGCCGTGTTGGTCGAGGATCGCCTCGACCCGGTGGTCGGGCATGTACGCGAGAATCGCCTTCCCCAGCGCCGTGTTGTGGAGGTAGCGTCGCTTCCCGGTGTGGGTGTCGAGCGTCACGGCGTTCTCGCCGCGAGCGCGGTAGAGGTAGACGCCGAGACCGTGTTCCTCGTATAGCAGGTTCGCCAGCTCACCGGTCTCGGCGGCCAGGTTGTCCACCTCCGACTTGGCGACGTGGTAGATGTGGAGCCGGTTGCGCGCGTACTCGCCGAGTTCGAAGAAGCCCAACCCGACGTAGTAGGTGTTCCCCTCCTTGACGACGTAGTTGTGCTGTCTGAGGGTGCTGAGGTAGTCGTGGACCGTCCCCTTCGAGAGTCCGACCCGCTCCGCGAGCTCGCTCACGCCCGCGCCGTCCATCTCCTTCAACGCCTCGACGATGAGGATGGTCTTCTCGGTTCCTTTGATCGGGTTCTTCGCTTGGTCTCCCATCGCGTCCGGGAGTCGGGACCGAGCGAACAAAAGCATTGTTCCGTATTACCAAACCACACACCCGTGGAACGCGGCGCGATCCGGACGAACGCGGCGGTAGCCGCCCGTCCTACCGGCTCGCGTGTGAGACGGCCGTCGCTCGACGGCCGGGGCTGGTTCCGAACTCGATTCCCGTCGTGAACGCCGCGTCCGGGGCCACCGGGGTCGAGTTCCGATATATCGAACGATCGATCGTCTCGTTTCCGGAAACGCGCGCCCGCCGGCCGCGCTACCGGTCGGTCCAGAAGTCGAACGACCGACCCGGCGCGAACACGTCGAGACCGGTCGCGAGGCTGTCGCCGCTGTTCTCCACGCGGTGTGACTCGCCCGACGCCAGCCACACCGAGTCGTACCGCCCGAGGGTCACCTCGTCCGTCTCCGTCGCGACGGTGAGTTCCCCGTCGAGGACCAGACACACCTGCTCGTTCTCGTGGTCGTGCAGTGGCGAACTGTGTCCGGGCGGCTTCTCGAACCACTCGAAGCTGAACCGGTCGCTGCCGGCGAGTGCGACCCGTCGCCACCCCTCGTCGGGTTCGTACGTCTCGGCGCCGTCGAATTTCTCGCTCTTCATTCAGAGCACCACCGCACCTTCGCGAGTATCTGTATTAACAGTTAGGAATCCGGGAATCAATCGCGACCGCCCGGTCCCCCCGAGCGCCGCGCGGTGGGAGAGCCGTCACCGGGGTGGTCGGGGGGTCGCGTCACGGGTCGGGGTTACGAGTAGCGCCGCTCGACGTCGAACTCGGCGCTGAGGTCGCCGGCGAACACCCGGTGTGTCCCCGCCTCCGGGGTCCGGTCGCCGTCGTCGCCTATCACGCCGGCGTCCTCGACGGCGAGCGGGACCGTGGCGACGTCGGTCTCGCCCGCGTCGAGTTCGACCCGCGCGAACCCGGCGAGCTCCCGCACGGGGGTGACGCGCGAACTCAACACGTCCCGGACGAACACCTCGACCGTCTCGACGCCGGCCCGCTCGCCCGCGTTCGTGACGGTCACCTCCGCGTCGACGGTGTCGCCGGGACCGACCGTCTCGGCCGACAGCGTCAGGTCGTCGTACGCGAACTCCGTGTAGCTCAGGCCGTGTCCGTAGGCGAACAGCGGGTCGTAGCTGTCGACGTGCGACTCCTCGGCGCCGTGGTGGCGGGGGTGGGGGAGGTAGTTGAACCTGACCGGCACCTGCCCCTCCGACCGGGGCACCGAGATGGGGAGCTTCCCGTGGGGGTTGTACGCGCCGAACAGCACGTCCGCGACCGCCCCGCCCTCCGACCCCGGCTGGTACGCCATCAGGACGCCCGGGACGTGTTCGGCGACCCACGGCGTCGCCAACACCCGACCCGTCACGAACACGACGACGGTCGGCGTTCCGGTCTCGTGGACCGCCTTCGCGAGGTCGAGTTGGGCGTCCGGCAGCGTGAGTTGCGTCCGCTTGGGGAACTCGTCGGCGGTGTCGCCGAGCGTGCTCCGGGAGAACTCGTGGACGTAGTCGGGTTCGCCGAGCACCACGACCGCGGCGTCGGCGTCGGCCGCGGCGTCCGCGGCGGCGTCGACGTCCCCCGCCTCGTTGATCCCGCTCCCGGGTTCGTGCGTGACGGTGGTGTCGTCGCCGACGGCCGCCTCGATGCCGTCGAGGACGGTGTCGCCCATCGGGTCGGGGTCGCGGACGTTCCCCCAGCCGCCGTGCTGGTGGGCGATGTCGTCCGCGTTCGGCCCCGTGACGAGCACCTCCCCGAGGTCGGGTGACAGCGGCAGCACGTCGTCGTCGTTCTTCAGCAGGGTCATCGTCTCGCGGGCGACCCGCCGGGCTATCTCGCGGTGGTCGTCGCTGCCGAGGGTCCGCGTCGCCTCGTCGACGTCGACGTAGGGGTCGTCGAACAGGCCGAGTTCGAACTTCGCGCGGAGGACGCGCCGCGCGCTCTCCTCGACCCGGCGCTCGGAGAGTTCGCCCGACTCGACCAGGTTCACGATGGCGTCGGTGTACGTGCTCCCGCCCGAAGGGAGGAGGTCCATCCCCGCGGAGACGCTCTGCCAGATGGACTGTTCGAGGTCGGCGGTCGTGTCGTGCGCGCGGTGGAGGTCCTCGGCGCCGCGGTAGTCGGCGAGCACGAACCCCTCGAACCCCAGTTCCTCGCGGAGCAGTCCCGTGAGTATCCGCTTCGACCCGTGGACCGGTTCGCCGTTGATGGAGTTGTAACACGGCATCACCCCGCCGGTCCCCGCGTCGATGCCCGCCTGGTACGGCGGGACGTGGACCCGTCGCATCGTGTACGTCGACACCTCGTTGGGCGCGGTGTCCTCGCCGCGAACGCCCTCGCTGTACATCGGGAAGTGTTTCGTGACCGCGAGCACGCTCTCGGGGTCGCTCGGGTCGTCGCCCTGGTACCCCTCGACCATCGCCGCGGTCATCCGCGCCGAGAGGTACGGACTCTCGCCGAACGTCTCGGCGATCCGCCCCCACCGCTGGTCGCGCGCCACGTCGCCGATTGGGCTGGAGGTCGACTGGACGCCGGTCGCGCGCATCTCGGTCGCCGCGACGCTCGCCGCCTCGCGCGCCAGGTCGGGGTTGCGCGTCGCCGCCATGCCGAGTTGCTGGGGGAAGACGGTGCTGCCCGCGACCGCCGCGTGGCCGTGTTCGGCCATCGCGCGCAGGAACACCGGGACCCCCAGCCGCGACTCCTCTACGGCGACTCGCTGGGCCGCGTTCGCCACCTCCGCCTTCGCCTCGGGCGTGTTGTGCGGCGTCCCCCCGAAGTGGACCGAGCCGACGTGGTGGTCGCGGATCTCCGACTCCATCTCCGCGACGTCCTCGTGAGGCGGCGTCCCCACCATCTGCCCCACCTTCTCCTCCAGCGTCATCCGTTCGAGCAACTCCTCCACCTGGTGGTCGAACCGGCGTGTCACCATAGGACACACACGGTCGATCGTTACTAAAGCCGTTTCGGTTGCCCCACCTCCGTGCCGGCTCGTCCGTCCATCTTCCACCGGCCGCCGTCGTCCCCGTCGCCGTCGCCAGCGCCGTCGAGAGGCGCGTTTCCCGTCCGAACCTACACGAAAGAAGCTTGTAGTAGCGCGCCGAACCGGACGGCGTGAAGGTCCTAGTCACGGGTGCGTACGGTCGGGTGGGAACCGCGCTGATAGACCACCTCGCCGACCGCGAGGCGTACGAGTTCACCTACCTCAACCGGTCGGACCGGCCGGCCGACCACCCCTACGGCGGCCACGACACGGTGGTGGCCGACGTGGCGAACTACGACGCGATCCGGCCGGCGTTCGACGGCCAGGACGCCGTGGTCCACCTCGCGGCGTACCCGACCACCGACGGGAGGTGGGAGGACGTGTTCGAACCCAACCTGGTCGGGATGAACAACGTCCTGAAGGCGGCGCGGGAGGCCGAGGTTGGGACGTTCGTCTTCGGCTCCACCCACCACGTCGTCGGGATGTACGAGACGGACAACGCCCCGGAGATATACGACCCCGACTTCGGTCTCGTGATAGACCACACCGACCCCGTCCGGCCCGACTCCCACTACGCCGCGACGAAGGTGTTCGGCGAGGCGTACGGCCGCTACTACACGGAGAACTTCGACTACCCGACGCGGTTTTACGCGCTCCGGATCGGCAGCGTCCGGATGCCCGACGACGACCACCCGTACGGCGACGCCGAGAGCGGCTTCTCGGTGTCGGCGACGCTCGGCACCGACGAGGCGGACGCGAACCCCGACCGCGACAGCGAGCGGTACCGGCGGAAGGTGCTCCGGATGAAGTCGACGTGGCAGTCGCGGCGCGACTGCGCCCACCAGTTCGACTGCTGTCTCCGCGACGACGACGTGACGTTCGACGTGTTCTACGGCGTGAGCGACAACGACCGGCGGTGGCTCGACATCGACCACGCGCGGGAGGTGGTCGGCTACGACCCGCAGGACAACGCCGAGGAGTGGGACGCGCCGCCCGAGTAGCCCGACCCGTCGGAACCTACAGTATTAATACGGTCGTTCACCCAGTGCGTGGCATGCGTGACTTCTCCAACCACGCGGTGAACCGAGCGCCCGAACGCGACGTCGAGATAACCGACATCGAGACGTGCGTCGTCGAGGGCAACTTCGAGTGGAACTTCGTGCGGGTCCACACCGACGCGGGCGTCACGGGACTCGGCGAGTCGTACCGCGGCGGCGGCGTGACCGGCATCATGGAGTACATGAAGCGCTTCCTCGTCGGCGAGAACCCCCTCGACGTCCAGCGACTGTTCCGACGGATGGTTCAGGAGACGTCGGGTCACGGCGGCACCACCGGCAAGGTCGTAACCGCGGCCACCGGCATCGAGATCGCGCTGTGGGACATCGCCGGGAAGGTACTCGACGTCCCGGTCTACCAACTCCTCGGCGGGAAGTACCGCGACGCGGTGCGGATCTACTGCGACTGTCACGCGGGCGAGGCGTTCGAGACCGACGACGGCTACGAGGCGTACGCCGACGCCGAGGCGTACACCCCCGAGGCGTACGCCGCCGAGGCCGCCCGGGTCGCCGACATGGGGTTCACCGCGCTCAAGTTCGACCTCGACATCGAGTCGGACAACGACCCCGACCCGTACAACGGCCGCCTGCGGAACGACGACATCCACCTGAAGACGGATATCGTCGAGGCGGTCCGCGACGAGATCGGTTACGAGATCGACCTGGCGTTCGACTGCCACTGGGACTACTCGCTCGACAGCGCCAAGCGGCTGGCGACGGCGCTCGAACCGTACGAACTGATGTGGCTCGAAGACCTGATCCCGCCGGAGAACATGGACGTCCAGCGGGAGGTGACCCGGTCGACGGCGACGCCGGTCGCGGCGGGCGAGAACCGCTTCCGCGTCCACGAGTTCAAGGAGATGCTGTACGACCAGGCGGTCGACATCGTGACGCCCGACCCCTCGACCTGTGGCGGGCTGGGCGAGTCGATGCGGATCGCCGACCGCGCGGAGGAGAACTACATCGTCTTCTCGCCGCACAACGTCTGTAGCCCCGTGGGGACGGTGGCGTGCGTCCACCTCTGTGCCGCCGCGCCGACCGCCGACCTCCTGGAGTACCACGCGCTCGAAGTCGACTGGTGGGACGACCTGCTGACGCGCGACGACCCGCTGATCGACGAGGGGTACGTCGAGGTGCCCGAGGCGCCCGGGCTCGGGATAGAACTCGACGAGGACGTCGCCCGCGAGCACTTACTCGACCCGGGCACGATGTTCGACTGAGAGGGAGGAGACCCCGGCTCGTTTTCCGCGCGGTGCGTGGCTCGAAGCGGCCGACGGCCGCGCTCGGCGCTCAGCGCACCCGGCGGCCGCGTCCGTCGAACAGCCAGACGTGGTCCTCGTCGAACCCGACGGGGAGCGGGCTGTCCGTCACGTCGACGCGACTCTGCGTCTCGATGGCCGTCATCTCCGTTCCCCCGGCGGAGAGGTAGATGGCGTCGTTCGGCCCGTGCGGTTCGATCACGTCGATCGACGCCTCGAACAGCGGGTCGTCGCCGCCGAGTACGAAGTGTTCGGGCCGCACCCCGAGTTCGACCGTCTCGCCCTCGGGGAGTTCGTCGGGCCAGGAGTCGTCGAGGACGGTGCGGAACAGGTCGGACTCCACCGCGATCCGGCCGCCCTCGGGGCTCGCGACACAGGAGAAGAAGTTGGTCGACGGCGACCCGATGAAGTCGGCGACGAACCGGTTCGCCGGCTCGTTGTATATCTCGTACGGGGTCCCCTGCTGCATGATGTCGCCGTCGTTCATCACGACGATGGTGTCGCCCAGCGTCATCGCCTCCTCCTGGTCGTGGGTGACGAAGATCATCGCGCGTTCGAGTTCGCGCTGGAGCCGCTTCACCTCGGTCCGCATCCGGTCGCGGAGGTTGGCGTCGAGCGCCGAGAACGGTTCGTCGAGGAGGAACGCGGCGGGTTCGGTCACCATCGCCCGCCCGATGCTGACGCGCTGTTGCTGGCCGCCGGATAGCTCCGCCGGCCGCCGGTCGAGCATCTCGCCGATACCGAGCATCTCCGCCGACTCGCGCACCCGCGTCTCCTTCTCCTCGCCCGAGAGCTTCGTCGCCATGTCGAGTCCGAACCGGATGTTCTCGCGGACGGTCATGTGGGGGAACAGTGCGATGTCCTGGAACACGAACGCGAGGTTGCGGTCCTTCGGCTCGTGGTAGGTGACGTCCTCGCCGTTGATCGTGACGCTGCCGGAGTCGGGCACTTCGAGCCCGCAGATACACCGGAGCGTCGTGGTCTTCCCACAGCCCGACGGTCCCACGAGCACGACGAACTCGTTTCCGCCGATGGCCAGGTCGACGTCGTCGACGGCGACGATGGTCCCGTCCGCGAACGTCTTGACGAGGTTCCGGATCTCGATGGCGGTCCCGCCCGTCTCGGGGGCGGACGCGCGAGCGTGCGCCGTCGGCTGCCCCTCGTTGTCTGTTGCCATACTGCTCTGATAATATAGTAACCGGAGATATAAACGTAGCGACGCTCGCTCGTCGGTCGGGGCTCGACTACCCGTCGGCGGACCGACCCCCCCATAGAAACATTCATGTGTCTGCGGAGTCCGCTTCGACACGAATCCACATGATAGATGCGAACAGTCGCCGACGAACGCGCACAGCGCCCCTCGGCCCGGGCGGCAGGGTCGCGTAGGGGGGAGAGACGAGATGAGCTTGGAGAGCACGACGCTTCCGGGACGGCTCACCCGGGCGCGGGAGTCGTTCAACGAACACAGGCTGGCGTACCTGTTCGTCCTCCCGACGGCGTTCTACTTGGTGTTCCTGTGGTGGGTGCCGTTCCTGTGGGGGATCTGGATGAGCTTCCACAGTTGGCCGCTGTTCGGCGAGGTGGAGTTCATCGGGCTGGACAACTACGCGTACATCCTCTCGTGGGACGTCTTCTACACCTCGCTGCGGGCGACGGTCGTCTACGGGTTACAGACGATCCCGCAGTTGGTCCTCGGCGTCGTCGCGGCGCTCATCGTCTGGGACATGGACCGGTTCGAGGGCGCGGCGAGTTGGGCGTTCCTCGCGCCGTACGTCTTCCCGCCGCTGATCATCGGTACGCTCTGGAAACAGATCCTCGACCCCAACTCGGGGGCGTTCTTCGCGTACCTGATGGAGTGGGGAATCCTCGACCAGCCCGTCTACTGGACCTCCGAGGGCAACGCGGCGCTCGCCGTCATCACCCTCGTCGGAACGTGGACGTTCTGGCCGCTGGTGTTCCTGCTCGTCGTCGCCTCCCTGCGCGGCATCCCGAAGTCGCACATCGAGACGGCGAAGGTGTACGGCGCGAGCCGGTGGCAGCGCTTCCGGAAGATCATCTTCCCCCAGATCCAGACGGCGGTCATCATCGCGCTGATCCTCCGGGTGATCTGGAACCTCGGGAAGATCGAACAGCCGCTCCAGCTCACCCGCGGCGGGCCCGGCTGGGACACGTCCGTCCTCGGCATCGTCCTCTACCGGCTGGCGTGGAACCGCCAGGAGATGGCGCTGTCGTTCACCGTCGGGCTGTTCCTCGCGCTGCTGTCGTTCACCGTCGTCATCGGCCTGATCGTCCTGTTCGAGCGGCGGAGTTCGGGGGTGAGCTTCCAGGGATGAGCACCGATTCCGCACCCCGCCGGTTCAGTTGGTGGCCGCTGTTCAGGAACTTCCTCGCGGGCGTCATCGCGGCGATGACGCTGCTCCCGCTGATCTACGGCTTCTCGGTGTCGGTCAGGCCGCGGAGCGAGGTGTTCGGCGACCCGCACCTGATCCCGTACGAACCGACCCTCGAACCGTACGTCGCGGTTCTCGACCAGATCGGGCCGAACCTCGTGTTCAGCCTGTTCACCGCGGTTGGCGTGTCGATCCTCGTCTTGGGCATCGCGATCCCCGGCGCGTACGCGTTCGCGCGCTTGGAGTTCCCCGGGCGCCGGAAGATATTCTACATGATCGTCCTGATCATGCTCCTCCCCATCGTGGGGCTGATCATCCCGCTGTTGACCCTCTGGCACGAACTCGGGCTGTACAACACGATCCTCGGTCTCTGGCTGGGTATCGTCCCCGGACAGATCCCCGTCGCGCTGTGGATCTTCCGCGACTACTTCCAGAAACTCCCGCCCAACATCGAGGAGGCGGCGATGGTGTACGGCACCACGCGGTTCGGGGCGTTCACGCGCGTCGTCCTCCCGCTCGCCGCGCCGGCGATGATCGCCGTCGCGTTCTTGGGGTTCCTCTGGGGGTGGAACGCGTTCCTGTTCCCCAACCTGCTGACGACCAGCGGCGGCCCCCGACCGGCGATCGTGAACCTGTTCACGGCGCTGAGTCCGGACTCCACCAACCCCTGGCCGTACATCATGGCGATGACGTTCACCATCGGGCTCCCGCCTGCGGTCATGTACGTCGCCTCCCGGCGCTACCTCGAGGACGCGCTCAGCTTCTGACCGCGTTCTCACCCGCCTCGACTCCTCGTCCGCTCCCGCTCGTTTTTCGGTTCCCCGTCGCCCCACCCTCATGATGGATAATTATATATGCGGCCGGGGGCTACGTGTGGGTGGCGATAGCAAATGGCAGACAAGAGACGCCAGTCCACGCGGCGGGACGACGGTGACCGCGAGGCGGACGACACGGGAGCGATCTCCCGGCGCCCGTTTCTCAAGGCGACCAGCGCGGGCCTCCTCGGGGGTGCCCTCGCCGGCTGTAGCGGCAACGGCGACGGCGATGGCGACGGGGGCGGCGGAGGCGGAGGCGGCGGTGACGGGGGTGACGGAGGCGGCGGCGGTGGCGGCTCCGAGACGACGGCGCAGGCGACCGTCGAGGCCGACCTGAGCGGCGTCGAGTTCGACTTCTGGGAGCGGCAGTACTACGACGAGTCGCCGGCCGCCCAAGAGGCGCTCGAGACCATCATCGGCAACTTCGAAGAGCAGACGGGCGCGACGGTGAACGTCAACTTCCAGGGCGACGAACAGCCGCTGATCGACGCGTTCAACCAGGGGACGTACCCCCAGGCGATGACCGAGTTCGCCCAGAGCATGGGCAACTGGATGCAGACGGGGCAGATCCGGCCGTTCGCCGAGTACCAAGACGAGTTCGACTACGACGTGATGAACTCGATCGGCGCGCTCAACGAGGCGGTCGATTTCACCTTCCGCGGGTGGGACGAGGGGAACACCGTGTTCCCGATCACCGCGAACGTCTTCGCGCCGTTCGTCGGCCGGATGGACCTCTACGAGGAGGCGGGGCTCGACCCGGACAGCGACTTCCCGCCGGAGAACTTCGAGGAACTGGTCGAACACGCGACGGCGCTTCAGGAGGACTCCAGCGCGCAGATCGGCTACCAGCCCGTCCACGACACCGTCGACAACCAGGACGTCTACTTCAACCAGTGGATGGCCGCCGACGGCGGCGCGGAGGGGTACTTCTTCAACGAGGACTGGTCCGACCTCAACGTCGACAGCGACCTGTGGCACACGTGGCTCCAGCGCGACATCGACCTGTTCCGCGAACACGGGTTCGGCACGCCCGACACGCCGACGATGAACGACGAGGAGATCACGCCGCTGATGATCAACGGCCGGGTCGCGCTGTCGAACCAGGCGCCGATGAACCTGCCCGGGTTCGTCGAGCGCGGCGGCGACATGTACCGCGAGAACTTCCGGTGGGCCCCGTCGTTCGGGCTGGGAACCGGCGTCAACGGCCGCGCGCTCATCCCCGGCGGCGTGCTCATGCTCCCGCCCGACGGCGCCGACGAGGCGACCTGGGAGGAGAAACAGCAGGGTGCCATCGAACTGCTGAAGTACTTCAACGACCCCATCCTCCAAGTTCAGACCATGCCGAGCCTCGGGTTCATGCCCGCCAACCAGAACCTCTGGGAGGAGATCCCCAACGAGATGAACGGGTTCGCGGAGACGATCAAGTCGACGGCGGAGAACGCCAAGTACGGCTACCCGGCCCACCCCGACTTCGGGCCCATCGGGTACGACATCTTCGGCGCGAAGAAACAGCAGGCCTCGCAGGGCGAACTCAGCGTCGACGAGGTGCTCGAACAGACGTACGACGAGGGGATGGAACTCGTCAACGACTCTCAGTGGGCGGCGTAAGAACCCGCGGCACCGTCGGTTCGCAGTTTTCTGCCGTTCCGAGCGACGCCGCCGACGCGTTCGGTCGTCGTCCGCTCCCGTGGGACCGTCCGCGGCGCCGGCTCACCCGCGGGCCGAGAGCCACGCGTTGAGCGCCGTCGCGGCGAGCAGACACGGGACCAGGCCGGCGAACGCGACGAGGTACGACCACCGTTCGGCGGCGAACCCGACGTACGTCGGCCCGAGGCTCCCGACGCCGAGATACACCGTCCCGAGGGCGCCGAAGTCGCCGCCGGCGCTGTCGTCGGGGAACAGCGCCAGCACGTAGGCGTTCATGCCCGGCCAGTAGCTCGCCATCCCGAACGCGAACGCGAGAACGCCGACGACGGCGGTCGTCGCCCCCTCGCCGAGGACGACGGCGAGCAGTCCGCCACAGCCGACGGCCGTGGCTCCGAGCGTGACCGTCGCGTGTCCGATGCGGTCGCCGACCCACCCGGTCGCGGGGGTCGTCACCACCCCCACGAGGTAGAATCCGGCGTACGCGGCGGCCGCGAGCGGAGGCGAGAACCCCCGTTCGGTCTGGAGGAACAGGGGGAGGAACGCCAGCGACCCCCGCTGGACGAACATGACCAGTCCGGCGCTGAGCACCGTCCGGCGGATACGCGACCTGCGGACCAGCCGCCGGACGGTCGACACCGGCGCGAGCCGCACCCGCGAGACCACGTACTGCTCGTCGTTCCACCGGTGGAACAGCGGGAGGACGACGAGGAATCCGACCACCACGGGGACGAACGCGGCCCGCCAGGGGGCGGCCGCCAACACCGCGACGGCGAGTCCGGACGCGAGGATGCCCCCGAGGTTGACCGCCGCGTTGTTGACGCCGATGGCCTGGCCGCGACGGTCGGCGTACAGGTCGGACAGCAGCGCGAACGCCGCCGGGACGTACAGGCCCGCGCCGACGCCGACGACCGCCATCCCCACGAGGAACGTAGCGTACGCCGTCGCGGTCGACAGGAGGGCGAACCCCGACACGAGCGCGCAGAGCGCGGCCGCGACGACCGTCTTCCGCGAGAGTCGGTCGGCCGCCCGGCCCCCCGGGTAGCGACACGCCGCGCTCAGCGCCGCCATCGCGGTCACCCCGACGCCCGCCTCCGACGGCGTGATCGCGAGTCCCTCGATGATGGCGGGCAACAGCGGCGCGAACAGCGCCTGTCCCCCGACGACCAGCAGCGAACACGTCGCGACCAACCCGAGTAGCCGCCCGGCGTACCCGCCGGCCAGGCGTCCGGGGCGCTCCCGCCCATCCGCCGCGGTCATCGCGGGTCGCGGACCCCACTCGGCCGGGGGCGGCGCTCGTCAGCGCCCGGGGGCGGCCCGCCCGGCCGGCGCGAGCGACGACTCGTCACCGGTCACTCCTTGTAGATGCAGAACTCGTGGCCCTCCGGGCACTCAACCGTCTGTACGCTCGTCCCCTGAAAGACGAGGAGCGCGTCGAGGAGGCTCCGGTCCTTCTTGACCTCCGTGACGCGTTCGTCCCCTCGTACCGTGATCTCCGTCTGCTCGCCGCAGTGTGGACAGCCGATGGTCTCGACCGACATGGGCGTATCTCTGACCGCGAGCGCATGTAGCTGTTCCTACCGGAGACGGCCGCGGACGGCTGGGGACGGCCCGGGACCCGGGTTCCCCCCGGCGATACGGCGGTCCCGGCAGTGCGGAGGTGCCGGCCGCGTGGCGTCGCCGTGCGGCGCTACGGGACGGCCCCGCTACAGGTCGATGCGGTACTCGCCGAACTTGGCCCTGACGCGCTCGTTTTGCACCTTCCGGTAGAGGACGACCCCGAGGGCGAGGGCGACGATGCCGAAGAACGCCGCCGCGCCGGAGTAGCCGAGCGTGACTGCGGCGTACGCCAACACCAGCATGAACGCCGTCAACAGCAGTTGGCGGCCCGAGTTCACCATGATCTTCGCCATCGTGACCGGACCGGTGGATGCGCTCTCGGACATACGCTATGCTGTACCACGGCGTGGTATATATGTGCTCGGTCGACCGGCGCGACCGACCCCGGCGCGTCAGTCGCTCGCTCTCGCTCGTCGGCCAACGGGCCGTACCGGTACAGATCGATGCGCGCGTCGTCGACGGACTCCCCCCTACGAACACGTGACCAGCCACGACCCGAGTCGATCCGCGGCCACAGATCGGTTGCTCGTGACGCCGGGAACGCTCGGATCGGGGCACGGTAGCCGCCGCGTCCGCGCCCCGGCGCGCACAGGTTTAAGACCGCCGACCACTACCACGGTGTATGGGAACGGTAGTCACGTCCACCGCCGGCGACGGAACTCCCTCGACGGCGGAGGTCCGCCGAACCGCCGCGGCCGTCGGCGCCACCCTCGGCGAGACGGTCCGCACGACGCTCGGCCCGACGGGGATGGACAAGATGTTCGTCGACGGCAACGGGATGGTTCTCCTGACGAACGACGCGAAGACGCTCCTCGGGGAGATGCGTGTTAACCTCGACTTGGTACCCGCCGCGGGGCTGCTCGCCGACCTCGCGGTCGAACAGGACGAGTCGGTGGGCGACGGGACCGCGACGGCCGTCGCGCTCGCGGGTGACCTCCTCGGCCGGGCCGCCGACCTCTTCGAGAGAGGGGTGCACCCGACGACGGTGGCGGACGGCTACGCGCTCGCCGCCCGGCGGACGGGAACCGCGCTGGCGGACGCCGCGAGCGCGGCGCCCCTTGACGACGGGCCGGGGGTCGATGGTGGGGGCGACCTCGGCAGTGCGACGGCGGAGGGCGCGGTGCGGACGGCGGTCGCCGGGTGGGGGAACGACCGGGACGAGGCGACGCTCGCCTCGCTGCTCGTCGAGGCGGCGACGGAACTCGCCGCGACCGGCGACGTGGACTGGGACCGGGTGACGGTGACGAAGGTTCCGGGCGGACGGGTCGCGGACAGCTACCTCCAGCGGGGGGTGCTGTACGAGGGCGAACCGGTTCACGCCGCCATGCCGCGACTGCTCGAACCCGCGCGGGTCGCGTGTCTGAACACGAACCTGACCCCCCGGACGACGACGGGCGACCACGGCCCCGTGACGCTCGACGGCGCCGACGACGCCGACCGGCTGCTCGCGTTCGAGGCGGAGACGGTCGAAGCGCGGGCCAGACGGCTCGTCGACAGCGGGGCGAACGCGGTGTTCAGCGACAAGAGCGTCGACGAGCGGGCCCAGCAGTTCTTCGCCGACCGGGGCGTGCTCGCGGTCAGGCGCGTCGCCGAGAGCGAACTGCGGGCTATCGCCCGCGCGACGGGCGCCGCCGTCACCGACGCCGGCGTCGTCGACCCCTCGGACCTGGGGCGGGCGGCGTCCATCGAACACGGCAGGCTGGGCGGCGAGGACGTGTTCACCGTCGCCACCGAGGACGCCGACTGCGTCGCGGTAGTGGTGCGCGGCGGGAGCAAACAGGTGCTCAACGAGATGGAGCGGGCGGTGCGGAGCGGGTTCGCGGCGCTCCGCGCGCTCTCGCGTGACCCGCGGGTCGTCCCCGGCGGCGGCGCGGCCGAGGTGGGCGCGGCGATGGACCTCCGCGCGTACGCGACCCGCCTCGACGGTCGCGAGCAGTTTGCGGTCGAGGCGTTCGCGGACGCGCTCGAACTCGTCCCGCGGACGCTCGCGGAGAACGCGGGTCTCGACGCGCTCGACGCGCTCGTCGAGTTGCGCAGGCGCCACGACGCGGGCGAGGCTGCGGCGGGCGTCCGCGCCGAGACGGCCGACCTCGGGGACGCGACGGCGGCGGGTATCGTAGACCCGCTGTGGGTGAGACGGCGGACGGTCGCCGCGGCGGCGGACGCGGCGTCGCGGCTCCTCCGGGTCGACGCGGTCGTCCCCGCGGGGGACGCCGATGAGTGAGCGACGGGGGAGGGGCGACACGCGCTTCGCGGCCGTCGCGACCGACGACGTGGGGCACCTCCGCGGCGCCGACGCCCGTTCGTCCAACGTCGGCGCCGCCCGCGCGGTCGCCGACACGGTGCGGTCGACGCTCGGGCCGGCCGGACTGGACACGATGCTCGTCTCCGAGCGCGGGTCGGTCACCGTCACGAACGACGGGGAGACCATCCTGAAGTCGATGGACGTCGACCACCCGGCGGCGCGCGTCGTCGTGGAGGTGGCGAAGGCGCAGGCGACGGCGGCGGGCGACGGGACGACGACCGCGGTGCTGTTCGCGGGCGAACTGCTCCGAGGGGCCGACCGCCTGCTCGACCACGGGACACCCCCGGCGGCGGTCGTGACCGGCTACCAGTGGGCGGCCGACCGCCTGCTCGACGAACTCGACGACCTGGCCGACCTGGCCGACCCGGTCGACCCGGCCGACTTGGACGACCCGGACGACGACCTGCTCCGGCGGGTCGCCGAGACCAGCCTGACGGGGAAGGCGGTCGAGGGGCACGCGGGCGTGCTCGCCGGACTGGTGCTCGACGCGACCGCCGCGGTCAGGGTCGGGCGCGTCGTCGACCTCGACTACCTCGAACTCGTCGCGCGACCCGGCGCGAGCGCCGCCGCCTCCGAACTCCGCCGCGGGGCGGTCCTCGACGCCGGGCCGGTCGCCGACTCGATGCCGACCGACCTCGCCGGCGCGCGCGTGCTCGTCCTCCAGGAGACGTTCGACCTGCCGGAACCCGAGACCGAAGCGCGGGTGGCGGTCGGCACCGCCGACGGGCGCGGACGCCTCCGCCGCCGCGAGACCCGGCGCGCGCGCGACGCCGCCGACCGGGTTACGGACCTCGGCGTCGACGTCGTGCTCTGTCACGAACGGGTCGACGACCGGATCGCCGCCCGACTGGCCGCGCGGGGCGTCCTCGCGGTCGAACACCTCGAGCGCGAGGGGGTCGACCTCGGCTTCCTCCAGGAGGTGACGGGGGCGACCGCCGTCTCGGGCTCCCGGCACGCGACCCGCGACAGCCTCGGGCGTGTCGACGTCTCCCGGGAGGGTTCGAACGGCCCGCTGTACGTCGAGAACCCCGACGGCCACGGCGTGACGCTCGTCGTCCGCGGGTCGACCGACCACGTCGCCGCGGAGGTCGAACGCGCCGTGAGCGACGCGGTGGACGTCGTCGCGCGGACCGTCCGCGACGGGCGCGTCGTCGCCGGCGCGGGCGCGACCGAGACCGAACTCGCCGCGCGCCTCCGCGCCGCCGCACCCGGCGTCGACGGCCGGCCGCAACTCGCGGTCGAGGCGTTCGCGGACGCGCTCGAAGCCGTCCCGACGACTCTCGCGCGCAACGCCGGTCTCGACCCCGTCGACGCGCTCGTCGCCCTCCGCGCCGCGCACGCGGACGGACGGACGGCCGCCGGGGTCGACATCGCGACCGGCGGGGTGGCGGACGCGACGGCGGCGGGCGTCGTCCAGCCCGCGTACGTGCTCGAACAGGCCGCGTACAACGCCGCGAAGGTCGCCTCCGCACTCCTCAAGGTCGACGAGGTGATATCCGTGGGCCGGCGCGAGTTCGAGACCGGGGCGGGATGACGCGGCGAACGCGCCCGCCGCCCGAGGACCGCCGAGCCGACCGTCGTTGATGTGACCCGCCACCGTACACCACTTGACCCATGATCCGACCCACGTGGGACGACTGGTTCGTTCGGGAGGTCGAGGCGGCGACGGTCGACGGCCCGAGCCTCTGGTACCTCGGCGCGACGGGGTTCGTCGTCCGGACCGCCGCCGCGACGGTGTACGTCGACCCGTACTTCGGGGTCGGCGGCCACCGCCCCGACGCCGTGCGGATGTGTCCGGTGCCGATGGACCCGGCCGACGCGACCCGGTGTGACGCGGTGGTCGTCACGCACGAACACGCCGACCACATGCATCCGCCGTCGTACGGGCCGCTGGTCGAGCGGTCCGGCGCGGCGCTGTACGCACCCGAGACGTGCCTCTCCGACCCCGACTACGACGGCGAACTCCGTCTCCCCCGGACAGACGGGTCGCGGTGACCCCCGGCGACGCGTTCGAGGTGGGCGACCTGACCGTACACGTCCTCGACTCGGCGGACTCCGACGCGGCCGAACCGGTGTCGTACCTGTTCGAACACGCCTCCGGGACGTTCTATCACGGCGGCGATACGAAGGGCGGCGACCACCTCGCGCGGATCGACGAACGGTTCGACGTGACGCTCGCGGCGCTCGCGCTGGGCACCGTCGGCCAGTTCACCCGCCCCGGCGAGACGGCAGCCCGACCCGTCCGGTGGTACATGGACGGCGACGAGATGGTCGAGGCGGCGAGCGCGCTCCGCGCCGACCGGCTCCTGCCGACCCACTACGACCTCTGGAAGGGGTTCGAGGCCGACCCGAAGTCGCTCCACGACCACGCCACCTCCTTCGTCTACCCCCGCGTCGTCGAGGTGGCCCGGATCGGCGACCGCCTCGACGTCGACCGGCCGGGTGTCCTCCCGCCCGAGTGGGCGCGATAAGGCGCGGCGAGCGACGGCGCATCCGGGGCGTCGTTCCGCCCTCGGGGCGGTGAACCGGTCGACCGTCCCGATTTACGGAACGCGACCCGCGACCGGTCGGCGCCCCCTCTCCCCCTGCCGCCGGGTACGGGACCCGAAGCGACTCCACGCCCGAGCAGTCGACGGCGCGCTCCCGCGACGAGCGACGACGGGGTCGACCCCACCCCCGAGACGAGTTCCCCTGCGGGTGACGCTCGCTCGACTCCGACCGAATCGCGTTCGGTATATCGGAACCCCCGACCGCCCGTCACCGCCGCGAGTTCCGGGGACCGGAATTACAGAGATACAGATGTAATTCCTTTCCCGCTACAATTAGTATCAAAATATACTTACTTATATTCGAATATAGTATATCTAGTATTTCAAGCGAGTTGTAGAGTCGCTATCCGGCTGATATCGACTGGAGAGCTACTCCCGCGGGATCAGGGTACTCGGCGGTGTTTCGGCGAGATCCCGTTCGAACGACTCGATCGGTCGATCGGTTTCTCGTTCGGGTGAGGGGACGAGCGGAGATGGCGGTGTTTCCGCCTCTACCCCCGTTATTTCCTCTCTAGGACGGCGACGGATAACTATTCATTCGAGTGAACGATTCTGGACGAGATGACCACTTCCCTCAGAAGTAACTTTTCTACACACTACTACGAAATACTATATGTTTGTCTACGGTCCGGACGGGGGTTCGAGATCGCGGCGTGTCGCGACCGGGAAGTCTCGTCTCCGCGGTGCGGCGACCAGCACCGTTCAAGAACCCGGCCGTTCTACACCGACGGGATGAGTTGTCGAGTGTCTCAGAACGGATCGCCGTCGCGGACCCGAAGCCGCCGCCCGCGACCGGGCGGGGCGGTGAGGTGACCGGGATGTCGACGAACTACGGCCGACTGGTCCGCGAACCCGACGCGGGCGAGCGACGCCAGGAGTGGGGGACCGTCGTCGAGACCGACCTCCGGATCGACCGCGCGGACGCCGAGAAACTGGTCGACGCGCTCGCCGTCGACTTCGCGGGGTCGTTCAACCTGTTCTACCTCCTCCGGAAGCACTACTGGACGGTCGAGGGGTCCGAACGCGGGGAGGTCGCGGAGTTCCTCCGCGACGCCTACCGGCGGACGCGCCGGATCAACGACGCCATCGCGGTCCGCATCGTGGAACTCGGAGGGATCCCTCCGAACACCCCGCCGACGATCCAAGAGCGCGCGCCGGTCCACCTCGAAGCCGAGGACCTCTACGACCTGCGCGCGTCGCTCGAAGGCGACCTCGACGGGTACGCGGCGCTGGTCGCGAGCGTGCGCGAACACGTCGGTCTCGCGGCCGACCTGGGCGATCAGGACACGGTCGAGCGCCTCCGGGACCACCTCGAAACCCTCGAAGACGACGCCCACAGCGTCGAGGAGTTCCTCGCGGGCGACACGCTCGTCCGACGGACGGAGGTGGAGTGACCGTGGCGGGGACGCCGCACCTCCGCCGACCCGACGCGAGTCACGTGCGCCAACAGTGGGACACGGTCGTCGACAACGCGCTCCACCTCGACCGGGCGGCGGCCGAGCAGTTGGTCGACGCGCTCGACGACGACCTCTCGGGGCTGTACATCCTGTTCAACCAGGTGCGCAAGCACGGCTGGATCGCCGAGGGCGCCGAGTTCGAACAGGTCGCGGCGTTCCTCCGCGACGCCGCCGACCGACTCGCCGCGGTCACCGACGCACTCGCGGTCCGGGTCCACGCGCTCGGCGGCGTTCCGGTCTGCGGGCCGATGGGGATCCGCCAACACGCTCCCCTCCGCATCGAGGCGGCACACGGCTACGACGTCCGCTCGTCACTCGACCGCGACCTCGACGGGTACGCGACGCTCGTCGTGCAGTTCCGCGAACACGTCGCGCTCGCCAACCGTCTCGGCGACGCGGGCACCACGAAGCTCCTGCGGCGGCAGCTCCGGACGCTCGAAGCCGACGCGGACGCACTCGCGAAACTCCTCGCGAACGATACGCTGGTCGACGCCGACGCGCCCGACGTAGACTGAGCCGCGAACCGCGCCGCGTCGGCGGTGCCGGCGTCCTGACGGGGGTCGGACGGTCGACGGACGAGCCGCCGTCCCCGTTCGCGAGTCGGGCGAGCTACCCCCGTCGATCGGGGGGTTCCGGCTCGTCGTCGCCGTTCAACCGGACCGCGAGGCCGAGTCCGAGCGGCGAGAGCAGCGCCGTCAGCCCCACGGCCGCGCCCGCCGCCAGTCCGGTGTCGACGCCGAAGATCCCGCCGGAGTCGCCGTCGTCGACGACCACCACGCCGCGCATCCCGAGGTTGGCGTGGGCCTCGCAGGCGTACTTCACGACCCGCTCGCGGTCGAACGTCCGCGCGAACTCGTGGCCGGGGCTGCTCGCCAGGTCGCTCCGGAACGAGCCGTCGAGCGCGGACACCCGGTGGGAACCGCCGGTCCCCTTCCACCGCCAGACGACCGTCGTCCCCGGGTCGACCCTGACGGCGGCGGGACCGAAGCCGAACGGGCCGCCGTTGGCGTCGACGCCGACGTCGACCACCACCGTCGACTTCCCGCGCTCGTCGACCACCTCGGTGTAGTTGTCGGTGCGCGCGAGCCAGCCGTCGAACGAGCGGCCCGCCGTCTCCGTCTCCGCCTCCGTCCCGAGCGAGACGGACGCGTCGCCGACCACGAGCGCCCCCTTCATCCCCATCGGCTTGTGGGGGACACACGCGTAGCGGACGACGCCCGGCTCGTCGGGCGTGTAGCTGTACGTGGCTCCGGCGCCGTCGTGGAGATCGGACTCGAACGCCCCGTTCTCGGCGACCACGTTGTGCGACCCGCCGTCGCCGGTCCACTCCCAGGTGACCGTCGTCCCGGGGTCGACCCTGACCACCGCGGGAGCGAACGCGTACGACCCGCCGTTGCCCGACGCGCCGACGTCGACCGTGACTTCCGACGACCCCCGCTCGTCGACGACGCCCGAGACGCCGTCCGTGTTCGAGAACCACGACGCGAGGTCGGCGCCACCGCTCGACGTTCCGGTCGCCGCCGTTCCGGTCGCGGTGGCGTTACCCGGCGTTGCCGTGCCGGTTGCGGTCGCGTTGCTCGGCGTGCCCGTACTCGTTCCGTTTGCCGTCTCCTGAGCCGCCGCGGGACCGGCGAGCACGCCGGCGCCGAGGGCCGCGCCCGCCCGGAGGAACGACCGGCGGGAGCGAGTGGGTGGTTGTGAGGTCATGGCTCCCTCCTCAGACCTCGTACCCCGCGTACCCCATGAGCGTCCGGAAGATGTCGGTGTCCATCGCGTCGGCGTAGACGACGGCGTTGAGCATCCCGCCGGGGTAGGAGGTGCCGTTGCGGACGTGGTCCACCTTGTGACAGTGCATCAGGTAGATCCCCGGGTCGGCGTTGGCCTCGAATTCCAGCGTGTACCGCTCGGCGGGCGCGACGTTGATCACGTCCTCGCCGTGGCGGGCGGCCTCCGGGATGACGCCGCCGTCCTTCTCGACCACCGTAAAGCGGTGGTTGTGGAAGTGCAGCGGGTGGCTCATGAACCCCGCGTTGACGAAGTGGATGCGCACCGTGTCGCCCGACTCGACGATCATCGGCGACCCCTCCTCGGGGTGGAGCGTGTAGGGGGCCGAGCGGCCGTTGACGGTGAACGCGTCGGGCCGCCGGTCGGTGATGTCGTAGGTGGCGTCCTCGCCGCCGTACTGCCGCGAGAGCCGGGTGTCCCACTCGCGGACCGTCGTGAAGTACTCCCGGTCGGCCTCCTCGTACCCCTCGGGGTCGACCCGGATGATGCCGTACATCCCCATCTCCATGTGCCACGGCGTGTTGTAGTGACAGTGATAGAGGTGGGTGCCGGGCTGGTTCGCGGTGTACGTGTACGTGTGCGACTCGCCGGGGTCGGCCTGCACGCCCGTCGTGGTGGGGACGCCGTCGTTCTCCCACGTCTTGGAGAGCCCGTGGACGTGGAACGTGTGCGGCATCGACATCTCGGTGTTGTCGAGCGTGAGTTCGATCTCCTGACCCTCGGTGACGCGGAGCATCGGCCCCGGGACGCTCGGCGTGCCGTCGTTCGCCTGGAACGCCCAGACGGTCGGGAGCTGGATCGGTCCGCCCATCGTCTCGCCGGGGTGGACGTCGTGGCGCGCCTCGACCGTCTTCATCGTCACCTGGCCGTCGAGTTCGTCGAGGTCGACCACCTCGGGCGGGCCGGTGCGCGGGAGCCCGTCCGTCTGTTGAGCGAGCGCAGCCTCCAGATTCGAGTTCGCGGGTGCGGTACAGCCGGCGAGCGAGAGAGCGCCGGTCCCGCCCGTCGCCGCGAGGAACCGCCGCCGTGAGATCCCCTTGCCCGGGGCGCCGATCTGTTTACTCATGCTGTAGGTAATCCGTCGGCCGTCGGCACCGTATAAACACGACCCGATTCCTACGGGACGGGAACACCGTTCTAGGATCCCGAACGTATTCGGCCGCCCGCGGTTCGCGCCGTCCCGCCCGTCGGGTGTGGGAGTGAGTACCGATATTATTCATTAACGATCATCGAGGTGTATCGTCACAATAGTACATTATCTTTAATTATGAATGGCGGGACGAACCGACTGCGATGTCCGTACGCCCCGCGGCACGACGAGCGACCCGAGGTACCGGCCGCCGACCGCCCCGGCCGACCGGTCCGACCGGTCCGACCGGACCCGACGACACCAGACGGACGAGACCAATGTCACGCCACTACACCGACGCGGAGAACACCGGCCTCCCGGCCGTCCCGCGACCGACCAGCACCGACACCGAGACCAGCGGAGAGACCGACGCCGGCACGGAGACCGACGCCGAGTTCGACCGACGCCGCGAGACGATGACGGAGGCGGTCTGGAGCCACCGCCTCGACGGGGGTGCGCGATGAACACCGACTACCCCGACTACACCGCCCGCGACATCGACAACCCCGCGGGCCGGGAGTTCCGCGAACTGCTCGACGACCGGGAGTACGTGTTCGCGCCCGGCATCTACCACGCGCTCGACGCGCGACTCGCCGAGATGGCGGGGCTCGACGCCGCGTACATGAGCGGCTACTCGACGGTGTTGGGGCAGTTCGGCTTCCCCGACCTGGAGATGGTGACGATGACCGAGATGGTCGAGAACGCAAAGCGGATCGTCGACGCGTGCGACCTGCCGGTGGTCGCCGACTGCGATACGGGGTACGGCGGCGTCCACAACGTCCGCCGCGCGGTCCGCGAGTACGAGAAGGCGGGCGTGGCCGCGGTCCACATCGAAGACCAGACCACGCCCAAGCGCTGTGGCCACATCGCGGGCAAGCAGATAGTCTCCCGCGAGGAGGCGCGCTCGCGGTTCGAGGCCGCCGTCGACGCCAAGCAGTCCGACGACACCGTCGTGATCGCCCGGACCGACGCGTACGGGTCGGCCAACGGCGACTGGGAGGAACACTTGGAGCGCGGCCGGATCTACGCCGACGCCGGGGTCGACCTGGTGTGGCCGGAGATGCCCGACCCGAGCCGGGAGGACGCCGTCGAGTACGCCGAGACCATCCACGAGACCCACCCCGACCTCTCGCTGGCGTTCAACTACTCGTCGTCGTTCGCGTGGTCGGAGGAGGAGGACCCGCTGACGTTCGCGGAGTTGGGCGACTTAGGCTACGAGTACATCTTCATCACGCTGTACGGGCTCCACTCGGGCGCACACGCCGCCTACGAGGACTACGAGAACATCGCCGACAACGCCGAACAGGCGCAGTTCGACCTCGAAGAGCGCTACCTCGGCCACGAGACCGAGAGTCACCACGAACTCTCGCTGGTGTCGCGCTACCAGGAGATCGAAGCCGCGTTCGACCCCGAGGCGCGCGAGCGGATGCAGGAGTCCGAGGGGTTCAGCGACGAGGAGAACGACCCGATCACGAGCACGACCGGGGAGGACGACTGAGGTGACACCGCCATGACCGAACGCCGACACGACCGCGAGTTCGTGCGGACGTTCTTCACCTCGCCCACCGCCGTCGAGGGGGAGGACGACTCCGCGAAGATGCTCCGCCGGGCGGCCGACCTCCGGGGGTTGGAGGCGCCCGACGTCTGGGTGCCCGACAACGAGGACGCCACCGCGCCGTCGATGCGCGAGGAGGGCGCCGAGAACGTCGCCGAGGTGGTCGCCGACAGCGGCGCCGACTTCCCCGGCGAGATTCACCCCCGGGTCGTCTGGCACCGCGACGACCCGGCGGCCAGGTATCGGGGGTTCCAGCAGATGCTGACCGTCGCCGACCCCGACCGGGGCGCGGTCGACCACATCGACGGGTTCGTGATCCCGGAGGTCGGCGACATCGACGACTGGAAGAAGGCCGACGAGGCGCTCACGCTCGTCGAGACGGAGCACGGTCTCGACCGAGGGAGTCTCGCCATGTCGGTCATCGTCGAGAGCGGCGAGGCCGAACTCGCGATGCGACACCTCCGCGAGGAGGTGGGCAAGCCCACCAACAGCCTCGAACGCCTGTTCCTCCTCGTCGACGGCGAGGTGGACTACACGAAGGACATGCGCGCGACGACGCCAACGGGCGAACTCCCGCCGTGGCCCGAACTCCGACACAACACCTCGCGGGGAGCGAGCGCCGCCGGCCTCATCGCCGTCGACGGCCCCTACGACGACATCCGCGACGTGGAGGGCTACCGCGAGCGGATGGAGGCGAACCGCGCGAAGGGGATGACCGGCATCTGGTCGCTGACGCCCGGACAGGTGGTCGAGGCGAACACCGCGCCGCTCCCCCCCGAGACCGGCCGCTGGCTCCTGAGCGCCGGCGACCGGCGGGTCGAACTCGACGACCGCGACGGCGCGTGGGCGTACGACGGCGACCGCCTCTCGCTCGACGAGACCGGCGACGACTACCGCCTCCGCGTCGGCGGCGACGAGCGACGCCTCGACGCCGAGCAACTCCGCGAGGAACTGCTCGGACTGGTCGAGTACGTCCCGAGCATGAGCGACGTGGTCGACTCGATGGAGGAGTTCGAGGCGGCGCGCGAGTCGGGCACGGGCGCCATCGCCATCGAGCGGGCGGCGACGCTCCGCCTCGACGGCGTCGACGTCGAGATCAGTAGCGACCGGATGTGGGACGAAGCGACGTACCAGGCCGCGATGACGCCGATCAGGCTGTTCCAGGACGTGTACGACCACCGGCCGGACCAGCGCGAGGAACTCGAAGAACGGTACGGCGAGGACGTGGTCGAGCGCGCGACGACGGTGGGCTGAGCGGGACGCCCGGCGACGACGAGTTCGGGAGCGACGGGGCACCGCGGGGACGGGAGCCACCGCGAACCGGCGGGCGCACCACGGCCCGTCGCCCGTCGTGGGAACGCTTTTCTCCGCGAGGGCCGATCCTCCGCTCGATGGAGGCCGACGACGGGGTCCGGCCGCCGGCGGCGTTCCGCGAGCGGGCGAACCTCCGAACCGACCCGCGGGGGCGGTTCGCCGACGGCTGGCCCGGGGCGTGGGACGAGGCTGGGGACCTGCTCGACTGGTTCGACCCGTACGACGCGGTGCTCGCCGGCGAGGGGGAGGAGCCGCCGTTCGACTGGTTCGCCGGGGGCCGGTTGAACGCGAGCCACGAGTGTCTCGACAGACACGTCGCCGAGCGGAAGAACCACCTCGCGCTCCGGTGGGAGGGCCACCACGGCGAGACGCGCAGTTACACCTACCTCGATCTGTACCGCGAGGTCAACGCGTTCGCCGCGGGGTTGCGCGAGTTGGGCGTCGCGGAGGACGACGTGGTCACGCTGTACATGCCGGTCGTCCCCGAACTGGTGGTGGCGATGCTGGCGTGCGCCCGGTTGGGCGCGCCCCACTCGGTGGTGTTCGCGGGGTTCTCCGCGGACGCGCTCGCGGCGCGGATGGAGCGGGCCGACTCGCGGTATCTCGTCACCTGCGACGGCTACTACCGCCGCGGCGACGCGATCAACCAGAAGCGCCGGGCGGACAACGCCCGGCTGGCGGTCGACCACGACCTGACCGCGACGGTGGTGGTCGACCGACTCGACGGCGACCGGACGGACGGCGGCCGCCGCGGCGACGGCCACCGGAGCTACGACGCGCTGGTCGCCGCCCACGAGGGGAGCGAACTCGCCCCCGTGGCGCGGGAGGCGGGCGACGTGCTGTTCCTCTCGTACACGTCGGGGACGACGGGCGAACCGAAGTCCGTCGCACACACCACCGGCGGCTACCTCGCACACGTCGCGTGGACCGCGCGGAACGTCCTCGACATCAAGCCCTCCGATACCTACTGGTGTTCGGCCGACATCGGCTGGATCACCGGCCACAGCTACATCGTCTACGGCCCGCTCGCGCTCGGCACCACCACGACGCTGTACGAGGGGACCGCCGACCACCCCGAGAAGGACCGTATCTTCTCGATCATCGAGCGGAACGCGGTCGACGTGTTCTACACCGCCCCGACGGCCATCAGATCGTTCATGAAGTGGGGACCGGAGTACCCCGCGAACCACGACCTCTCCAGTCTCAGGCTGTTGGGAACGGTCGGCAAACCGATCGACGAGCGCGCGTGGCGCTGGTACTACGAACACGTCGGCGGCGGCGACTGTCCGGTCGTGGACACCTGGTGGCAGACGGAGACCGGGGCGATTCTGGTGTCGACGCTGCCGGGCGTCGACGCGATGAAACCCGGCTCGGCGGGACCGCCGCTGCCCGGCATCGACGCCGCCGTCGTCGACTCCGACGGCACCGAGCGACCGCCCGGCGAGGCGGGACTGCTGGCGATACGGTCGCCGTGGCCGGGGATGCCGCGGGAACTCGCCGCCGCGACCGACTGGGGTGCCGACGCCGCCGCCGGCGACGACTGGTGGTACCTCGCGGGCGACGAGGCGGTGGTCGACGACGACGGCTACGTCCGGGTGATCGGCCGCGCGGACGACGCGCTCCACGTCGGCGGCCGTCGGGTCGGCACCGGCGAGATAGAGCGCGCGGTCGTCGGCGTCGAGGGCGTCGCCGAGACTGCGGTGGTCGGCGTCGACCGGCCGGCCGGCGACACCGCGGTCCACGCGTACGTCACCCCCGAGGCGCGACGGGCGGACGACGACCGCCTGCGCGAGGCGGTGGTCGGGGCCGTCGAGGACGCCATCGGCCCGATGGTCGCCCCCGAGCGGGTGGTGTTCACGCCGCGACTCCCCAAGACCCGGTCGGGGAAGATCATGCGCCGGCTGCTAGAGGACATCGCCAACGGCGAGGAGTACGGCGACATCAGCGCGCTCCGCAACCCGGAGGTCGTCGGCGAACTGGAGTCGGGCGGCGCGGGGTCGGACGGCGGCGACGTTTCGGATCGGTAGCTCGATCCGAAACTGTGCTTCCGGTCGCGCCGACCCCTCTATCACAGATCGATTGCGAGCGGCCGGCTACGGCGTAACAGCTATTTCGTTTCGGCAAAACGATCCGAATCATGCCCGGGATGGCTCGGTTCCTCGTCGCCGGCGGGTACGACCGACTCCGGCGCGCGACCCGGACCTACCGCGCGGACCTCGTGGTCCGACTCTGCGGCGAGGTGGGGCTCCGCCCGAGCGAGGTGGTGTCGGTGGGTCCCGACGACGTTCGGGCGGTCGGCGACGCGCGCTTTCTCGACGCCGGCGGCCGCGACGCGTACCTCCCGGCGGAGGTGGCCCACACGTTGGAGCAGTACGCCCGTTCCGTCGACGACGCCGACCCGCTGGTGGACGTCTCCGAGCGCCGGGTCCAGATGCTGGTCCGCGAGACGGGCGAGCGGGCGGCCGACGCGACCGACGACGGCCGTTTCCGGGACGTGTCGACCCGGGACCTCCGGGCGGCACACGCTTGCCGACTGCTCGACGACGGAACCGACCCCCGCGTCGTGCTCGCGGTGACCGCCTACGACCGGCTGGAGACGCTCGAACCCCACCTCGACTCGCCGGACGCCGAGCGGGTCGCGGCGGCGCTGTCCGGCGACGCGAGCGCGGCCGACCGCCCGCCGGCGCGGCTCGAAGCCGCGGTCACCGTCGCGGCCGCCGTGGGGGACGCGCTCGCCGACGCCGCCACGTCCGCCGACGTGCACGAACTCGTCTGCGAGCGCGTCGCCGCCGCGGACGCCTACCGGTTCGCGTGGACCGCGGCGGCCACCGGCGACGGGGTCGAACTCCGGGCGGCGGCGGGGACGGACGCCGACGCGGTCGAGCGAACCCTCGCCGACCGGGAGGCGGCGGTGGCGGCGACGACGGACGACCGGACGGCGCGCGTCGCGGAGACGGAGACGGGGACGGTCGTCGCGGTTCCGCTGACGGGCGGGGGGTCGGTCCGCGGGCTGCTCGGGGTCGGCGTCGACGCCGACGGGGTCGGCGCCGCCGAACGCGACGCGCTGTCGGCGCTCGGCGCGCAGGTCGGAGCCGCGCTCGCGGCCGTCGAGCACAAACGCCTACTGCTCGCGGATACGGTGACCGAACTCACGTTCGACGTCGCGAGCGGGGCGGCGCCGCTCGCGAGCGCCGCGGCCGAACTCGACTGCGAGTTCGACCTGGTCGGCATCGTCCCCGCCGAGGACCTCCTGTGTTACGTCGACGCGCGGGACGTCACGCCCGACGCCGTCTCCGAGTACGCGGCCGCGACCGACGCCGTCGGGAACGTCCGACTCGTCGGCGGCGACGCCGTGGGCGTCCTGTTGGAACTCGCACTCGCGTCGTCGCCGGTCCGGACCATCGCCGACTCCGGCGGCGACGTCCGCTCCTACGGGGTCGCCCCCCGCGGCGGGCGGCTGGTCGCGGAGCTGTCGACGGACGCGAACGCCCGGAGCGTCGTCGAGGCGGTGACCGGCTCGTTTCCGGGCGTCCACCTGACGGCCAAGCGGGAGGCGGAACCCGAAGCCGCCTCCGGCGGCGAGGTGCGCGAACGGCTCGCGGACGACCTGACCGAACGGCAGGCGGCGGCGCTCCGGTCGGCGTACTACGGGGGGTACTTCGAGTGGCCGCGCGACTCCACGGGCGAGGAGTTGGCCGACTCGCTCGGCGTCTCCTCGCCGACGCTCCACCGCCACCTCCGGACGGCCCAGCAGAAACTGCTCCGGGCGTTCCTCGAAGACGACTGATATCTAACTGTTTAGCCTCTCTCGCTCCCCGCCGACGCCTCGTACGCGCATCCACTCCACGGTCCACAGGGACACGATCGCTAGAGAGGCGCTCTATCGGCTGAATCGACGCGGTACGTCCGATCCATCACGCTCGTTGAGTAATTAGCATGGTCGTTTATGAGACATCGACGGAGAGGTGAACGCGCCCATGCCGGATCAAGACGTCGAACTGGAGACCCGACTGGCCGAACAGGAGGCGTTCGAGCCGCCGGCCGCGTTCGCCGAGCAGGCGAACGTCTCGGATTCGGACATCTACGACGAGTTCGAGGAGAACTGGCCCGACTGCTGGGAGCGGGCCGCCTCGATGCTCGACTGGACCGACGACTACGACCAAGTGCTCGACGCCTCCGACCCACCGTTCTACGAGTGGTTCACCGGCGGGGAACTGAACGCCTCCGCCAACTGCCTCGACCGGCATCTGGAGGAACGCGGCGACCAGCCCGCCATCGAGTGGGTCGGCGAACCCACCGACGAGGAGAACGTCACCCTCACCTACCGCGACCTGTACGAACGGGTCAACGAGTGTGCGGCGGCGCTCCGCGAGATGGGCGTCGGCGAGGACGACGTGGTGACGATGTACATGCCGATGATCCCCCAACTCCCCGTCGCCATGCTCGCGTGCGCTCGCATCGGCGCCCCCCACAGCGTCGTCTTCGCGGGCTTCTCCGCGGAGGCGCTCGCCACCCGCATGAACGCGGCCGACTCGGAGTACCTCGTCACTTGTGACGGCTACTACCGCCGCGGCGACCCCCTCGACCACCTCCAGAAGGCCAACCAGGGACTCGATTCCGTGGAGCACGACACTACCACGGTCGTGGTCGACCGCCTCGGCGACGACGGCCACGGCCACGAGTTAGACGACTCCCAACACGACTGGGACGACCTGTTGGCCGACCACGAGGGTGCGGAGGTCGACCCCGTCGACCGCGACGCCGAGGACATGCTGTTCTTGATGTACACGTCCGGTACCACCGGCGAACCCAAGGGGGTGAAACACACCACGGCGGGGTATCTCTCGTGGGTGACGTGGACCTCACACTCGGTGCTCGACATCAAGCCCGAGGACACGTACTTCTGTTCGGCGGACATCGGCTGGATCACCGGCCACAGCTACATCGTCTACGGGCCGCTCTCACTGGGGACGACGACGATGATGTACGAGGGGACGCCCGACCACCCCGACCGCAACCGGCTGTGGGAGATCATCGAGGAGTACGAGGCGACCCAACTGTACACGGCACCCACGGCGATCCGGTCGTTCATGAAGTGGGGCCACCAGTACCCCGACGACCACGACCTATCGAGTCTCAGGCTCCTGGGAACGGTCGGAGAGCCGATCAACCCGCGGGCGTGGAAGTGGTACTACCACCATATCGGCGACGAGGAGTGTCCCGTCGTCGACACCTGGTGGCAGACCGAGACCGGCGGGATGATGGTGACCACCCTCCCGGGGGTCGGGACGATGAAGCCCGGGTCCGCGGGTCCGGCGCTCCCGGGACTGGACGTCCGCGTCGTCGACCCCAGCGGTGAGGCGGTCGACCCCGGGCGTGCGGGTCACCTCACGGTCCAGAAGCCGTGGCCGGGGATGTTGCGGACGCTGTACAACAACGACGAACGGTTCGTCGACGAGTACTGGCGGGAGTACTCCGATACGGACTCCGAGGACATGGCCGACTGGGTGTACTTCCCCGAGGACGGCGCGAAAGTCGACGACGACGGCTACATCACCGTCCTCGGCCGCGTCGACGACGTGCTCAACGTCTCGGGCCACCGCCTCGGTACCATGGAGATAGAGTCCGCCATCGTCGGGGTCGAGGGCGTCGCGGAGGCGGCCGTGGTCGGCGGCGACCACGAGGTGAAAGGCGAGGCCGTCTACGCGTACGTGATCGTCGAGGACGGCCAGGCGGAGTCCGACGAGTTCCGCGACGAGATCGTCACCGCAGTCGAAGACGCGATCGGACCGATCGCCCGACCCGAAGCGGTCGTGTTCACGCCGGAACTGCCGAAGACCCGGTCGGGGAAGATCATGCGCCGGCTCCTGGAGGACATCGCCAACGGCGACGACATCGGCGACACCTCCACGCTGCGCAACCCCGAAATCGTCGACGAGATCCAGGCGAAGCGGGGAGCGTGATCCGCGTGCGACCACGAGAGCGAGCGGCGGTGCGGGCGGACGGACGCGGAGACGCGAGCGTCGACCGGCGGACGAACGCGAGTACGACTCCGAACGCGGACACGAGACCGATGACACCCACCACCACGACGGGAGGCGGCGGCGATGAGTAAAGTCGAAACCGGAGCCGAGACGGCCACGGACCAGGCGACCGAGCGGACCACCGACGAGGCCGAACTCCGCGAGTACTGGCGGCGGAACGTCAGGCTGATCGGGGCGCTGTTCGCGGTCTGGTTCGCGGTGTCGTTCCTCGCGGGCATCCTGCTGGCGGAGCCGCTGTTCGACGTCTCCTTCGGCCAGGTCCCGCTGTCGTTCTGGTTCGCCCAGCAGGGGTCGATCATCGTGTTCGTCGTCCTGATATTCGTGTACGCGTGGCGGATGAACGCGCTCGACCGCGAGTTCGGGGTGGAGGACTGACCGATGACCCCCGCAGTGCCGCTCCAGTTGGGTCTCGGCGTCGACGCCTGGAGCCTGATCTTGATCGTCGGCACCCTAGTCGTCTACTTCGGGGTCGCCATCCTGATGCACGTCACCGACACCGACGACTTCTACGTCGCCGGCCGGACCATCCCCGCGAGCGTCAACGGCGCGGCGGTGGCGGCCGACTGGATGTCGGCGGCGTCGTTCATCTCGCTTGCGGGTATCGTCTCGACGCTCGGCTACGACGGCACCATCTACCTGATGGGGTGGACCGGCGGCTACGTCGTGCTTGCGCTGCTGATCGCGCCGTACCTCCGGAAGTACGGCGAGTACACCATCCCCGACTTCATCGGCGACCGCTACTACTCGAACACCGCGCGCGGCGTCGCCGCGCTCGCGACGCTGTTCGTCTCGCTGACGTACATCGCGGGCCAGATGCGCGGCGTCGGGATCGTCCTCAGCCGGTTCTTGGGGGTGGACATCGTGCTCGGCATCCTCGCGGCGCTCGCGCTGGTCGCGCTGATCGGCGTGCTCGGCGGGATGAAGGCGATCACGTGGACGCAGGCGATCCAGTACTTCGTCCTCATCGTCGCGTTCGTCATCGTGACCTGCGCCATCTCGCTCAACCTCACCGGCAACCCGTTCCCGCAGATGGCGCTCGTGACCAGCGACATCGCGGGACGGCTCACCCAGTTGCAAGCGGAGATCCAGATGGGCGAGTACATCGTCCCGTTCCGCGAGTACAGCCAACTGCAGGTGTTCGCCATCGCGCTCACGCTGATGATCGGGACCGCCGGTCTCCCGCACGTCATCATGCGCTTTTACACCGTGCCGAGCGCGTCGGAGGCGCGGCTGTCGGCGGGCTACGCGCTGTTCTTCATCGCCATCCTCTACCTGATGGTGCCGGTGCTCGCCATCTTCGCGAAGTTCAACCTGATCCGGACGCTCAACGGCACCGCCGTATCGGAGGCGCGGTCGATCCCGTGGGTCCAGCGGTGGACCGAAACCGGCCTCCTCAGGATCAGTGACGCCAACGGCGACGGCGTGATCCAGATGACCCAGGGACTGACCGCGAGCGCCAGCGAGGTGTTCATCGACCCCGACATCATCGTGCTCTCGACGCCTGAGGTGGCGGGACTCGCCCCCATCGTCATCGGGGTCGTGGCCGCGGGCGGGCTGGCGGCCGCGCTCTCGACGGCCGACGGCCTGCTGATCGCCATGTCGAGTGCGGTCAGTCACGACATCTACTACAAGATCTTCCGCCCCGAGGCCACCCAGCGCGAGCGGCTGATCGTCGCGCGGGTGGTCATCCTCGTCGCCGCGGTGGTCGCCGCCTACCTCGGCATCAACCCGCCCGGGTTCGTCGCGGAGGTGGTCGCGCTCGCGTTCGGGCTGGCGGCCGCGAGCCTGTTCCCGCCGATCCTGCTCGGCATCTTCGACGAGCGGATGAACAAGGAGGGTGCGGTGTCGGGCCTTCTCGTGGGGCTGACCTTCACGCTCGTGCTCGTCGTGTTGATGCGCGCGAACGTGGTGCTCGGACTGGAGGAGCCGTTCCTCGAGACGTTCCTCGGTCTCGGGGCGCTCGGGGTCGGCATCTACGGGTCGATCCTCAACTTCGTCGTCGCGTTCGTGGTGTCGCGGTTCACCCCCGCGCCGCCCGAGGAGATTCAGGAACTCGTCCAGGAGGTCCGCCTCCCGCGCGGGTCGCGCGACGTCGTGACCGGCGAGGGGGTCGAAGCCGACGGCGGCGTCGACGTCGAGACAGACGGCGGAACCGACGCCGAGGTCGACACCGACACGACCGACCGGCCGGAAACGGAGGACCGGTGAGGCTGACCGGATGAGTACGAACCGCACCTCCCCCGACCCGCCCCGCCTCGCCCTGCTGGCGGTCCGGCGAGCGCTGGGCGTGTCGGTGGCGCTGTACGCGTTCTACATCGCCCTGCACTACCTGTCGGGTTACCCGTTCCTCGCGCCCGCGGACGTCCTCCTCATCCTCGGGTTGGTGTTCGCGGGGACCGCGTTCGGCGTCGCGTTCAGTTTCGCCTCGCCGCTCCCCGCCGACCAGGGGATACCGCGGGTCGTCCGGACCGCGCTGCTCACGGTCCCGGCGCTCGGGATCGGGGTGGTCCTCCAGGTGGTGATCGAGGGGGCGCGCTCGGACATGGCCATCTACGCCATCTTCGCGCTGGCGGCCTGGCTGGGGTCGACGTTCGTCCGCGAGTCCGACGAGGGCGACGACGGCGGGGCTGAAGCGGACCGCGAGCGGAACCGCGGGCGAGAGCCCGCGGACGACGCCGACCGCGACTGCGCCCCGGCGTAGCCGGGCGGGACGGCGTCGACGGTCGAGTCCCCGGCCGGTCTGGACGACGCCGCCGACGCGGCCGACCCGTCCCGGACCCCGGGCCGTCTCGCGCGACGGACCGACCACAGCGGGACCGACCGACAGTCGGTAGAATAGCACGAACATCCCGAATTGGGTGCTATTCGTGCTATTCGCACGTTCTCAGTTCACGACCCCGATTCGGTGGCGGCGCCACGGCCGCCCCGACGGACCGCGGACGGACGCAGTGATTAAGAGTCGCCCGCGAGACGCCCTCGTATGGATCTCGATCTTTCGGGTCGGACGGCGCTGGTGACGGGTGCGGGGCGCGGCAACGGCCGGGCGATCGCACGCGAACTGTCGAACCTCGGGGCGAGCGTCATCGTCAACGACCTCGAAGCCGACCCCGCCGAGGCGGTGGCAGAGGAACTGAACGAGGACGGCGAGGCGGTCGCGGTCACGGCCGACGTCAGCGACCAGGCGGCGGTCGAGGCGATGGTCGAGGAGGGGACCGACGCGCTGGGGTCGGTGGACGTCCTCGTGAACAACGCGGGCGTCGGCGACGCCGGCCCGTTCCTCGGCGAGGAGGCGTCGCTCCGCGAGCGGTTCGAACTCAACATCGGCGTCCACCTCTGGGGGTCGATCAACTGCACGCTCGAAGTCGTCGACGGGATGGTCGACCGCGGCTACGGCAAGGTGGTCAACATCACCTCCATCCACACGAAGAACGGCGTCGGAATGTCCCCCGAGTACGACGTGGGGAAGTTCTCGCTGCTCGGGCTGACAAAGTCGCTCGCGCTCGAACTCGGCCGCGAGGGGGTCCGGGTCAACGCGGTCGCACCGGGGTGGGTCAACACGCGGATGACCGAGGGGTTCACCGACGAGACGCACGAACAGATCAAGGAGCTCAACCCGCTGGGGCGGTACGCCGAACCCGAGGACATCGCCGACGCGGTGGCGTTCCTCGCCTCGCCGGCCGCCGACTACGTCAACGGCCACGAACTCCGCGTCGACGGCGGGCAGGTCCCCATCGACAGCTGGAAACACGACAACCGGTAGACCGGGTCGGCGCCGTCCCGGAACGACGCGGACAGCCCGCGACCGGTCGCCACGCTTATTCTCCGCATGGTCGACCGTGGGGTATGAATCCCGTCGAGTCGTCGCTGCGGACGCGATCGGAGGTCGAACGCGCGGTCGTCGAGTTGGTCGAACCGCTGCTCGCACACGTCAGCCCGGGGGGCGCGCGGGTGCGGCCGACGGCGACCGGCGCACACTTCCCCGACGTCGCCGCGGAGTTGGAGGGGTTCGCCCGGCCGCTGTGGGGGGTCGTCCCGCTTGGCGTCCACGCCGACTTCGGCCACTGGGAGACGGTCCGGGCGGGGCTGGTCCACGGCACCGACCCGTCCCACGACGAATACTGGGGGACGGCGGGCGACTACTCGCAGAAACACGTCGAGATGGCGGCGGTCGGCGTCGGTCTCGCGTTGACGCCCGAACGACTCTGGGAGCCGCTGTCGGCCAACGAGCGCGAGCGACTCGTCGCGTGGCTGACGCAGGTGAACGACGCCGACCTCCACGACAACAACTGGCTGTTCTTCCGGGTGATGGTGAACGTCGGTCTCCGGGCGGTCGGCGCGCGCCACGACTGGGAGGGGACGCAGGAATCGCTCGACCGGCTGGAGTCGTTCTACCGGGGCGACGGCTGGTACACCGACGGGCCGGCCGACGAGGGCGCGGTCGACTACTACCTGCCGTGGGCGATGCACCTCTACGGGCTGTTGTACGCCCACCTCGCGGGCGACGAGGACCCCGAGCGCGCCGAGCGGTTCCGCTCGCGCGCGGCGGCGTTCGCGACCCACCACGTCGACTGGTTCGACGACGAGGGGCGCGCGATACCGTACGGTCGGAGCCTCACCTACCGGTTCGCGCAGGCGGCGTTCTGGGGCGCGCTCGCGCTCGGCGACGCGAAACCCGACGCGCTCTCGTGGGGGGAGGTCAGGGGGCTGTGGGCGCGGAACGTCCGCTGGTGGCTCGACCAGCCGGTGTTCACCGACGGGGGGCTGCTGTCGGTCGGGTACCGCTACCCGACGCTGAAGACGTCGGAGAGCTACAACTCGCCCAACTCGCCCTACTGGGCGCTGAAGGCGTTCCTGCCGCTGGCGCTCCCCGCCGACCACGCGTTCTGGCGGGCCGACGAGGCGCCGCTGCCCGACCGCCCGGACGTGACCGCACAGCCGGAAGCGGGGAAGGTGCTCTGTCGGAGCGGGAGCGACGAGGGTGGCGACGCCGACCACGACCACCTGTTCGCGCTGTCGGTCCCCCAAGAGAGCGTCCACGGCCGCGAGAAGTACACCAAGTTCGCCTACTCCGCGCGGTTCGGCTTCTCGGTCGCGAGCCGCCGGCCCGGACCGGGGCGGGCGGGCCACGACGGCGCGCTCGCGTTGAGCCTCGACGGCGAGCGGTACGCGACGCCCGCGACGGCGACGGACACGGCGGTGGACGGAACGACGCTCACCACCCGCTGGGAGCCGTGGGACGGCGTCTCCGTCCGCACCTGGCTGGCGCCCCACCTCCCGTGGCACGTCCGCGTCCACCGCGTCGAGACCGACCGGACGTTACACGCCGAGGAGGGCGGGTTCCCGCTCGACCGGACGGGCGACGACGAGGGGGCGTACACCCACCGCACGGAGGGGGCGACGGCGCTCGCGCGCTACCCCGCGGGGGTGAGCTGTATCGCCGACGGGTTCGGCGGCCGCGAGCCGACGGTCGTCGCCGCGGAGCCGAACACCAACCTGCTGCACCCGCGGACCGTCGTCCCGACGCTCCGGGGGACGTACCAGCCCGGCACCCACTGGACGGCGGCGGCCGTCGCCGCCAGCCCCGGCGCGGAGGCGGCCCCGGACGGCCGGCCGACGTTCGCGGTCGACGGCGACGCCGCCGTGGTCGAGACGCCCGACGGCGAGACACTGCTCCGCTGTTCGCCGTCCGACCGCTGAAGCGCGCCGCGCCGTCGACGAGGCGTGCGGCGGCCCGGCGTGCACGCCGACGGCTCGTCACCGGGCGGCCGGCCCGAACCCGGCCGATGACTTATGACAGTCTCCCGCGTGGCGGTTCGCATGCCGAAGATCGCGTTCGTCGGTGCGGGAAGCATCGTCTTCGCGCGCAACCTGATGGGGGACATCCTCTCGTTCCCCGAACTCCGGGGGAGCACGCTCGCGCTGATGGACGTCGACGAGGAGCGCCTCGACCGGACCGTGGCGGCGGCCGACGCGATGGTCGCGGAGAACGACGTCGACGCCACGATAGAGCCGACGACGGACCGCCGAGCGGCGCTCGACGGCGCGGACTACGTGATCAACACCATCCACGTCGGGGGACGCGAACCGTTCGAAAACGAGATCCGCATCCCACAGGAGTACGGCGTGAATCAGGCCGTCGGCGACACGCTCGGACCCGGCGGCGTGTTCCGCGCGATGCGCACCGCGCCGGTGATGCTCGACATCGCGCGCGACATGGAGGAACTGTGTCCGGACGCGCTACTGCTCAACTACACCAACCCGATGGCGATGCTCTGTTGGGCGGTCGACGAGGCGACCGATATCGACGTGGTCGGCCTCTGTCACAGCGTCCAACACACAGCCGAGGCCATCTCGAACTACGTCGGGGTCCCGAAGGAGGACCTGGAGTACACGGTGGCGGGGATCAACCACGTCGCGTGGTTCCTCGAAGCCGAACACGGCGGCAAGTCGGTGTACCCCGCGCTCTACGAGGCGATGGACGACCCGGAGACGTACAGCCGGGACAACGTCCGCTTCGAGATCCTCCGGCACTTCGACGCGTTCGTCACCGAGTCGAGCAACCACATGAGCGAGTACGTCCCCTACTTCCGGACGGACGAGGCGACCATCGAGGAGTACGTCGTCGAGGCGGACCACGACGACTACTTCGTCGACTGGATGCCGACCGGCCGCTACTTCGAACACTGGTGTGAGTACCAAGAGGAGGCCCGCGAGATGGACCCCTCCGAGATCGACCCGGAGATAGAGCGCTCGGAGGAGTACGGCTCGCGGGTCATCCACTCGATGGAGACGGGCGAGCGCCGCCGGATGAACCTCAACGTCCGCAACTCCGAGGGGGCCGTCTCGAACCTCGGATCGGACGCGTGCGTCGAGGTGCCGTGTCTGGTCGACGACCGCGGCGTCACCCCGTGTGCGGTGGGCGACCTCCCGCCGCAACTCGCCGCCATCGACCGCTCGAACGTCGACGTCCAGCGACTCGCGGTGACGGCGGCGCTCGACCACGACCAGCGGGCGCTCCGGCAGGCGGTGAAACTCGACCCGTTGACGGCCGCCGCGTGTACGCTCGACGAGATAGACGCGATGGTCGACGACCTGCTCGAAGCCAACGCCGACTACCTCCCCGACGAACTCGTCGGCCGGGCGGCCGAGGCGACGGCCGGCCGCTGACTGGAGCGTGTCGGAGGACTTTCGACCCCGCCGGTCGAAGCCGGAGTGATGACCGACCTGCAGGCACACCACTACGCGGTCACGGTCGCGGACCTCGACCGAGCGCTGGAGTTCTACCGGGACGTCCTCGGACTCGACGTGGTCGACGAGTTCTCGCTGTCGGACGAGTCGTTCGCGACGGCGGTCGGCGTCGACGGCGCGACCGGGTCGTTCGTCCACCTCGACGCCGACGGCGTGCGCGTCGAACTCATCGAGTACGACCCCGAGGGCGCCGCCGTCGACGACCAGTCGGTCAACCAGGCCGGCGCGACCCACCTGGGGCTGTCGGTGTCGGACGTCGACGCGTTCTACGACGGCCTCCCCGAGGACGTCGAGACGCTCAGCCCGCCTCAGACGACCGACAGCGGCGCGCGGATCCTGTTCGTCCGCGACCCCGAGGGGACGTTGGTCGAACTGCTCGAGCCGTAGCCCCGGCGGCGTCAGCCCCCTATCGACTCGAACCCGGACGGGGCGGGGTCGACGCGTCGCCGTGAACCGAACCCGGACGCGAGTGGGGTACACCCCCTCGTCCGGGGCGGCGTCGCGCGCGGCGGTGACCGTCGCGGAGTCGACGGTGCCCGCGGCGGGGTCACGGCGGCAGATCCGGTCGTACGTCGAGTCACCGGGTACCCTGTGGTCGACGAAGGGGCGAACGGTTTCAGACGGTTCTACGGACGCACGGGTGTGAGTCGGGTCCCCTCGTCCCGCTCGACCGGGTTACGGCCGTCACCGGCGAGAGTCGCGACGATACCCACCGAACGGTGAAGAGTGGCCGTGGGCGTACTCCGGAAGACGGTCCAGTCGAGACTCCTCCACTGGACGGCGGCGTTCCTCTCCGGGTTCGTGTTCCTCCCGTCGGCGCTCGCGAGTAGAGCCGTGAGCGCCGCCCCCGAGTCCAACGCCGATTCGTGGACGAACGACGATGACGTTCGGTCGGAGAGGAGATTCGTTCCGTCCGTTTCGAACGGTTGAAAACGTATCGCCGGACGGAACCGTCGTAAATCCGGGCCTACCGACCGGTAGTCGGTGTACTACAATACCGTGGGCGGCCGTCCACGTAGACATGTCCCACGCTCCGGGCTCGGACCCGGTCTTCCTCGACGGTACGCTGACGCTGTTGACGAGTCCGTACCGTCGGTCGGTGCTGTTCGCCCTCTCCGAGCACAGTCCGCTCGCCGAGACGGAGGTGGCGACGGCGCTGGCCGCGTCCGACACGCTCGACGACGACGCCGACCTCCTGCGGTCGAAGCTCGTCCACTCGCACCTGCCGAAGCTCGCGAAGAGGGGGTACGTCGACTGGGATATCGGCGACGAACGGCTCCGCCGCGGGCCGAACTTCGACGACATCACGCCGTTGCTCCGCACGTTCGTCGCCTCCGAGAACGGGTCGGCCGACGGCCAGTCCCGGCCGTGGCAACCGTCCGTAGGCCGTCGATAACGGGACGCCCGTCCCGCCGATTCGGGCCGACGCGGGAGGGAGTCGACACCCCCGCCGAGCGCCGTCCGCGCCGGGGCTCGACCGGTCGCGTCGCGGCCGCTCGGGGCGGGCGTAGGTTGATACTGCTGGCGTCCCGAGCGTGAGAGGTGCGTCAGCGGACGACGAGCCTGGTGTTGTACGGGGTCGGCCTGGCGTGTTACCTCCTCGGTACGGCCGCCGCGTGCCTGCTGACGGTGGAGTTACTCTTCCGTGCGGGTGGCCTGCCCGAGCGTCTCCCCACTTCCTACCTGCTGTCGGTGGCGGCGAGCCTCGGGATCCTCCTCTCGGGGCGACTCCTCCTCGGTCGGGCGGGCGACGACCGCACCGGCCGGGCCGGCCTCCCGGGTCCGCCCCAGCGGCGGCCCGAGCCGTCGACGCTCGAACGGCTCGGCTACCGCGTCCCGCCCGACTCGTCCGACCCCGCCGACGGGGCGGACGAACGGTCCGGTGGCGACCGGGCCGCGGTCGCCTGCCCGGACTGCGGCGCGCGGAACGAACCCGGGTTCGACTACTGCCGGAACTGCTCGGCTCAGCTCCCCGACCCCGGGTGAGAGCCGCGTCGCCGCCCCCGACCACCGATCTCGAAAACTGGCAGGGAGTCGACCCTCGTTCCCGTCCCTCCGAGAGGGACGGGAGGGGAGAAACGACGTGTTAACGCAGTGTCTTGACGCGACCGACCGGGGGACGGAAACGGGACGGAACGGACCGCGGGTACGGCCCGACGCGGACGCGCCGCCGCGTGGCGGCGGAACGCGCCCGTTTCCGCGCCGTGCGTGGTCCTCGGCGCGTGGGAACTATCGTCGTGATTTATGATGACTGAAAGCGACCTGACGGCTGTCATGTACGACACCATCGTCGTCCCCACGGACGGGAGCGAACACGCGATTCGGGCCGCAGAACACGGGTACGCGCTGGCACGACTGTTCGACGCGACGGTCCACGTACTCAACGTCGTCACGATGCCGGATACGGTCGGCACGGTCAACGACGAACTGCTCGGCCACCTCGAACAGCAGGGCGCCGAGGCGGTCGAGGCGGTCGAAGCCGTCGCGGGCGCGGGCGTCCCGGTCGAAACCGCGGTCGTACGGGGGCAGCCGGCGCGGGGGATCGTCGACTACGTCGACGACCACGACGCCGACCTGGTCGCGATGGGTACCCACGGCCGGACGGGGCTGGAACGGTACGTCGAGGGGAGCGTGACCGAGCGCGTCGTCCGCATGGCCGACGTGCCGGTACTCACGACCCGCGAGACCGAGGCGAGCGACGTCGACGACGACTACGACGAGATCCTCCTCCCCACCGACGGGAGCGACCCCGCGGCGGCGGCCGTCGACCACGCGTTCGCGGTCGCCGAGCGGGCCGACGCGCGCGTCCACGCGGTCAACATCGTCGACATCGGGTCGATCGCGGTCAGCCCGGGGTTCGTCCACCCGACGGAGGTGCTCGACCGCCTCGAATCCGAGGGGGAGCGAGCGACGCAGGCGGTCGCCGACCGGGGCCGCTCGGACGGGGTGGAGGTCGTCACCGAGGTTCGCGAGGGGTACGCGTCGAACGACCTGCTCGACTACGCCGACGACAACGGCATCGACCTGATCACGATGGGCACGCACGGCCGGACCGGGTTCGAGCGGTACATCCTCGGGAGTACGACGACGCGGATCGTCCGCCAGGCCGAGGCACCCGTCCTCGCGATCAAGGCGAACGAGCAGTGACCCCGGCCCGGTGAGCGACCCGTCACGGTGCCGCCCGCCCGGACCGCTCCCGTTCGACGATCGCGGCGGGGACGGACGATACAGTAGCTCGTCACGTCTATCGTTATATATGATAGTCGATACTATTCGCGGCCGGTCGTACCATCCGGCGTCTCGACGCGGTCACACGGCGTCGAGACGCGCTCCGTGACCTCTACGAGCCGTACCGTCGCGCTCGCGACCCGGTCCGTCGCTCGCGACTCCGCCCCGCCGACGGCGCCCGAGCGGTCGGAACGGTCGCACTCGTGGGCGTACGGGGCGGTCGGCCGGCCGGTCGCGGCGCTCCGGGTTCACTCGTCGACGGCCGCGCTCGGATCGGGGTCGACGCCGACGGAGGGCTCTGACGCCCGAGGCGTTCGCGGCGCGTGGCGGCGTGCCGGCACGACCGGTGAGCGTGCCGTGACGGCGGGCGCCGGCGTGAGACGCGCAGGCCACGTCCCGGTCGGGAACCGCCGAGTGCGGCGTGGCGGCGGACCCACCCGCGACGGGTTCGTGTCCCGGCCCGATGCCGAGTGTCAACTACAATTATATGAAAGTGATAATGTATATTGTATTGCGATCGTACCGACGGTGCCGGCGCGGTCGGCTCGGCGACCGGGGAGCGCGAGCGACGCTACCCCTCCCGGTCGAGGAGCGCGTCGGTCGCCTCGTCGCGGACGTTGCCGACGACGCCGGCGTCGCCCCCGATTTCGTCGAGGACGAACCGGGAGGAGGTCTGGTCGACCGCGTCGATGGCGACGATGTCGTCGATGACGTCGTTCATCTGGTCGCGGTTCTGCACCCGGACGACGGCGACGAAGTCGACGTCACCCATCGTGTAGTAGACGCGTTCGACCCCCTCGACCGCGTCGAGTCGCTCGCCGACCGTCTCGGAGTACCCCTCGGTGTGGTCGACGGTTACCTCGGTGAGCGCGACCATGTCGAGCCCGAACGCGAGCGGGTCGAGGTCGGCGGTGACGCCGGTGATGACGCCGCTGTCTTTCAACTTGTTCAGCCGGTAGTGGACCGCGGACTTCGAGAGTTCGAGCCGGTCGGAGAGGGTTTCGAGGCTCACGTCGAAGTCCCCCTCGACCTGTTCGAGCAGCGCGAGGTCGGTCTCGTCGAACTCCACGTCGGACGCCACGGGGCGGGACACGGTTCGGGGTGGTCCCGCTCGCACTTATACTCCCCGTCGCGGGCGGCCGGGCGAGTCGGCGGTCCCGACGCTACCCCTCCATCGCCTCGTCGGACACGTCGAGTCCGGCGTCGAGCGCGTCCATCGCCTCGTCCACCTCGTCGTCCGTGATCGTCAGCGGCGGGGCGACGATCAGGGTGTTGATCATGTTCGCCACGTAGGTGCCGTGGTCGGCGGCGGCCGCGGCCACCTCGTCGACGACGGTCGACCCCGAACTCACCTTGTCCTCGCGCGTCCCGAACGGCACCCGCTCGTCGGCCCGCTTCGACAGTTCGATCCCGCGGAACAGCCCCACGCCCCGGGTGTCGCCGACGCTCGGGTGGTCGGCCGCCAGATCGTCGATCCGCTCGCCGAGGTACTCGCCCGTCTCGCGCGCCCGTTCGATCAGGTTCTCCTCGCGGTACGTCTCGATGGCCGCGACGCCCGCGGCGACCGCCGCCGGGTGGCCCGAGTAGGTGTGGCCGTGACAGAACATGTTCTCCTCGAAGTGGTCGGCGATCGACGGCGAGACGATGGTGGCGCCGAGCGGTTGGTAGGCGCCGGTCAGCCCCTTCGCCATCGTCACGATGTCCGGTTCGACGCCGAAGACGTCACAGCCGAACCACTCGCCCGTCCGGCCGAACCCCGACATCACCTCGTCGCAGATCAGCAGCGCGCCGTGGTCGTGAGCGACCTCCTTCAGCCGCGGGAGGTACTCGGCGGGCGGGACGAGGATGCCGTTCGACCCGACGATCGGTTCGACCAACACCGCGGCGACCGTGTCGCCTTCGAGTTCGAGCATCTCGTCGATGTACTCGACGCTCTCCATCGGGTCGAGCGTCGACCCGTACGCGTACGGGTCGGGCGCCTTGATCACTCCCGGGATGCCGGGTTCGGCGGGGAGCCGCCGGGGGTCGCCGGTGACGCTGATCGACCCGTAGGTGGCGCCGTGGTACGACCGGTAGCGCGAGACGATCTTCCGTTTGCCCGTGTAGAAGCGCGCGATCTTGATCGCCGCCTCGATGGCCTCGGTCCCGCTGGTCGAGAAGAACGTCTTCGTGAGGTCGCCCGGCGTCACCTCCGCGAGCATCTCCCCGAGGCGCGCGCGCGCCTCGGTCGTGTACGACGGCGCGACGTACGCCGCCTCCCGCATCTGGTCGGCCACGGCGTCGGCGACCCTGTCGGCGGAGTGGCCGAGGTTCGAACACATCAACTGACTGGAGAAGTCGAGGTACTCGTCGCCGTCGGCGGTGGTGAAACGCACCCCGTCGGCGTCGACCACCTCCGTCGGCGCGACGTCCTTCTGGTACGACCACGTCCCGAAGACGTGCTCCCTGTCGGTCTGTTCGGTCCGGTTCGGTCCCGGCGCGTCGGGGGAGTCGGAGTCGGCCATCCGTGCGTGGTACGTGGTCGCGTGCCGCTGATTAATCTTTGCCCTCCGACGCGGTTCACACGACGCTGTCGCTCGAACCGGCCGATCCCGTGGACAGCGTCCGGTCTCTCCCGACTCGTTCGGAAATCGTCGAAAAGACTTATTGAGCGGGGCGGGAACGCCCACCTAGCAGATGACAGAGAGTACTCCCTGGGAGGACGTGCGGAACTACGTCGACGGCGAGTGGCGCGCCCCGTCGGGCGACGACGGACGGGACGTGGTCGACTCGGCGTCGGGCGAGGCGGTCACCCACGTCGGATTCAGCACCGACGACGACGTGGACGACGCCGTCGCCGCCGGGCAGGCGGCGTTCGAGGAGTGGCGCGAGACGCCCGTCGAGGAGCGTATCCAGCCGCTGTTCGAACTCAAGTCGCTGCTCGAACACCACCAAGACGACCTCGCGGAGACGCTGGTCCGCGAACACGGCAAGACGTTCGACGAGGCGAAAGGCGAGTTGCGCCGCGGCATCGAGAACGTCGAGGTGGCCTGCGGCATCCCCTCGATGATGCAGGGGGGTCACCTGCCGAACGCCGCCCCCGACATCGACGAGACCGCGGTGCGGAAGCCGCTCGGCGTGTTCGCGGCGGTCACCCCGTTCAACTTCCCCGGGATGATCCCGCTGTGGTTCATGCCGTACGCGGTGGCGACCGGCAACGCGTTCCTGCTCAAGCCCAGCGAGAAGACGCCCGTCACCGCCCAGCGCATCGTCGAACTCGCCGCGGAGGCGGGGTTCCCCGACGGCGTGGTCCAACTCGTCAACGGGAGCGTCGACACGGTGAACGCCATCCTCGGTCACGACGGCATCGAGGGCGTCTCGTTCGTCGGCAGCACCCCCGTCGCGAAGCACGTCTACGAGACGGCGGCCGCGAACGGCAAGCGGGTGCAAGCGCAGGGCGGCGCGAAGAACCACGTCGTCGTCGCCGAGTCGGCGGACCTCGAGTTCGCGGCCGAACAGACCGTCGGCTCCGCGTTCGCCAACACCGGCCAGCGGTGTCTCGCCAACCCGGTCGCGGTGGTCGACGACGCCGTCTACGACGAGTTCGTCGACCGCCTCGTCGACATCGTCGCCGACATGACCGTCGGCGAGGGGATGGCCGACGGCGTCGAGATGGGACCGCTCGTCTCCGACGACCACCGCGAGACGGTCGAGGGGTACGTCGAGATGGGCATCGACGAGGGCGCCACGCTGCTGTACGACGGCCGCGACGCCGACGTACCCGAGGAGGGTAGCTTCCTCGGCCCGACGGTGTTCGGCGACGTCGACCCCGACGCGACGGTGGCGTGTGACGAGATATTCGGCCCGGTGCTCGCGTTGGTGCGCGCGGACGACTTCGACGACGCCGTCTCCATCGTGAACCGCAGCGAGTTCGGCAACGCCGCCAGCCTGTTCACCGACCGCGGCGCCGACGCCCGACGGTTCCGCCACGAGGTGGAGGCGGGCAACCTCGCGGTCAACGCCGGGACGGCCGCGCCGATGGCGTTCTTCCACTTCGGCGGGTGGAAGGACTCCTTCTTCGGCGACCTCCACGCACAAGGTGAGGACATGATCCACTTTTACACCGACGCCGCGGTGTACATCGAGCGCTGGCCCGACGCCTGAAGCTCAGACGCTCCAGTCGGGCAGGTCGCGTTCGACGAACTCGCCGCGGCCCGCGTCGCCGACCACCTCGCCGTCGTCGGCGACGAGTTCGCCCCGGACGAACGTCTTCGCCACTCTCCCGGTGACCTCCCGCCCCTCGTAGATGGAGAAGTCGGCGTTCGACGCGTTGTCGTCGGCCGTGACCGTGTACGTCTCGTCGGGGTCGAACAGCACCACGTCGGCGTCGGTGCCGGGGTCGAGCGTCCCCTTCCCCGCCATCCCGAACACCCGCGCGGGGTTCCGGCTCATCACGCGGACGACGAACGGGTAGGAGAACCCGCGTTCGTTGACCGCCTCGTCGTGAAACACCGGCAGCGAGGTCTGGAGCGCGTTCGCGCCGAACGTGGAGTCCCACCAGTTCTCGACTTCCTTCGACTCGCGCTCGTAGCCGCAGTGGTCGGTCGAGACGACGTCGAGCGTCCCGTCCGAGAGGTACTCGAACATCGCCTCCACGTCGTCCCGCTTGCGGATCGGCGGCGCGATCATCGGGAGGTTGCCCATCTCCTCGAAGACGTCGTCCGTGAGCGTGGTGTAGTGGGTGCACGTCTCCGCGCGGACCTGCGAGCCGTCGTCGCGGAAGTCGTCGATCACTTCCGCCGCCTTCCGCGAGGTGGTGTGGATACCGTAGTACTTCGCGCCCGTCTCGGCCGCCATCCGGACGGCGTCCTCGGCGGCCATCGCCTCCGCGTAGTCCGGCCGCGACTTGGGGTAGTACGTCGGGTCCCCCTTCCCCTCCGCCTGGAAGCGTTCGGTCAGCATGTCGGTGATGGTCGAGTCCTCGGTGTGGTAGACCCCGACCGCGTCCAGGTCGGCGAGTTCCTCCATCACGCGGTGCATGAACCCGTTCGAGAGCCCGTGTTCGTAGGCGGTGAACATCTTGAACGACGAGACGCCCGCCTCGACGGCGTCGGCGAGTTCGTCGAGCACCGCGGGGTCCTCGCGGGTGATGGCGGCGTGGAACGCGTAGTCGACGTGTGCGTCCGCCGCCTTCTCGCGTTTCCGCTCGATCCCCTCCAGTAGCGTCCCCGCCTCGTCGAAGATGGAGAGGTCGCCCTCCCACGCCTGCCACGCGAAGTCGACGTAGGAGGTGACGCCCCCGAGCGCCGCCGCCGCCGACGCCGTCTCGTGGGTGTCGATGGAGAACATGTCGTCGACGTGGACGTGCGGGTCGATGACCCCGGGCATGACTAACAGACCCGAGGCGTCGACCGTCTCGTCGGCGTCGGGCATCGAGTCGGGCGCGCCGACGGCGGCTATCTCGCCGCCGTCTATCGCCACGTCCGCCTCGAACGTGTCCGTCGCGGTCACGACCGTACCGCCGCTGATGACTGTGTCGGCCGGCATACACCAGTGACTCGCGGGGTGGATGAAAAAGGTTACCCGGCGGACACGGCCGCCGAGCGCCGGGCTACCGGGTCGGCAGGCTACCCGGGCGGGGCTGGTCGTCCGAGGCGTCACGGGCGAGTCGGCGGCGTCGGCCCGACGGGGCCGTCACCCCTCGGCTTTGGCCTCCGCCATCGCGTCGATGACTTCCTCCATGTTGTCGGTCAGCGGGTAGACCACCGGCTCGGTACAGCCAGCCTCGCAGTAGTCGCGGACGCGGTCGATCACGTCGTCGGGGGTGCCCGCGGCGACGATGTTGGTCACCACGTCGTCGCTCACGTGTTCGGAGGCGCGTTCGATGTCGGCGGCGGTGGCGGGCCAGCCGCCGAGTTCCTCCTTTACGAGCGCGGCCCGTTCCTCGTCGATGCCCGACGCCTTCGTGATGTGGGGCTGCTGGCCGATGTACTGGGTGGCGAGTCCGCGCGCCTCGTCTATCGCCCTGTCGGCGTCCTCGTCCATCGACACCGCGATCAACTGGGGGCGGTCGACGTCGGCCAGTTCGCCGCCCTGCTTCTCGACGCCCTCCCGGAGCTTCTCCACCCCCTTCAGGTTGTGTTCGGGGGGGATGAGGTAGTTCATGAAGACGCCGCCCGCGACGCCCGTCCCGACGAGTTCGCCCGTCAGTTTGTGCATCGTCTCACCCGTCGCGCCGACGTAGATGGGGACGTCCCGCGGCCCGGCCTCCGAGCGCACCAAGTCGAGTTCGATGCCGTCGACGCCGAGCGTGTCGCCGTCGTACGTCACGGTCTCCAGGTCGAGCAGGCGCTTGACGACGGTGCAGTACTCCCACATCCGCCGGAGCGGACGCTCGCGTTCGACCCCCACCTTCGAGGCGAGCGGGTCCCACCACGCGCCGATCCCGAGTTTGGTCCGCCCGCCCGACAGTTCGTGCAGCGTCGAGAACGTCTGTGCCATCAGCGCGACGTTGCGCGTGTAGCAGTTGGTGACGCCGGGCGCGATGTCTATCTCGTCGGTCGCCTGCGTGTACGCCCCCATGACGGTCATCGCGTCGCGGACCAGCCGCGACTCACCCTGCCACACCGAGTCGAGTCCCGCCTCCTCGGCGTACTGCGCGTACCGGATCTCGTCTTCGATCCGGGGTTTCTCCCAGTTCCAGATGCCCGCGCGCGTGAACTCGCGGTCGAAGTTCGCCCCCATGGCTCACTCCGTCGCGAGGTCGACTGCCGCGTTCACGAGCGTGTTCGCCGCCGTGTAGCAGTCGTCCCAGCTGGTGTACTCGTCTTCGCTGTGGCTCTTGCCCCCCTCGGAGACGGAGAACACCATCGCGGTGTCCATCAGCTTGTGCATGTGCTGGGCGTCGTGGCCCGCGCCGCTGAAGATGCGCATGCTGTCGTACCCCAGGTCGTCGGTCGCGTCCGCGACGGCGTCGACACACCGGTCGGCGAAGTTCACCGGGTCGGCCCACATGCGGTCCTCGTACTCCCAGTCGACCCCCTCGCGGTCGGCGGCGTACTCGGCCTCCGCGAGCACCCGGGCGCGCGCCTCCGCTATCACCTCCTCGGTCGGGTCGCGAAAGCCCCACGTGAACGTCACCTCCTCGGGGATGATGTTGATCGAGTTGGGCTCGGCGTCGATGTACCCCGTCGTCCCCACCGTGCGCTCGCCGAGCGCGCTCGGGATGCGCCGGATCTGGGTGATCACGTCCGCGGCGGCGACGAGGGCGTCGCTCCGGTACTGCATCGGCGTCGGTCCCGAGTGGTCGGCCTCGCCGTGGAACGTGATCGCCCCCCACGTGAACCCGACGATGCCCGTGACGACGCCCACGTCCGCGTCGCTCTCCTCCAGGTACGGTCCCTGTTCGATGTGGAGTTCGAGGTAGGAGTCGTACTCCCGTTGGGGTTCCGCCGCCACCTCCCCCTTGTAGCCGATCCGTTCGAGTTCCTCCTCGAACGTCGCGCCGTCGGGGTCGGTCTTGGCGTACTCCTCGTCGACGTCGTGTTCGCCCGCCCAGACGCCCGACCCCTGCATCGCGGGCTGGAACCGCGACCCCTCCTCGTTGGTCCAGTTGACGATCTCGATCGGGTGGGTGGTCTCGATCCCCTCGTCGTCGAGCGTCCGGACGAGTTCGAGCGCCGCGACGACGCCCATCGCGCCGTCGTAGATGCCGCCGTACGGCTGGGAGTCGAGGTGGGACCCGACGAGGACGGTGCCGGCGTCGGGGTCGGTCCCCTCGCGGTAGGCGAACATGTTGCCGAACTCGTCGACGGTCACGTCGAGTCCCGCCGCCTCCGCCTGTTCGGCGAACCAGTCGCGGACCCGTTCGTCCTCCTCGGAGAGCGTGAGCCGGTGGAGACCGCCGTCCTCGGTGCCGCCGATCTCCGCCTGCTCTCTCATCGTGGCGACGAAGCGCTCTCTGTCTGCCTCGATAGACATGCGTTCGAGAGAACGGTGACGGTCACATAAACATTCCCCCGACGTCGGCCGCCAACCGGACCGCCGGCGGGGTTCGGACCGCGCCGCCGACCGACGCGAGCGGCCCGACCGGACGAACGTAGAAGTTACTCGCCGGATACCAGGTTGCGTCCACACGTCGCCTGCCGCCCGCCCGTCCGGCCCAGGAATTACAGTAATACCGCTGTAACGGAGTCGTATCTGGACTCCCGTCCGCTCGGTAGCGGATATATCTTCATTCGTCCGATCGATACGGGCGTCGGTCGAATATCTACGTACGGATCGGTCGAGGTAGAGAACGTTGTAAACTTCGCTCGCTCTCTCGATCAAAATTGTCCACCGGATCGCGCGCGCGTCTCGCGGTCGCCGGGGGTGGCGGGGAGGAGAGCGGCCGGGCGGACGACGCCGGCGGTCGGGCGCGGTCGGGAGACCGACGACGGCCGAGGCGACGGGGGGAGCCGGTCGCGGGCCGTAGCCGCTCAGGCCGACCGGAGACCGGCCAGGTCGGCGAGGGTGTCGTGACACTCCGCGGGGTGTTCGGGGTGGAGCGTCAGGGGTTTCGCCCCGCCCTCGACGTGGATGCGGAGCTGGTGGCGGTGGCCGTACGTGCGATAGAGGCTGGCGACCCCGACGAGCGCGAACGCCGCCCCGACGAGCGGGTTCCGCGTCGCCGCGACGTAGCCGCCGACGCCGACGAGCAGCAGGCTCATCACCGCCAGGTCCCACTCGACGGTCCGGAGCGACACGCGGACCACGTCGTCGGTCCGGACCTCGACTGGCTCGTCGTCGCGGACGACGTAGACGGCGTCGTCGCCGTAGCCGACCCAGCCGCCCTCCCGGAGCGGCATCCGTCGCACCGCCACCTCGCCATCGGCCGCCCCGGCCGGGTCGCGGTCGGTCGACTCGGCCGTCCCGCCACCGTGAGCCTCGTCGCCGCGCGGGGCGGAGCCGCGAGCGGGGTCGGACCCCGGAGCGTCGTCGCGGTCCTCGGCGGCGCGCGCCGAGGCGTGTGCGTTGGGGTGAGACACGGTCAGTCGTCCCCCACCTGCCGCTCGCGTGACGGGCCGTCGGAGAGGAACTCCTCGTGGAACGGGACGAACGCGTCGTCGTCCTCGGTGATCTCCTCCCACGCGGTCAGGCCGCGCTCCTCGCGCGTGCCGGGGATCGTGTTGTCGAGGACGAACGCCGAGATGCCGCCGACCGCTATCTCGGTGCCGAGGACGATCCGGACCGCGTTCGCCACCTCGGGGATCCCGAGTACCGCCCCGACCACCGGGACGGACGCGAGCCCCGCCTGGAAGCTCACGTCGGCGGCGGCCTGGACGTTGGCGACGTACTGGGGGATCGAGAGCCCGGCGAACAGCCCGAACCCGACGACGAACACGTTGCGGTTCTGGTTCATGTCGACGTGCTGGAGCTGTGAGAGGCCGACGCCGACGATCTGGGCGAACATGGCGAGGAACAGCCCCCCGATGATCGGGTTGGGGATGGTGGTGACGAACGCGCCGAAGTAGCCGACGTAGCCGACGACCACCATCACGACCCCGCCGACCTGGACCACGTAGCGGGAGGCGACGCCCGTGATACCGATCGCGCCGACGTTCTCGGTGTAGGAGGTGGAGCCGTTGCCGGTCCCCATGATCCCCGCGAAGACGTTACCCAGCCCCTCCATGCCGAGTCCGTGGTTGATCCGGCGCTCGTTGGGCGCGCCCTCGCCGGCCATCCGGGCGACGGAGTGGTAGTCGCCGAAGCTCTCGATCGCCGACGCGAGCATCCCCGCGATCATGCCCACGATGAACGACCCGGTGAACAGCGGCATCCCCCACTGGAACGGGACGATCGGCCGGATCAGCGGGGCGGACGCGACCGGACTCAGGTCAACGATGTTTGCCACGCCTGCGACCGACAGCAGCACGGCGATCAGGTACGCCGCCCCCAGACCGAGCAGCACCGGGAACAGCTTCAGCCACCGCGAGTGGGTGTTGAGGTACTGCGAGAACAGGACGATGAGCGCGAGCGTCAGCCCGGCGAGATACCAGTTCTGCGTCGCGGACGTGATCTGGCCGACGCTGATCAGCGCCAGCCCGATGAGGCCGATCACCACCGCGATGACGATCGGTCCCATGTACTTCTTGAGCCGACCGAAGACGCCGAGGTAGCCGATCACCACCTCGGCGAGACCCGCGACGATGATCGCGCCCTGGAGTTGACGCATCATCACCGTCGGGGAGGCGTTACTCGCCGCGAGCACGCTGATGATGGCGAGGGCGGGACCGAGCATCGAGAACGTCCCCCCCTGGACGATCGGGTAGCGGTTGCCGACCGTCGCCTGCGCGACGGTGGCGACCCCCGAGACGACGAAGAACGTGCCGACGAGTTGGGCGGTCTGGGCCGCGTCGAACCCCAGCGCGCCCGTGAGCACGAGCGGGATCGCGATGGTGGAGCCGACCATCGTCAGCCAGTGTTGGACGCCGAGCAGGACCGACTCGCCGAGCGGCGGCTTGTCGTCGAGACCGTACGTCACCATGCTCCCCTCCTCGACCGCTCCGGGGGTGTCGGTGTCAGCCACGGGCCTCCTCCGTGCCGTCGCGAGCCGGGGTGAGACGGCCGTACCGTTGGGGTGTGATCATATCGCACGTCATCGATACGGGAACGAGTATTTATAGTTAGGGGAACGCGCGAGCGTTTTCCACCCGACTGCCGGGTTCGTCCCACCTCTTCCGGTCGATCGGTCGGTCCCGTCGAGCAGTATTCGACAGCACCCACAGGATTAATGCGTTCACCGTGCGCTCGTACAGTCGAATGGCGCTGACGCAGTTCGGTATCACGTTCAAGGGAGACATGTCCCCCGAGCGGACGGCCGCACTCGGCACGCTCGCGGAGGACGCCGGCTTCGACTACGGGTGGTTCTACGACTCGCACGTCCTCTGGAAGGACCCGTACCCCCAGATGGCGCAGCTGTTAGAGCGGACGGAGACGCTGAAGACGGGGACGCTCGTCACCAACCCCAAGGTGCGAGACGTCTCCGTGACCGCGAGTTCGTACGCGACGCTCAACCAGCAGTCGGACGGGCGCGCCGAGATGGCGATCGGTCGCGGCGACAGTTCGCTCCGCATGCTCGGCAAGCGGCCGGTGCCGTGGCACGAGTTCGAAGCCGAGGTGGACGCCATCCGCCACCTCCACCGGGGGGAGCCGGTCGACCACCCCGAGACGGGCGACGAGGTGCAGTTGACGTGGACCGACGCCGAGTTGGTCACGTGGGTCGCCGCCTACGGGCCGAAGATGCTCGAAATCGCGGGGAAGGTGGCCGACGGGGTCGTCCTCCAGATATCCGACCCGTACCTCGTGGGCTGGTTCGTCGACCAGGTGCGCGCGGGCGCGGAGAAACACGGTCGCGACCCCGACGAGGTCACCGTGATGTCGTGTGCGCCCGTCTGGCTGGGCGACGACGTCGACGAGGCGCGGCGGAACCTGCGGTGGTTCCCCGCGATGGTGGGCAACCACGTCGCGGACCTGGTCGACAAACACCACGAGGGCGACCACCTCCCCGACGAACTCACGGACTACATCGAGGGCCGGGAGGGCGAGGGCGCCGACGAGGGGTACGACTACACCGAACACGCCGAGGCGGACGCCGACCACCTGGAGTGGGTCCCCCCGTCGATCATCGACCGGTTCGGCGTCGTCGGTACCGCGGACGACCACGTCGAGAAACTGCGCGCGCTCGAAGCGGAGGGGGTCGACCAGTTCAACGTCTACCTGATGTCCGGCGACGAGGCCCGCCACGTCGAGCGCTACGGCCGGGACGTGATCCCGGAGTTCGTCGACGGGAAGCGCTACGCGGAGGCGGGGATCGAATCCTGAAGTCCGACGGCGTAGCTGACGGTCGCAGTCGGGTCGGACGCGAGTCGCGCGGGCGTCGACGGTGACGGGTGACACCCCGAGGATCCACAACCGTTAAGTCGGTCGATCGGCGCCGCCGAACACCCCGTTCTCCAAGCCACCGGTACCGGATATCTCACATCTTTCGTGTACGTTCAAGTGCACGCCGCGAGCACGTGTCGGCGTGGCGTGAACGCGTCACACGGACCAACCGTGACACGGAACCAACGCGACTCGGCGGACGGGACGAACCGAGCGATCGAGACGAACCGACGCAGATTCCTCAAGGCGGCCGGGTTCGGCGGGCTGGCGGGGGTGACGACGGCGTCAGCCTCCCGGCCGGCGGCCGCGGCGCCTACCACCTCTGACGGCCCCGGCGCGGTGTCGAACCTCGCCGCCTACATCGAGGAGCCGACGACGTTCGCGGAGAACCAGGAGCCGCCGCGCGTCCACACCGCGGTCCCGTTCGACTCGGTGACGGCCGCCCGGGAGGCCAACACCCCGTTTACGGCGCTCGAAAGCCGGCTGGGCGAGTCGGACCGCTTTCGGTCGCTGAACGGCGAGTGGGCGTTCGCGTTCCACCCTCGCCCCGCGGCCGTCCCCGACTCGTACGCCTCGACCGACTGGGACACCATCACCGTCCCCAGTTGCTGGCAGACCGAGGGGTACGACGAGTACGTCTACCGGAACACGCAGTTGACGTGGGAGGGGCTCGACCGGGCGACGAACACCACGCCCCCACAGGTCCCGGACGACTACAACCCGGTCGGGACGTACCGGCGGACGTTCTCGGTGCCCGACGACTGGGACGGCCGGCGGACGTTCGTCAACTTCGAAGGGGTCAAGCAGGCGTTCTTCCTCTGGGTCGACGGCGAGTACGTCGGCTACAACCAGGGGTCGATGACGGCCGCGGAGTTCGACCTGACCGACTACGTCGCCGCCGGCTCCGAGCACAGCCTCACCGTCCAGGTGTACCGGTTCTCCGACGGCGAGGCGCTCGAGACGCAGGACATGTTCCGCTTTTCGGGCATCTACCGGTCGGTGTACCTCTACTCGACGCCGCAGGTCCGCCTCCGCGACTTCTTCGTCCGGACGGACCTCGACGACGACTACGAGGACGCCACCCTCCGCGTCGACGCCGAACTCGCCAACTACACCGGGTCGGCACAGGGGTCTCACACCGTTCGGGGTCACCTCTTCGACGACGACGGCGCCGAGGTGACCACGTTCGAGGCGTCGGCGACCGTCGGTCCGGACGGCGCGACGCTCTCGACGAGCGCGCCGGTATCGGACCCCGACACGTGGACGGCGGAGACGCCGACGCTGTACACGCTCGTGCTCGAACACCTCGCGCCGGGCGAGAACGGGACCGGCGGGTCGGTGTCGACCGCCGAGGCGATGTTCGAACCCGTGGGCTTCCGCGAGTTCTCCATCGCCGACGACCAGTTCCGGGTCAACGGCCAGCCGGTTGACATCCGGGGGGTGAACAAACACGAACACCACCCCGAGCACGGCCGGCACGTCCCGCTGGAGACGGTGATGGAGGACTTCGAGTTGATGAAGTCGCACAACGTCAACTCGTTCCGGTGTTCCCACTACCCCAACGACCCGTCGACGTACTACCTCGCCGACGAGTACGGCCTCTACGTCCAAGACGAGATCAACGTCGAGACCCACTGGAACACGAACCTGCTGGGCGAGACCGACGCGTGGGACGCCCAGGCGTTCGAGCGGTTCCGCCGGATGGTCCAGTCGGAGAAGAACCGGCCGTCCATCTTCACGTGGAGCACGGGCAACGAGGCGGGCCTCCACGACGTCCACTACGAGATGGCGGAGTACGTCACCGGCGAGGACGAGGACGGCGACGGCGACGCGGGGAAGGGAGTCGACCCCACCCGGTTCCTCTACCACCAGGACAACGCCGACGGCTTCGGCGGCGGGTTCGGCGGCACCGCGGAGTACTCGCCGATCGCCGGGCCGCGCTACCCGGCGCCCGACGCGATGCGCGCCGCCATCGACGCCGACCCCGAGGGTGAGCCGATCATCATGGGCGAGTACGCCCACGCGATGGGCAACAGCGGCGGCCTGTTCCACGACTTCTGGGAGTGGGCCCAGCCCGACCACCGGACGGTGACCGAGACGGTGTTCGCCGACGCGTCGGCCGCGGGCAACGACGGGACCGTCGTGGGCGACCCCGAGATACTCGACGAGGACGACGGCGCGGTCGCGTTCGACAACGACGGCTACGTCGACGTCGGACGAAACGACAGCCTCGACTTCGACGAACCCGGGTTCACCGTGTGGGCGCGCGTCGCCGACCCCGCGACCGACGACGACGACCCGTACGTCGCGCGCGGCGACCGCCAGTACGCGCTCAAGATCGTGCCCGGGGACCCCGAGCCGCAACTCCAGTTCTTCGTCTACGACCGCGAGAACTCGTGGCAGACGCTCAACGTCCCCGTACCGGACGGCTGGTCGGAGGGCTATCACGACGTGGCGGGCGTCGCCACCGACTCGACGCTGCGGCTGTTCGTCGACGGCGAACTCGTCGGCGAGACGGCTCACGACGCGACGACGCTCAAGCCGGAGGAGTACAGCTACCCGCTCACCGTCGGCTACAACGCCGAGGCGAACCGCTACGCGGACGCGACGGTGAGTCAGGCCCGGGTGTACGACCGCGCGCTGTCGGCGTCGGAGGTCGCATCCGCGGCCGAGGCGACGTCGCCGTCCGACGGCGCCGTGCTCTGGCTCGAGTTCGACGAGTACGGCACCCGCGAGGAGTTCCGCCGGTTCGAGGAGTACGACCGGTTCCAGGGCGGGTTCGTCTGGGACTGGGTCGACCAGGCGGTGTACCGCGACCGCGCCGGATCCGACGGGGAGCCGGCGGTCGAACGCTTCTACGACGGCAACCCGTTCTGTCTCAACGGCGTCGTCTTCGAGGACCGGACGCCCCAGCCCAGCCTCCAGGAGTTGAAGAAGAGCCACCAGCCGGTCGGCGTCGTGCCCGCGGACCTCGTCGCGGGGACGGTCACGGTGACGAACCACCTCGACTTCGCGAACCTCGACGCGCTCGACGGGTCGTGGGAACTCGCCGCCGACGACGAGGTGGTCCAGTCGGGGTCGCTCTCGCCCGATATCGCGCCCGGCGAGAGCGCGGAGGTCACCGTGCCGTTCGACCGGCCGGATCCGGAACCCGGCGTGGACTACTGGCTCACGCTCCGCTTTACCACCACCGAGGACACGCGGTGGGCGGACGCGGGCCACCAGGTCGCGTTCGAGCAGATGGAGGTGCCGTTCGAGGTGCCCGAGCCGTCGACGGTGTCGGTCGAGGGAATGGCCGCGCTGTCGGTCGACGACGCCGGCGACGCGGTCGCCGTCTCGGGCGACGGGTTCGAGTACGCGTTCGACCGCGAGCGCGGGACGCTCTCGTCGGCGACGTACGGCGGGACCGAAGTCGTCGCGGACGGCCCGCAACTGGAGTTCTTCCGGCCGCCGATCCAAAACGAGATCCAGAGCTGGGGCGCCGCGGAGTCGAACGAGTGGTACGACGTCGGTCTCGACGACCTCGAACACGAGGTGGAGTCACTCGAGGTGGAACGCGCCGGCGAGTCGGTGGTCCACGTCGCCGTCGAGAGTCTCGTGACCGGGTCGGGGAGCGACGCCGGCTTCCGGACCGAGTACCGCTACAAACTGTTCGGGAGCGGCGACGTCCTCCTCGGCGTCGACGTCGAGCCGACCGAGTCGCTCGTGGACGCGATCAGCTACTGGCTGCCGCGGGTGGGCGTCGCGATGGACGTACCCGACGGTCTCGGGCAGTTCTCGTGGTACGGTCGGGGTCCACACGAGACGTACCCCGACCGGAAGTGGGGCGCCGAAGTCGGCGTCTACGAGGGGACGGTCGACGACCAGTTCGTCCCCTACCAGCCGCCATCGGACAACGGCAACAAGGCCGACACCCGGTGGGCGGCGCTGTCGAACGACGACGGCGTCGGGCTGGCGTCGTTCGGCCACCCCGACGTCCACGTCAACCTCAACGGCTACGACAACCTGGCCGAAGCGGAGCACGTCTCCGAACTCGAACCCAAGGAGGGCGTCACGACGGTCCACCTCGACCACGCGGTCACGGGCGTCGGCGGGACGCCCCAGCCGCCGCTGCCGCAGTACCAGGTCCAGCCCGAGCCGATGACGTTCCTCGTCGGTCTCCGGCCGTTCGGCGGCGCGGGCGACGACGGCGCGTCGCCGATGGAACTCGGCAAGCGTCGCCTCCCGCGCGAGTGGGTCGACTTCGGCCCGACCGGGTATCAGGTGGACTTCGCCGCGGGCGAACCGATCGAAGAACTCGGTGAAGATGGGCTGTACGCCGAGCAGGACCGGCTGATGCGGTTCGCGTTCGGGTCGGCCGACGAGGGTATCACGGAGAAGGACACCGCGTGGCCGAGCGCGGAGATCCGCGACTGTCTCGACTACGGCCACATCCGCGAACACGACGACGGCACCGCGAGCGTCACGTTCACCGTCGCCGACGACTGCGACGAGATGACGCTCTCGCTGGTCACCTACTCGATGCCCGGCGAGGAGTTCTCCGCGAGCACCGCCGACGAACAGGAACTCCTGGGGGCGACCACCGAGACGTTCGGTCCCGGCGAGCACACAATCACGGTCGACCTGCCCGGCGGGACGACCGAGTAACGGGGCGGTCCGAGGGCGGTCGACCCGCCCCGCTCTCGACCGGGGGTCGACGGGGGGCGGCCCCCTCGGCCGACGCCCGTCGTAAACGCCGAGACCTCAGCACCTATCACCCACCCGTCCGAGGCACCGAGCGTGCACCGCACGCGCGACGACCGCGCGCCCGCCCGCCCCCCGCCCGTCGGCCGGTTCGGTTCCGCCCCGCCGGGGTTCGGAGGCAGAAGAGTCGAGCGAGCGGGCCGCCCCGACGGGAGGTTGGCGTGACCGGAGCGGCCGAGGAGGCCGCCCGCGAGCGGGACCGGGAACGCGAGGTGTCCGCCGGGTCGTACGTCCTGCTCGGTCTCGCCAGCGCGGGCTACTTCCTGTACACGTTCGCGTGGTTCTCGTTGGCGGCGTACCTCGTCCCGGTGATGGAGGGGCTGGGGCTGTCGGGGACCCAGGCGGGCGTCGTCACCGGCGCGGTCCAGTTGAGTTACGTCCCGCTGGCGCTGGTGTCGGGGCTCGCCATCGACCGGCTCGGGTCGCGGCGCGCGCTCGGCGCGGGGCTGTTCGTGATCGGCGTGGCGCACGTCCTCCGGGGCGTCGCGACGGGGTTCGGGACGCTCGTTGCCGCCACCCTCCTGTTGGGCGTCGGCGGCACCGCGGTCACGTTCGGGCTGCCGAAACTGGTCTCGGAGCTGTTCCCCGCCGGGCGCGCCGGGTCGATGTCGTCGGTGTACACCGTCGGCGCGACGCTCGGCAACGCGACGGTGTTCGCGGTCGCACGGCCGCTGGTCGACCCGCGGGTCGCCGGCTGGCAGGAGTTCTTCCGCTACACCGGCGGGTTCGTCGCGGCGTTCGCGCTCGTCTGGCTGGTCGTCTCGGGCCGACTCTGGGGCCGGGTCGACCACTTCTCGGAGACCGACGACGGCCGGGCGTTCACGCTCGCGTCGATGGGGAGCGACCTCCGTCAGGTGGTCACCCACCGCGGGCTGCTGCTCGTGGTGGTGGTCGGGACGGCCCAGTTGTTCATCAGCCACGGGCTGTCGAACTGGCTCCCCGCCATCCTCGACGAGCGGGGGGTGCCCGCGGCGCTTGCGGGCGCGCTGACCAGCGCGTTCGTCCTCGTCCGGGTCGTCGGCATCGTGGTCGTTCCCGCACTCTCCGACCGGTACGGCACGCGCCGCTACCCGATCATGGTCTGCGGCGTCGCGGGCGCGGCCGGACTCGTGGGGCTGGTGTTCGCCGGGTCGGTGTGGACGCTGTCCGCCTCGCTCGCGCTCGTCGGCGTGTTCGCCATCGGCGGGCTGTCGCCGCTCGTGCGGGCGATCCCGATCGAGTTGGCGGGGATCGGCCCGGGGCTGACCGCGGTGGCCACCGGGCTGATATTCACCGTCGGCGAGGTGGGCGGGTTCCTCGGGCCGTTCTCGGTCGGGGCGGCGTACGACTACGCCGGGGCGTTCGACCCGGCGCTCGGCGTGTTGGCGGCCGCGAGCCTCGCCGCAGCGGTCGTCGGCTACCGGATGGACGAACCCTCCCGAGCCGGGAGCGGGGGCACCGACCGTCCGGACGCGGCGGGCGGAGCGGGCGAGGAGTGAGCCGAGCGGGGTCCGCCGACGCCGGGGGTCGACTCAGCAGTAGTCGGCGTCGTCGGCGACGTCGTGACCGCCGAGCAGCCCGCGGCGTTCCAGCCCGTAGTAGAGGACGGTGTGGACGACCACCGACGCGACCAGCCCGTTGAGCGACGCGACCCCGGGGAAGAGTTCGGGGAGCGCGACGCCGGGGACGAGCGACCCGGCGGTGAGCGCGGCGACCGCACAGCCGACGACGTAGCCCGCGAGCGCGGAGACGCGCAGCGGGGCGAACTCGACGTCCTCCATCCGCGGGATCTCCAGCCGCCAGCAGAGCAGGAAGTCGGCGATGATCACCCCGCCGAGCGGGGGGACGTACTGGCCCAGCAGGTTGAGGTACGGCACGAGCGCGTCGGCGACGCCGGTGAGCGCGAGGAGGATACCGACGGCGCCGCCCGCGAGCACGAACGGGCGCTTGCGGCCGTAGTCGAACGCCTCGCTGCCGGCGACGCCGAACGCGTAGGCGGTGTTGTCGTTCGTGGTCCAGATGTTGAGTATCAGCGCGACCAGCCCGAGCGCCGCGAGTCCCTGCGCCGCGAGCACCGCGTAGAGGTCGCCCGCGGGCGTCACGTCGTACGCCGCGCCGCCGACCGCGCCGCTGAAGAAGAGGAAGCCGTTCCCGAGGAGGAAGGCGACCAGGCCGGCCCAGAAGCCGACTCGGCCGTTCCGTGCGAACCGCGCCCAGTTGGGCGCCTGCGTCCCGCCGCTGATGAACGTGCCGACGACGACGGTCACGGCCGCGCCGAACGCCATCTCGTTGGTCCCGCCGCCGAACAGGCCGTCGAACCCGCCGACGTCGCCGAGGGCGATACCCATCGAGAGCAGACCGGTGACGACGAGCGCGGGAACCGCCACCTTCGAGAGCAGTTCCATCCCATCGTAGCCGACGTACGCCGTCGCGAGGTGGAGCACGCCCCACGCGAGGATCAGCGCGGCCACCCACGTCGGCGTGTCGACACCGAAGAAGCGCGCCGTCGGTTCGGCGACCATCGGGATGGTCGCCGCGAACCAGCCCACCTGCGTCCCGCCGAGGAGGAGGTCCGCCCACTTCGCGCCGAGGCGGCCGAACGTGTACCGCGAGAGCAGTACCGTCGTCAGTCCGGCCTTCGCGCCGATCGCACAGAGGGTCGCCACGTACGCACCGAGGATGGCGTACCCAACCCCCATCGCGCCGAGCATCCGCCCGAACCCGACGGCGGTGCCAACCTCCGCGCCGGCGTAGATGGTGCCGGCGAAGAAGACGAACCCCAACAGCACCGCCGAGATGCTCCACAGCCCCCGCCGCTCGCTCTCGGGGACGTGGTCGACCGGCCAGTCGGGGTCGTCGAGTTCCGAACGCCCGAACACGAACCGTTTCAACCGTTCCGAGGACGTTTGTGACGACATTCTCTGGTGACGTGCGGATGCCCGCAGCTCGGAGCATAAGAATATCGGAAGCGTCAACTCGGCCGGCGGACGGCAGGGTTTTCACCCGGGCCGCGACTCTGCCTGCATGGGAGAGTACTTGCTGCGGGACGCCCGCACGCTCGACGGCCGGCGCGTGGACGTGGAGGTAGCCGAGGGGCGGGTCGAGGCGGTCCGCGACGCGGGGGAGAGCGACCCGGCGGCCGTCGCCGCCGACCGCCGGTACGACGCCGGGGGTCGACTGGTGACGCCGAGCCTCACCGAACCGCACATCCACCTCGACGCGACGGGGACCGCGGGCGACCCCCGCTGGAACGAGTCGGGGACGCTCGCGGAGGGGATCGATATCTGGGCCGACCGCAAGGAGTCGCTGACGAAGGAGGGGGTGAAGGAGCGCGCGACGCGGACGATACAGTGGCTGGTGAGCCACGGCGTCACGCGCGTCAGGACGCACGCCGACACGACCGAGACCAGCCTGACCGGGGTGGAGGCGCTGTGTGAACTCCGCGAGGAGGTGGCCGACGTAGTCGACCTCCAAGTGGTCGCGTTCCCCCAGGACGGCCTCCTCACCGACGAGAGCCACGAGGACCTGTTCCGCGAGGCGGTCGGGATGGGCGTCGACGTGGTCGGGGGCATCCCGCACAACGAACACACCCGAGAGGACGGCGTCGCCGCCGTCGAGGTGGCGATGGACGCCGCCGAACGCCACGGCCTGCCGGTCGACCTGCACATCGACGAGACCGACGACCCCGGGTCGCGGTTCACCGAGACGCTCGCGAGCGAGGCTCTCAAGCGGGGGATCGGCGACCGCGTCACCGCGAGCCACGCCACCGCGATGCACTCGTACCCCAACGCGTACGCGCGGAAGGTGTGCTCGCTGCTCGCGGAGGCCGGCGTCTCCGTCGTCACCAACCCGCCGGACAACATCGTCCTCCAGGGGCGGTACGACGACTACCCGCGCCGGCGCGGACACACCCGCGTCGACGAACTCCGCGAGGCGGGGGTGACCGTCGGCGTCGGCCACGACTCGGTGCTCGACCCGTGGTACCACTACGGCGTCGCCGACCAACTCGACGCGGCGTTCATCCTGCTCCACTACGCGCACATGAGCGGCCACGGCGACGTGCCGACGCTGTGGGAGATGCTGACCGACGCCAACGCGGCGGTGTTCGGGGTGGACGACGACGACTACGGGCTCACCGAGGGCGCGGAGGGGTCGCTCGTCGTCTACGACGCGCCGACGCCGTTCGACGCCCTGCGGACGCGCGCGCCGCGGACGCTCGTGCTCCACCGCGGCGAGGCGGTGGCGCGGACCCGGCCGGCGGAGACGGAGGTGTACCGCGACGGGGAGGCGCGGTCGGTCGACTACGGGCGCTGACGCCGGGCCGTCGCCCACGGCGCACCGCCGGGAGTCTCCCGACCGCCGGCCGCGACCACTCCCGTCGGTGACCGGCCCCCACCCGTTACACCGGTATATCTGTAATAGGACTGGGTAGGGGTTACCGATCCGCTCGGGGTGTACATACGCGTAAACGTCAGATTCCGCCCCCGGTTCGGTTCGCGATCGGTCGGATCCACCCCCGAGCAGTCGGAACGGAGCGGAACCGGCGGCGATGGCGAGGCGAATCCCACGGGAGTTCGGGACGGGCGGTCGGTGACCCGTCGTCGGAGCGGGGTCGGCACAGCGGTTTTGTGTCCGCTCGCGGAGGTACGACCGTGAACCACCGCGACCTCACGCACGCAGTCGAGTCGGGCATGCCGGTGTTCCCCGGCGACCCCGAGGTGCGCGTCGACCCCCACGCGACCCACGAGGCGGACGGCTACCGCGTGTCGGCCGTCGCGTGCGGGAGCCACACGGGTACGCACGTCGACGCGCCGAGTCACACCGAACCCGACGGTCGGGACGTCGACGCCCTCGGCGTCGACCGGTTCGTCCGCGACGCGGTCCGGGTCGACTGCCGGGGACGCGCCCCCCGCGCGCCCATCGGGGCGGACGCGCTCCCGGCCGTCGACGCCGACCTGCTGGTCGTCCAGACGGGGTGGGACGACCACTGGGGCGAGGACCGGTACGTCGACCACCCGTACCTGACGGCCGACGCGGCGGCGTTCTGCGCCGACCGGGGGTACGACGTCGCCGTCGACGCGCTCAACGTCGACCCGACGCCGACGGACGACGCGCCGCCGGACGAACCCGCGGGCGTCCCCGCCCACCACGCGCTGTTGGGCGACGACCGGCTGATATTCGAGAACCTCACCGGTCTCGCGGGACTGCCCGACCGGTTCGAGTTCCTCGCGTTCCCGCTGAACCTCGCGGGCGGCGACGGCGCGCCGGTCAGGGCGGTCGCGCGCTACGAGTAGACAATAAAAAAAATCGTATCGGCACACATAGTTCTATTTTGGTACTTCTCTCCGGGGAGGGTACGACGGCGGGGCGGGCGGGGCGCTGACGGTTGCCGGTAGGTGCACACTCATCCGTCGCGCGGACCCAGTCTCACGCGTTCGACCATGCAAGCCGCAGTCTACCGCGGTCCGGGCGACGTGCGAATCGAATCGCTCCCCGACCCCGAGATCGAGGAGTCGACCGACGCGGTTGTCAGGGTCACCCACACCGCGATCTGCGGGTCCGACCTCTGGTTCTACCGGGGCGAGACCGACTACGAGGAGGGCGCACCCGTCGGCCACGAACCGATGGGGATCGTCGAAGAGGTCGGCGACGACGTTCGCTCGGTCGAACCCGGCGACCGCGTGCTCGCCCCCTTCTCGATCAGTTGCGGGCACTGCGAGTTCTGCCGGAAGGGGCTCCACACCTCCTGCGTGAACGGCGGCGGGTGGGGCGGCGACGAGAGCGGCGCGCAAGGGGAGCGGATCCGCACACCCCACGCCGACGGGACGCTCGTCCGCGTCCCGGACCGGTACGCCGACGACGAGGACGTCCTCGAATCGCTCCTCCCGCTGACGGACGTGCTGTCGACCGGCCACCACGCCGCCGTCAGCGCCGGCGTCGGCCCGGGCGACACCGCGGTGGTCGTCGGCGACGGCGCCGTCGGTCTCTGTGGCGTGCTCGCAGCCAACCGCCTCGGTGCCGAGCGGGTGATCGCCATGGGCCACCACGAGGACCGCCTCGACATCGCCCGCGAGTTCGGCGCGACTGACGTGGTCTCGGCCCGCGGCGACGAGGCGGCCGAGGAGGCGCGCGATCTCACCCACGGCGGCGCGAACCACGTCCTCGAGTGCGTGGGCGCGGAGTCGTCGATGGGGACCGCCGCCGACGTCGCCCGCCCCGGCGGCACCGTCGGCTACGTCGGCGTACCCGCGGGCGTCGAGACCACCGGGTTCCTGGGGACGATGTTCGGCAAGAACGTATCGCTGGAGGGCGGCGTCGCGCCGGTCCGCGCGTACGTCGACGACCTGATGGCCGACGTACTCCAGGGGACGCTCGACCCGTCACCGATATTCACGAAGACGGTCGACCTCGACGGCGTCCCCGAGGGGTACGAGGCGATGGACGAACGCGAGGCGGTGAAGGTGATGGTCCGGATCGACGCGTAACTCGCCCGCCCGCCGGGTATCTCCAGACAGAGTAGTTATCTATCCGACTCGGCGTTATTCGCTCGACATATTCTCCTGGCGTCGGTCCGGCCCTCTACCCGACTCACTCCCCGCCGCTCTTCGGGCCGAACCGCCGCTTCGGCGGTGGGGGTCGTTCCGACGCCCGCGGTCCGAACGGTGCCGTCGAAGCGCCGCCGCGCGTCGGCCGAACGACCCGGGCGACGCGAACCCGAGGGTGGAGAACGCCAGCCCGAGCCACGACGGGGGTCAGCGGTGGGCGTCGACGAACGGCCAGACGCCCGCCGGGTAGAAGCGGTGGCCGCCGTCGCCGACGTGGAGGTGACACCGGTCTTCGGCGCCGGCAGCGGCGTAGATCTCCCGGAGGCGGTCGAACGCCCGGCGCGTCCCCCCGACCGGGAAGATGGGGTCGTCCGCCCCGGTCGAGACCACCAGCGGGCGGGGGGCGACCAACCCCGCGAGGTCCCACATCTCGCCGAGGCGGGCGACGCCGGGGACGTAGTTGCACGCGCAGTGGTCGACCGCGAGGATGGAGTCGCGGAACGTACAGACGTAGGCGTTCGGCGCGACCGGCGAGAGCCGTTCGTCGAGCGCCGCCGCGAACAGCGCGACCGCGCCGCCCCCCGAGTGGCCGACGGCGGCGACCCGGTCGGCGTCGAGTTCGGACCGCCCCTCGACCCAGTCGAGGAGGCGGAGGACGTCCCACACTCGGTCGCCGACCAGCGACCGGCCGTACACCTGCGCGGTCTTCTGGAGTCGCGTACACGCCCGGCCGTCGGTGTCGGCCGCGGGGTCGGCGAGGTCGCCGAACCCCCGCATGTCGGGCGCGAGCGCGGCGTACCCCCGTTCGACCGCCTGGACCGCCAAGTCCCGGCGCTCGCGGCCGACCAGTTCCGCCCGCCGGTCGTCCGGCACCTCGCCGACCGCCAGCCGCCGACCGAGGTCGGTGTGGCCGTGGAGTGCGAGCGCGACGGGGTACGGCGGGTCGCCGGCCGTGGGGAGGAGCAGCGAGAACGGAACCCGGAACCCCGCCTCGGTCGCGAGCGTCCACTCCTGTCGGCGGTGGCCCTCGTGCGACCCCTCGCCGACCCGTTCGGGCGCCGGGTCGGCGACCGCCCGCTCGCGGACCACGTCGTGGCCGAGTACTCCCCGGAGGTCCCCCCGGAACCGCTCGCGCCACGCGGCGAGCGCCGCCCCCGTCTGTCCGTCGTACGCCCGCGTCCGCCGGGTATCGTGGTACGGTGCGTCCGTCGTCCGGGGTTCGCCCGCCGTCTCGTCGCCCATGGTTCGACCACAGTTCGACGGAGGGAGGGCTAAAAGGTGCGTGCCTCCCCCGCCCACCCACGTCGTACGGGATACCCGTGCGCCTGCGCCGCCGAACGTCGTTTTCGGAGTCGTGATTCAGTTACAGTCGTACGTGCGTAATCGAGCGTCGCCCAATCCCTCTCACCGGACGACCGGAACGGTCCCCGCGGTAGACGGTCCAGAACGGGGGCTGTACTACGAGGTGTTTTCACGCTCGGGCGCCCCATCTGCGGCGCCGGCGCGGTGAGCGGTGCCGTCTCGGTAACCGGGACGGGCTCGCGACTCGACAATGACGCCCGCGACGAGCTCGATCTGTCGTTCCCATATCGGGAACGCATTCTCCCGATGCCGACCGCGACCCGTCGTCGCTCCGCGTATGTAGCCTTTCCGCCGATGATACCGGACGAAATAGATACATACCGCACAGGTAAGTTCGCTCTACGGGAACTAACTGTTTTACCACCGAAAGACGGTTGTCGCACGATCTAAGGACAATATCCCTTCGTTTGTGCGCTAGTATGAGGGTGAGAGACACAGAACGGCAGTTCTCTTTCCGGAGAACGATCGCTCATTTGTTCCCTTTAGCGAAACGGTCGATAGCGGAGTCGGCGGGGAGTCAGCTCAGAGACCGGTCACGGGGACTCGTTCGCCCGTTCGCGCGGACTCGTAGGCGGCGTCTAAAAGCGCCGTCACCCGGAGGGCGTCCTCGGCGGTCGCCGGGGGGGCCGAACCGGTACGGACCGACTCGACGAACGCCTCCACCTTCGTCGGCGCCTCGTCGTACGCGAGGTCGGGCGTCGACTCCGACCCGTCGGCGTCGACGAGCGTCAGCGTCCGCCGCTCCCAGTCCTTCCCGTCGAGGTAGACCGCGCCCGCGTCGTCCCAGACGTGGATGTGTTCGCGCGTGACGGGACAGACCGCCGAGTCGGCGAGGCTGGCCACCGTCCCGTTCTCGAAGCGGACGTTCAGCGCCGAGCGGGTGTCGATCCGGTCCGTGTCGGCGTAGAACTCCATCTCCGCTTCGACCGACGCGGGCGTCAGTCCCGTCATCCACAGCACCGACTCGACGACGTGCGTGCCGACGCTGAACAGGTGGCCGCCGCCGCCCACCTCCGGGTCGAGCCGCCAGTTCGTCCCCGCCTCGAAGTGGTGACGCCAGTCCTGCGTGAGTTCGCCCGTGAGGAACGTCGGCTCGCGGTCGCCCTCGGCCCACCGCTCGCGCCCGGCCACGAACCCCGGGTTGAGGTGGCGCTGGTAGCCCGCCATCAGCACCGTCGGCTCGTCGGCCGCGCGCTCGGCGACCGCACGCGCCTCCGCCGTGTCGACGACCACCGGCTTCTCACACAGCACGTGTAGCCCGCGGTCGAACGCGTCGAGGATCTGGTCGTAGTGGAACGCCGGCGGCGTCGCGATCACGACCGCGTCGAGGTCGCGCTCGTCGTACATCGCCGTCTCGTCGGTGTAACACGCCGACTCGTCGAGACCGAACTCGTCGGTCGCGCGCGCGAGCGACTCCTCGTTCACGTCGACGACGGCGTCCAGTCGGGCGTCGGGGTGCGTTCGGACCTCGGCGGCGAGGTTGGACCCGATCCCCCCGAGTCCGATGAGGCCGGTTGTGAGCATCTCCCCTCGACCGCCGGCTGGACGACAGTTAGCGTTTCCCATCGGCGCCCGCCGAGAGCGGTCGAGCGCCGCCGCGGACCGTCGACGACGCGTGCCGCGCGCCTCGCGTGCCCGCGTGCGCCGACCCGGGTCGACGCGCCGCCGTGTCCCGCCTACTCCCCCGTGCCGCCGTGCCGGCGCGCGAACGCTTATACGACCGCCCGCCGACGCGGGAGGTATGTCCGCGGAGCTACGCCAGGGACCGAGAGCCGGCGTCAAGTGGCCGGCCGAGACGAGTTCGTACGTCGACCCGAACACCGGCGCGCGCGTCCGCCGGCTGACCGACCAGCCGGGGGCGGCCGACCACCACCTCTACTTCACCACCGACGGCTGGTACGACGACGGCCGCCGCCTCCTCCTGCGGTCGCGCCGCGAGGGCCGGCGCAACCTGTTCTCGCTGGACTTGGAGACGGACACCCTGACGCAGGTGACAGACCTCCCCGAGCAAGTGTACGGGTCGACGCGGGTCAACCCCGCCCGGAACGAGGTGTACGTCACCCACGGCGACCGCGTGGTCGCGGTCCACCTCGACCGCCTGTCCGTACGCGACGTGACGGGGCTACCGCCCGACTACCGCGACGGCTACGCGCTCGCGGTCGACGACGTCCTCGCGGACGACGAGCGCCTCCTGATCAAGGCGACGGAGCGGACGGACGTCGACGGGTTCGAGGCGACCCGCGAGCGCCGCCCCCACTGTGCGGTGTTCGTCGTCCCCGTCGAGGGGGGCGACCCCGAACTCGTCCACGAGGAGGGGCGGTGGATCAGCCACGTCAACGCCTCGCCGACCCGGCCCGACCTCCTGACGTTCTGTCACGAGGGGCCGTGGGACCACGTCGACAACCGGATGCACGTCCTGAACCTGGAGACGGGCGAGTCGTACCGCCTCCGCGAGACGGACGACGACGAGGCGGTCGGCCACGAGTTCTGGCTCCGCGACGGCGAACACGTCGGCTACCACGGCTGGCGGGGGAGCCGCGAGTCGGGCGAACGGTTCTTCGGAACCGTCCGCTACGACGACACCGACAGACGCGAGACGCCCATCCCGGTCCGCGAGACACACTGTCATGCCAACGACCGCTCGCGGTTCGTCTGCGACGGCGACACCGGCACCCAGCACCTGCTGTTGTACGACGCCGACGGCGACGGCGGCTACCGCGACCCGCGAAAACTCGCCACCCACGCGTGGGACCCCGAGAGTCCCCACCCCCACTCGCGGTTCTCGCCCGACGGCTCGACCGTCGTCTTCGACGCCGACCCCGCGGGCGACAACGACGTCTACCTCGTCGACGTGCCAGCCTTCGACGACCTCCCGCCGTTCGACCCCGGGGGTCCCGACGCGTAAGTCGGACCGCCGGCTCCGGTGGCTACTTGCCGCGCCGCGCCGAGGCGTCGCCATGGACGACACCGACACCGCCGGCCCCGTCCGGCGCGACGGCATCGAGTTCCACAACGCCGCCGAACTCCGCGCGGTCGACGGCCACGAGGGCCGTCGCCTCCAGCGGGTGCCCGAATCGGTCCGGACCGACCTCAACGAGGGCGGGCAAGACCGGATGTGCCACCCCGCGGGGGTCGAACTCCGGTTCGTCCCCGACGGCCCGGTCGAACTCAGCCTCTCGACGCGGGCGTGTAACGGCGCTGAGTCGGGGACCGCGCGGGTGTTCTGGGGTCCGATCGAGAGCTACCGGACGTTCGAGGTGGGTCCCGACCCCGAGCCCGTGACGCTGGAGTTCCCCGAACAACTCGGCGACCTCCGCCCCGAGGAGACCGAGGGGCTGGCGTTCGACCCGCGGGTCTGTCGGGTCCGCCTCCCCGGCGAGCACCGCGGCGGGCACGTCTACTACCACGGCGTCTCGGGCGACCTGCGGCCGCCCCGCGCCGAGGAACTCCCCGACCGGACGTACCTCGCGTACGGCACCTCGATCACCGAAGGCGAGGCGGCCACCGCCGAACACCTGACGTACGTGAGCCAGACCGCCAGACGGCTCGACGCCGACCTCGTCAACCTCGGCTCCTGTGGCACCGCCTACTGCGACGAGGCGATGGCCGACCACGTCGCCGCCCGCGACGACTGGGACGTGGCGACGCTCGCGGTGTCGGTCAACATGGTCGGGACGTTCGACGTGGAGACGTTCCGCGAGCGGGCGGCGTACCTGGTCGAGACGGTGGCCGACGCCCACCCCGACGACCCGGTCGTCCCCATCACCATCTACCGGAGTTCCGACGACGTGCGCGCGGAGGGCGGCGACCCGGACCGCTGTGAGCGCTACCGGCGGGCGCTCCGCGAGGTGGTGGCCGAGGCGGACCGCGACAACGTCCACCTGCTCGAAGGGCAGGAGGTGCTCCCCGACATCGCCGGTCTCACGACCGACCTCGTCCACCCGGGCGACGACGCGATGACGCGGATGGCCGAGAACGTCGCCGCGGAACTCGACCCGCTGGTCGACTGATCCCGGCTCACTCGCGGGCGACGAACGCGTACTCGCCCGATCCGACCTCGACCTCGGCGCGTCCGTCGCTCGACCCGACCGCGTCGACGCCCTCGGGGAGCGACCGGGCACCGTCGTCGTCGGAGCTACCGGCGGCCGAGTCGGCGCCGGGGTCTACGGTCTCGCCGTTCACCGTCACCGCGGCGCCGTCGGCGGGGGGCAGCGAGACGGTCGCCGCCGCGTTCACCGGCACCGAGACGTCGAGTTCGAACGCCCCGTCGGCGCGCTCCCACGCGACCGACACCGGCCCGCGCTCGGTCGGGACGGTGCCGGACGCGGTTTCGAGCCCCTCGGCGGGCGGGGCGACCCGCACGCGCGCGCCGCCCGACTCCGCGACGCTCACCCCGAGGAGCGTGCGCTGTATCGACACGAGCACCGTCGCCCCCATCGCGTGCGACTCGCTGCGGTTGTGCCGCTCGTCGTCCGGCAGGTCGGGGTCGCGCGCCGCCCACGTCTCCCACGTGAACGTCCCGCCCTCCGCGAGGATGTCCGCCCAGCCGTCGTGGGTCGGGTCGGTCAGCAGGTCGACCATCGCCGCCGGCCGGTCGGCGGCGTCGAGCGCGCGGAGCAGCCACGGCACCATCATCGGGCCCATCGCCATCCCGTCTTCGACCACCCGGTCGGCGACGGCGTCGGCCGCGGCGTCGGGAGCGTGCCCGAGCGCGAGCGCCAGCGCGTTGGCGTGCTGGGAGGCGTGGTCGCTCGCTCCCGCGGCGTCGGCGCCGTCGACGTACCGCTCGCCGTCGCGCAGTCGGTCGTCGATGGCGGCGTCGATCCCGTCGGCGGCGTCGCGGTAGTACGCCCGCTCCGCCTCGGGCTGGCCGAGTTCGGCCGCCACGTCGGCCGCGCGTCGGAGCGCGTTCGCGCTCAGGAAGTTGACCGTCGTTCGCGCGGGCCACTCGCGGTCGTAGCCGTAGCGCATCTCGGCCGGCCAGTCGACGATACCCTCCTCGTAGGGGCCGCCCTCCCCGCCCGACAGCCGCGTGACCAGCCCCGTCTCGGGGTCGACGTGTCTGACGACGTAGTCGGCGATCGCCCGCACCACGGGGTAGGCGGCGACGAGCGTCGCGGGGTCGTCGGCGGTCCGGTAGTACTGCCACACCCACTCGGGGAAGGAGACGGTGAAGTCGGGGATGTCCCGCTTGCCGTCGCCGTTCGGGTAGACCGCGTTCAGCCGTCCCTCGCTCGCCCAGTAGCGGTAGTGCGACTCGACGAACTCGCGAACCGACGCGCGGCTCAGCCGGCGCTCGCCGAACGCGCGCGTCGTGACCCGCGAGACGTTGAGCGAGTCGGCGAGGAACTGCCCCTTCTCGCGGGTCGGCGTGTCGACGAACTGCTCTTGGGAGCCGTACAGCGCGGAGTGGCGCGCGAGTTCGAACACGTCGTCGACGCCGGGGTCGCTCGACTCGAACGTCGCCGCCCGCTCGTCGGGGACCGCGTTGTGCGACGCGACTAGCCCCACCTGCTCCTCGCTCAGTTCCTCCCCCGGCGCCTCGACCCGGAGGTAGCGGAACCCGAGGTAGTTGAACGGGCGGAACTCGCTCGCGCCGTCGGGCTGGACGTACGCGTAGCGCATGTCGGTCCACTGGGTGCCCTCGGTCGGGTCGACGTCGCCGTCGTCGTCCAGCCGGTAGCCCGCGCGCATCCGGACGCGGTGGCCGTCGGTTCCCGACGCGAACCGGACGACCGGGACGCCCGCGTACACCCGGCCGAAGTCGACCACGTACACGTCGCCGTCCGCGTCGGGCGAATCCAGCCGGGTGACCGACTCGGGGTCGACCGCCCGCCGGTCGACGTCGCGGACCTGCGCGACCAGTCGCTCCCACGGCTCGGTCGGGTGAGTCCCCACCGCCGCGGCGTCGGCCCACTCGCCGTCGTCGGCGTCGGCGTCGAACCCGGGTTCGTCCCACCCGTGCGGGACGCGCCGGCCGTCGATGCGCTCGACGGGTTCGGCTATCTCGTCGTTCCGGAGCGGCGCGTCGAGCCACGGTCCCTCGCGGACCCGCCACGAGTCGTCGGTGGTGACGACCCGTCGGCTCCCGTCGGCGAACTCCACGACCAGCCGGAGGAGGAACCCCGGCTCCGCGGCGGGACGGCCCTGCCCCTCGCCGTTCCACGTGTGGAGTGCGCCGACGACGTTCTCGCCCGCTCGGAGCGCGTCGCCCACCTCGACGGTCCGGTAGTACTGGGAGTCGGGGTAGTCGAACGCCTGCCCGCGGTCGACCGTCTCGCCGTTGACCGACAGCGTGTACTGGTGGCTCGCGGAGACGAACGCCCGCGCGCGCACCACCTCGCGTTCGGCGTCGCCGTCCGTACCGACGTTCGCGTCGGCGCCCGGCAGGTCGAACGACCGGCGGAAGTAGCTGAACTGGCCGCGCTCGAACGCGTTCTCCCCGGAGCGGCGTATCCACGCCGCCTCCCAGTCGTCGGCGTCGAGCGGTCCCGTTCCCCACCGGGCGGGGTCGCTCCACGGTCCCCACTCGCCCGCCTCGTCGCGGACCCGGACCTTCCAGTGGTACGTCGCCTCGGACTCCAGCGCGGGTCCGTCGTACTCGACGGCGGGCCGGGACCCCCGCCGTTCGACGGCCCACACGTCGCCCTCGTCGGCCGCGAGCGTCTCGGGCGTCGACGCGACGAGGAGGCGGAAACCGGTCTGTCGCGCGCCGCGCCGGTCGGCGTCGACCCGCCACCGCAGGTCCGGCGTCCGGGCGTCGATACCCGGGGGGTTCTCGGCGAACTCGGTCCGTAGACGGGCGGGCCGTAGCTGGTCGCTCATGTGGATATCCGTGCGTGGGTGTCCCGGGGCTAAAGCGTGCTCATCTCCGACGCGGACCGCTCGCTGCGGCGGCGGCGGTCGCCCGCCGACCCTTCGCCGTACCGGCTCGTCGCCCGCCGTGGCGGACGACCCCGACCGGAACAGCTAACGGCGGCGCGGTCGACGCTCCGCGTATGTCACCGCCGACGGAGAGCGTCGCCGTCACCGACTACACCGACCCCGCGGCTCCGACCGACACCGACGCGTTCCGGGCCGCGGTCGACGCCGTCGCCGACGCGGGCGGCGGCACCGTGACCGTCCCGGCCGGCGAGTACGAGACCGGCACCGTCCGCCTCCGCGACCACGTGACGCTCCGGCTGGCGGCGGGCGCGACGGTGTACGCCGCGCGCGACCCCGCCGAGTACACCGACGACCGACCGGGTCCGGAGGGGGAGCCGCCGTTCCTCCTCGCGGACGACTGCGCCGACGTGGCGGTGGTCGGCCGCGGGTGTATCGACGGCCGGAGCGCCGACTTCCTCGACATGGACGACCCCATCCGGGGCCACTCCGCCGAGAGCGACGCCCACCCGCTGGTCTCGAACGGCCCACACCGCGCGCGGCAGGGCGACGACTACCTCGACCGCTCGGCCGGGACGGACGAGTGGCCCGTCGCCAAGGGTGCGTTCCGCCCGGGACCGATGCTGCTGTTCGACGGCTGCGAGAACGTCCTCGTCGCGGACGTGACCCTCCGCGACATGCCCGCCTGGACCGTCGCGCTCGACGACTGCGACGGCGCCGCGGTTCGGGGCGTCACCGTCGACAACCACATGCGCGTGCCCAACTGCGACGGCGTCTCGGTGATGAACTCGGAGGACGTCCGGATAGCCGACTGCCGTATCTACTCGTGTGACGACTCGGTGACCGTCGGCGCCCGCGCGGGCGTCGACCGGCCCACCCGAGGGGTCGTCGTCACCAACTGCGTCCTCTCGTCGAGCGCCTGCGCGGTCAAGGTGGGGTCGGAGACGGCCGGCGACGTCTCCGATCTCTTGGTGTCGAACTGCGTCGTCCGCTCGTCCAACCGGGGACTCGGCGTCCAACACCGCGACGAGGGGTCCGTCGAGAACGTCCGCTTTTCGGACATCACGGTGGAGACGCGCCTCCGCCCGGGTCCGTGGTGGGGGAAGGCCGAACCGGTCTACGTCACGTCCGTCCCGCGCGACGAGGGCACCGACCTGGGGTCGGTCAGCGGCGTGCACTTTTCGGACGTCGTCGCCGACGCCGACAACGGCGGCGTCGTCTACGCCCACGAGACGGCCGACGTGCGCGACGTGCGCCTCGACGGCGTCCGCCTCCGGGTGGGGTCGAGTCCCCACGCCGACGCGGTCGGCGGCAACTTCGACCTCCAGCCGACGAGCGTCGTCCCGCCGGTGTGGGAGCGCGACATCCCCGCGCTCCACTGCGAGAACGTCTCTGACCTCGCGGTCCGCGACCTGACCGTCGAGTGGGGCGACGCGCCCGAACCGTACTACGCGGAGGGGCTCCGCTGTGTCGGCGTCGACGGTGTCGTGGTCGACGGGTTCGAGGGCCGCGGCGCGCACGCTCGTGCGTCCGGCGACGACACGGGAGGGGACCCCGACCCCGCGGTCGCGCTCCGGGCGACGACGGGCGCGACGGTCCGGAACGGCCGCGCCCGCCCCGGGACGGGGGCGTTCCTCGCCGTCTCCGACACCGACGACGACCGGCTGTTCGCGAACAACGACCTCGCGGAGGCGGCGGTCGGTATCGAGGGGGAACACGGGTTCACGACGCGGGGGAACCTCCCGCCGCGGGGGTCGAACCCGTCGGGCGACGCGGGCGAACGGGAGTGAGCGTCCGGCGGCCCGACGGCGGACGAGCGTCGGGACGGTCACGCGCCGGCGTCCGACTCAGAGGACCGCGTAGCCGCCGTCGACGTACAGCAGGTGACCCGTGACGTACGAGGCATCCTCGCAGGCGAGAAAGAGGTAGCTTCCCGCGACCTCCTCGGGGTCGGCCGCCCGCCCCATCGGGACGTCCTTGGTGAACTCGGGGGCGTCCCACCCCTCGACCGACTCGGGTGCCGACGCGTCGGCGTCGTCGCCGTCGCCGAGTCGGGTGTCGACCCGCCCGGGCGCGACGGCGTTGACCCGGATCTCCGACCCCGCGAGTTCGAGCGCCGCGACCCTGGTGAGCATCGCTATCGCGCCCTTGCTCGCGTCGTACGCCGCGTGGCCGACCTGCGCGTACCGCGAACTGATCGAGGCGGTGTTGACGATACAGCCCGGCTCCCCGCGGTCGAGCATGTCGCGTGCGGCCGCCCGACAGCCGGCGAACGCGCCGCGGACGTTGACCGCGTACAGGCGGTCGAACGCGTCCACGCCCGCCTCGACCAGCGGCGCGTGCCGGTAGACGCCCGCGTTGTTCACCATCACGTCGACGCCGCCGTACTCGCGGGCCGCCTCGACGACCGACTCCACCTCGGCGGGGTCGGAGACGTCGCAGTCGACGTAGTCGGCGGAGCCGCCGGCGTCGCGTATCGCCTCGTGGGTGGGGCGGTCCGCGTCCCGCGGTCGCTCGCGCACGTCCGCGACCACGACGTGTGCGCCCGCCTCGCCGAAGCGGCGCGCGACCGCCCGACCGATACCCGAACTCCCGCCGGTGACGACCGCGACCCGGTCGGTGAACTCGTACGTCGCCGACCCCGCGGTCACGGCCGGCCCTCGCGCGTCACGAAAGTCCCGCCGGGGGCGCGAATCGACCGCCCGCGCCCCTCCGGTCGGTCCGGCCGCCCGGACCGACTCACGTGCCCATTCGGTACCACACCTGAAACAGCGCGAATCCGACGACCGCGGCGCCGATGAGCGAGATGCCCCAGACGCCCACGATCGCCGCCATCGGTCCGGTGATCAGGAACATCCCGAGGAGGATCAAGAGGAGTCCGAACCCGACCGCACCCCAGAACAGTCGACTCTTCGGGAGGAGCGACGGCCCGCCCCCGCTCTCGGCGCGCGACCCGCCCCGCGGTGACTCGTCCTGCTGTGACTCGTTCGTGACTGCCATGATCGACCGGTCGTGTCGATCCCACATAGTTGTACCGTGCCGCGCGGAGCGAAGCGCCGGGCGGGGACCCCGACGTGTTGGAGGAGCGGGGACCGGCGGGAGAGCGTCAGTCGCCCGCTTCCGAGCCGACGGCGCCGGCGCCGGGACCGGCCTCGGTGTCGTCGTCGGTGATCTCGGGGCTGTCCCAGTACTCGTGGTCCGGGTCCGCCCGGAAGCACCGCGCCCGGTGCTCCTCCACCCCGATCTCGAACGGCGGCGGGTCCTCGCGGGTACAGACCTCGCGCGCCTCCGGACACCGGGTGTGGAACCGGCAGCCGTCGGGGAGGTTCGTCGGGTCCGGTACGTCGATCGTCCGGATGGGGAACTCCGTGTCGGGTTCCTCGCCGAACAGGTTGGGCGTCGCCCACTTGAGCGCCTTCGTGTACGGGTGGGTGGGGTCGTCGATGATCTCGTCGACCGTCCCGATCTCGACGATCTGCCCGAGGTACATCACCGCGATCCGCCCGCCCGCCTTCTCCGCGATGTACCGCGCGTTCGACAGGTCGTGGCTGATGAACAGGTACGACGTGTCGAACACGTCCTGCAGTTCGAGCATCAGGTCCATCATCTCGACGCGCAGCGAGACGTCGAGCGCGCTGATCGCCTCGTCGGCTAAGATTAGGTCGGGGTTGAGCAGCATCGCCCGCACCAGCACCACCCGCTGTTTCTCCCCGCCCGACAGTTGGTGGGGGTAGCGGTTGAGGTAGTCCTCAGCGGGCGACATCCCCACCCGTTCGAGCAGCGTGTACACCCGCTCTTCGCGCTGTTCGCGGCTGAGATCCGGGTTCCACCGCTTGATCGGCAGCATCAGCGACGTCATGACCCGCTGGTTCGGGTTGAGCGCGCTCCCGGGGTCCTGGTGGATGATCTGCAGCGAGCGGCGGATCTCCTCGAAGGGGACGTCGCCGTTGCCGTCCTTCGCCTCCCAGACGTCCTGCCCGCGGTACTTCACGCTCCCGCCCGTCGGGCGCTGTGCGCCGATCGCGGTCTTGCCGAGCGTGGACTTGCCGCAGCCCGACTCGCCGATCAGCGTGACGATCTCGCGTTCGCCGATGTCGAGGCTGACGTCGTCGACGGCGGTGACCACCTCCTCGTCGCCGAACAGGCCGAGGGGGCCGCCGGAGTCGGAGAACTCGACGGTCACGTCCTCCAGCGAGACGACGGGGGTGGTCGGGTCGGGCTTACTCATCCGTCCCACCTCCCCGACCGCTGTTCGCGTCGCCGCGGAGCGGGATCGCCTCCGCCGCCTGCTCGTAGTGGTAGCAGGCGACCTCGTGGCCCGACTCGACGGTGAACATCGACGGCTCCTCCGACCGACAGTCGTCGTCCGCGAGCGGACACCGCGGGTGGTACGAACAGCCCCGGATCGACTCGACGGGGTCGGGTTTGCTCCCCTCGATGGCGTGCATCTCGTCGACCGCAACGTTGAGGTCGGGCGTCGCCGCCAGCAGCGCCCGCGTGTACGGGTGGGAGGCGTTGTACAGTATCTCGTCGGTGCTGCCCGTCTCGATCATGTTGAACGCGTACATGACGGTGATGCGGTCGGCGAGTTTGGTCAAGAGCGGGAGGTCGTGCGTGATGAACACGAGCGTCAGGTCGTACTCCGCCTGCAGTTCGCGCAGCAGCGAGACGATGGAGCGCTGCATCAGTAAGTCGAGCGCGGCCGTCGGCTCGTCCATCACCAGCACCTCGGGTTCGAGGATCAGCGACAGCGCGATGAGCGCGCGCTGTTTCATCCCGCCCGACAGTTCGTGCGGGTACGAGTCGAGCACCCGGTCGGGGTCGAGGTACAGACTCTCCAAGAGGTCGCGCGCGCGGTCCATCCCCGCGGGGATGTTGCGCTCGTGGTCCTGGAGCGTCTCGCGGAAGTGGGTCCTCACCTTGGTGACGGGGTTGAACGACGACATCGCCCCCTGGAACACCATCGCGACCTCCTCCCAGCGGAACCGGTTCAGCTCCGACTCCGAGAGGTCGAGCACCGACACCGGGTCGCCCCCGTCGGGCGGGTAGTAGGTCACGTCGCCCGTCGTGACGCCGGGTTCGACCACGGCGTTGAGCAGCGAGGAGGCGAGCATCGACTTGCCCGACCCCGACTCGCCGACGATTCCGAGCGTCTCCTCGCGGTAGATGTCGATGTCGGCGTCGCGGACCACCCGCGAGCGGCCGCGGCTCATCTCGAAGGCGACGTCGAGGCCGCGGACCTCGAACACCGTATCGCGGCGGTCGTTCGGGGCGTCCGCGGCGTCCGGGGCGGCGCCGACCGACCGGCGGGCGTCTCCGGACATCTCACTCCTCCCCCGTCGCTTCGTCGCCGGTGGTGGTCGCGTGCCGCGCCCGCAGGCGGACGTTGAACACGCTGTCCATCCCCTGTGAGAGCAGTACCAGACCGAACGCCATCAGGATGATCGTGAGCATGGGGAACACGAGCCAGTGGAGCAGTTGCGGGTCGGTGAGCGCGCCGCCCTGGTAGGCGAGGTTCATCAGGACGCCCCAGTTGAAGCTGGTGAACGGGAGGATCCCGAGGAAGTACAGCCCCACCGACTCGAAGATGATCCGGCGGGAGGCGAGCGCGGAGTTGACCGTGATGTACGGCATGAGTTGACCGATGATGTCGCGCCGCAGGATGGTGCTCGTCGGGAGCCCCATGATCTGCGACGCCTCGACGTACGAGTCCTCGCGGATCGACAGCACCTGCGAGCGGACCGTGCGTGCGAGACCGGGCCAGTTGTCCAGTCCGAGGAGGACGCCGACGACGTACGGGCTCTCGGGCTGGAAGATCGCGATCAGGACGATCACGAGCGGCAGCCCCGGGATCGTGATGATCACGTCGGTCACCGCCATCAGGACGGTGTCGACGATGTTGCCGCGCATGAACCCCGAGAGGACGCCGACGAGGGCGGCGAGGCCGATGCTCACGACCGCACCAGCGAAGATCATCTTGAGCATCCCGGGCGTGGCGTGGATCAACTGCGCGCCGATCGGCCGCCCGAGCGTGTCCGTCCCGAGGATGTAGCTGAGGTCTTGGAACGGTTGGACGAGGATCGGCGCGTCACCGCTGATCGGCTGTTCGACCAGCCACACGCCGACGGTGCCGACGAGCAGGAACGCGCCGACGATCAACATCCCGACCAGCGCGCGCCAGTCGTGGATGGCGACGCGAGCGGGCGCGGCGACGTACAGGTCGAAGCTCCGCTTCAACTGCACGCGCCGGGGAGTCGGTTCGTGGTCGACGTCGGTGTCGAACAGTTCCTCGAGGTCGACGGGGTCGTCGGTAGTTCGGTTGCTCATGCGTCGTCACCTCCGGCGGAGATCCGCGGGTCGATGAACCCGTACGTCAGGTCGGCGACGAGGATGCCGACGATCGTCACGGTGGTGAAGATGATCAGCCCGCCCATCAACAGCGGGTAGTCGCGCACCTGGATCGCCTGGTACAACAGCAGCCCCACGCCGGGGTAGGAGAATATCTGTTCGACGATGACCGAACTGCTGAGCACGCCCGCGATGCCGATCATGAACTGGGTGTACATCGGGAGGATCGCGTTCCGGCCGACGTACTGGGTGGCGATCCGCGAACTGCGCAGTCCGCGGAGTTCGGCGACCCGGAGGTAGTCCTCGCCGAGGACGCGCACTGAGTTACCACGCATCGTGAGCGCGCCGCCCAACCCCAGGATGCTCATCGAGAAGACGGGCAGTGCGGCGTGGTAGGCGATGCTCCAGAGGTACTCGGGGGAGAACCCGGGGGTGAGCGACGACGCCGCTCGCCCGCCGTAGGGGAACCATCCCCAGCGGATCGCGACGAACAGGATCAGGACGACGCCGACGATGTAGTACGGGATCGAGTTGAGGACGATCATCAGCACCGACGAGACGGAGTCGAACCGCGACTTCTCCTTGAACGCCATCAGCGCGCCGATGAAGATGCTCCCGGCGTAGCCGATCACGAGCGCGTAGACGCTGATGAACATCGACCACGGCACCCGCTGGAAGATGAGCGCGGTCACGTCCTCGTTCTGGTAGATGGAGCGGCCGAGGTCCTGTTCGAACAGGAGGCTCGCCCAGTACTGGAAGTACTGGACGTACAGCGGCGCGTCGGGTTCGAGGTTGGTGTAGAGGTTGACCAGCCGGTTGATCCGTTCGAGGTCGACCGTCCCGGCGCTGGTCGACTGCTGAGAGAGGATCATGTTCTTGAGTGCCTCGACGGGCCCACCGGGCATCGCCTGGTAGAGGAAGAACGACAGCGAAACCGTGACGAAGAACGTGAACACGGCCTGTCCGACCCGTTTCGTGGCGTAGTTCGTTGACATTGTTTTTGGTGTAGTATCCTCAGTTCGTACTAAAAATCATCGGTGAGTCGCGGCCGTGCGACTACTCGGTCTGACCCGAGATCCACCCCTTCATCCACGCGACGCGGCCGGGGTAGTTGGTGTCGAGTTTCTTGTCGTCGCCGGGGAAGGTGAAGTGGGCCGAGTCGCCCGCGTAGCCCGTGTTCTCCTGCATGTAGACGATCGCCGGGAGGTCGTAGTTGAACCACTGCGAGAGCGTCCGGGTGCGCTCGACGACCTGGTCTTGGGAGGTCGAGGAGGGGAGTTCGTTCATCAGCTCCGCGGGGTTGAACTCGACGCCCGACCCGGACACCTCCTTCGCACCGACCTCCTCGGGGATGGTGACCGTGTCGGGGACGCCCGTCGGTCCCGGACCGTCCGACCCGACGTCGTCGGCCTTGACGCCGTAGAAGTCGTTCGAGAAGTACGCGACCGGGTGCCACAGCGCGCGGGCGACGTGCCACACCCACCCCATGTCGAAGTCCCACTCCTGGAGTTTGGTGTAGTAGTTCTCGCCCACAGCGTTCACGTTCGTCTCGATGCCGAACGTGTTCAACTGGTCGCTCATCACCTGCGTGGGCTGGGCCTGGCCGGTCTGCGTCCGCGTCAGGATGTCGAGGCTGACCGTCTCGCCGTCGGGGCTGGTCCAGGTGCCGTTCTGCTGGGAGTAGCCCGCCTGCTCCATGTAGCTCGCGGCCGTCTCCGTGTCCGTCTCGACGGGGTAGTCGATGAGTTGGTCGACGAAGTCGCTCCCGAGGTACTGGTCGTGGATCGACGACCGGAGTCCGGTCTGGACCTGCGTCGGCTCGGCGATGTAGCGCCGTGCGGCCGCGGTGATCGACGGGAGGTCGATCGCCGAGATGATCGCCCGCCGCACCGAGCGGTTGGCGAGGTGGGGGTTGGTCCAGTTGAGGATGAACTTCTGGGTCCGGAACCACTTGATCTGCTGTTGGTTCTGGAGGTCCTCGGGGTACTGCTGGCGTTGCCGCTCGCGGATCCACGACACCCGGTCGAGTTCGTTGTTGGTCGCCAGCGACTCGGTGTTGTCGCCCACCGGGATGATCCGCGTCTCGGGGACGTTCGTCCGGTCGGCGTACGGGTGGTCCTCGTACTTCGAGGCGAGCGTCTCGGCCGACCCGAAGCTGTCGATCTGGTAGAGCCCGTTACCCAGCCCCTCGTCGACGAACTGCTCGACGGGGACGGTCATCTGGAGGAGTTCCTCCGTGACCGCGGAGCGGTCCTCCGACCCGGACGCCTCCTGGTACCGGGTGAGGTAGTCGTTGTAGATCCACCGCGGGGTGATCTGGTACTTACCGACCATCGCCGCCTTCATCAGGTTGGGCGTGACGTCGGCCTTGAACGTGAGCGTCACCGTGCTGTCGTCGGTGAGTTCGACGCTCTCGAACTGCGACGCCTCGGGGTCCTGGAAGCGTTCGATCTCCATCTGGACGTAGAAGTCCTCGGCCGTGAGGTCGCGGCCGTTCCAGAACGTCCAGCCGTCCGGGAACGTCAAGGCGAGTTCGTTCCCGTCGGCGGTCATGTCCTCGAGGTAGTCCGACGCGATGGTCCCGTCGGCGTACGCCGACGCGATCGGGGTCGTCCAGTAGATGTGGTAGGTGTGTCCGAAGTTCGCGAGGTTCCACGGGTTCATCTGGACGTCGGTCGGGGTACGACCGCCGACGAAGTCGAACCGGGGTTCGACCAGCGAGCCACCGTCGCTCCCGCCGTCCTCCGACCCCGTCCCGGTCGTGCCCGTCGAGTCGGACCCGCCGCCCATCGTGGACTGTTCTCCCGACGAGTCGTCGCCGTTGCTCACGGACGCGCAACCCGCCAGTATCGTCGCCAAGCCGCCTGCTCCGGCCCCGACGAACGCTCGTCGGTTCCAGTACCTGTTACTGTCACTCATTGCCGCTACCTGGGTGTACACGTACACACGTATATACCTATTGTATCCTTTATTAGGGGAACGATCGTCGGGGTTGACCTACTCCGCCCGCCGCCCGCAGACGACCATCCCGCCGCCCGACAGGACGAGGACGACGCCGAACGAGACGAGTTGGACGACCGCGAGGACGTACCCGCCCGACCCGGGGTCGACGTACACGAGCGACGCGAGGAGGACCACGATGGAGAGCACGGAGATCATGAAGAGGTAGCGGAGGTGTCTCCGGAAGTCGCACAGCACGTCCACGAACGACACGTCGGCCATGGGTACGCCGAGACGCTCCTCCCTCACAAGTGTTGCTACGTGTCGGGGAGCGCCGCGCGCGGGGCGAGCGCTTTTTCCGCTCGCTCGCGGATGGGACGGTAGATGCCCCCCGAGACCCAGCAGGGACCCGACGCCGGGCGCGAGCGGCCGTCCGAGTCCGAGCGGTACGACGACCCCGAGACGGGAGCGCGCGTGACGCGTCTCACCGCCGGTCCCGGGGAGGACAGCCACCTCTACTTCACCGAACCGGGCTGGTACGACGGCGGCCGACGGCTGCTGTTCCTGTCGGACCGCGGCGACGGGACGCTCGACCTCCACTCGGCCGACCTCCGGACGGGGACGCTCACGCAGGTGACCGACCTCCCCGGCCGCGTCTCGGGCGTGACGCGGTGCGCCTCCGAGCCGGTCGCGTACGTCTGGCACGACGACCGCCTCTGCTCGGTCGACCTGGAGACGCTGACGGTGACCGCGCTGTACGACCTCCCCGACGGCTACGGCGGGAGCCACCTCGCGGCGACCGCCGACGGCGACCGGGTCGTGACCGCGCTGTCGGCGACCGACGCGGAACTCGGGGTCGACCGCGGCGACGGCGACCGCGAGGACTGGATCGAACGCCGGATGGCGGCCGGCCCCCACTCGCAGGTGGTGTCGGTGCCGACCGACGGCGGCGACCCGACCGTCCACGTCGACGACGACCGGTGGCTCAACCACGTCAACGCCTCGCCGACCCGACCCGACCTCGTCACCTACTGCGAGGAGGGACCGTGGGAGCAGGTGGACCGGGTGTGGGCGCTCGATCTCTCGACCGACGAGACGTGGCGCGTCCGCCCGACCGGGCCGGACGAGGCGGTCGGCCACGAGTACTGGCTGGCCGACGGCGAGACCGTCGGCTACCACGGCTGGCGCGGCACCCGCGACGACCCGGACGCGTTCTTCGGGCAGGTGCGGTACGACGACACCGACCGCCGGGAGGCGCCCGCGCCGGACATCTACACCCACTTCCACAGCAACACCCGCGAGTTGGTCGTCGGCGACGGCACGTACGTCGACCGCGGCGTACCGTACCTCCTGCTGTGGGCGTGGGACGAGAGCGAGAACGCGTACGACACTCCCCGGAAACTCGCCGGCCACGGGTGGGCGGGTGACGACGACGCCCACCCCCACTCGCGGCTGAGTCCCGACGGGTCGACCGTCGTCTTCGACAGTGCCCGCGGCGGCGACGGGAGCGACGTCTACCTCGTCGACGTGCCCGCGGACCTCGACGCGCTTCCGCGCGCCGACGAACTCGACTGACCCCGGCGGCCCCGAGGGGTCCCGCACTCCGGCGGGTCCGCGCGACCGGCGGCCGGCAGGGTCGAACCGTGACCCCCGGCGCGGCTCACTCCCCGCTCGGCAGGTCGAGGGAGATGGTGTGCTCGCCCGGTCCGTACGTCTCGGTCGTCGCCCCGAGGAGTTCCTGTTCGTCGGCGGTGTCCGCCGAGAACTCCTCGCCGGGCAGCGAGTAGGTGGCGAGCGAGAGCGTCACCTCCTCGCAGTCGTCGGCGACGGTGAACGTGACCGAGGCGGTGCCGTCGTCGTGTTCGCGGATGTGACCGTAGTCGAGACAGTCCCGTAGTTCCGCGCTCGGCCACGCGGTGTCCTTCTCCGTGATGCCCTCCTCGACCGACCCGAACGCGAACCGCATCAGCCGGTCCTGCTCGGCGTACAGCCCCTCCTCGCCGAGTTCCTCGATGGGTTCGCCCGCCACGAAGTCCACCTGGTAGAACCGCGCGGGCACCTCCAGCGTCCCGGGCGCGCCCGCGTCGCTCCGGTCGACGACGTACGACACCTCGACCGGCGCGCCGGGGTCGGTCCGCCACTCGAAGTGGAGGTCCCACGCGCCCGCGTCGCCGTCCCACGCGAAGTAGTGGTCCCACGCGTAGTTCGCGTCGGGCGCGTCGACGGGTTCCGCGCGGACCTCCGGCGAGACCCCCGGCAGGTCGCTCACGCCCGCGACCCGCGCGGCGGGCGACCGACCGGGGCGGAGCGTCACGCTCCCGTCGGCGACGCCCGCGCCGACGTTGTCGCGGACGACCGTCGAGTCGGCGAACACCGCGAGGGCGGCTTCCGTCCCCGCGCCGCGGAGGTCGTTGTTCACGAACCGGTTGTGGTTCGTGCGGGGGCCGGTCTCGCGGATGCCGTACGCCTGCTGTGGCTCCTCGCGGTCGTCGGTCACGCGGAGGTTGCTGATCGAGACGCCCTCCGCGGGGATCTGCTCGCCGTCGTCGCGCGTGTCGACCCGGACGCCGTCGCCGCCGGAGTTCTTGACGACGCCGCCCTCGATGGCGAAGTTCCGGCAGTTCTGGACGAGAACGCCGTTCTCGGCGCCGACGACGTTCACCTCGCCGATGGTCACGTCGTAACACTCCGAGACGCCGAAGATACCGCGGGCGCCGCCCCGGCTCACCACCTCGCCGACCGTCACGTCGTGTGTGCCGTTGGCCACGCGGAACGTCGCGTAGCCCGCGGGAACCCCGGGTTCGCGCCCGACGACGCTGTTGACCGTCGCGTCGGTCGTGTCGTTGAGCAGGACGACACAGCCGTCGGGGTTGACGCCGGTCACCTGGTCGACTTGGATCCGGTCGACGCCGTACGTCTCGAACGCGTGGTGGCCGCCCTCCTCGACGTACACTTGGTCGACCTGCACGTCGGTCGTCCGCCCGGTCTCGCCGAAGTCGTCGATCCTGACTACGGTGTTCGACAGCGCGTCCTCGGCGTGTCGGATCGAGACGTCGCCGAGGCGGACGTTCGAACAGCTCTGGATCCACACGCAGAAGTTGGGGTAGCCGGTGACGGTGAGGCTGGGTAGCTCGACCGAGTCGGCGTCCGTCGCCCGGACCACCACCGCGCTCTCCTCGTCGGGTTCCCCCTCGACGTGGATGCCCGCGGGTACGTCGAGCGTCGTGTAACTCGGGAGCTGAATCGGGAAGTCGGCGTCCTGCCCGACCGTCGCGGGCGAGGCGACCAGCACCCGCTCGTTCGAGGTCCGCCCCTCCGAGAGGCTGTCGACCGCCGCCTGGATCACGGCGATGGGGTCTGAGCCGCTGGCGACCGGGCCGTCCCGGCCGTCAGCGTAGAACGTCCCCTCGACGTCGCTCCAGACCACTACGTCGGCGTCCCGTGCGGACGCGTACACGCGGTCCGCCTCGACGGCGCCGAGGTCCCACAGGTCGTGACCGTTCGCGTCGACGTCGCCGCTCCACGTCGTCTCGACGTTCCCGGTCGCGCCGTCGTCGGTCGTGGTCCCGTTCGCCTCGGCGGTCCCGGGCGCGCCGGACACTCGCCCGCTCGCTAACCCGGCGGCGCCGAGCAACGCCAGCGTCGACCGGCGCGTGAGTCCCGACCGGTCGTCGCCGTCGCGTCCGCTCCGCGGCTCGCGGCTGTCGCTTGGTGGCATGCTCCTGTACTCTTCGAGCGAATATACATAATAATTGTGTAGGTGGGAGCCGGCCGACCGAACGCGACGACGGGCCGACCGGCCGCGCCCGCTCAGCGAACCTTGTCGACCACGTAGTCGAGTTCGAGGTCGGTGCCGGGGTCGACCCGCCACTCGAAGACGAGGTCCCACGCGCCCGCGTCGGCGTCCCACTCGTAGAACGTCTCCCAGGCGTAACTCGCGTCGGGCGCGTCCGTCGGCTCCGCGCGCGTCTCGAACGCCGACTGCTCGAACTCCTCCAGTTCGTCGACGCTACCGGGGATGGTGCGGTCGTCGAACTCGGATATCCCCTCGACGCGGGCGGCCGGCGACGCGCCCGTCGTCAGCGTCGTCGTCCCGTCGGCGAAGCCGCCGCCGACGTTGCCGCGGACGACCGTCGAGTTCGAGAAGACGCCGATCAGCCCGTCGGTGCCGCCGCCGCGGACGTCGTTGTTCACGAACCGGTTGTGGTTACAGGCGGGCCCGGTTTCGAGGATGGCCCACGTCTGGGCGGGGTCGTCGCGGTCGTCGACCACGCGGAGGTTGCTGATCGAGACGCCCTCCGCGGGGATCTGCTCGCCGTCGTTCCGGGAGTCGACGCGGACCGCGTCGGCGTCGGTGTTCTTGACGACGCCGCCCTCAACGGTGAAGTTCTGGCAGTTCTGGATCAAGATCCCCTGGTCCCGCGCGCCGACGACGTTCACCTCGCCGATGGTCACGTCGTAACACTCCGAGACGCCGAAGATACCGCGGGCGCCGCCCCGGCTCACCACCTCCCCGACGGTCACGTCGTGGGCGCCGTTGGCCACGCGGAACGTCGCGTAGCCCGGCGGGACGCCCGGCTCCCGCCCGACGACGCTGTTGACCGTGGCGTCGGTCGTGTCGTTGAGCAGGACGACACAGCTCGCCGGGTCGACCCCGATCACCTGGTCGATCTGGATCCGGTCGACGCCGTACGTCTCGACGCCGTGGTGGCCGTTCCCCTCGACGTACACCTGGTCGATCTGTACGTCGGTCGTCCGCGGGGCGTCCCCGCGGCCGTCGATCCGGATGCCGTCGCCGGTCACGCCGACCAGGTTCACGTCGCCGATCCGGAGGTTCGAACAGCTCGTAAAGCGCATCCCGCCGGCGGGTCCCTCGACGGAGAGCGACTCGACGGTCACGTGTTCGGCGCCGGTCGCCTGCACGACGAGCGGCGCCCCCTCGGTGCCGGTGAGCGTGACCGGCGCGTCGAGCGTCGTGTAGCTCGGCAGGTCGAGCGGTTCGTCCGCCGCGGTCACCTCGCCGGGCGAGGCGACGAGTACTTTCTCGGCCGAGCTCCGCCCCTCCGAGAGGCTGTCGACCGCCGCCTGCGCGACGGGGAGCACGCGCTCGCCCTCGGCGACCGGGCCGTCGCGGCCGTCCGCGTAGAACGTGCCGTCGTCGTCCTTCCACACCACCACGTCCGCCTCGCGGGCGGCCGTGTACACCCGGTCGACCTCGACCGCCCCGAGGTTCCCGAGCGCGTGACCGTTCGCGTCGACGTCGCCCGACCACGTCCTCTCGGCGCTCGCTTCGTCCGCCTGTACGTCCCGCCGGCTGCGGCTGTCACTGTCGGCCATACATCAGTATCGTCAGAAAGAGGCACTATAATAATTATGTAATAGTATAGATGGATCAGCGGCGCGGAACTCGCGTTCCGGGCGGGCCGACCGGCCGGCTCACCCGTCGAACTGGAAGACGGGCTTGCAGGTCCGCGAGTCGAGGAACGCGTCGAACGCCGCGGTGGGGTCGTCGACGCTGTAGGAGGTGTCGACGATCCGGTCGACGGCTATCTCCCCGCGCTCCATCAGCCGGAGCGCCTGCTCGAAGTTGGTCCACGTCGACCCGTACGAGCCGTTGACGTCCACCTCGCCGCGGACGACCGGCGCGAGGTCCGCCTCGCTCGCCTGGTTGGGGATGCCGACGACGACGATCTCCCCGCCCTTCCGCACGTAGTCGATCCCCGTCGAGATGCCCGAGTGGTGGCCCGTCGAGTCGAACACCACGTCGAAGCCGATACCGTCGGTCATCGACTCCGCGCGGTCGGCGATGGCCCCCTCGACCGCCGCGTTGACCGTCTCGATACCGAGGTCCTCGACCAGCGGGAGGCGGTACTCCGCGTCGCGGTCGAGTCCCGACACCACGACGTTCGCCCCCAGCGAGTCCGCGACGGCGGCGACGAGCACGCCGATCGGACCGGGCCCCTCGACGAGGACGTTGTCGCCGGGGTTCGTTCCCGACCGGGTGAGCACCGCGCGGGTGGCGATGCTGGTCGGTTCGGTGATCGCCGCCTGGTGGAGCGGCACCCCGTCGGGGACGGCGTGGAGGTGGTCGGCGCCGACCGCGACGAACTCCGCGTACGCGCCGTCGCGGTGCATCCCCGTGATCGAGAAGTTCTGACACACGTTGGGCTGGCCGTTCTTACACTGGAAGCAGCGGCCGCAGTGGTGGATGGGCTCCTCGATGACTTTGTCGCCCTCGGTGAACCCCTCGACGTCCGCGCCGACGTCGACCACCTCGCCCGAGTACTCGTGGCCGACGACGCGGGGTATCTGGATCCACTCGTAGCCGCCGTCGTACTTGTACGCGTGGGCGTCGCTTCCGCATAGCCCGGCCGTGTGGACTTTCACGAGCACCTCATCCGTCGCCGGGGTCGGCACCGCCCGTTCCTGCGTCTCGACGGAGCGGGGTCCGGTCTGAACGATTGCTTTCATGGGTTTCTGGGAGGCTCTCCGCAAGCCGTCTCACCCTCCGTACGGAACCGGTGGTTAATAATCTTGGGAGTAAGCCAGACCTGCCGAACTCCGGCATTTCCGGGGCTAACTCGGTCGATCCGTCGTCCGTCGGGCGTGCGCAGATCCGATCTCGAGTCGCAGTCCGGCCGCGGAGCGACGCGGAGAACGACCGGACGGCACTGCCGGACGATTATCCGACGATGTCGGACCGATCTGGACAGGGGGTCCGCCGTCGGCCGGATCGGCCCAAAGAGCCATACATCCACGCTCACGCCGGGTCGAACCGGCAAATGCTGCGGATTACACGCGTACCACCGTAATCCCCGCGACCGGGAGTCTGGACTTCAGATCGACGGGTATCGGGGTGGACGAGGCGTTCGAGTCGGGTTTCCGACTCTGTCGGACGGTGTGAGAGCGGGCCGAGGCCGCTCCGGGCCGTCGACAGCCGCGACTGCGGGGCGGACGAGGCTGACGTGCGGTTCTTCGCCGGTTCCCGGCCGCGAGGGCGGGTGTGGGGCCGGAACGGGCGCTCGAATTTCGCTTCGGCGAACGGATCGCTCCGAGCATGTCGGAAGATTCGACCCGCCCCGACGCGGCCGCCGTGCGGTCGTCGAGTATCTCGGGAGTCCATCATCTACAAAGAGTTAAGTCGCTGTTCGCCGCTTTCGTGACCAACGGGGTTCGACCCGAGACACGATGGAGATCACCGACATATCCGCAACCGAAGTGAGCACCGAGTCGTGGGGCGAGTTCGTCGAGTTCCCGCTCGTCACCGTGATGAGCCAGTACGACGAGTACAACAACGCCGACGGCGACAACGAGCAGGCCCGCCGGAAGTGGATGGGCCCGGTGGGTGACGTGGTCGTCGAAGTCGAGACCGACGCCGGAGTTACGGGCGTGGGCCACGGCAACTGGGCGACCGGCGCCATCGCCACCATCGTCGACGAGACGCTCTCGAAACTCGTCGTCGGCGAGGACCCCCAGGAGCGCGAACGCCTCTGGGACATCATGTACCGCGCGACCATCCCGTTCGGCCGGAAGGGCGCGGCCATCGAAGCGATCAGTGCGGTCGACTGCGCGCTGTGGGACATCGCGGGCAAGGAAGCCGGCAAGCCGGTGTACGAACTCCTCGGCGGTCCCACGAAAGACGAGATCCCCGCGTACGCGAGCAACCTCCACCCCGTCGACACGGAGACGTTAGAGCGGGAGGCGCAGGAGTACGCCGACGCCGGGTTCGAGACGATGAAGCTCCGGTTCCGCCACGGTCCCGAGGCGGGCCGGCGGGGGATGAAGGAGAACGAGGAGATCGTAAAGACCGTCCGCGACGCGGTGGGCGACGAGATCGGGATCGCGGGCGACGCGTACATGGGGTGGACCGTCCGGTACGCCAAGAAGATGCTCGACAGGCTGGAGCCGTACGACATGGAGTGGGTCGAGGAGCCGGTCATCCCCGACGACATCGACGGCTACGCCGCGGTGCGGGAGGCGGCGCCGATGCCCATCTCGGGCGGGGAACACGAGTTCACCCGGTGGGGCCACGAGGACCTGCTCGAACGCGACGCCGTGGACATCCTCCAACCCGACGTCCACCGCTGTGGCGGCCTGACCGAACTCCTGAAGATCGACGCGCTCGCGAGCACGCACGACGTGCCGGTGGTCCCCCACTCGGGGACGAACCCGCACCTCCACTTCATCGCGGGGTCGACCAACGCGCCGATGGCGGAGTACTTCCCGATCCCCGAGTGGTACACCGAGCAACGCGAGGAGAAGGAGTCGACGTACGCCGACGCCATCTACGCGAACCCGCCGAACGCCGAAGACGGGGTCATCCAACTCCCCGACGGCGTGGGGCTGAGTTCGGAACTCAACCGCGAGGCGCTCGACCACTTCGCACACGAGTAAGATGAGCGAATCAGAGATCAGCTTCGAGTACAACGTGCCCGTCTTCGCGGGCGCACCCGACGAGGGCGACGACGAACCGGTCCACCGCGACACCCCCGAGTACGAGGCGCTCGACTGGGAGACGACGCGGGCGGGCATCGAGAAGGCGGAGGAACTCGGCTTCGACGCGGCGTGGGCGCCCGACCACCTGATGCTCGGTCGCGACCGCGCGGAGTACGAGTGTTGGACCCTGCTGTCGGCGATGGCGGGGTTCACCGACGACATCAACCTCGGGTCGCTCGTGCTGTGTAACGACTACCGCAACCCCGCGCTGGTCGCGAAGATGGCCGCGACGCTCGACGTGGTCTCCGAGGGCCGACTCGAACTCGGCTTGGGCGCGGGCTGGCACGAACCCGAGTACGAGGCGTACGGCTGGGAGTACCGCGACGGGTTCGAGCGGTTGATGCGACTCGACGAGTCGATCCGCCTGATGAAGCGGATGTGGGAGGCGGGTCCCGACGGCGCGAGTTTCGACGGCGACCGCTACCGGATCGAGGACGCCGCGTGCGCGCCCGCGCCCGTACAGGATCCCCACCCGCCGATCCTGGTGGGCGGGCAGGGCGAGGAGGTGACGCTCAAACTCGTCGCCAAACACGCCGACGTGTGGAACACCGACGTGTTCAACGGCGACGTCGAGACCCTGAGGCGGAAGATCGGCGTGATCGAGGAGCACTGCGAGACCGTGGGGCGCGACCCCGACGACATCGAGTACTCGTGGGACGGCCACGTGATCTGTACGCGCGACGAGGCGGAACTCGACCGTCTCTTGGACCTGATGCTCCCGATCCAGTTCGAGGAGGAGTACCAGGACCAAGCGCCCATTCGGACGGAAGCGGACGCCCGCGAGTACTTCGTGATGGGGACGCCCGAGGAGTGCGCCGAGGCCATCGAACGTCGGGTCGACGCGGGCGTCACCAAGTTCCAAGGCTGGTTCGTCGACTTCCCCGGTTTCGAGGGGATGGAACTGTTCGCCGACGAGGTGATGCCGCAGTTCGCGTGAGCGGACCGCCGGTCGTGGGGCGGATCGACGGTGTTCGGGCGGGAATCCGACTATATCGGAAACGCTTTTCTTCCGGCAACACGTGGGGGCGGGTATGCCAGGCCCGATCAACGCGGCGAAAGTCTCGTTCGAGGTGGTCGAGACGCTTCGGGAACTCGACGGGGCGGGCGTCTCGGAGGTGGCCGAACGGTTGGACCGACCGACCAGCACCGTCCACGACTACCTCCGCACGCTCGAAGCCGAGGAGTACCTCGTCAAGGAGGGTGGGGAGTACCACGTGGGGACGCGCTTCCTCCAACTCGGCGAACAGGCGCGCGCGCGCACCAAGCCGTTCCGGATCGCGCGGCCGGAGGTCGACGACTTGGCCGACCAGACCGGCGAGCACGCCAACCTGATGATCGAGGAACACGGTCTTGGCGTGTTCCTCTACAAGGCGCGCGGCGACGACGCCGTCCAACTCGACACCCACGCGGGCATGCGGGTGCCGCTCCAGACCGCGGCGCTCGGCAAGTCGATCATGGCCCACCGCCCGCGCGAGGAGGTGGATGCGATCGTCGACCGCCACGGTCTCCCGCCGGTGACCGAGAACACGATCACCGACCGCGACGACCTGTTCGAGGAACTCGACGCGGTCCGCGAGCGCGGGTACGCCTACGACGACGCCGAGCGGGTGAAGGGGATGCGGTGTGTCGCCGCGCCGATCACCGACGACGACGGGCGCGCCATCGCCGCCGTGAGCGTCTCGGGACCCGAGAGCCGGATGCGCGAGCACCGCTTCACCGAGGAGATTCCCGAACTCGTCCTCCGGACCTCGAACGTGATCGAGGTCAACCTCACCTACTCGTGAGCGGTGCGGCGCCCGCCGCGGGCCGGACCCCGGGCGCCGCGGCGGTGGGGCGGAACACAACAGTTACCACCCCGGCAGTAGCATGGGGAGACACCATGCAACTGGTTCGGTACACCACTGGCGGCGCACCCGAGTGGGGCGTCCGCCGCGACGACGAAGTCGTCTCGCTCGCCGGCCTCCGCGAGGAGGTCTCGTACGAACAACTGTCCAGCCCCGGCTTCCTCCGCGTCGTCGAGGACGCCGTCGAGGCGGCGGGCGCACGCACGGTCCCGACCGAGGAGGCGCGCCTGCTCGCGCCGGTTCCGCGGCCGAGCAAGATCGTCTGCGTGGGTCTTAACTACCACGACCACGCCGAAGAACAGGACGAGGAGATCCCCGACAGCCCGCTGCTGTTCTCGAAGGCGAGCACATCGGTCACCAACCCCGAGGACCCGATCGTCCACCCCGCCGAACTGGAGGAGGTCGACTACGAGGTGGAGTTGGGGATCGTGATCGGTCGGACCGCCAAGGACGTCTCGGCCGACGAGGCCCGCGAGTACGTCGCGGGCTACACGGGCGTCAACGACGTGAGCGGCCGCGACGCCCAGTTCGACGACGGGCAGTACTTCCGCGGGAAGAGCTACGACACGTTCGCGCCGATGGGTCCGACGCTCGTCCCCGACGAGTATCTCGACCCCGGGAACCTCGACGTGGCGTGCCGGGTCAACGGCGAGACCCGACAGGACTCGAACACCGAGGAGTTCATCTTCGGCGTCGAGGAGGTCGTCGAGTACATCAGCGGGTTCACCACGCTCCGGCCGGGCGACGTCATCTCGACGGGGACGCCCGGCGGCGTCGGCGTGTTCAGCGACCCGCCGGAACTGCTCGAACCGGGCGACGAGGTGGAGATCGAGATCGAGGGTATCGGCACGCTCTCGAACCCGGTCGTCGCCGAAGACGAGTAGCGCACTCGCGGGTCGCCGAACACGCCGACCCGGCCCTCGCTCCCTCCGCCGCAGCTCCCCGCTCAGACCATCCGGTACACCTCGTCCATCCACTGGTTGTCGCCGTCGACCGGTTCGAGGATCGGGTCCATCACCTCGTCCCACTCGGCTTGCGCGTCGCTCTCCGCCATCACCTCGCGGATCCGCTCGGGGTCGTCGACCTCCATGAACCCGAAGACGTGGCCGTCGGACTCGAACACCGAGTAGGTCTCCAGCCCCGCACCCGAGTCGAGATACGCGGCTTCGAGCGCCTCGGGGACGCTCTCGTGTTCGTCGCGGTACGCCTCGCGCTGTCCGTCCGTGATCTCCAGGTGGAACGCTATCCGAGCCATCGCCGACCGTTCGGCGCGGGCCGGCTTAGTTCTACTCGCGGCCGGGCAAGCTTTAGTAGCCGCTCACCCCTCGGTGGGAGCGATGGTGCTCGATACACACACACACGCGTGGGGACCGCCGAGTCCGGACCGCCCGTGGGTCAACGGGGCTATCGCCGCCGCCGTCGACGGGTTCGACGTGTCCGCGGTGTACACGGCCGACCGCCTGCTGGGCGACATGGACCGCAACGGGGTCGACGAGGCGGTGGTCGTCGGCTACCCCATCTGCGACTGGCGGGACAACAGCTACACGCTGGAGGCGGTCGAGTCGAGCGACCGGCTGTACGGAGTCGTGATGGTCGACCCGTTCGCCGACGGCGCGGCCGACCGCCTCCGCGAGTGCATGGCGGTCGACGGCGTCGTCGGCGTCCGCCTCGGCGCCGCCTGTCCGTACGACCGGATGTGGGAGACGTTCGACCCGGGCGTGACGTGGCTCCGCGACGCCGTCGAGGAGACGGAGTTCTGGGACGCCGCCGTCGAGACGGACGCGGCCGTCCAGATACTCTGTGACCACCGCCAACTCGACCAGGCGCTCGACCTCCTCGACGCGTACCCCGAGTTGACGTACCTGTTCGACCACTTCGCGCACGCCGGTCCCGGGGTGCCGCTCGACGAGGGGACGCTCGCGCGGTTCGAAGACGTCGCGGCGTACGACAACGCCGCGGTCAAGGTCTCCGAGGTGGTCCACCGGTCGGAGGAGGGGTTCCCGTACGCCGACATGCACGACCACGTCCGGTGGTTCCTCGAACAGTTCGGCCGCGAGCGCGTCGTCTGGGGGTCGGACTACCCCAACGTCAGCGACGTGGCGACGTACGGCGAGGCGCGCCACTGGCTCCGGCACGTCGAGACGCTGTCGGCGGCCGACCGCGAGTGGCTCCTCGGGCGGTCGTTCCGCGAACACGTCGGCGTGGCGTAGCGCCCGAGGACGAGGACCGCGCACGTGCACGCGGGCGCGGGCGACCGCCGACCGGGGCGGCCGTCGGTCGGGTCGACCGACCGGTCGGCTGCGTGTGTATCCGTAACGTACATGCCGCCCCGTCCGGTAGGGGAGTCCATGTCCGCAACGCCGGTGGAGACGCTCGTCTCGTCGCTCGGGTCGCTCGACGTTCCGGTCGAGCGCACGCCCCCCGAGGGGTTCGACGAGGCGCTCGCCCCCCACCTCGGAAGCCCGGCGGTCGGCGTGTCGCTCGACGGCGCGGGCGTCTCGCTCGCCGGAACCGACGTGACGGTCGACCCGACGCCAGCCGAACTGAAGGCGGCCCACACCGGAGTGACGACCGGCGCGTTCGCCGTCGCCGACTACGGTTCGGTCGTGATCCCGTCGGCCGCGGACGGGACGGAACTCGTGAGCCTCTACGTCGACAGACACGTCGCGGTCGTCGACGCCCGGGACGTACTGCCGGGGATGGAGGCGGCGTTCGACCGGTTCGGCGAGACCATCCGCGCCGACGGGTTGAGCGCCATCGTCGCCACCGGGCCGAGCGCGACCGCCGACATGGGCGCGCTCGTCCGCGGGGCGCACGGCCCGAGCGACGTTCGCGTGGTCCTCGTCGAACGAGGAGACGGGGGAGCGGAGCGAGCAGGAGACGGGAGCGACGAGACGACGGGGGACGAATCCGGCACGGAGCGCGGAGGCGACGACCGATGACCGACGCGGCCGAACTCCGCGAGATCATGTCGAGCGAGGGCGAGGCGGTCGGCGTGAACACCCGGGGGTTCAACCGGGGACGCTACGAGTCGACGGCGCGGCTCCCCGACTACGAGCAGTTGAAGACGGAGGCGCGCACGATAAAGGAGGACGCCATCGAGCGCCTCCCCGCGCTGGTCGACCAGTTGCGGACGACCATCGAGTCGAACGGCGGCACCGTGTACGTCGCCGACGACGCCGACGACGCCAACCGGTACGTCCGGGAGGTGGTCGCCGACCGCGGCGCCTCCCGGGTGGCGAAGAGCAAGTCGATGACCTCCGAGGAGATAGAGGTGAACGACGCGCTTGAAGCCGACGGCGTCGACGTGGTCGAGACCGACCTCGGCGAGTGGGTTCTGCAGGTGGCCGACGAGGCGCCCTCCCACATCGTCGCCCCCGCGATCCACAAGTCGCGGGAGGCGATCGCCGACCTGTTCAACGAACGGTTCGACCCCGAGGAACCCTTAGAGACCGCCGAGGAGTTGACCCGGTTCGCCCGCGACCACCTCGGCGAGTTGGTCGACGACGCCGAGGTGGGGATGACCGGCGCGAACTTCATCACGGCCGACACGGGGACGCTCGCGCTCGTGACCAGCGAGGGCAACGCGCGCAAGACGGTCGCGGGGACGGACACTCAGATCGCCGTCGCGGGCGTCGAGAAGGTGGTCCCCAGCGTCGAGGACCTCCGCCCCTTCGTCGAACTCATCGGCCGCTCCGGGACCGGACAGGACATCACGTCGTACGTCTCGCTTCTGACCCCGCCGGTGGGGACGCCGACGGTCGACTTCGCCGACGACGAGACGCCGCTGTCGGAACTCGACGCGGACCGCGAGTTCCACCTGGTCCTCATCGACAACGGTCGGATGGCGATGCGCGACGACGAGGAGTTGAAGGAGACGCTCTACTGCATCCGGTGTTCGGCGTGTTCGAACTCGTGTGCCAACTTCCAGGAGGTCGGTGGGCACGCGTTCGGCGGCGAGACGTACTCGGGCGGCATCGCCACCGGGTGGGAGACGGGCATCGAGGGACTCGACACCGCCGCGGAGTTCAACGACCTCTGTACCGGCTGCACTCGGTGTGTGAACGCCTGTCCGGTGGGGATCGACATCCCGTGGATCAACACGGTGGTCCGCGACCGGATCAACCGGTCGGACGGGGAGCGGTTCGACTTCCTCGTCGACGGGCTGACCCCCGACGCGGAGGGCCGGGAGGACGACGACGGCGGGTCGCCGCCGCTCGGCAAGCGGTTCTTCGGCAACTTCGAGACGGTCGCGAAACTGGGGAGCGCGACCGCGCCGCTGTCGAACTGGGTCGCCGACACGGGACTCGCCCGCCGGGCGATGGACCGGGTGCTCGGCATCGACCCCCGGCGGGAGCTCCCCTCCTTCGAGCGCGAGACGCTCGTGGAGTGGTTCGCCGACCGCGACGCGACCGTCGACGACCCCGTCCGGCGCGCGGTGCTGTACCCCGACCTGTACACCAACCACGTCCAGGTCGAACGCGGGAAGGCGGCGGTGAGAGTGCTCGAAGCGCTCGGCGTCGACGTGGTGGTGCCGCCGGCACCGTCGAGCGGTCGGGCGCCGCTCTCACAGGGGATGATCGCGACGGCGCGCGACCACGCCGAACGCGTCACGGACGCGCTCCTCCCGCACGTCGACGACGGGCGGGAGGTGGTGGTCATCGAACCCAGCGACCACGCGCTGTTCGAACGCGAGTACGAGCGACTGCTGCCCGCGGAGAGGCACGACCGCCTGCGCGCGAACAGCTACGAGGTGCTGGAGTACGTGTACGGCTTACTGGAGAACGGCGCGAGCGCCGACGCGCTCGCGGAGGGGGCGGGCGAGCGCGTCGCCTACCACGGCCACTGCCAGCAACGCACGCTCGGCGGGGACGCGTACACGACGGCGGTGCTCGAACGCCGCGGGTTCGACGTGGCCACCTCCGACGTGGAGTGTTGCGGGATGGCGGGGAGTTTCGGCTACAAGCGCGACTACTACGAGGTGAGCGTGGCCGCGGGCGAGGAACTCGCGGCGCAGTTCACGGCCGACGACACCGAAGACCGGACCGTCGTCGCCAGCGGGACGTCGTGTCTCGACCAACTCGACCACCTGCTCGACCGCGAGAGCCGCCACCCGGTCCAACTCCTCGACGACCGGTCGGAGGAACGTAACGTAAGATAGCGTAGTATACTACTCGCCCGATACGTCGGCTCGGCGCGGGCGGACTCGTCCGGGAGGGCGGGCCGGCGGCGCGGGCGGCCCGCGCCGGCCGAGATGGGAGCGCCCCCTCCCTCGGTACGGACGGAGCGTCCATGCCCGTTCCGCGTCTCCCTCCGGCTATGAACGGTGAGAGCGCGACCGACGCCGAACACGGCTCCGACGCCGTCTCCGACGACGAATCCGAACGTTCCTCTCGGCTCCCGCCTCCGGTCCGAGTCCGACGCCGAGTCCGTCGAGTGAGCCGACGGCCCCGGTGAGGTCGACGGCGTGACGCAGTGGTCCGAGCGGTCTGTGGCGCGTGCGGCGAGCGACGGGACGTGACGCGGGTCGTCGTCGTCGACGAGAACCGGAGTCTCGGGCACGAACCCGTCCGGGTCGAACTCGACGGCGGGCGCAGCGTCGAACCCCTCGCGTCCGCCATCGGCCACACCCACCTGCGCGGATCGCACGGCGGTCCGACCGGGACGTGGTGGTCCGCGACCCGACCCGGTAGAACCGTCGGCCCGCCGCGCTCGTCTCCGATCGCTGTGACGTCGCCGAACCCATCAACGTCGTGAGAACACTCGCGCCCGGTCGCTGCCAGCCCCGGACGCTTCGTCGACGGCGCCTCGACGGCCGACGGCGCGAACGTGGTGCAGTGGTCCGACGGCGGCGGCGCGAACCAGCGGTGGACGTGCTCCCCGGCGGAGGCCGCTCGCCGGTCGTCTCGGACCGTCAGAGCGCGTCGGCGTCCGCGTCGTCACTCCGGAACACTAGCATCGGGTCGCGTCCCGGAGTCCGGGTCCGTTCGACTCCACGTCCCTCGCGGAACCGGGTCCGTTCGACCCGTCCGGGCGAACCTCGGGTTCGACCGCTATCGCGCCCTCAGGCGTCGACGTCAGAGTCGAGGAGCCGGGTCCCCGCGATCAGGAACCAGCCCTGTCCGTAGAGGTTGACCGCCTGTGGCGCCTCGGGACCGCCGGGCATCGCGGCGTTCCGCTGGACCGCGCCGTCGTCGGTGACGACGGTCTTGGCGGCGCCGACGGCGCGTTCGGCGTGTTCGAGGTAGTCGTCGTCGAGGAGGTCCCGCTCGACCGCCTCGGCGAACGCGTACGCGTACTGGAGCGTGCCGGAGGTTTCGAGGTACATGCTCGGGTCGTCGATCAGGTGGTGCCAGAAACCGCTGCGGTCCTGGTAGCCCGCCATGCTCTCGAGGTGGTCGACGAGGAGCTCCTCCACCCGGTCGCGGTCGGGGTGGTCGTCGGGGACGTACCGGAGGGTGTCGAGAAGGCCCGCCGCGAACCAGCCGTTGCCCCGGAGCCACAGCGACCCGTCGGGGAAGCTGTTGGGCGTCTCCCGCCAGATGTGCCGGTAGAGGTCCGAGTGGGGGTCACGGAGCCGATCGGCGTGGACGAGTATCTGGTCGAGCGCCTCGTCTATCGCCTCGGGGGTGTCCGTGATCCGCCCGTACCGCGCCATGAACGGACACATCATGTAGATGGCGTCGATCCAGAGTTCGACGCCGTCGATGTGGTGCGAGAGGCCGCCGTCCTCGGTCCGGGGGGCGTCCTCGTGGAAGTACTCGAACTGCCGGCGGCACGCGTCGAGGTAGAAGTCGGGACCGCCGTCCTCGTACACGTCGAGCGCGAGGTACGCCACAGCGCCCGCGTCGGGCACCGGGCGGAACACCCGGTGTTCGTCCCACTCGGGGACGACGTCGATGGAGCCGTACGCCATCTGACCCTTGCTCGACTGCGAGCGGACCGCCCGGTCGACGTACCGCTCGGCGACCGCCGTGTGGTCGTCGTCGTCCGTCGCCAGCAGGCCGCGCAACACCATCGGCCGCTCGCCCTGGATGAACTCCTCGAAGTCGAGTTCGAGCGTGTAGTCGGCGACCGTCGGCAGCAACTCCGCGAGTGATCGCTGTTCGACCATACCCGATCCTGTGGCCGACGGGGTGATAAGCGTATGTCCCCCGACCGGAGTTCCGGCGGCCGGTTTCTCCCCCGAGCGTCGCCGCGGGAGTCCGGCGCACCGAAGTCGTTTTGCCCCTGCCCGCGAACGGGTACCGGTATGGACGTCTACGGCATCATCGGGAACCCCGTCGAGCACTCGCTGTCGCCGCCGATGCACGAGGCCGCCTTCGAGGAACGAGGGATCGACGCCGCGTTCGTCACCTTCGAGGCCGACCCCGACCGGATCGGGGAGGCGTTCGCCGGCGCCGAGGCGCTCGGAGTCGACGGCCTGACCGTCACGCTCCCGTTCAAGGGCGACGCCCTGGAGTTCTCCGAACCCGACGACCGGGCGCGCCGCGTCGGCGCGGTCAACACCGTCGACTTCGCAACCGACCCGCCGACCGGCCACAACTACGACCTCTCGGGGGCGGTCCGCGCGTTCGACCACCACGACGTGAGCCTCGACGGCGCGCGGACCGTCGTCGTCGGTGCGGGCGGGGCCGCCCGCGCGCTCGCGTTCGGGTTCGAGGAGGCGGGCGCCGAGGTGGCGGTCGCCAACCGCACCGAGTCGAAGGCGCACGCCCTGGCCGACGACGTGCCCGGCGCGAGCGGGCACGGACTCGACGACCTGCCCGACCTGATGGCCGACGCGGACGTGGTCGCCAACGCCACCAGCGTCGGGCTGGAGTCCGACGAGTCGGTCGCGCCCGCCGACGCGTGGCACGCCGACCAGGTGGCGTTCGACGCGGTGTACACGCCGCTCGAAACGCGATTCCTCCGTGACGCCGCCGACGCCGGCGCCGAGACCATCGACGGCGCGTGGATGCTGCTCTTTCAGGGCGTCGAGGCGTTCGAGACGTGGACGGGCGTCGACGCGCCCGTCGAGGCGATGGACGACGCGCTCCGCGAGCGTCTCGCCGAGTAACACCGCGATCCGACCCCCGGCCGGGGTCGGAAGCGCCGCCCGACTCGGGTCCGTCGGCCGGTCTCGACCGCGTCGCGCCCGAAAACGGCGAGCGCGGCGGCCGCTCAGTTGAACTCCGGGATGACCTCGTCGCCGAACAGCCGGATCTGGTCTTCGACCATCTCCTTGGGCATCCCCGAGTGGTGGAACCGCAGGGTCAACTGGTCGAGCGCGAACCGGTCTCGCATGTCCTCGATCTGTTCGACCACCTGCTCGGGCGTGCCGTAGACGAACCGGTCGTCCGCGAGTTCCTCGAAGTCCTCGACGGAGTCGGCTGTCATCAGCGGGTGGGAGAACTCGCCGCCGTACTCGTCGAGGTACGTCCGGTGGACGTACTCCTTGCGCTCCATGACCTCCTCCTCCGTCTCGGCGATGACCGCCTCGCGCATCAGCGGGTGGTCCATCTCGTCCCAGTTCTGGTCGCTGTCTTCGACCATGTCGCGCTGTTTCTCCTTACGGACCTCCACCGCCTCCAAGTCGGCGACGACGCCCGGCACCCACGCGTCGGAGAACTTCACGGAGCGGGAGAGCTGTTTGTCCCCCCACCCGCCGATCCACAGCGGCGGCCGCGGCTTCTGGATGGTCTGCGGGAGCGGCTGCCAGTCTTCCACCTCGAAGAACGGGCAGTCGTACGAGATGGGCTCCTCCGAGGAGAGGAACTCGTCGATGAACTGGATCCCCTCGATCAGCCGGCCGGCGCGTTCGTCCATCGGGACGCCGAACGCCCCGAACTCCTTTTCGACGTAGCCCAGCCCCACGCCGAGGGTGAGCCGCCCGTCGGAGATGTTGTCGAGCATCGCCGCGCGCTGTGCCACGTGGAGCGGGTGGTACAGCGGGAGGATCAGGACCGACGTGACGAGTTCGAGCTCCTCGGTGCCCGTCGCGATGCTGGTGAGTCTCGTCAGCGGCGACGGCCAGTAGTTGTCCCCCTCGGTCGCCTGGTGGTCGTTGACCCAGCAGGTCTCGAAGCCGACGTTCTCGGCCACTTGACACTGTTCGACCACGCCCTCCCAGGTGTCGCCCCCTTCGATGGGGAAGATTCCGAACTTCATTGCGTACGCTGTCGCCTCGGTGGAGCGAGTACATAATAGTTCGTCATCCTTCGCCCCGCACGTCGCCGGATCCGCTCGCGCGTCGCCGTCACTGCATTCGCTCCTGCGTCCACGTCACCGCGTCCGCTCGCCTCTCCGCGTTCACTGCGCCCGTCCCGCCGTCACTCGGCGAACGGCCCGTACGTCTCGGGGTGGTACCGGCCCATGTCGATCCGTTCGTAGGGAGTCGACAGGAGGCCGTCGCCGTCGAGGAGACGCGCCGCCGCGCTCCCGCGGAGATGCTCGACCAGCGCCCCCCGGAGTCGGTCGACGACCGCCGGCCGGTCGGCCGAGAGGTCGGCCGTCTCGCGGGGGTCCGAGCCGAGGTCGAACAGCTGCTCGCGGCCGCCGTCGACCGCGTAGACGTACTTCCAGTCGTCCTCGCGGACCATCGCCGTGGCGTTGTGCGGGATGGAGAACGCGTCCGTCTCGCGGGGCGTCTCGTGACAGCCGACCAGCCGCTCGCGCGGCGGTGCCGTCCCGGTCAGCGCGCCGAGCAGGTCCGCCCCGTCGCGGAGTTCCCCCGCTCCGGCGGCGGTCGTCGCTATCCCGAACAGGTCGGTCAGCGAGACGAGGCCGTCGTAGCGGCGACCCGCCTCCAGTTCGGCGGGCCAACTCAGGAGGAACGGGACGCGCGTCGACTGCTCGAAGAACGATGTCTTCCCCCAGCCGCGGTGGTCGCCGAGGAGTTCGCCGTGGTCGGAGAAGAAACAGACCAGCGTGTTCGCGGCGTCGTCGCGCGCCTCGACGGCGTCGAGGACGCGTCCCACCTCGCGGTCGAGTTGGGTCACCAGCCCGTAGTAGTGTGCGCGCGCCACCCGCGTCGTGTGGAGGCCCGTGTCGTCGTCGCGCGCCTTCCAGAAGTGGTGGTTCTGGGCGGGCACCTTCTCGTCGGCGTGGTCGACCGTCCGCTCGCCGCGTATCGGGTCGGGCGCGTCGTCGGGGTCGTAGTAGTCGTCGAACGGCGGCGAGGGGTTCCACGCGGGGTGGGGTTTCGAGAAGGAGACCAGCCCGAAGAACGGGCGGTCGTCCTCCCGTCGGAGTTCCGCCTCGGTCTCGTCGGCGATCCACGCCATCCGGCGGTGTTCGGGCGGGATCCCGGACGACTGCGGCAGGAAGTTCGTCGCCGCCAGCCGGCCGGTGTCGGCCGACGGGTCGACGCCGACCGACTCGGCGTACGCCGCGTAGTCGTCGCCGGTCAGCCGCCGGTCGTACCCCAGGTCGATGCCGTCGGGGTGGGCGTGGAACTTCCCGACCCCGAACGTCCGGTAACCCCGCTCGCACATCGCGCGCGCGAGGAACGGCCCGTGGGCGTCTTCGAGGTGGTCGGCGGGGCGCTTGTCGTTGCCGAGGTAGCCGGTCGTGGTCGGGTCACAGCCCGTCCGGACGTTGTGTCGCGCGGGCACGCAGACCGGCGCGCTACTGTACGCGTTCGTGCAGGCGACCCCGCGGTCGACCAGACGGTCGAGGTTGGGCGTGTCGACGTGGTCGTACCCCAGCGCGCCGACCGTGTCGAACCGCTGCTGGTCGGTCATCACGAACAGGACGTTCGGCCGCCGGGAGGACATTGCGGGCCGGTTCGACCGCGCGGTAGTTAACTGTGCGGCGTTCGTCGCCGTCGTCGCTGTCGTCGGCGCCGTCGCCGTCGTTACCGTCGTCGCCGTCGTCGCCGGCCGGTAGCCGGTCGCCGCTACCGTCGGGCATCCGCGCGGCGGCCGGGGGCGACCGAAACCGGTTTGTTCCGCACGACGGAGGGTCACGTATGCAGATCGCACTCGTGGGCGGAACGGGCGACATCGGCGAGGGACTGACGCTCCGGTTCGGCCGCGACACCGACCACGAACTCGTCGTCGGGTCGCGGACCGCGGAGAAGGCGGCCGACGCGGCGGCGGCGTACGAGGAGACGCTCGCGGACCGCGGCATCGACCGCTCCATCGAGGGCGCGGACAACGAGACGGCCGTCGAGGGCGCGGACGTGGTGATCCTCTCGGTCCCGCCGTACCACGCCGAGGACACCGTCGACTCGGTCGGCGACGCCGTCGGCGACGACGCGGTCCTCGTCAGCCCCGCCGTCGGGATGCAGGGCGACGGCGACGGCCTCCACTACCACCCGCCGTCGGCGGGCAGCGTCGCGGCACTCGTCGCGGACGCGGCGCCCGAGGGGGTGCCGGTGGTCGCGGCGTTCACCAACCTCTCGGCCGACCGCCTCACCGACCTCGACGAGGAGTTCGACCTCGACACGCCCCTCGTCGGCGACGACGACGACGCGAAGGCGCGGGTTGCCGACCTGGCCGAGGGTGTCGAGGGACTGGGTGCGGTCGACGCCGGCCCGCTCGCGAACGCCGCCGAGGTGGAGTCGCTCACGCCGCTGGTCATCAACGTCGCCCGCTACACCGACGACCTCGAACACGTGGGCGTCAAGTTCGTCTGAGGGTCGGCCCGCCCTACTCGAACTCGACCCACCCGAAGAACTCCGGCGAGTGGTACTCCGGCGTCGACAGCGGGAGCGGACTCCACGTCGCCTTCCGCTCGTCGGGGACGCCGCTCCGGTAGAAGTTGCCCCGCCAGACCGCGCCCGACCCGACCGTCACCTCGCGGCCCGTCAGCGACCGGAGCGTCGACTCGGGGATCCGCGCCGCGAGCCACCAGCCGTCGTCGTCGGGGCGAGGGTCGCGCGTCGGTCCCGGCTCGGAGGTCTCGACGGTTATCTCGTCGGCGAGTCCCGGGGGGACGAGGTCGCGGCCGACCCCGCGCTCGCGCCACCGCGGCTCCTGCCAGCCGAGTTTGAACGTGCCACAGCAGTTCGCCTCGAAGTTGAGGTAGCGCGTCCCGCCGGCCGGGCCGGGGGTGGCGAAGAACTCGACGGAACTGTCCTCGAACGTCGGGCCGTTCAACTCCGTCACGTCGGCGTGGATCCGGTCGTCGTCGGCCAGAAACTGGAGGTAGAGCGCCTCGCCGTCGTGGAGCGCCCGGACCGCGGTGTCGGGACCCGACTCCCCCCACGAGAACTGGTCGAGGTGGGCGGCGTTCGCGCGCAGCCACGCGTCGTCCGCGGCGTCGCCCGACAGCGGTATCGGTCCCTCCGCGTGCCGGACTTCGTACGTCGCCACGCTCACTCCCCCGTGGGTTCGAGCGGGTCGGTCTCGCCGTACCGCGCGGACGCCCCCTCGGTGGGTGCCGCCCACGCCACCGCGTTGTCGACCACGCGTCTGACCTCCTCCTGGTGGAAGATGGGGTACTCCTCGTGGCCCGGGCGGAACGCGAAGATGCGGCCCCGACCCCGCCGGTAGCAGATGCCCGACCGGAACACCTCGCCGCCCTCGAACCACGAGACGAGGACGGTCCGGTCGGGTTCGGGCACGTCGTACGGTTCGCCGTACGTCTCCGTGTTCGGGATCTCGAACTGCTCGTCGAGACCGTCCGCGATGGGGTGGCCGGGGTCGGCGACCCAGACCCGTTCGCGTTCGCCGCCGTGGCGGTACTTGATGTCACACGTCGTCCCCATCAGGCGTTTGAACGGCTTGGAGTTCTTCCCCGAGTGGAGCGGGACGAACCCCATCCCCTCGTGGACCCGGTCGACCACGCGGTCGGCCACCTCGTCGCTCACCTCGTCGTTCGCGCAGTGGGACCACCACACCAGAACGTCGGTCTCCGTGAGCGTCCCCCCGCCCAGTCCGTGGTCCGGTTGGTCGAGCGTCGCGGTCCGCACCTCACGGTTCTCCCCCCGGACGGCGTCGGCGACGGCGCCGTGGATGCCGTCGGGGTAGCGCTCGGCGACCGACGGCTCCTCGCGTTCGTGGACGTTCTCGTTCCAGACGGTGACCCGTATCGTCATACGCGATCCACCTCTCGGGCCGGCATAAACCCTAGCGTCGGCCCCCGAGCGCTCGCCCCGTCGGGCCGCACCCCGACGTTCCCCTGAGGGGAATTCGTCCGACGGCCGTCGGTCCGCGCCGCACGGGGTCCGAACCGCCGGGCGCGCCCGAGGGGGTGCCAGGCCGGACGTGACACCACCCGGTCCCGGACCCAGAATGACACCGATACGCGTGTCAGTCTCCGGACGGACGCGCCGACCGACCGGCGAGTTCCGGCAGTATTCGCGCGGCCGGCGGCGACGGACGTTCCCGTGCCGAGAACGAGTTTCGCCGGCCGTCGCGGGTTCGGTGTCGGCGGTTCCGCCGGCCGTCCGGCGATCAGTGGCGCTCCGGCCGACGGACCGCGGACGGCGACGCCCCGTATCGCCGGATATCCGCCGATCTCACGTTCCCGTAGCGGGAACAGAGTTAAGTCGGTGCGGGACAGGGATCGCTGTATGGACACGCAACCCGACGGACCCGGACGGCGGATCAGGGGCGTTCAGATCGCCTTCTCGATCGTGGACCTGCTCCAGCGGGACGAGAAGATGACGCTGACGGGGATCGCGGACGAACTCGGCTACTCGAAGAGCACCGTCCACAGCCACCTCCGGACGCTCGTCGACGAGGAGATGGTCGTTCCGACCGAGGAGGGGTACCGACTCAGCCTCCGCATCCTCGACATGGCCGAGCACGTCCGCACCCAGATCGGCAACTACGACGTGATAGCGGAGGAGGTGGAGGCGCTCGCGACCGAGACCGAGGAGATAGCCCAGTTCGGCATCGAGGAGTACGGCCGCGTGTCGTACCTCTACAAGGCCCGCGGCGCCCGGGCGGTCGAGACCGCATCGCGGGTCGGCACCCACCAGCCGATGTACTCCACGTCGCTCGGGAAGACCATCCTCACCCACCTCCCCGCCGAGAAGCGCGACCGGATCATCGACGACTGCGAGTTCGAGCCGTTGACCGCGAAGACGATCACGAGCGCCGAGGCGCTCCGGGAGGAACTCGACGAGATCCGCGAGCGCGGCTACGGCATCGACAACGAGGAGAACATCGACGGGCTCCGCTGCGTCGCCGCGCCGGTCAAGAACGACGAGACGGTGCTGGGCGCGGTCAGCGTCTCCGGCCCGACCAGCCGGTTCACCGACGACCGACTCCACGGCGAACTCGCGGACCAGGTGCGCCGGGCCGCGAACGTGATCGAACTCAACACCAAGTTCTCGGCCGACTGACCCGGTCGGGGCGGACCGATCCGGTCGGCCCCGGCGGTCGCTCTCCCCTCCTCACTCCCCGTCCGCCGCCGTCCGTCCGTCCGCTCGGTCCCAGGGGAACGCGTACGTCGGGTCGTCGACGAACCGGTCGAGCGCCGCGCGGACCGACAGCCGACTCCCCGCGGGAAGTACGACCCGGAGCGCGTCCGCGCCCTCCCCTCTGTCGGTCCGGCTCCCGGTCTCACCGCCGCTCTCGGGTCCGCCGGTCGCCCGCCCGCCGTCGAGGGTGACCGACCCGAACCGGTGTTCGCCGTACGCGCCCGCCTGGACCAACAGGTCGCGGTCGCGCCCGCCGCAGTTGACGAGCGTCAGCTCCACCCCCTCGGCCGACACGTCCTCGACGAGCGCCGCCACCCCCGGCGGGAGACCAGGGCGCTCGCGCTCGGGGTCGAAGTGGCGGACCTGCGCCATCACCAGCCCGCCGTAGTAGACGGGCTGGGGCGCCCCCATCGTGAGCTGGAGCAGCGGCTTGTGGAACACCGGGTTGCGGTCGCGGAGGTAGTCCTCGTCGACGGTCGTCGGCTCGCCGCCCTCGGCGTCCATCAGGTCGAGGCGCTCGCCGACGTGCTCGCGGGTCGCGTCGAGGATCCGCTCGGGGTAGTCGGGGAACTCGCCGTCGAGGTACGCCAGCCAGGCGTACTCGTGGCCGTCGCCGTGTTTGTTCGACGCGCGGGGGTCGACCCGCTTCCAGTCGCGCGCCCCCCAGTCGCGGAGTCGGCGCACCCGCTCGCGGTCCGCCTCCGTCTGAGAGACGTACCAGAGGTGGACCGCGTACGGGTCGTCCTGGTGGGGTTTGAACTCGTACCAGCCGTCCCGGTGGAGCACCTCGCCGTCGTCCTCGGTGAGGACGCCCCCCGACGCGTCGTAGTGGTAGTCGCCGGGCGCGCCGTACTTGTGGGGGACGTACAGCGTGCTGTGTACGTCGTCTTCGGGCACCTCGATACCCGCGTCGATCAGCCGGTCGAGTTGCGACCGGGGGAACTCCAGGTACTCGCGGTCGCCCTCCAGGAGGACGGCGTTCTCGGCGGCGACGGTCGGGCCGATGCCGACGTAGTGCCACCCGCCCCACGACCAGCCGTAGTAGCCGCCGAACCACGAGCCGTCGAGGTGCTCGCCGATCTCACCCGACCGGCCGACGTTGTCGGGTATCAGCCCGCCGTTGTCGGCGGTCCGCTCGCGCCACGCCGCCAGGTAGTCGGTGACCCACTCGCGGTAGCGGTCGTCGCCGGTGTGGAGGTACGCGTTCGTCATCAGGCTCGTGACGTTGAGGTTGAGCGGGATGTCGCCCGCCGCACACCGCTCGTTCAACACCTCGAACAGCCGTTCCTCGTTGTCCGGGTCGAGCAGGTCCGCCGCCTCGTCGAACTCCAGGTCGCGCCACGGCAGGCCGTGACGCGCCCAGCGGTACTCCGCGCCGTACGGGTGGTGGTCGTACGCCGAGAAGTCGCAGAACTCCGGTCCCATACTCCCGTTCATCGGCCCGCGGACCAGCCGTCGGTCGGCGTCGTAGTTGTCCGCGGGGTGGTCGCCGAAGTACAGCCCCGCGAACCGCTCGGCGCGTTCGCGCACCGCCTCGTCGCCGGGCGCGGCGAGCCCCATGTTGTACGTGTAGAGGTTCCCCTCGCCGAGGTGGAACCAGTCGCGGCACTGCTCGAACTCGTCGACCACCATCGGGTGGCCGAACGGGGTCGGCGTGTCGGCGCCGCGCTCCAAGGCGGCCTCGTACACCCGGCGGGACTCGTCGAGGAACGCCCGGTCGCCGCCCATCGCGTACACCAGCGGCCAGTTGTAGAACCCCTCTATCACGTCGTCGAACCCGTCGACGCCGACGTGGTCGTCCGGCGGCCAGAGCGGGGTGCCGTCGGCGTCGACGTAGTCGTCGAGCAGGCGGTCGCGGGCGTCCGCCAGCAGGTCGAACACGTCGCGTTGCTCCCGCGCCCACGCGGGCGGGTGCGTGGCGTCGGCTGTCGCCTCCGCGTCGAACGTCTCGAACATACCCGTTGGGCGGGTCGTCGCTCAATAAGCGTTGTGCGGTCCCGGCGCGACCGACGCCGCGTTCGTGTCCGTCCACCCCGTCGAGTCGGTACCGGAGTCGGGAGCCGGTTCAGCCGATGACCCGCTCGATGTCGTCGTCGAGTTGGTCGTACAGTTCCTCGGCGCGCCGCTCGTCCGCCTCCGAGAGCCCCTGGATCGGTTCACGCACCGCACCGCCGTTGAGACCCGCGAGTTCGAGCCCCTTCTTCACGACGGGGACGCTGATCGCGTTGGCGATGGTGTTCCCCTCGCCGGTTCCCTCCCGGAGGTTCTGGTAGGGGAGCGCGACGTTGCGGATCTCGCGTGCGCGTTCCCACTCCTCGTTCGAGAGCGCGTCGAACAGCGCCAGCCCCACCTCGGGGCGGAAGTTGCTCACGCCCGCGGAGAACCCCTCGGCGCCCTCGGCCCAGAACGACGGCGCGAACGGTTCGGCGAGACCGTCGACCCACACCACGTCGTCGGCCGACCCGGGGACGGCCGCGCCGAGTTTCACCGCGTCCTCGATGGCGTACTTGATGCCGACCACGCCGTCGACGTGCGTCAGGTTCCGCAGGTAGCGCACCGAGGGGTCGAACCCCTTGACGTACGGCACCAGCGGCGTCTCCGTCGCCGCGTCGAGTTTCTCGTAGTAGCGGATCAGCCCCTCCTCGTGGATGTACGAGTGGTCGGGCGGCATGACCATCATGCCGTCGACGCCGACCCGGTCGTACGCGCGGATGAGTTCGCGCGCCTCCGCGGTGCTGCCGCCGACACCCGCGAGGACGCACGCGTCCGAGGGGAGCGTGTCGACCGCCGACTCCGTCACGTCGACGCGCTCCTCCCGGGAGAGCGAGTGGTACTCGCTGATGTTGGCCGCCGCGAGGAACGTCCCGATGCCCGAATCGTAGAGCGCGTCCGCGTTCTCCTGGATCTTCGCGTGCTGGATCTCGGAATCCCCGTCGAAGGGGGTGAGGAGCCCGGCCGCGACGCCGCGCAGGTGCTCGCGCACCCCGTCGTCGGAAAGTGGCATACCCACGGATCCATGTGTATCGGCATAAACCTTCGTCCCTCGCGGGGGCCGACCGCGTCGAAACGGGGGCGACCGCCGACGCGGGTGCCGGGTCGACGGGTTACGCCAGCCGGTCGAGTTCGTCGTCCGAGAGGTCGATGTCGGCCGCCGCGAGGTTCTCCTCGAGGTGGTCGACGCTCGCCGTCCCCGGGATCGGGAGCAACACCGGCGAGCGGTGGAGCAGCCACGCGAGCGCGACCTGGTAGCGCGAGGCGTCGTGGGCCGCCGCCACCTCGTCGAGCGCCTCCGCGCGCGCGTCGAGGTCGGCCTTGTCGAGCGGCGAGTAGGGGACGAACCCGATCCCGTTCGACTCGCAGTACTCCAGCAGTTCCTCGTCGTCGCGGTTCGTCAGGCTGTACTCGTTTTGGACGGTCGCCACCTCGACCACGTCGCGCGCGGCTTCGAGTTGGTCGACGGTGACGTTGCTGAGTCCGACGTGGCGGACCACCCCGTCGTCCCGGAGTTCCGCGAGCGCGCGCACCGACTCCACGAACGGGACGTGCGGGTCGGGGCGGTGGTACTGGTAGAGGTCTATCTCGTCGACCCGGAGCCGAACGCGGCTCCGGAGCGCGGCGTTCTTGAGGTACGCCGGCGAGCCGTTGAGCACGGTGTCGCCGTCGGGCTGTTTGCAGATGCCGCCCTTGGTCGCGACCACCAGGTCGTCGCGCGAGGCGTCCACCGCCTCGCCGACCACGAGTTCGCTCGACCCGTTGCCGTACATGTCCGCGGTGTCGACGAAGTCCACCCCCGAGTCGACCGCGCGCTCGACGACGCGTCTCGCCGCCTCCACGTCGTCGGTCCAGCCCAAGTTCCCCGACCCCGCGAGGCTCATCGCGCCGAATCCCAGTCGGTGCACCTCGTCTTCGCCGCCGATCTCGAACGTGTCGTCGACCATCGTGTGGACGGTCGGGCAGTCCGGGTATAAACGCGGCGGGCGCGCCGCGTCGACGCCGCGGGGGCCGTTTCGCCGACGACAACAGTTATGGGACCGATCTCCGTAGCCGCAGCCAGCCACATGACACACCAGACAGACCCGTCCACCGTCGCGGTCGGTCTCGTCGGGGTCGGCAGCATCGGGATCAGGCTCGGCCGGCAGTTCGTCGAACTCGCGGGGTCGGAACTCGTCGCCCTCTCGGACGTCGACCCCGAGGGGCTGGCGGCCGCGGGCGAGGAACTCGGCGTGCCCGCCGAGTCGCGCTACGAGTCGTACGAGACGATGCTCGACGCGGCACCGCTCGACGCCGTCGCCATCGCCACGCCGAACGGCCTCCACTACGAGCAGGCGACGGCGGCGCTCGACCGCGAGTTGCACGTGCTGTGTGAGAAGCCGCTCGCGACCGACGCCCGCGAGGCGTACGACCTCACCCAGCAGGCGGAGGCGAGCGACCGGACGTTCATGGTGGGCTACCAGCGCCACCTCAACCCCGCGTACGGTCTCGCCCGCGAGCGGTGGGCGGAGGGCGACCGCGAGCCGCGGTTCGTCACCGGCGAGATCACCCACGACTGGCGGTCGTACTACGAGACGATGGACGACTGGCGGATGGACCCCGAACTCTCGGGCGGCGGCCACCTCCTCAACGTCGGCACGCACGTCGTCGACGCCATCCTCTGGACGACGGGGCTGACCCCGACCCGCGTCGACGCCTACGTCGACTTCCACGACGACGAGGAGGTGTTCGACAAGCAGTCGTCGACCACGATCCAGTTCGAGGAGGGCGCCGTCGCGAACGTCTCCGACACCGGCGTCGTCGCGCGCACGCGCGAACACGTCCACATCTGGGACGAGGAGGGCGCGGTGTACCTCGAAGGGCAGGAGTGGGACGACCGCACCGGGTTCGTCATCGACGACGAGGGGACCGAACACCGACCCTACCAGGGGTACGAGCGCCGGCTGAGCAAGGGGACCGCGTTCCTCGACGCCGTCGAGACGGGCGAGGCGCCGCCGGCGACCGCCCGCGACGGGCTGAAGGCGGCGCTGGTGACGCTCGCCGCCTACGAGTCCGGCCGGCGGGACGAGCGGGTCGACCTCTCGGAACTGTACCCGTTCGCCGACGACGTGTTCGCGTAGGCTCGGCCGGTCGCGCGTCCCCGGCCGACCCGTACGCCGTCGAACTGACCCATCCCCGGACTTATGCTCCTGGGGGGGAACTCCGAGCGTATGCGGATCACGAACGTCAGCGGTCACGCGCTCTCGTCGCCGATCGACCCGCCCCAGGAGCGCCGGTTCCACGGCGGGGTCAGACGCCTGTTGAAGCGGGACGTCGTACTCGTGGTCGTCGAGACGGCCGGCGGCGACCGCGGCGTCGCCACCGCCGGCGCGAGCAGTTCGGCCATGCGCGAGTACTTCGAGGGCGACTCGCAGGGAACGTTCGCGGACGTGGTCGACGACGAGGTGGCCGACGCGCTCGAAGGCGAGACGATAGACGAACCGGCGGACGCCGCCGACCCGATCGGCGACCTGAACCTGCCCGAACGGCTCCACGCCGAGGCCCGCTCCGCGGTCGACGTCGCGCTGTGGGACCTCCGCGGGAAGGAGGCGGGCGCGCCCATCTACGAACTCCTCTGTGAGGAGTACGACACGGAGCCGACCCGCGAGATGCCGCTGTACGCCAGCGCGGGGATGTACATGGAGCCGGAGGGGTACGCCGAGCAGGCAGAGACCCTCGAAGAACTGGGGTTCTTCGGCTACAAGTACCGCCCCGGCATCGGTCCCGACGGCGACGAGCGGACGGTCGACCTGCTCGCGGAGGCGACCGACGGGATGGAGGTGATGCTCGACGTCCACACGTGGTGGAAGATCCGCGACGGCTACGACCGCGAGACGGTTCGAGACATCGTCTCGCACGCCGCCGACCGCGGCTGCTACTGGGTGGAGGAACCCGTCGCGCCCGACGACCGCGACGGCTACCGCGACCTCGCGGGGACGGGCGCGCCGCTCGCGGGCGGCGAGAGCGAACCCACGCCCGAGGGGCTGGTCGAACTCGGCGAGACGGGCGCGGTCGACTTCCTCCAGGGCGACGTGCGTCACCACCACGGCTACACGGGCTGTCGCCCCGCGGTCGAGTTCTGTGACGGCCGCGACGTGGAGTTCGTCCCGCACAACTTCGGGACGTGGGTGGGCCTGCTCGCGAACGCCCACCTGGTCGCCGCCGCGCCCGACGTCTCGCTGCTGGAGTACCCCGTCTTCGAGGACGACCCCGTGCTCGATGCGGGCGACGACCCCGACCCGGGGATGTACCCGTTCGACCTCGCGTTCGACATCCTCGACGGCGAGCCGTCGGTCGAAGACGGCCGACTGACCGTCCCCGACGGGCCGGGTCTCGGGATCGAGGTGGACCTCGACGTGGTGGACGACTACCCGTTCGAGGAGGGTCCCTGGACGGAGTTCCACTACGACGGCGAGTAGGTCCGAACGGGGGGCGGCGACCCGCGGACCCTCGCTCCCTCAAACGCCGCCGGCCGGCACCGAGGGCGACGGCGTCAGTGCTCGCTCGGCAGGTCGACCCGGATCGAGTGGTCGCCCGGGCCGTACGTGCCGGTCGTCGCGGAGAGGAGTTCCTGCTGGTCGACGGTGTCCACCGAGAACTCGTCGGTGGGCGCGGAGTGGACAGCCAGCGACAGGACCACCCCCTCGCAGTCGTCGGCGACGGTGAAGTGGACGTGCGCCGACGCGCCGTCGTCGTGGCTGACGATGTGGCCGTAGTCGAGGCAGTTCCGGAGCTCCGCGCTGGCCCACGCCGACCCGCGGTCGACGATGCCGTCGGCGGGCGTGCCGCGCGCGAACCGCATCAGCCGGTCCTGGTCTGCGTACAGGCCGTCCTCGCCCAACTCCTCTATCGGCTCGCCCCCGAGGAAGTCGACCTGGTAGTACTCCACCTGCGCTTGCTCGACCCGGACCGCGTGGGATTCGAGCCACTCCGCGAGCCCCGACTCGGGGACGTCCAGCGAGCGGGTGTTGACCGCGAGGTCGGGGTAGCCGCCGACCGCCTCCTGGCTGTCGATCCACTCGCCGCCGAACGTCCGCACGTCGCTGATCACCCGGCGGTCGTTGGCGGTCCGGTCGGCCGGCCGCGCGCCCGCGTACGCGAGCGCGTGGTCCTCGGCCGCCTCCGCCGACAGCGGCTCAAGCCCCTCGGGCCACACCGGCGGCTCGTCGACCTGTATCAGGTCGGGACCGACCATCGGCGTCTCGGGGTCGGTGACGTTGTCCGCGATGTACGCCTCGGCGCTGCCGCCCTCGATGTTGTAGTCGCCGTCGTCGACCCGGAGGTAGGAGTTGGCGACGATGCTCGCCACCGTCGAGTCGTCGACGTTGGTCGCCTCGTCGTAGTGGTACATCACGTTGTTCACGACGGCGCTGGCCGTCTCGGCTTTCAGCCGGGGGTTGCGCCCGATGTTGTGCGCCCAGACGTTCCCCAGCAGGGCGACTCCGGTCGACCCGTCGCCGACGAGCGTCCCGTACGAGTGGGTCCCCTTCGGGTGGGTCGAGTCCGCCAGCCCCTCCGCCATGATGCAGTTGGAGTAGGTGGTGTCCACCGAGTCGTAGCCGGGCGAGCCGTTCTCGTCGACCGCCCACGTGATCGAACAGTGGTCGATCACGTTGTTCTCGGTGCCGTCCGCGGTCCGGATGCCGTCGGGGATCCACCCCTCCTCCTGGCCGGCGTCGCCCGGGCGCACCCGGACGTGCCGGAGGAGACAGTCGTTCGCGTCGACCCACACCCCGCCGCGGATCAGCGTGACCCCCGGCGAGGGCGCCGTCTGGCCCGCGAGGTAGAGTCCGTCCTCCTCGATGGTGAGTCGCTCCGCGCCCAGGTCGACGGTGCCGCTCGTCTCGAACACGACGACCCGCGGACCGCTCCGGTTGACCGCCTCCTCGAACGCCTCCCGCGTCGGTTCCGTCACCCTGTACACCGGCGTGTCGTCGTCGAGCCACGGCGCGGCGTCGGCGAACCCGTCGCTGGGGTCGAAGTACGACCCCGCTCCGGAGCCGCCGGACTCGCTCGCTCCGCCGCCGTCCGACTCTCCTGGTCCACCGCCGTCCGACTCCGTTCCGCCGTCGTCCGCGGCCGCGTTCCCGGCGAACGCGCCGGCGCCGATACCCGCCGCTCCGAGTGCTCGTAAGAGCGTGCGTCTGTCGTGATTCATCGAAACCGCCGCCTAATCATAATAGTAAATCAGTATAAAACTTAGGAGTAGAGTCCGCGAGCGCCGGGTGGCGGAGCGACGGCACCCGGCGAGGGTCGACGCGGGCGGCGCGCGGACAGTGCGCGGACGGCGCACGGACGGCACACGGGCAGCGCAAGCTATATCCCGTCGCTCGCCGCCGGATCCGCCATGCGAGTAACCGACGTCGAGGTGATACCGATCGCACACACGCTCCCCGAGGGCGAGGGACTGGGCGACGCCCGCGGGTTCGGTCGGTCGCGCTCCACCAGCCTCCTCCGGGTCGAGACCGCCGACGGGCAAGTCGGGTGGGGCGAGGCGTTCGCGCCCGGCAGCGTCGTCGCGCCCGTCGTCGACGAGTTCTTCCGCGACGCCGTCGTCGGGATGGACCCGCTCGACGCCGAGGGGCTGGCGGCCGAGTCGTACACCGACCCGTACCACTTCGGCGCGAGCGCATTCGTCCAGAGCGCGCTCAGCGGCATCGACGTGGCGCTGTGGGACCTCCGCGGGAAGGAGGCCGGCGAACCCGCCTACCGCCTGCTCGGCGGCGGCCGCCGCGAGACGCTGACGGCGTACGCCTCCACGATGTACTTCACCGAGGGGGAGGACGACGCCGCCGAACAGGTCCGAGCGGCCGTCGACGAGGGGTTCGACGCGGTCAAGATCAAGATCGGCAGCGGGACCGACGAGGACGTGCGCCGCGCCCGGATCGCCCGGGAGACCCTCGGCGACGACGGCCGGCTGATGGTCGACATCAACGGCAACTACCGGCCGCGGCAGGCGATCGAGACGATCAAGGCGCTGGAGGAGTTCGACGTCGCGTGGGTGGAGGAGCCGGTGCCGCCGGAGAACTACTCGGGCTACCGCGAGGTGAAGTCGCGGACCGACGTGCCGATCGCGGCGGGGGAGGCCCACTACGGCCGGTTCGCGTTCAAGCGGCTGATCGACGACCGGACGGTCGACGTGGTCCAGCCCAACCTCGGCCGCTGCGGCGGCCTCTCGGAGGCGCGGCGGATCGCCGACATGGCGACCACCGAGAACGTCGCCGTCCGCCCGCACGTCTGGAACAGCGCGGTCGGGCTGGCGGCGGCGGTCCAGTTCGCCGCGAGCGTCGACGACTACCCCCACGTCCGGCACGTGCCCGAGCCGATGCTGGTCGAGTTCGACCGGAGCGACAACCCGCTGCGCGAGGAGATACTGGCGTCGCCCATCGACCCGAGCGGCGGCGAGGTGACCGTGCCGACCGACCCCGGTATCGGGGTCGAGGTGGACGAGGAGGCGGTCGAGCGCTACCGCGCCGACGGCTGAGTGTCGGCGGCGACGGCGGCCCGGGCGTCGGTCGTCCCCTGCCGCGGTCCGTCCGCGCCCCCGCGGTCCGCCGTACTTTTATCTACGAGAGCCACCATCGCCCGGTATGCAACCCGCACTGGTGGCTATCGACGACGACGACTCCGACGACGCGAACGAGCGACTGCTCCGCGAGGCGGGGCGGACGGCCGCGGGCACCGGCCGCCCGCTGGTCCTGCTGGCGTGGGTGACGCGTGACGAGGTAGAACAGAACGCCGAGACGCTCCAGTCGATGAGCGACGCGATGGGGGGGTCGTTCGACGCGAGCGAGGCGCGCGACGTGGTCTCGCGGTTCGTGGCCGACGCGGCCGAGGAGGCGTTCGCCGAGGTGGACGGCGACGTCGACTACGAGACGATGAGCGTCGTGACCGACGGCGACCCCGCCGACGCCATCCTCGACGCCGCCGCCGAGCGGGACTGTGACCACGTGTACGTCACCGGGCGGAAGCGCTCGCCCACCGGGAAGGCGCTGTTCGGCGACACCGCCCAGCAGGTCGTGCTCGACTTCGACGGGTTCGTGACCGTCGCCACGCGCTGAGAGGGCGCCCGAACCGCCCGAGTGCGCCCCGAGCGACCGTCGAACCCGACGGGCGCGGACGGAACCGTTTTACCGCTGGTCGCCGCGTTGCCCGTATGGCCACTGACGTGCTGGTGACGGGCGCGTACGGACGCTGCGGCACCGCGATCATCGACCACCTCCACGACCGCGAGGAGTACGAGTTCACCTACTACAACCGCTCGGACCGCGACGACGACCACCCGTACGGCGGCTACGACACCGTCGTGGGCGACGTCGCCGACAAGGAGGCGCTGACGGCGGCCGCCGAGGGCCGCGACGCCATCGTCCACCTCGCGGCGTACCCCCACGCGAGCGGGTCGTGGAGCGACGTGTTCGAGCCCAACGTCGTCGGGATGTACAACGCGCTCGAAGCCGCACGCGAAAACGAGGTGGAGTCGTTCGTGTTCGGGTCGACCAACCACGTGATGGGGCTGTACGAGGAGGAGTTCGCACCGGAGCTCTACTCGGCGGAGAGCGACCTGGTGCTCGACCACACCGACCCGGTCCGGCCGGACTCCTACTACGGCGCCTCCAAGAGCTTCGGCGAGGACCTCGGCCGCTACTACGTCGAGGCGGAGGCGTTCCCGACGCGGTTCTACGCGCTCCGGATCTGTACGGTCAACGGCCCGGAGTACGACCACCCGTACGGCGACGCCGAACAGCGGGTCGAGGAGGGGGAGTTCGAACGCGACAGCGACGAGTACGACGAGTGGGTCGCGCGGATGAAGGCGATGTGGCAGTCCCGGCGCGACTTCGCGCACCTGGTCGACTGCTGTCTCGACGACGACGACGTGGAGTTCGGCATCTTCTCGGGCGTCAGCGACAACCGGACCCGGTGGTACGACCTCGAACACGCCCGCGCGCGGCTGGGCTACTCGCCGCAGGACGACGGCGCGGAGTGGGACGCCCCGCCCGAGGAGGCGTGAGCGTGCGTCCGCGTCGTCGGACGCGGTAGCGCCGGCGTCCGAGCGCCGGCGTCCGAAGCCGCGACGCACGCGCCCCGGTGGGGTTCGACCCGCCCGCCCGGCGCGGCGCGGACCGGCGAACCCGACCGACAACAGCAGCTATTTGTCGCCCGCTTCGGTAGCACGCACCACATGTATCAGCTCACGGAGCACGAGCAGGAGCGAGAGCCGACGGGTCGGACCCGGACGGTGAAGTTGGGGTACGTCGGCGGCGGCAGTCAGGGGTGGGCGCACACGCTGATCAACGACCTCGCGCAGTGTCCGGATCTGGCGGGCGAGGTGGCGCTGTACGACGTGGACCACGACGCGGCGGCGCGTAACGCCGAGTTGGGCAACCAGGTGACCGACCGCGACGAGGCGGTCGGCGACTGGACGTTCGAGGCGTACGAGGAGATGGGCGACGCCCTGGAGGGCGCCGACTTCGTCGTCTGTTCGACCCAAGACCCCCCCGAGGAGACGTTCGCACACGACATCGACCTCCCCGAGGAGTACGGCATCTACCAGCCCGTCGCCGACACCGTCGGTCCCGGCGGGGCGGTGCGGGCGCTCCGCGCGATTCCGCAGTACCGCGACATCGCGGCGACCGTCCGCGAGCGGTGTCCCGACGCGTGGGTGATCAACTACACCAACCCGATGACGGTGTGCACCCGGGCGCTCTACGAGGAGTACCCCGACATCAACGCGATCGGCCTGTGTCACGAGGTGTTCAAGACGCAGGAACTGTTCGCGGAGATGGCCGAGCGGTACGTCGACGGCGCCGACGACGTGAGCCGCGACGACGTCGAGGTCCAGGTCAAGGGGATCAACCACTTCACGTTCGTCGACGAGGCGCACTGGCGCGACCACGACCTCTTCGAGTACCTCGACGAGGAACTCGAACGCCGGAAACCCCTCCCGGGGTTCGAACCGGGCGACATGGACGGCGAGTCCTACTGGGTCAACAACCAACAGATCGCGTTCGACTTCTACGACCGGTTCGGGCTCTTGGGCGCGGCGGGCGACCGCCACCTCGCCGAGTTCGTCCCCTGGTACCTCGACATCGACGAACCCGAGGAGGTCCAGCGGTGGGGGATCCGACTCACGCCGAGTTCCGCGCGCGTCGGCGACGACGAGGGTCCCGACGAGATGGAGGAGTACCTCTCGGGCGACGAGGAGTTCGAGTTCCACGACTCGGGCGAGGAGGCGGTCGATATCATGCGTGCACTCCTCGGCGAGGAGCCGTTCGTCACCCACCTCAACTACCCCAACGAGGGCCAGGTCGCGAACCTCCCGGAGGGCGCGGTCGTCGAGACGAACGCCATGCTCACCGGTAGCGGCGTGACGCCGCTGTCTGCGGGCGACCTCCCCGAGCAGGTCCGCACGCTGGTCGACCGACACGTCACCAACCAGGAGACGCTCATCGAGGCGGGCTTCACGGGCGACCTCGACCTGGCGTTTCAGGCGTTCCTCGCGGAACCGCTGGTGACGATCCAGCGCGACGAGGCGCGCGAACTGTTCGCCGAACTGGTCGAGACCGAACGCGACTACTTCGGCGACTACGACCTCGACGCGAACGTCCTCCAGGGGTAGACGCCCCCGCGGGACGCGGGTAGCTATTTACTCCGGGCGGTCGAGACGGCGGACGATGACCGACACGCGCGCGGAGGGGCTGACGTTCGGCTGTCAAGTGGCCACGTACGGCGACGTCGGGGCGGCGGTCGACCACGCGGTCCGCGCGGAGCGGGCGGGGTTCGACACCATCACCGTCCCCGACCACCTGTTCCACCCGACCGACTCCGAGGAGTACCTCACCGAACCCGCCTGGGAGGCGTTCTCGGTGCTGGGTGCGATCGCACAGCGGACCGACGAGGCGCTGCTGATGCCCGGCGTGAGCGACTCGGTGCGGCGTCACCCGAGCGAACTCGCGCACGTCACCGCGACGCTCGACCGGATGACCGACGGCCGCGCGGGCCTGGGTATCGGCGCGGGCGAGGCGTTCAACTTCGCGCCCATCCGCGACATCGACTGGGACGACCCGTACACCCGGTTCCGCGAGGCGGTGTCGGTGGTCGACGGGCTGTGGGCGTCGACGGCGGCCGACCCGCTGTCGTTCGCGGGCGAGTACTTCGAACTCGACGACGCCCACCTCGGGTTGAAGCCCGTCCAGGAGCCCCGGCCGCCGCTGTGGGTCGGCGGCTACGGCCGGAGCATGCGCGGGCTGACCGGCGCGGTCGCGGACGGCTGGTTCCCGTGGGTGTACTCCCCGGAGGTGTACGAGCGGGACCTCCAACACGTCCTGAACGTGGCCGAAGACCGCGGACGCGACCCCGCCGACCTCGATTGCGCGGTGATGGTCCCCACCACCGTCGCCGACGACGGCGACGCCGCCCGCGAGGCGTCCATCGCGCGCAACCGGACCAACCTCGCGCTCCGGCCGCCGCTGCTCGCCGAGATGGGGTACGAGGAGGTGGCCGAGGAGACGCCGGTCATGTGGCAGATGGCGTTCGACGACGACCAGTTGAGCGAGTTGGAGGCGGCCGCCGAACGCATCCCCGACGAGGCGGTCGACGCCATCAGCGTCTCGGGCGACCCCGAGCGCGCGATAGAACGGGTCGAGGCGTTCCGCGACGCGGGCGTCGACAACCTCGTCGTGATCCCGGTCGGCGACTTCGAGGAGACGGTGCGCCACTACGAGGAGACCATCATCCCCTACTTCGCGGACGAGTAGCCGCCCGACCGCTCCCCGGTCCGTCCGGTTCGCGGTCGGTCTCACCCGGCGTCCTACTCGTCGACCGCTACTCGCTACTCCCCGACTCCGTCTCCCGCCCGCGGCGGGGGTCGGCGTCGGACGCGTCCGACGGGGGCGACCCGCCCGCTCGACCCGCCGCGTCCGGGCGCGGGTCGTCGCCGTCGGCGTCGTCGTCCGGGCGGAAGTGGGGGGCGATGCGGTAGCGGTGGTAGACGGTCCACCCGACCGCGACGGCCGCGGTCACGGCGAGGTACGTCGGCGTCCACCCCGGCCCGAACTGGTCGGCGAGCCACGTTCCCGACAGCATCGCCGCCAGCACGAACACGAACACGGACAGGTCGGTCGCCCGGACGCCGGTCGAGGTCGAGTCCATACCCCGAGAACGCGGGCGGGCAGGATAAACCTCGGGACAGTCCGCGGCGTCGAGACCCCGAGAGCGGGGGGCGGACCCCCGGGTGCGGACTCGCGCCGACGGCTCAGGCGCCGGCGACCCAGCCGACGGCGTTCCGCAGGAGCCGCCGGTAGGAGTCGGTCTCGAACGCGTCTTCGGTGTGGCCGAGCGAGGCGTAACACACCCGGCCGTCGCCGTACGGCTTCACCCAGACGACGGGGTGGTCGGGCAGGTCCGGGTGGTCCATCCGCGCGAGCACCCGAACGTCGTCGTCCACGTCGACCTCGTACGGTTCGTCGTACACCTCGAAGTCGTCGACCCCCTCGGTCACCGGGTGGTCGTCGACGACGTCGACGCCGAACGTCGACTGCTCGGGGTGGCCCGTGAAGTGACCCCCCACGAGGTCGCGGAGTTCGGGGAACGGGTCGTCGCGGTGGTCGAGTCCGCCGTCGCCGTCGGCGAGGCTGGTGAGGTCGGACGCGGAGTGAACGCCGAGGTAGCCGCCGCCGTCGGCGACGAAGCCGAGCAGTCCCTCCCGCTGGTCGTCGGTGAGCGTGCTGTCGGTGGTGTAGTCTATCACGAGGTCGTACCCCGAGAGGTCGGTCAGCGCGTCCTTGTCGGTGGTGAGCGTCGCGTCGGCCGCGTCGCCGAGCGCCGCCTCCAGCGCCGGGCCGAGGTCGTCGAGGTCGTGAAACGGGAAGCGGGTTTCGCCGAGCACGAGCGCGGTGGGTGGAGACACGACTCGGCTCTCGGCGGACGGAAGAAAGAACGTTTCGGCGCGCGGGTCGTGCGGCCGGGCTACCAGTTCGACTTGAGGCGGAGGTCGTCGGCGGTTCCCTCCTCGACGTGGTCGCCGTGGAGTTCGTTCGACGCGTGGTCGTCCCACCCGAGCATCTCGCGAAGTTTCTCGGGGAGCGCCGCGTCGTCGTCCCGGTCGACGGTCGCCCGGTCGCCGTCGACGTCGCGCACGGTCCCGATCCGGTCGCCCTCGGCGGTCAGAACGTCCTTTCCGCGGTCGTCGTCGGTGAACTGTCGGGTCATCGCACACGGAACTCGACGGGAGACGGAGAAGAGTCCGTCGGCCGACCGCGACGGAACGGCCGTCACACGACGGAGCGGCCGACCGCGGACGGCGCCGACGAAACGCCTATGACCCGCGCTACCGAACCGCTCGGTAGATGGATACGAGCCACGAGTTCACGGGCTACCGGCGGGCGGACGGCCGGGTCGGCGTCCGCAACCACGTCGCCGTCCTCCCGGCGTCGGTGGCGGCGTCGAGCGTCGCACGCGGACTCGCCGACGACGCGGGCGCGTGGGCGCGGGCCACCCCCCACCAGATGGGGACGACCCAGCCCGACCCGGCGCGCGAACAGACGCGGCGCGTCCTCGCGGGCGTGGGGCGCAACCCGAACGTCGGCGCCGCCCTCGTCGTCGAGTTCGGCACCGAGGACGTGACGGCCGACGAGGTGGCCGACCGGGTGGCCGAGACCGGAAAGCCGGTCGAGACGCTGTCGGTCCGCGACGCCGGCGGGACGCGGGCGGCGCTCGACCGCGGGGCGGAGCGTCTCGCGGGCCTGAAGGCGGCCGCCGACGAGGCGCGCCGCGAGACCGCCGACGCGGGCGAACTCGTCGTCGGCGTCGAGTGCGGCGGCAGCGACGCCACCTCGGGCATCGCGGCCAACCCGGCGGTCGGCGAGGCGTGCGACCGACTGGTCGCGGCGGGCGGCACCGCCAGTTTCAGCGAGACGCCCGAGTTCATCGGCGCCGAACACGTCCTCGCGGAGCGGTGCGCCGACGCGGAGACCCGCGAGCGCCTGCTCGACCGGGTCGAAGAGCGCGAGGCGACCGCGGACCTGATGGGGGTCGACCTCCGGGGCGCCCAGCCCTCGCCCGGTAACCAGGAGGGCGGGCTCACCACCATCGAGGAGAAGAGCCTCGGCGCCATCTCGAAGGGCGGCACCACCCCGATTCGGGGGATGGTCGACTACGCCGAACCCCTCCCCGTGGGGGGCGGGCTGGTCCTGATGGACACTGCGGGCTACGACGTCGAGAGCGTCGTCGGGAAGGTGGCGGGCGGCGCGCAACTGGTCGCGTTCACCACGGGCCGGGGGAGCACGACCGGCAACCCCATCGCGCCGGTGCTCAAGGTGACGGGCAACCCCGAGACGTACGAGCGGATGACCGACAACATGGACGTGAACGCGGGCACCGTCGTCGAGGGCGAGGAGTCGGTCCGCGAGGCGGGCGCGCGGGTGTACGACGAACTGCTCGCGGTCGCCGACGGGCGGCGGACCGGCGCGGAGCGCCGCCGGATGGAGGAGTTCGCCATCACCGAGGTTCAGCCGAACGAACTCGCGGCGAACGAGGGTGAGGGCGCGTGAAGGGCGTCGTGGTCGGCGGCGTCGGCCTGGTCCTCGACGCCGACGACACCGTCGCGACCGCGCTCGAAGACGCCCCCGCGGGCACCGAACTCGACTACGACGGCCGGACGGTCACGCTCGCGGAGGAGGTGCCGTTCGGCCACAAGTTCGCGCTCGAACCGCACGCGGCGGGTGCGACCGTCTACAAGTACGGCGAGGCCATCGGCCGGGTCACCCGCGACGTCGGCGCGGGCGAGTGGGTCCACACCCACAACTGCGAGAGCGCGCGCGGCCGGGGCGACGTGGCGGCCGCAACGGCGAACGGGGACGGAGCGAACGGGAACGAGTCGAGCGGGACGGAGGCCCAGCGGTGAGCGCGGAGCGCGCGGAACGCGGCGAGCGGACGTTCGACGGCTACCGCCGGCCGGACGGTCGGCTGGGCGTGCGCAACCGGGTGCTGGTGCTCCCGTCGGTCATCTGCTCGCACACCGTCGCCGAGGGCATCGCCGACCGCTCGCCCGACGCGGTCGCCGCGCCCCACGACCACGGCTGCGGGCAGTTGGGCGCCGACAGCGACCAGACGAAGCGCGCGCTGGTCGGCGTCGCCTCCAACCCCAACGTCGCCGGGACGCTCGTGGTCGGCCTGGGCTGTGAGAAGGTGCGCAGCCGCGACGTGGCCGCGGCGGTCGACGACCGGGGGCTCCCCGTGCGCGAACTCACCATCCAGGACGCCGGCGGGACCGAGGCGTGTACCGACCGCGGCGCGGCGGCGGTCGAGGCGCTCTCCGAACGGGCGGCCGCGGCGACCGCCGACCCCGCGGGGCTGGGCGACCTGACCGTGGGTGTCGTCGTCTCCGACCTCGACGACTCGACGGTCGAGCGTACCCACCCGCTCCTCGCGGGGGTGATAGAGCGGGTGACCCGCGCGGGCGGCCGGGTCGCGGTCGCGGGCGCCGAGCGGTTCGCGGCCCACCCCGAGGCGGCGCGCGCGCGCGTCGACGGCCACCCCGACGCGCTCGACCGGGTGCTCGACGCCGAC
>NZ_ASGZ01000063.1 GCF_000495475.1 Candidatus Halobonum tyrrellensis G22 | reverse complement strand
CGTCGGCGTCCGCCCGGCGTCGCTCGCGCTCGTCCAACCGGTCGACCAGCGAGGCGAACGGCGCCGCCTCGTCGGCCGGGTCCCCGGCGCCGTCCGCGTCCGCCGGTTCAGTCGGGTCGCCCGGGTCCGTGGGCTCGACCGAATCGTCCGGTCCGACGTCGTCGGTCACTCGCCCCTCCCGAGCACGCGGACCGGGTCGGTCCCCGAGCCGTCGGTGTCGGTGCCGGCGTCGTCGGTACCGGTGTCGTCGGCCCGGCCGTCGGTGCCGTCCCGCCCGGCGGTCAGCGTCGCGCGGCCGAGTAGTCCGTCGAGACCCGATGCCGTCGCCACGCCGTCGAACGCGCCGTCGCAGTGCGGGCACGCCGGCCGGGTGAGCAGCGCGAGCCGGACCGCCTCCCCGCAGTGGTCGCACGCGGCCGCTTCGACCCCCAGCCGGTTCGCCTCGCGCTTGAGGTCGGCCGCGGCCTCACGGCGCGACCGCCGCGCGTCGGCGTCGGCCGCCCGTTCCCGCAGGTCCGCCACCGCCGACGCGAGCGTCGTCGCCTTTCCGTCGAGTTCGTCGACGGCGTCGGTCAGCCGCTCCAGCACCTCCTCGTAGTTGTCGAACCCCTCGGCGAACCGCGCGTCGAGGGCGTCGACCGCCGCGCGGACCGCCTCGACGTCGTCCGCCAGGTCGGCCGCCGCCTCGGCCGACCGACGGAGTTCCGGGTGGTCGTGGTCGGCGTCCACCTTCGCGTCCGCCTCGCGTTTGACCTGTACGACCCGGTCGCGCACGTCCGCCAACTTCTCGTCGAACTCGTCGGCGACCGCCTCGACCCGTTCGTCCGTCGCGTCGAGGCGGTCGGCGAGCGCCCCGTCCCCGCCGCTCTGCGGGTCCGCCCCGCCGGCGGCCGCGGCGTCGAGCGTCGACGCGTCGGGGAGCGGCCCGTCGTACTCCGCGAGCAGGCGCTGGACCGTCACGGCCCGCGCCAGCACCTCGGCCCGCGAACGCCCCGTCTCCTCGGCGCGCGCGTCGACCCACGCGCGGAGCCCCTCCGGAAGCCCGTCGACCAGTTCCCCCGCCATGATACGACCCGTTCGGCCCGCCCGCACAAGAACCTCCGCCGCCGATTCTCGGAGGTGATTCTACGGGGTCGGCCGGCAGCCGCGCCGGGGTGGCGGGCACGCCGATGCGGCGGGACGGGAGGGTACCAGTGCGCCGAGGCGGTGGGACGCCAGTGCGGCGGGAGGTCGGGGTCGACTACCGGATCTTGCGCACGTCGCTGATGTCGAGACCGCCCTCGTGAATCTCCGTCTCGAAGCGGACGATGTTCTCCTCCTCCAGTTGTGAGAGCACGCCCCGGAACTCGCGGACGACCATCGTCCGGGCGCGCTTGGAGCCGCCCGAGTCCCAACTGAAGTGGAGCGTCCCGTCGCTGCCGTCCATCAGCTGTCCGAGCTGTCGGTCGTCGATGGTGTCGACGTTGACGAGCACGAGCAGGAGACCGCCCCACGAGTGGGCCGCCTTCCCCAGCCCGCGGACGAGCATGGCGACGTCCTCCCACGACACCTCCCCGCCGGCGGCGCCGACGAGGTCGGTGACGGCGTCGACGACCACCAGGTTGCCGGCGGCGTGTTCGCTCAGGAACTCCCCGAGCGCCGTCAGCACGTCCTGGCGGGTGTCGTCGCCGCCGAGGTCGGCCAGCGACGTGGTTCGCCCCATGTACCACTCGCGCGGGATCGCCGACAGTTGGAAGTACTCCGTCGAGAGGTCGGTGAACTCGATCCCCTCGACCGCCGCGTCGACGACCTCGTCGGCCATCACGTAGCGGAGTTCCCGCTCGACCAACTCCGGCCCGGCGGTAAACGAGAGGTAGTGGACCTCCGGCGGCAGCTCCGCCGCGGAGTCGAGGTCGCCGTAGTAGAGGTCGAACAGGTCGGCGTCGGTCCCCGCGAGCGCGTTCATCGCGGCGCTCGTGTAGGCGAACTCGCGGGCGCCGGCGCCCGCCTCGCCCGCGACGAGCACCGCGTTCCCCGCGGGCGCTCCGCCCCCGAGCACCGAGTCCAACTGCGCGACCCCGAACGGCAGGCGCGACATGTAACATGCTGGTAACCGAAGGCGCTTAGTCGTTCCGCCGGGGGCGGCGTGGGCGCTCGGACGAGCGAGCGACCGGACGATCGGGACGGCGCCGGCGGCTCAGGCGTCGAACCGGACCGTCGCGCCCTCGTTGCAGCCGCGGACCACCGACACCTCCCCGTCGACGCCCGCCGTCGCGAGCGCCCGCTCGCCCGCCGTCCGCGCCGCCTCGGCCCGGTCGGCGTCCGTGACGGCGTACACCGTCGGTCCCCACGACGACTGCCCCGCGCCGAAGGCCGCGGGGTCGTCCGCGAGCGCCGCCACCAGGTCGCCGACCGGCGGGCGGTACACCCCGCCTTGGGCGTCGGCGAACCACGCGCCGTTCAGCCGGCCCACCTCGCCGACGGCCGCGCCGAACCGCTCGACGGCACCCTCCGCGGCCGCGGGCAGGAGCCGTCGCTGGAGCACGCCCGCGATGCGGTCGGCCACGCCCGGGTCGGCCGCCTCGACGGTCGCGCGCATCGAGTCGTCCTCGTCGGCCGCCGACCGCCCGGGGTCGGCGTCGGGCACCACGAGCAGGAAGCGCCAGTCGTCGGGCACCGGGTGGCGCGCGACGACGGGCGGCACGCGCCAGTCGCCGTCGGCGGGGCGGTCGGTGGTGAACCGCTCGGTCGGGTGGCCCGCGTCGAGGACGACCCCGCCCGCCTCGAACGCCGCCACCCCCACGCCCGAGCGACCGCCGCGGCCGAGCGCCGGGGCGCGTTCGCGCACTCGCGGCTCGCAATCGTGCGCCCGCGCCACCCCCGCGAGGACGGCCAGCGCGAGCTGCGTCCCGCTCCCCAGCCCCATGTGCCGGGGGAGCGTCTCGCGCA
>NZ_ASGZ01000062.1 GCF_000495475.1 Candidatus Halobonum tyrrellensis G22 | reverse complement strand
GACGCGCGGAGGCACGGTTCGCCGACGACGTTCAGGGGTTCGTCGGCGCGTTCAGGGAGGCGCTGTGAGATGAGCGGGCCGCCCGCGGACGGCGACGGACCCCCGGACGGGACCGCCGACGCCGACGGACGCTCGACCGACGGTGGCGAGCGCCGGCGGACGGCGACGTTCGAGACGCGCCACGCCGACCCGGCGGCGGCCGCGACGGTCGCGGCCGCGCTCCGGCCGGACAACACCGCCCAGATCCGCACCGAGGCGGACGGGACGACCGTCCGCACGCGGGTCGAGCGCGACCGGACCGGCGGCCTGCAGTCGTCGGCCGACGACTACCTCGTCAACCTCGCGGTGGCCGAGGAGGTGGTCGCGAGCGCACGCGAGACGACGGCGGCCGCGGACGACGCGGGGACGGTCGACGCGGGGACGGACGACGCGGAGACGAACAGGGAGACGAGAACGGATGCGGACGCGGATGCGAACACGGACACCGATACACAATGAGCGAACGATCAGTTTCACGACAGCGACAGAACAAGCGGTGGTACACCGTGCTCGCGCCCGAGCAGTTCGACCGGGCGGAGCTGGGTGAGACCCTCGCTGAGGAACCGGACCAGGTCGTCGGGCGGACCGTCGAGACGACGCTCGGCGACCTCACCGACGACCAGGGACAGAACAACACCAAACTGGAGTTCAAGATCACCGACGTCGGGTCGGACACGGCGTACACCGAGTTCATCAAGCACGAACTCACGCGCGACTACCTGCGCTCGCTGGTGCGGCGCGGCGCCTCGAAGGTCGACCTCGCCATCACGGTGCGGACGACCGACGACTACCGCGTGCGCGTCCAGCCGGTCGCCTTCACGACCAAGAAGGCGGACCGCTCGCAGGAGCACGCCATCCGTCAGATCATGATCGACATCGTCGAGGAGGCTGCGAGCGAGCGGACGTTCGAACAGCTCGTCGACTCGGTCGTGCAGGGACGGATCTCGTCGGCCATCTACGGCGAGGCGAAGCAGGTGTACCCGCTGCGCCGCGTCGAGGTGCAGAAGCTCACCCTCGAAGCCCACCCCGAGGAGGTCGCCGCCGAGGAGGAGGCGTCCGTCGACGTCGACGAGGAGAGCGTGGCCGTCGACGACGAGACGGCCGAGGAGTAACGGCGCGCCTCGACCCGAGTTCTCGACCGATTTTTGCGGCCGGTCGCTCCGCGAGCAGTCGGTCGACCGACGCGCCCGTCGAGCCGTCGGGCTCGCGCTCGGGTCGGCAGCTCGCGTTCGTGTCGGCGGACTCGCGCTCGGGTCGGCGGCTCGCGTGCCGGCGCGTCAGTTCACTCCTCGACGGTGACGGTGCCGACCATGCCGGCCTGTTCGTGGGGGATGCAGAGGTAGGTGTACGTGCCCGGCACCTCGAACGTGTGGCGGTAGTAGTCGTCGCTGGTGATGGCGCCGTTCGCGCCGTCCCACGCCTCGCGGGCGGCCTCCTCGGAGTCGTAGCCGCCGGAGGCGAAGTAGTCGGCCCCGTCCGGGATCTGGTCGGCGTCGGCGGTGACGGTGTGTGCGCGCGTCGAGGTGTTCTTCCACACCACCTCGTCGCCGACGCTCGCCGTGAGGCTGTACGGCCGGAACGCGGTCCCGGTCATGCCGACGTCGTAGTCGTCCTTCCCGAGCGCGCCGCCACAGCCCGCCAGCGAGAGGCTCGCCGCGGTCCCGACCGCCGCGAGGAACCGGCGTCTGTCCATACGCGACCCTCGGGCGCGCGGGGGCTTATGCGGCGTGGTTCGGGCGTCGAATCCGGGTCGTCGGGAGCGGCGCGACGGCGGCGCCGCCCCCGCGTTGCGGGCCGTGCCGGCTCCGCCGACCGCGGGCGGCGCCGTCGACGGGCACTCGTCCGGGGCGGAGACGGGGGTCGGATGTAAAGACGTAAACCCGGAGTTGCCGACCGTGGTGGTATGTCGAACCGGCCGCGCTTCCTCTCGCGTCTCGGCGTCGCCGACGCCGTCACCGTGGGGAACGCCGCCATCGGGTTCGCCGCCGCGGCCACCGCGACGTTCGACCCGGCGCTCGCGGCGCGACTCGTCCTCCTGGCGGCCATCGCCGACGGACTCGACGGGGTGATCGCGCGGAAGTACGGCGGCACGGCCGTCGGCCCGCACCTCGACTCGCTCGCGGACGTGGCGTCGTTCGGCGTCGCGCCCGCGCTGCTGGTGACGGCCGTCGCGACCGCCGAGTGGACGCGGGCGGCAACGGTCCGCTTCTGGCTCGCGGTCGCCGTCCCCGCGCTGTTCGTCGCCGCGGCGGTCGTCCGCCTCGGCGTCTACAACGTCACCGACGAGGGCGCGAAGACGACCCACGGCGTCCAGACGACGCTCGCGGCGACGATCCTGGCCGCGTGCGTGCTCGCGGGGGTGGCGACGCCGCCGACCGCCGTCGCGCTCGCGGGCCTGCTCGCGCTCTCGATGGTGACGCCCGTCCGCTACCCCGACCTCCACGCGCAGGACGCGCTCGTGATGGGCGCGGTCCAGGCGCTCGCGGTGCTGCTCGGCGGCGGGACCGGGCGGGTGTTCGCGTTCGCGGTGCTGTTTCTCGCGCTCGGGTACACGCTGCTCGGCCCGAAGTTCTACTGGCGGGACGTGAGCGACCCCGAGGCGGCGGAGCCGGAGACCGACGAGACCCCGGATGGCGAGACGGGGGTGTGACGCGCGGCGAGCGGCGGCACGCTCCCGCCCGCCCGCGTCCCCGGGGTCCCGTTCGCTTCCCCGCTCGTCACCCCTGTAACGCCGAGCGGACCCCGCCGGCGAGGAACAGGGCGCCGACCCCGACCACGACGAACGGCTTGTTGCTGCGCTCGCGTTCGAGGTAGGCGTCCGCGGGGGCGCCGGCCGGGACGTACGCCGTGACGGCGTCGCCGGGTTCGTAGCCGTCGAGTTGCTCCCGTGCGGCCTCGCGGGTGTCGAACTCCCGGGGGAGCGGCCCGGGGTAGACGTTCGAGGAGGTGTACGTCTCCCCCTCGTAGGCGTACTCGAACGTCACGACCGGGCCGTAGTCCGTGTCGCGCCGCGCGGAGTACTCCTCGACTCCCGTGTCGGTGACGCTGGCGTTCACCTCGACCGCGGAGTCGAGCGCCGACGCCTGCTGGGTGTAGCTGTACGCGCCGTACCCCATCGCCGCGAGCCCCACGAGTATCGCGAACGCGACCCCGAGGCTGCCGGAGGGACCGTCGAAGCGGAGATCCACGCCCGGGGACAGCGGGGCGGGGGTATTAGAACGTGGTGTCGAGGTTCGGATCGTGCAGCCCTCCCCCGACCGATACGGGGTGCGGTCGCCGCGCGTCCCACCCGCTCGGGCGCCGCCGCGTCCGACCGCCCGAGTTACGGGCGGCATCGGCGTCAGTGTGTCACCCCGTCGTACTCCCAGCGGTCGCGGTAGCCGTCGACGAGGCGCCGCCGGAGTCCGGGGACGCGCGCCAGCCGCGAGAGCAGGCGCGGCCGCGCCGCGAGGCGGGCGTACACCCGCCGCGGGTGGCGGGTCACGTCGTCGACCGTCAGCCCGTCGACCGCGGCGGCGACGGCCGCGAGCAGTCGGGGGTCCTCGGTCTCCTCCCAGACGCCGCGCATCAGCGTCGCCAGCCGGTACTCGTCTTTCATCGCGTCGTACAGCCGGTCGGGGTAGTCGTCGCCGCGGCCGTCGGCGAGGCAGTCGGCGAGCAGCCACGCCGACCGGATCGCCTGACAGATCCCCTCGCCCTGATAGCGGTTGGCGATGCCCGCGGCGTCACCCACGAGGTAGACGTTCGGCTCCGGACGTACGAGTTCGGGCGCGAGCGACGGCCCGCGGGGGATGGTGTAGGCGTTCACGGCGCCGCCGTCTGGCCGGGGGACGCCCGCGCGGTCGCAGAAGGCGTCGAGCGCCGCGCGGTAGTTGTCGGGTCGCTCGTCGCCCGCCCAGCCGACGCCGACGTTCGCGCGGCCGTCGGACTTGGGGAACACCCAGCCGTAGCCGACGTACCCCTCGAAGACGATGCGCGGGTGGCGGCGGTAGTCGGAGAAATCGCCGGTCACGTCGGCGTTGAGCGCGACCATGTCGCCCGCGTAGCGGTCGGTCTCGCCGCGCGCCTTCAGCGACAGCGCGGGCTGACCGGTCGCGTCCACGACGCGGTCGAACTCTGCGACCACCTCGCGGTAGCGCGAGGGCGTGACGTTCGCGCCCTCGCGTACCTCGACCCCCCGGTCGCGGAGGCGGTCGGCCCACCGGCGTTCGAGTACGTCTCGGTCGGTGATGTAGCCGCGTTCGACCCCGAGGCGGGGCGACGCGAGCGGTGCGGCCCCGGGGTCGCGGTCGGTCGAGGGGTGGACCCGGAGGTCGAACCCGTCGACGCGGGTGAGAAACCCGTTGTCGGGCGTCTTCGGGAACGGCACCAGGCCGGCGTCGTTGACCGCCTCGCCGCAGTTGACCCGCTTGTCGTCGTACGACTGCCGCTCGAACAGCGTCACGTCGCCGAACCGCCGGAGGTGTTCGGCGGCCGCGAGACCCGCGACGGCCCCGCCCAGGACGGCGACCGTCGGGCGCGAATCGCTCATGGAGGAGGGGGGTCGTCGGGGAACAAAACCCTCTCGTTCGCGGGCGGGCGTCGGGGAGCCTCGGTCGGGTCCGCCGGCCGGGCCGGCGCGGTCCGCGCGGGTGACTCGCGCCGCACGCTCGGCGTCCCCCGCCGGCGGAGGGCCACCGAGCGTGCGGCGCGGCGGGGCATCGGAACGTCTTTTCGGCGCGCCGCCGGAGGGCGGGTATGGACCTCGACATCGACGTTCGCGCCGTCGCGGACCTCGCGCCCGACGAGCGGCGGGCGTTCTTCGAGCGCGACGCGGGCGTCGACGCCGTCCGGTCGGACGTCCGCGACATCGTCGCGCGCGTCCGCGAGGAGGGCGACGTCGCCCTCCGGGAGTTCGCCGCCGAGTTCGACGGCGTCGACGTGGGCAACCTCGACGTGACCGACGAGGCCGAACGCGCGGCCGAACGGGTCGACGACGACACGCTGGCCGCGGTCCGAACCGCCGTCGAGAACGTCCGCGAGTTCCACGAGGCGCAACTGCCCGACGACTGGGAGCGGGAGTTCTCGCCGGGGCGGACGCTCGGCCGGCGGTTCCGGCCCATCGACCGGGCCGGGGTGTACGTCCCCGGCGGCACCGCGGCGTACCCCTCCTCTGCGGTCATGGGCGTCGTTCCCGCCGTCGTGGCGGGCGTCGACCACGTCGCCGTCGCCACCCCGCCGGCCGAGGAACTGAACCCCGTCACGCTCGCCGCCATCCACGAGGCGGGCGCCGACCGGGTGTACGCCGCCGGCGGCGCGCAGGCCATCGCCGCGCTCGCGTACGGCACCGAGACGGTCAACGCGGTCCGGAAGGTGGTCGGGCCGGGCAACAAGTGGGTGACCGCCGCGAAGGCGGAGGTCCGCGGCGCGGCGGAGATTGACTTCCTCGCGGGGCCGAGCGAACTGCTCGTGCTCGCCGACGACACCGCCGACCCCGGGCTGGTGGCCGCCGACCTCGCGGCGCAGGCGGAACACGACGCCGCCGCGAGCGTCGTCGCCGTCACCGACGACGAGGCGACGGCGGAGGCGGTGGTGACGGAACTCCACGAGCGGGTGCCCGACCGGGAGCGCGCCGACACCATCGCGGCGGCACTCTCGAACGACGCCTCGGGCGTGTTGGTCGCGCGGTCGATGCCGGAGGCCGTCCTGTTCGCCGAGGAGTACGCCGCCGAGCACCTCTCGATCCAGGCGGCGCGCGACGAGGACCTGCTCGACCGCGTGACGAACGCGGGGGGCGTGTTCCTCGGGCCGTACACGCCGGTCGCGGCGGGCGACTACGCGTCCGGGCCGAACCACGTCCTCCCCACCAACGGCACCGCGAAGTCGTTCGGCGGGCTCTCGACGGAGACCTTCCTGCGGTCGTCGACGGTCCAGCGACTCGACGAGCGGGGGCTGGACGACCTCTCGGACGCCGTGACGACGCTCGCGGAGGCCGAGGGGCTGGAGGCGCACGCCGAGAGCGTCCGCGCGCGGTTCGACGAGAGCGACGCGGACGAGGCTGACGCGGCCGACAGCGACGGGGCCAACGCGGACGACTCCTGAGCGTCGTGGCCGGGGAGCGCATTCGCGTCCGCCGCGGTCGACGGGAACCGTCTCGGACGGTCGGGTCGAACGCCGGCCGAGGCCGACGTTCACGGACGCCCGCGGGGCGGTGCTTGACGGCCCCGGCGGGCGACTGCTCGCCGTCCACGACGCTCGGCCGCTGTACGAGCGGTTGAAGGCCGTTGCGACCAACGCCGTGCAGTTGCGGACCCGGCTCCGCGCGCGGTAGCCGACCCGCACCGAGCGCGCGGACCGGCCTCCGGCGGCGTCACAGTTAACCCCGTTCGCACGGTATCGTCCCCCATGAGTACTGACGCGTCCGACGGGGCGGAGGCGGGACCGGCCGTGACGGTCACGCCCGACGCGGCCGAGGAGGCGGTGTCGCTCCTCGACGGCGAGGGGCTTGACACCGACGTGGCGGGCCTGCGACTGTTCGTCCAGCAGGGCGGCTGCGCCGGCCTCTCGTACGGGATGCGGTTCGACACCGAACCCGAGGAGGACGACCGTGTGACCGAACAGCACGGGCTCCGGGTGTTCGTCGACCCGTCGTCGCTCAACTACATCGGCGGGTCGACGCTCGACTACGAGAGCGGCCTTCAGGCCGAGGGGTTCCACGTCGAGAACCCCAACGTGGAAGCCGAGTGCGGCTGCGGCGAGTCGTTCCGGACGTAGACTCGCCCGAGCCGGGGGTCGCGGGAAGCTTTTTCCGGGCCGGCCGGCTTCCGTCCGTATGGAACTCGAAGTCGTCGAGACGCCCGCTGGCGCCCTCTACGTCGACCGCGCGAACGGCGAGCGGGGCGAGAAGGCGCCGTTCTTCCACGTCTACGCCGACGAGGCGGGCGAGACCCGGTGGGGGTACTTCTGCGGGAACTGCGAGACGGTGAACAACGCGATGGACTCGATGGGCCGGATCGAGTGCAACGAGTGCGGCAACATCCGCAAGCCCGAAGAGTGGGACGCGGCCCACGAGTGAGGCTGCCACGACGGCGAGTCGACGACGGCTCCTCGCCGACAGTCGGTCGGTGTTCGATGCCGACCGGTACGTAGTCAGCCACTGCCGTTAATCCGGCCGGCCGAGTCCGGCAATGTATGTCCGATCGAGTGACGACGCGACGACGCGACCTGCTCCGCACCGCCGCTGCCGCCGCCGGAACCACCTCGCTGGCCGCGCTCGCGGGGTGCGGGTCGACCGGCGAGGGTGAGGGTGAAGGTGCGGAGGGCGGCGAGGAAGAAGGCGAAGAGGGCGGCGAGGGTGAGGAGGGCGAGAGCGAGGACGCCCTCTCGGCCGCCGCCGGTCCCGCCGACGAGTAAGCCCGTCCCGACGCCGACCGAGCGGCCGATTTTATAGTCGCCCCGGGATCATCCACCCGCGTGCAGCCAGTTCCGCTCCAGTCGGTGGCCGGTATCGTCCGCCAGTCGTTCTGGCGGTTCGTCCGGAACTTCGCGGCCGCGCTGCCGCGCGTACTCGCGGGGCTCGTCTTCCTCGTCTTGGCGTTCGCGGTCGTGAAGGTCGTGATGGCGCTGGTCCGGGCCACGCTCCGGCGTGCGCTCCCGGACGAGTCGCCCGTCTACCGCCAGTTCGTCTCCACCATCGTCTCCGTGTTCCTCTGGTTCGCGGTCGGGCTGTCGTTCCTGTCGATCGTGGGACTCGACGGCATCGCGGCGTCGCTCGGCACCGCGGCGGGGTTCGTCGCCCTCGGCGTCTCGTACGCGCTGTCGAACGTGATCGCCGACGCCGTCGCCGGGGTGTACCTCCTGCGCGACCCCGACTTCATGCCCGGCGACACCGTCGACGTGGGCGGTACGACGGGCGAGGTGAAGAGCATCGAACTCCGGAAGACACGGCTGTCGGTCGAGGGCGACACCGTGGTCCGCGGCAACGCCGCCATCGAGAAGGAGTGGCGGAAGCTGGAGGGGCCGAACGGGCCGGAGTGACCACACGGGCTACCGGAGCCGCTCGACCTGCTCGGATCACCCGGGCCGCCCGGACCGCTCGGACCACTCGGATCAGCCGAGAGCACCCCTCCCGAGGCGGGCGGCGTGCTCGCTGCCACCGTGACACCGACCCCACGGGACACTTATCTCTCCCGACCCCGAAGCCGGACTGTCATGTTCGTCGGCCACGCGCTCCTCGCGTTCGCGGCGGTCGCCTGGCTGGCGGCCAGGCGCACCTCCCCTCGGCGCGCGCTGACGGCCGGCGTCGTCGCCGCGGGGTTCGCCGCCGTCCCCGACGTGGACATCGGCTACGCGCTGGTCGGTCTCGCCGGGAGCGTCGGCGACGCACCCGTCGGGATGGCGGCGTCGTTCTGGGCGACCGGCAACGTGGTCCACCGGTCGGTCACCCACTCGCTCGTGCTCGCGCCGGTCGTCGCCCTGACGGCGGCCGCGTGGACCGACGACCGCCGCGGCGGGCGGGCGCTGGCGGCGGCGCTCGCCGGCGCGCTGGTCGTCGTCGGCTATCTGGCGAGCGGCCCGCTCGCCGCACTCGTCGTCGTCGCGTTCGCCGTCACCTCCCTCGCCGTCGCGTCGGCCGTCGCCCGCCGGACCGACCTGTCGACGCGGGCGACGTTCCTCCTCGCGCTCGTCGGTCTCGCCTCCCACCCGTTCGGCGACCTGTTCACCGGCGAACCCCCGCGGATGCTCTACCCGCTCGGGGTCCGGCTGGTGACCGAGCGCGTCACGCTCAGCCCCGACCCGACGCTCCACCTGCTCGCGGCGTTCGGGGTCGAACTCGCCACCGTCTGGGCGGCCGCGCTGGTCTGGTCGCGGCTGGCGGCCGCGGCCCGCGGTGTCGAGCGCGAGACCGAGGGCGCGAGCGCGCGAGCGTGGCGGTCCCGCGTCGACCTCCGCGCGGTCGCCGGCGCGGGCTACGCCGCGAGCGTGCTCGTCATCCCGGCGCCGACGCTCGACCTCTCGTACCCGTTCGTCTTCTCCGTGCTCGCGGTCGGCGCGGTCGGTCTCCTGCCGCGGATTCAGGTGCGCACCCGGCAGGTCCGGCGGCCGGACGCCGAGCGGGCGCTGTTTACGGGACTGGCGGCGGTGACGCTCGCGGCCGGCGCGTACACCGTCGCCTACCTCGCGGGCGTCGCGTGAGCGACCGGCGGTCCGCGGGACCGAAGCGGCCGTCGTCCCGTCGTCGGAGGCGGCGTCTCGGGGCGCTCGCACGGCGTCCGTCTAGAGAACGGCTTTTGACCCCCCAGCGTAACCAACAGCCCATGTCGTCGAGCGGACTACGGGACGTCGTCGAACAGCGGCGTCCGAACGCGGCGGTAGGCTGGCTCGTCGTCGGGTCGCTGGTGGCCGTAGCGGCGGGTGAGATCGTCGCCGGCGAGGTCGTCTGGGGGGTGTTCGTCCTCGTCGCCGCCGCCGTCGCGCTGGTGCCGCCGGTCGCGTTCCGCGACGCGACGGCGATGCTCCCGTGGGAGGTGCTGGTGTTGACGGCGCTGCCGGCGATCGGTCGGGTCGCCGTCGCGGGCCAGCGGGTCGACGGGATGACGTTCACCGGACGCGTGACCACCTACGTCGCCGTCGCGGCCATCGCGCTCGTCGTCGCCGTCGAGATGGACGTGTTCACGCCGGTCCGGATGAACCACACGTTCGCCGTCGTGTTCGTCACCATCACGACGGTGGCGGCCGCGGGCGTGTGGGCCGTGCTCCGGTTCGCGTCGGACACGCTGCTGGGGACGACGTTCCTGCTCGACAGCCGGCCCGACGCCGTCGTGGAGTCGGCGCTGATGTGGGACTTCGTCGCCGCGACCGTCGCCGGCGTCGCCGCGGGCTTCCTCTTCGAGTACTACTTCCGCCGCCATACGGACCTCGCGGCGCGGATCCCCGAGGGGGTCGGGCGGACGTGAGACTCCGCGACCGGGTCGGTCTCTCCGCGCGCCGCCAGCGCCAGGCCGTCCGGGTGATGCAGGTCCTGCTCGTCGTGTTCGTCGGCATCGGTATCGGCGAGGGGAACACGGGCGTCATCGTCAACGCGTGTATCGCGCTCGGCGTCACGTTCGCCCCCGCGGCGCTCGAACGCGAGTACGACCTGCCGATGGACGCCGGACTCACGCTGTGGGTCTGTTCGGCGGTGTTCCTCCACGTGCTCGGGACCGTCGGAGTTCCGGGCCTCGTCGAGAGCTTCTACGGCGAGGGGAGTCCGCTCCCCTTCTACGACCACGTGACCCACGCGCTGTCGGCGTCGGTGGTGGCGGCGACGGGGTACACCGTCGTGCGAGCGGTCGAAGAGCACACCGACACCGTCTCGCTCCCGCCGCGGTTCACGTTCGTGTTCATCCTCATGTTCGTGCTCGCGTTCGGCGTCCTCTGGGAGGTGGTCGAGTTCGCCGTCTCGGGGGCGGCGACGCTGGTCGGCGGCGGGAGCGTGCTCACCCAGTACGGCATCGAGGACACGATGCTCGACCTGGTGTTCAACACGGTCGGCGGCGTCGTCGCCGCGGTGTGGGGGACCGCCCACCTGACGGACGTGGCGAGCGCGCTCACCCGGCGGCTCGACGGCGCGCGGCGGCGCGACGCGGGGGAGTGAGACCGGACGACGCCCCCGCGGTCGTGGTGGCCGCGTTCGTACCCCGGCCGGGGAGTTAATGGGGGCAGACGGAAAAGAGGGGGACGGTGACGCAGTAGATGGTTTACAAGAAGATCACGCTGATCGGCAGTAGCGACGAGAGCTTCGACGCCGCGACCGACGACGCCGTCGACCGCGCGGAGGAGACGCTGGACAACGTGAAGTGGGTCGAAGTGGACGACCTCAGCGTCGAGATCGCGTCGGTCGAGGGCCGGGAGTACCAGGCGGAAGTCACGGTCGCGTTCGAACTCGAAGACGGCGAGTAACGCGGGCGCGGGACGCCTCCGAGGGCGTGGTCGACGTCGGAACCCGGCGGCCGGCGGGACCGACTGGAGCGCGGGCGGGCGCCCCGGTCGGCCGGCGCGCGGGAGGCGGTCAGTCGCCGTCGCCCGCGAGGCCGCCGGGGGCGCCGTCGGGTCCGCCCGGCGGCGCGTCGGCGTCGCCGGCCCCGTCCCCGGCATCGGCTTCGGTGCCGTCCTCGATTTCGACCCGCGCGGTGCCGCTGGTCTCGTCGAACACGAGGTGGCTGTGCGGGTACGCTATCTCGACGGCGGCGTCCCCACCTTCGAGGACGTCCCACACCGCGGTCTGGACCTGCGAGCGGACCGTGAGGAGTTTGTACGGCGAGCGTGCCCAGTAGCGGAGCGTGAGCTTCACGCCGTGGTCGCCGTACTCGTCGATGTAACACGTCGGCTTCGCGGGGTAGCGCGCGCTCCCGACCCGGATGTCGGGACCCCCCTCGATGACGGTGTCACACGAGGCCGCGCTCCGCTCGATCAGCCGACGCGCCTGCGGGATGTCCGACTCGTAGGTGACGACGATCGGGAGCCGCAGCCGGGTGCGTTCGTCCTCCGCGGAGTAGTTGGTCACCTTGTTCTCGCGGATCATCGAGTTCGGGAGCACCGCGAACGTGTTGTCGAGGGTGATCACCTTGGTGTACCGGAGGGTGATGTCCTCGACGAACCCGTCGGTGCCGTCGGGGAGTTGGATCATGTCGCCGATCTCGAACGGCTGGTCGGCGAGCACGAACAGCCCGTTGACGATCGAGCCGACGATCGGCGCGAGGACGATACCCAACACCGCCGAGAACACCGTCACCGACAGGACCAGGTCGCCGAGTTCGAACCCGAGCGCGCCCGCCCCCGAGAACGCGAACAGCACGACGATCCCGATCCGTGTCGCCCGGAGGATGGTCTGGGCGACGCTCTGGCGCACGAATCGGCGGGCGATCGGCCGGCCGAGGAGGCGGGTGACGTACGTCGAGACCACCCCCCCGACCAGGAGGAAGACGACGAACGCGATCGCCTGCCACCCGGGGATCGCCGTGACGGCGTCGGGCAGCGCCTCCCCGAGCGGACTCGTCTGGACGGCCGTCCCGTTCGTCGCTTGCACACCTCCGGCGACGGAACCGCCGCGAAAAAGCGTTGTCCTCGGGCGGTCCGCCCCGGCTCGCCGGTATCACTAACAGCCGGACGCGCCTACGGCCGGTATGAGCCGACCCACCGACGCCGACGCGGCACCGACCGCCACCTTCCACGTCGACAGCCACCCGGACCCCGGCGACGTGGTGCTCGCCGGCTTCTCCCAGTACGGCCTGGCGGGGCTGACGGCGGTCGACTACCTCGTTGACCACCTCGACCTCGAACAGACGGGCCACATCCGTACCGACGGGCTCCCCTCCATCACGCCGTTCGAGCAGGGCCGCCCCCGCCACCCCACCCGGCTCTACTCGCGGCCGGAACTCGACGTGACCGTTCTCGTGGGGGAACTGTTCGTCCCCGTCTCGACCGCCGAGTCGTTCTCCGAGGCCGTCCTCGCGTGGACCGAGGAGTCGGGCGTCGAGGAGGTGGCGGTGCTGTCGGGCGTTCCGGTCCCGCACGGGCCGAACGAACACCGGGCGTTCTACGTCGCCACCGACGACTACCGCGAGCGGCGCTTCCCCGGGGCCGACGCCGGAACGTCCGGGACCGCCCCCGACGGCGACGAGGAGGACGACGCCGAAAGCGAGCGACCGCCGGTCGCCCCGATGGGGACGGGCTTTCTCGACGGCACGAACGCGGCGCTGGTCGCGCGGGGGATGGACACGTCGATGGGCGTCTGCGTCTACGTCACGCCGGTCCACCAGCAGGTGCCGGACGTGGAGGCGGCGATCCGACTGCTCGACGCCGTCGAGTCGGTGTACGGGCTGGGCGTCGACACCGCGCCCCTCGAGTCGTTCGCCGCGGAGGTCCAGCAGTACTACCAGAACCTCGCCGACCGACTGTCGGAGGCCCGCGAGGAGGAACAGCCGCTCGACCGGATGTACATGTAAGTCCGGTACGATACGGTTCCGAAACGGAGTTTCCGCACGTCGGTGCTACTCGGGTGTCAGTAAATAACTTGTACCCGGGGGCGGAGAGGGGTGTATGGCCGACGACCTGCGTTCGACGATGGAACGGGTCGGGGAGCGGTTCAACCTCGGCGAGTACGAGATAGACGCCTACCTGGCCGTCCTGGAGAGCGGCGAACTCACGGCCAGCGAGATCGCCGGCGAGACGGACATCCCCCAGCCGCGGGTGTACGACACGGTGCGGAGCCTCGCCGACCGGGGGCTGGTCGAACTCCGCGAGTCGCGCCCGATGAAGATCGTCGCGGTCGACCCCAACGACGCGTTCGGCGACATCCGGTCGTCGCTCTCGGAGATGGTCGACGAGTTGGAGGCGCGTTACACCGCGCCCGCTCGCGACACGGAGGCGGTGTCGCTGGTCAAGTCGCGGTCGACCATCCTCCGGTATCTCGAAGAGGTGATCGACAACGCCGACTACGAGATCACGGTGTCGCTCACGCCGGACCTGCTCCGGCGGTTCCGCGACCGCCTCGAAGCCCGCGTCGACGACGGCGTCGCGGTCGTGTTGCTGGTGACGCCCGCCTCGCGCGCGCCCGACCCCGACGAGTTCGACTACGAGGCGGTGTCGACCGAGGCGCGGGGGCGGCGCGGCATCACCACGCCGGTGATCGCGGTCGCCGACGGCGAGTACTCCGTGTACGCCACCCAGGACGCCCTCCGCGACGACCGCGACCGCTACGGCGTGATCTTCAACCGCTCGGCGCTCGGCTTCCTCGTCTCGGGCTTCTTCGGGACGGTGCTGTGGAGCACGGCCGAGGAGATATCCGCAACCGGCGAGGACCGGCCGTTCCCGCGGACGTACGCGTCGATCCGCCGCGCGGTCAAGGACATCCACGACCTCGGCGGCGAGTTCGAGGCGGTCGTCTCCGGGCGTGACGTCCAGACGGCGGCCGACGTCCGCGTCGAGGGACCGGTCGTCGACTACGAGTACGACCCCTCCGAGCAGGTGGCGTCGTTCACCGTCCACGACGCCGAGACCGGCCGGGTGAGGATCGGCGGCCTGGTCGCCGCCTTCGAGGACATCGAGGGCCAGGAGATCGAACTCACGCGGGCCTGAGCGCGGTCGTCCGCGGCGTCGGGTCCGAATCCGAACCGCGTCGGCGCGGGGTGGAGACGCCCGGACGGAAACGCCCAAGTCGGCGGGCGGTCTCGGTCGAGCCATGGCACGACCGTGGGCCGATCTGTACGACAACGTCGCCCCGACGACGGTCATCGTCGTCGGGTTCCTCCTGCTGATCTTCCCCGAACCCGCGACCTCCGCGCTCGGCGCGGGGCTGTTGCTGTTCGGCGCGGCGTGGTGGTTCTACGAGTGGCAGGGCGGCTACTGACGCCGCCTCGACCCGCGTTCGGCCGGCTCAGACGTCGACCGCGAACGGCGCGAACGCGCCCGCCCGCTCCGCCATCTCCCCGAGGAGGTCGGCGACCGCGACGAGGTCCTCGGTGTCTACCACCTCGACGGGCGTGTGCATGTAGCGGTTCGGGACGCCGACGTTGAGCGAGGGGACCCCGCCGCGACTCGTGGAGAACGCGTCCGCGTCGGTCCCCGTCCGGGTGCCGGCGGCCTGTAACTGGTAGTCCACTCCCGCCTCCTCGGCGGCGGTCCGCGCGAGGTCGACCACCGCGGGGTGGTTCGCGCTCCCCCGCCCGACGACCGGCCCCGCACCGAGTTCGACCGGGCCGCGCTTCTCCGTCTCCACGTCGGGGTTGTCGGTCGCGTGAGTCACGTCCACCGCGACGACCGCGTCGGGCGCGAGGTCGAACCCGACCATCCGCGCGCCGTTCAGCCCGACCTCCTCTTGGACCGTCGAGACGGCGTACACCGTCGCGTCGGCGTCGGTCTCGACCGCGCGGCGGAGCCCCTCGGCGGCCGCCCACGTCCCGACGCGGTTGTCCATCCCGCGGGCGCTCATCCGGGTCGCGTGGAGGTCGAACGTCGTAGTCGAGAACGTCACCGGGTCGCCAACCTCGACCAGGTCGCGCGCCTCGTCGGCGCTGTCGGCGCCGACGTCGACGAACTGCTCGGCGACCTCCTCGTACTCGTCGTCCTCGGAGTCGCGGAGGTGGATCGCCGTCTGCCCCACCACGCCTCGGACGGGATCGTCGGCGTGGACCGTGACGTGTTGGCCCTTCGAGACGGTGTGGTCGGAGCCGCCGACGCGCGACAGGCGGAGGAACCCGTCGTCGAGGATGTCGCGCACGACGAACCCGATCTCGTCGGCGTGCCCCGCGAACGCGACCGCCGGATCGTCGCCGCTCCCCTCGTGGACCGCGACCGCGTTGCCGTACGCGTCGACGGTCACGTCGTCGGCGAACCCGCGGACGTAGTCGGTCCACACCCGCTGGCCGTCGGTCTCGAACCCCGACGGCGACGGCGTTTCGAGCAGCGTTTCGAGGAAGTCGCGTCGGTCGTCGTCCATACTCGATCGGTGCCGCGTGCGGGCCAAGAAGCCGCCGGAACCGGGTCGTCCGCGGACCGCCGCTCCCGCCGTCGTCGGTCGCGTCGCGTCCACGCCGCGGGGGACCGACCGCCGGCCCCCAACGATATGTCGCCGTGTGCCGTCCCGACAGGACGTGTTCGACTTCACGCTCCTCGACGTTCGCGTTCACGACAACACGGTCGACTTCGACCTGCGGTGCGCCCGGCCCGAACGGGGTCGCGGGCGGCCGACGACGGCCGACGCCGAGGGTGCGGAGAGGACGGACCAGGTGGAGAGAACGGACGCGGACGCCGCCGACTCGTCGGGCGGGGTGGGCCGCGCCCTCCTGACCGCCGCGACGCTCGCCGTCGTCTCGGCGGTCGCCGCGACGGTCGTCGCGCGACTGTTCTCGGACGACGACGTCTCCGAGTTGGCCGACCTCGACGCGGCCGAGGGCCGCGGCGGCGACGACGCACACGACCGGGTCTGAGCGGAGCGCGAGCGGTGCGCCCGTCCGTGCGGTCGGCGCTCCGCTCTCGGGTCGGCGTCCCGCCGTCCCGCTAGTCGAGCGTCCCGACCTTCTCGGCCGCGTAGCCGAACAGGTCGGCGTAGCCGTACGCCGACATCAACACCGGGTAGAACGGCTCCTCCGCGGTGAGCGTCTCGCCGTCGGCGCTGGCGAACCGCTCGCCCGCCTCGACGCGTTCGAAGTTGCGCGCGAACACCTCGTACGTCTCGGCGGCGGGTTTGGCGATGGGCGAGAGCAGTTCGAACACGCCCACCTCGCTGGTCGTGTCCACGTCGAACGGGGTGGCGTCGTCGGCGACCGGGGCGGCGAGCGCGCCCGTCGCCGCGAGGAACGCCCGCGAGAGCCAGTAGGCGTTCTCGGCGGCGCGGTCGCTCCCCTGGAGGCCACACTCGACTTCGAGCGTGTGGGGGTGTTCGATCAGCCGCCCCTCGGTGAACGGGTCGGTCTCGATGAGCAGGTTCGTCGGCAGCGACGGCACGACGGCGCGTGCGACCGCGTCGACGGTCGCACACAGCGCGAACGGCTCCGCGTACGACTGCGTCGAGTGGAGCGACAGCGTGGTACACCCCTCCAACTCGCGGGCGATGTGGGAGGCGAGTCGGCGCTCGTGGGTGTCGGCGTCGGGGTCGCCGGGGAACGCGCGGTTGAGGTCCTCGTCGACGTAGCGCACGTCGCGTTCGAGGGCCTCCTCGTTGGCGACGATCAGCTTCACCGGCCGCTCGACGTCCGGGTCGGCCGCGACGAGGCGTTCGACCGCCGCCGGCCCGCACGGCTCGTCGCCGTGGAGGCCGCCGACGACCGCGACTTCGGGGACGCCCTCGCCCAACTGGTGGATCCGCATACACACCGACTCCGATACGGCCGTATTTGTGCCGACCGATCCGGCGACGCCGACGGCGACCGAAACCGCGGCGACGCGCGGCCGACCGGCGACGGTCGTCGGCGGACCGGTCGACCGCGGCGCCCCTCGACCCCTCAGCGCTCGACGACGCCGCGCAGGTCGGCCGGGTCGGCGTCGACCCCCGCGGTCACGAGCTCCGCCGTCGCCCGGAGGTCGCGGACGTGTGCCGTCTCGACCGGCGAGTGGTGGTACCGCACGGGAACCGACAGCGCGCCGACCGGCGTCGCGCCCGCCGCGGTCTGTAACGCGCCCGTGTCGGTGCCGATGTTCGACGCCACCTCCGGCTGCGTCGGGATGTCGCGGTCGGCGGCGAGGGTTTCGAGCCACTCGACGACCGTCGGGGTCGGCACCACCGTCGCGTCCTTCCGCTTGACCCCGACGCCCGCGCCGAGTTCCGTCACGCGGTCGGCCTCGTCGACGCCGGGCACGCCCCGTTCGAGCGTCCCGTCGACCGCGAGCGCGAGGTCGGGGTCGAGGTCGGCCCCCAGCGCCCGCGCGCCGCGGAGCCCCACCTCCTCTTGGGTGGTCGCACAGAAGTGGACCGTCACCGCGGGGTCGGCCCGCTCGGCCGCCCGGAGGAGCGTCCACACGCCCGCGCGGTCGTCGAGCGCCTTCCCGGCGATACAGCGGCCCAGCCGCTCGGTCGGCGCGCGGAGCGTCACCGGGTCGCCGACGGAGACCCGGTCGCGGGCCGCCTCCGCGGGCAGCCCCACGTCGACGGCCAGTTCCCCGACCGAGAGGGGTTCGTCGTCGTCGCGGACGTGCGCCGGCACCGCGCCGAGGACGCCGTCGACGGGGTCGGCGCCCCCGTCGGCGTGGACGCGGACCCGCTGGGCGCGCAGGACCTCCGGGTTCCACCCGCCGAGCGCGTCGAGACGGAGGAACCCGTCGTCGTCGACGTGGCTGATCATGAACCCCACCTCGTCGACGTGGGCGGCGACAAGCAGTTCGAAGTCGGGCGCCGAGCGGCCCTCGATACTGCCGACGACGTTGCCCATCGCGTCGGTCCGCACGCGGTCGGTCGAGCCGTCGAGTTCCGCGACGGCCAGTTCCCGAACCGCGTCCTCGTAGCCGACCGGGCCGTGCGCCTCCGTGAGGTCGCGGAGGAGACCGGAGCCGTCGAGCGTGTGGTCCATGCGGCCGGGTCCGTCCGGCGGAGGAAAAGCGCCCGGAAAGCGGTGAGACAGCGGCGCTTTGAGTTCCGGGCGGCGCGTCAGTGTTCGAGCGCCTCGACGTACTCGTAGTCCGCCTCGTACGCGTCGGGGGTGTGGTCGTCGAGCGCGATATGCCAGCCGTCGAGCGCGCTCGGGTCGTCGAGCGCGGCCCGCAGCCGTTCGCGCACGTCGGCCACGTCGACGCCGTAGAAGTCGTCGGGGACGCCGTGGAGGTACTGGAGCGCGGTCTCGAACAGCGAGCGCATCCCGCCGTCGTCCTCGAAGTCGACGTGTTTGTACGCGCCCGCGGCGACCTGAACCATCCCGTGGAGGAACGCCGACTCGGTGGTGCCGCTGCCGTAGTTGTACCACTCGTCCTCGAAACAGTCGTGGCTCTCGTGGTACTCGCCGGCGTTGAACAGCCGCACGCCGTGTTCGGTCGCGCGTCGGAGGGTGGCGTGCTCCCAGACCCGCTCGGCGGTCCGCCACCCCGTCGGATCGCCGAGCGGCGGCGCGACGCTCGGGTCGCGGGTGTGGTCGTCCATGCGCGTCCGTGGTCGGTCCGAGCCCGTAACTCCATCGGCGACGCCCCGGACGCGCGAACGGCCCGGGCGAGACGACGAGGCCGATGGACGAGGCAGGAGAGCGAGGCCGACGGGACGAGGACGACCGGGTGTGGTACGCGTTCGCGAACGACCGGGCGAGATTTAAGCCCCTACCCCCGTAGCCGAGCGTGTGGGACGCATCTCAGCGGTCCGGGCGTACCTCCGGCGCACCGTCGCGGCGCTCGCCGCGCTCCCGGCGCGCGCCGCCGAGCGGACCTGGGCCCTCTTGACCGACGAGGCGGCGCGGACGGCGGTGCTGTACCTCGGCGCGCTGCTGTTGGCGGGAGCGAGTTTCGGGTCGTTCCTCCTCGGCGGGGACGGCTCCCCCTCGAAGGCGGAGTTCGGACTCCAACTCGGCTCGGTCGGGCTCATCTTCTACATGTCGCTCCGGCAGGCGGGCAGCGGCGGCCGGCGGCGCGGCCGGAGTCGGTGAGGCGGGCGCGACGCCCCCGTCTCGCGGGACGGCTTCCGTGCACATTTATACCGGGGACCGCTCAACACCAACTGCCGAGCCGGCGCCGCGGCGACGCGGGCCGGCGTAAGAGCGGACCGTGCGAGGGTAGCCAAGCTCGGAAACGGCGGCGGACTCAAGATCCGCTCCTGTAGAGGTCCAAGGGTTCAAATCCCTTCCCTCGCACTGGTAACAGTGCGGAAGACGCTCTCGGAGCGCTCTTCCCTCGCAACACTTCCGAACCTCACCGACCAGAGCTGGGGCCGTCCGGACGGCCGGACGCGACCGGACGCGGTGTGCGGGCGGACCCGACGACGGAAACACCCATCACCGCCGGTACCGTCTACGGCGCGTGAGTCCCCCATCTCGGTCCGCGAGGCGTCTCGTCGTCGGCTCCGTCGACACCGAGCGGCGTCGGCTGCTGGTGGCGTTCGGCGTCCCGCTCGTGTTCTGTCTCGCGGTGCTGTCGTCGTCGAACCTGGGGTACCTCGTGGTCGTCCTCGCGGGGGGGCTGGCGGCGTACCTCTACACGCGGCGGACGGGCCGGGAGACGCTCGCGGCCGGACTCGCCGGGAGCGGCCTCCTCCTCGTCGCGCTGTTCCTCCTCCACCTGTACTGGGTCGGCGCGCGCGGGAGCACGGAGTCGCTGGCGGGCGCCGCCGCGAGGCTGTGGGGGTGGCCCTCGGCCGGGGCCGTCCTGCTCGCGCTCGGCTACTGGGTGTCGGGGGCGGACCGCTCGGCCGAGTGAGCGGCGGGGTGTCGAGTGGAGGGACGGCGACGAGACTGCCGAGAACGGGGACGGTACGACCGCGAGCGTCGAGAAGCGAGCGCCGGGTTACTTGCCGCCGTCGGTGGCGACGCCGAGCACGCGGTCGGCGGCGCGTTCGGCCTCCGCGGGCGAGGGGCGGGAGCCGGCGCGGACCTCCGCGCCGAGGGCGGACGCGAGGTCGGAGACGGCGGCGCCGTCGCCGTCCGTCTCGACGCGCTCGAAGACCGGGCGGTATCCGGCCGCACAGCGGCGTCCGCCGTCGGTGGTGGTGGCGTTGATGACGTACTCGAGGTGGCGAACCGCTTCGGTGGAGTGCATGTCAACTCGTACCGGCTACATCCCCATAAATTCACTCTGAGTCGAAATCGAGTTAATCGAGCGGCCGGGAGCGCCGGCGAGTCGGCAGGAATCGCGCGCGGCGACCGGGGCCGGTCGCTCGCCGGTCGCGGGGGCGGTCACTCCTCGGCGAGTAGCGACTCCATCGCGCGGAGGTACTCCGTGGCGACGGCGTAGTCGTCGTCGACGTGCGCCGCGACCCGTTCACAGCCGTGGATCAGGCGGTCCCGCCGGTCGCCGTCCGGGAGTTCATCGCGTGCGACCGCCTCCAGCGCGTCGAGGGTCTCGGCGAGTTCGGCCGACTCGCCCGCGCGGACGTGACTGCGGGCGTCGTCGACGAGTTCCGCGAGCGCGGCGTCGACGTCCCCGTCGGCGTCGGCGCGTCCGCCGGAGTCGCCGTCGCTCACGGCCGACCCGCCCCCCTGGGTACTGCCGCGTACATGCCCCAACAGTTCGGGCCGCGTCGCCTAAATACCGACGATCCGGTCGTGAACCCGATCGCGTCTCGTCCACGAGTCGGGGGAGGCCACCCGCGAGAGCCGAACCGCGCGAGCGCGCGTCGACCGCCGGCCGAGCGCCCGGACCGACGGATATTCGGGGCGTCCGACCGTCGAGCGGGAGCGTGCACGACGACCCCAGTCGCGCCGCGGTCGCCCGGCGCGCCGCGCGGGCGGGCGCCGCGGTGGCGAGCGAGCGCTTCCGGACCGACCTCGCGGTGGAGACGAAGACCGAGGAGACCGACGTGGTCACGCAGGCCGACCGGGACGCCCAGCGGCGCGTCGTCGAGACGCTCCGCGAGGCGTTCCCCGACGACGCCGTCGTCGGCGAGGAGGACGACGAGCGGAAGACGGTCCCCGACGAGGGGCCGGCGTGGGTGGTCGACCCCATCGACGGGACGAACAACTACGTCCGCGGGATCCGGGTGTTCGCCACCGCCGTCGCGGCCGTCGCGGACGGCGAACCGCTCGCGGCCGCGGTCGACCTCCCGGCGGTCGGCGACACCTACGCGTCCGACGCCGACGGCGCGTTCCGCGACGGCGACCCCGCGAGCGTCAGCGGGGTGGACGACCCCGAACTCGCGACCGCCGCCCCGACCGTCTGGTGGGGGTTCGACCGCCGCGACGAGTACGCCGCCGCCTGCCGGGGGATCGTCGAGCGGTGTGCCGACATGCGGCGGTTCGGCTGCGCGCAGGCGACGCTCGCGATGGTCGCCGACGGCGCCATCGAGGGGACGATCACGAACGTCCGCTGTCACCCGTGGGACACGGTCGCGGGGGTCCACCTCGTCCGGCAGGCCGGCGGGCGGGTGACCGACCTCGACGGCGACCGGTGGCGACACGACTCGCGCGGGCTGGTCGCCTCGAACGGCGAACCCGCGGTCCACGACGCCCTGCTCGCGGCGGCGCGCGACGCCGAGGCCGAACGGGTCGCCTGACCCGCGGCCGTCTCGGGGAGGTGATCGAACGTCCACCGAGGGCGCAACGACGAAGTGGTCGGGTCGCGCAGGGGGGGTATGGAACTGGACGAGACCGACCGCGCGATCCTCCGGATCCTCCAGGCGGACGCGCGCACCCCGTTCAGCGAGATCGCGCGCCGCATCGACATGTCGAGCGCGACGGTCCACGACCGGGTGTCCCGGCTGGAGGAGGCGGGCGTGCTCACGGGGTACCACGCGGAGGTCGACCCGTCGGCGCTCGGCTACGGCGTCTCGGCGTTCGTCGGTCTCCGGGTTCGACAGGGCCACGAGACGGAGGCGCTCGAGCGCCTCCGCGACGTCGAGGGCGTCCGCGAGGTCCACCTCACGACCGGCGAGTGGGACGTGCTCCTCCGGGTGTACGCCGAGAGCACCGACGCGCTCCGGGAACTGATGTTCGGCGGGATCGCCGGCATGGAGGGGTTCGACCGCTCGCAGACGATGGTGATCCTCGGCACCGACTACCACGAATCCGGCGTCCCGATCTGAGCCGCGCGTCCCGCGCGGGGGGCGGCCGGTCGACCGGACCGGCAGTCCGCTCGGGGTGAGGTGGGGCGGGGTGGCGGTCAGGCGCTCGCCATCTCGGCTTCGAGCGCGCGGAGCCGTTCGATCCGCTCGTCGACCGCGGGGTGGGTCCCGAACCACCGCGTGAGCTTCCCCGCCTCGACGCCGCAGAACATGAGCGCGCTCGTCCCCTCGTGTTCGCGGAGGTCGTCGTCGGGGACGCGCTCCATCCGGCCGTCGATCGCCGCGAGCGCGGTCGCCAGCGCCGCGGGTTCGCCGGTGATCGCGACCGCGCCGCGGTCGGCGGCGTACTCGCGGTACCGCGACAGCAGGCGGATCACCAGCGACGAGGCGACCCAGACGACGAGCGACGCCGCGAACGCGACGAGGAACTGCGGCTGGCCGTTCTCGCCGCCGCCGCCACCGCCGCCGTCGTCGAAGATCCACCCCCAGCGGACGACCCAGAACGCGGCCATCGACACCGCGCTCGCGAGCGTCATCACGACCACGTCGCGGTGCTGGACGTGCGCGAGTTCGTGCGCGAGCACGCCGTCGAGTTCCGCGCCGTCGACCGTATCGAGCAGGCCGGTCGTGACGCAGACCACGGCGGTCGACTCCGACCGGCCGGCGGCGAACGCGTTGGGCATCGGTTCGTCGGCGACCGCGACGTCGGGTTTCCGTACCCCCGCCTGCTGGGCGAGCCGTCCCACCCGCGCGTGCAGGTCGGGGTACTCCGACTCCGAGACCACCTCGCCGCCCACGCTCCTGAGCGCGACCTCGTGGCCGTACAGCAACTGTCCGACCGACAGCGCGCCGACGGCGACGGCGACGGCCGCGACCTCGCCGAAATACTGCGCGAGCGCGGCGGCGAACCCGACGTACAGCGCCGCGAGGAGGACGACGACGCCCGCCATCCGGAGCGTGAGGGACCAATCACGACGGAACTCCATACTCCTACTGGGGGCCGCGGAATCAAAAACCTTCGTCGCGGCGTCACGACCCGGGTCGGCCGCGCGGCCCGCGCCCCGAACCGCGCGCACAGTGCGTCGCTCGCGCCGCCGACGCGGGCCGCGACCACCGCGGCCCGCCCCGCCCGGACCGACACCGTTTCACGCCGACCCGCCGACGTACCCCCGTCCGCGCATGAAGGCCATCAAGGACAGCGTCCACGACTACATCACCCTAGACGACGCCGCGGCCGACTTGCTCGACACGCGCGCGGTCCAGCGGCTCCGTCACGTCAAGCAGCTGTCGACCGTCCGGCTGGTCTACCCGTCGGCCTCACACACCCGGTTCGAGCACTCGCTGGGGGTGTACCACCTCGCCGACCGCGCGCTCGCCCACCTCGGCGTCGACGGCGACCGGGCGCGTCACCTCCGGGCGGCCGCCCTGCTACACGACGTGGGCCACGGCCCGTACGGCCACCAGACCGAGGAGGTCATCCGCCGGCGCACCGGCCGCCACCACGACGAGATCCGCGACCTGCTCGAGGGTACGGACGCCGCCGCCGTCCTCCGCGACCACGACCTCGACCCCGACCGCGTGGCCGCCATCGTCCGCGGCGAGGGCGAACTCGGCCAGTTGGTGTCGGGGGAACTCGACGTCGACCGGATGGACTACCTCGTGCGCGACGCCCACCACACCGGCGTCCCCTACGGCACCATCGACCACGGCCGCCTCGTCAGGGAACTCGACTACCGCGAGGGCCACCTCGTGCTCGCGGAGGGGAACGTCCAGACCGCCGAGTCGCTGCTGGTGGCGCGCGCGCTGATGGACGCGACCGTCTATCGTCACCACGTCTCGCGTATCGCGGGCGCGATGCTCGAACGCGCCTCCGAGCGCCTGCTCGCCGCCGGAACGGGGGTCGAGGAGTTCCGCCGGATGGCTGACCACGACCTGCTGGTCGCGCTCAGGCGCGAGGTACCCGACCTCGGCCGGCGCATCGAGTACCGCGACCTGTTCAAACGCGCCGTCTGGACGGACCTGTCGGGCACGCCCGCGGACGTGGCGGAGTTCGACCACGCCGACGAGCGCGACGCCGAACGCGAGATAGCCGACCGCGCGGGCGTCGGGAGCGACGAGGTGATAGTCGACGTGCCCGGCCGGCCGACGTTCACCGAGGCGGGCAGCCGGGTGGTGGTCGACGGCGTCCCCCAGCGGCTGGAGGACGCCTCCGAACTCGTCTCGGGGCTGCGCGCCGCCCAGCGGGCGGGCTGGCGGATGGGCGTGTACGCCCCCGAAGCGTGCGTGCCCGCGGTGGCCGCCGCCGCCGAGGACGTACTCGGCGTCCGCGCGGGTCGGACCGCCTGACCGCGGACGACCCCCCGGCGCCGCCCGCGCCCGCCGGCGGTCCGCCCCGCCTCGCGCCGCGGGTACTTTTTACCCCGGGACGGCCAACTCCCGGCCATGACAGCGTTCGCTTGGGATGTCGGCCGCGCCCGGTGTGCGGCGGGAGGGCCGCCGTGACGACGATCAAGGACTCGGTGCACGACCACATCGAGGTGACGGGCGTCGCCGCCGACTTACTCGACACGAAGCCCGTCCAGCGGCTCCGCCGGGTCGCCCAACTCGGCACCGTGAAACTCGTCTACCCGTCGGCGAACCACACCCGGTTCGAACACTCGCTGGGAGTCTACTACCTCGCCGACCGCGCGCTCGCCCACCTCGGCGTCGAGGGGCGGCAGGCCGAGCGGGTCCGCGCGGCGGCCCTGCTACACGACGTGGGCCACGCGCCGTTCAGCCATAACGTCGAGGAGTTGCTCCACCGCCGGACGGGGCTGTACCACGACGACGTGGGCGGCCTCATCGAGCGGACGGAGCTGGGTGACGTGCTCGCGGCCCACGACCTCGACCCCGAGCGGGTCGCGGGACTCATCGGCGGCGACGGCCAGTACGGCCAGTTGGTCTCGGGGGAACTCGACGTCGACCGGATGGACTACCTCGTGCGCGACGCCCACCACACCGGCGTCCCCTACGGCACCGTCGACCACGAGCGGCTGGTGCGGGAGCTGACGTTCGTCGACGGCGAGTTGGTGCTCGCGGAGGGGAACGTCCAGACCGCCGAGTCGCTGCTGGTGGCGCGCGCGCTGATGAACCCGACCGTCTACACCCACCCGGTCGCGCGCATCAGCAAGGCGATGCTCCGGCGGGCGACCGAGCGGCTGCTCGACGCCCCCGACATCGACCCCGCGGGCGTCCGCCGGATGGACGACCCCGCGCTGTTGGTCGCGCTCCGGTCGAACCCGGAGACGGGGGCGTTCGCCGAGCGGTACGACGCGCGCGACCTGTTCAAGCGCGCCGTCTGGGTCGAGTACGACGACGTGCCCGACCGCGTCCGCGAACTGGACCACGAGGAGGTTCGCGACGTCGAGACGGAGGTGGCGGAGGCGTGCGAACTCGACCCCGAGGCGGTCATCGTCGACGTGCCCGCCGAGCCGTCGATGAAGGAGTCGACGACCGAGGTGGTGGTCAACGGCGACGTCAGACGACTGGAGGACCAGTCGCCGCTGGTGACCGCGCTCCGGACCGCCCAACGACAGCAGTGGCGGCTCGGCGTCTACACCACCCGCGCGGCCACCGAGCGGGTGGGCACCGCGGCGGCGGACGCGCTCGGACTCGACATCGACGGCGCGCTGGTGTCGGACGTGCGGCGGCGCGCGCACACCACGCTCGACGAGTTCACCACGGAGGCCGAGTAGATGCGCGGGAACCGGGACGCGAGCGGCGACGGCGGGCCGCGAACCGACGGCGGCACCGCGGGCGTGACGCTCACCGACGCGAGCGAGGGGACCCGAACGTTCGAGGGGACGGTGCTCGCGGGCGAGTCGTTCGAGGCGGTGACCGGCCGCGTCGTCGTCGAGGACGGCGAGATCGCGGCGGTGGAGGAGCTCGACTCGACCGACTCGACGGACGTCGTGCTGCCGGCGTTCGTCAACGCCCACACCCACGTCGCCGACTCCATCGCCAAGGAGGCGGGCCGCGGGCTGTCGCTCGACGAACTCGTCGCGCCGCCCGACGGGCTGAAACACCGGCTGCTGCGGGAGACGCCCCGCCGCGAGAAGGTCGACGCGATCCGGCGGTCGCTGCGGTACATGGCCGAGACGGGGACCGCCGCCCACGTCGAGTTCCGCGAGGGCGGCGTCGAGGGCGTCGACATCATCGAGGAGGCGGGCGGGGGCGTCCCCGTCGACAGCGTCGTGCTCGGCCGCGAGGAGGTGGCCGCGATGGAACACGACGCCGCCGCGGGGTTCGGCGCGAGCGGCGCGCGCGACGCTGAGTTCGAGCGCGAGCGGGCGGCGACCCGGCGAGCAGGCAAACTGTTCGGCATCCACGCGGGCGAGCGCGACCCCCACGACGTCGACGCCGCGATGGACCTCGACCCGGACCACCTGGTCCACATGGTCCACCCCGAGCCGCACCACCTCGACCGACTCGCCGACGCGGGGGTGCCGGTGGTCGTCTGCCCGCGGTCGAACCTCGTCACGAACGTCGGCCCGCCGCCGCTCCGGGAGTTGCTCGACCGGACGACGGTCGCGCTCGGGACGGACAACGTGATGCTCAACTCCCCGTCGATGTTCCGCGAGATGGAGTTCGCCGCCAAACTGTGCGAGGCGGACGCCGTCGAGGTGCTCCGGATGGCGACGGTCAACGGCGCCGAGATAGCGGGGCTCGACTGCGGCGTCGTCGAGGCGGGCCGCCCGGCGAACCTGCTGGTACTCGACGGCGACTCGAACAACCTTGCGGGCGTCCGCGACCCCGTCCGGGCGGTCGTCCGCCGCGCCGGCGCGAGCGACGTGCGCGAGGTAGTCTACTGACCGTTTACTTACTCCCACGATCGTCGTACTGATAACCGGGGCGCTGCGTTTAATCTTCCCTCGCGAGCCGACACGAGTGTTCAGCCGATGGTGGGAGACTCACGCGGAGCGGGGGGGAACGGCGCGGGGACGACCCGGCGGCGGCGGGCCGCCGCGGTACTGTGGTGTCTGGTGCTCGTGACGGCCGGCGCCGGAGGGGTGGCGGCGGCGTCCGCCGCGACCACGGGGGGCGGGAGCGGGGAGCTGACGGCCGCCTCCGGGGTCGCCGGAGGCCCGGAGGCGGGTGCGGCGGCGCTGACCGCGGGCGACGCGGCGGCGTCGGCCGCCGGAGGGGTGTCCGCCGACGGCAACGACACGGCGACCGGCGACGGGTCCGCGAACGCGACCTGGACCGTCGACGCGAACTCGACGGCCGGGTCGCCGTTGACCCCCGCGCCGACGGGCGACCTCGCCGTCTCGAACCCCCACCTCGTCGCGTACGTCGACGACGACGCCGCGACGCGGGGCGGTCTCGGCACGTTCACGCTCCAGGCCGCCGCGCCCGACGGCGACGGCGCGGTCGACCTGCTGTACGGCGGCGGCGACGCGTGGTCGTCGTACCTCTCCGTGCGCGTCGACGACCGGACGTACGTCACCGGCCGGGAGGTGTTGGGCGCGCGGAACATGGACGGCTACGTGACCCAGCGGCCGACGGTCGACGGCGACCGCATCGTCACGGAGTGGACGCTCCCCGAGGACGTGGTCGTCACTCAGACCGTCACGCTCGACGGCCCCCGCGCGCGGTTCGCCGTCGAGGTGGAGAACGCCGACGGCTGGGACCACGACGTGCGGGCGCGGTTCCTCTTCGACTACCAGCTCGGCGCGGCCGACGGCAGCCCCGTCCAGCAGAACGGCAGCCGGGTGACGACCGAGACGGTCGTCGACAATCCCGGCGTCGGGGGTGCGAACGGCGCGAACGCGGCGAACGCGAGCGTCGGGAACGCGAGCCTCGACGCCTGGCGGGTCGGCGACGACCCGAGCGCCTCCGGGCCGGCCGGCGTGGCGACGGCGCGGACGGCGCCGACCCGCGTCGCGTTCACGCGGTGGAACCCGGCGTACGGCTCGCCGTACGCGTACGACGCCGACCCCGACGCGGAGTTCTACAACGCCTCCCGCGACGAGGGCGACGGCGCGGGCCTGGTGTACTACGAGTTCGGCACCGTGGCGGCGGGCGAGTCGGCGGTCGCCCGGACCGCCTACGGCCCCGACGTGCCCGAGCGGTCGGCGGCGCTGTACGTCCCCGACCAGACGACGCGCGGCGGAACCGTCACCGTCGGGGGCGCGTCGCTCCCGTACGGCGGCTTCCTCGCGGTGTACGACGACGACGGCGACCTCCGGGGCGTCTCCGAGGAACTGCCGGCGGCCGGCGTGAGCAACGTCACCGTCACCCTCGACGACCCGCTGTTGGCCTCGGAGTCGCTGTCGGTCGTCGCCTACCGCGACACGAACGGCAACGACCGGCCGGACCTCGGCGCCGCGGGGGGCGACGACCCGTACGCGGGAGAGGACGGCCCGACGACCGAGCGGGCGTACGCGACGCTCGCGGGGCCGTTCGGCGCGGCCACCGACTTCGGCGACCAGACCACCGACGGCCGGACGGTCACCGTCGACTCGGTGAACCTCTCGGCGGGCGGGTTCGTCGCGCTCCGGACGCCCTCGGGCGCCGCCGACGACCCCGGGAGCATCGTGGGCGTCTCCGAGTATCTCCGGCCCGGCACCCACGAGAACGTCCGCGTGGAGGCGTACCGGGTGCCCGGCGGGCAGTTCACCCGGCTGTCGTTCGGCGAGGACCAGCGGCTCGTCGCGGTCCCCTACCGCGACACGAACGACAACAAACTGTACGACTTCCTCGACTCCGACGGCGCCGCCGACCGGCCGTACGCCGGCGGCGACGCCGTCGACGACGAGGCGTACGTCACGGTCGTACACGGCGGCAGCGCGGACGACGACGACGGCGGTTCGGGCGACTCGGGCGGTCACGCGGTCGTATCAGACACCGAGCCGACCTACTACCAGGTCGACTTGGCCGCCGGCCAGCCAATCGACAACCTCGGCGAACGGCTGTACGCCGAGGAGGACCGGCTGGTCCGGTGGGCGCTCGGCAACACCGACGACGGCATCAGCGGCCGCGGCACCGCCTGGCCGGACGAGTCCGTCCGCGCGTGCGTCGACGCCGGGCAGGTTCGGCGCGAGGGCGCGACGGCGCGCGTCTCGTTCACCGTCGCCGACGGCTGTTCGAACGTGACGCTGACGTTCGCGAGCTACACGATGGTCGACGCCGACTTCAGCCCCGAGACGGCGGACCAACAGGTCCTGTTCGACGCGACCACCGAGGCGTTCGGTCCCGGCGAGCACACGGTCACGGTGGCGCTCCCGGACGACGAGTAGGGGGGACTCCAGAGCGGCCCGCGCGCGCTCGGCGTCGGCCGATACCTGCCGACACCGAGACGCCGCTCCCGTTCGCATTCTTCGGCCGCGCGCGTCGCTCGTAGCGGAGGGTGTGACTCGTGGGCCGCGCGACTCGGAGTCGGGCCGACCCGGGACCGGTCCGGGTCGCGTGCGGTCCGTCGTCGCGCGGGCGGCCGGCGGGGGGTTCCCCCCCGCCGCACGCGCGGTCGAGAACGCACCATTTATACGGCGACCCCCGAAAGTACCCCCAACTACCATGCCGAGTTCGAACGGACCTCTCCACGGGACGCGCGGCAAACTGTCGAACGACCCCCGAAACCGCGGCACTTCGCCGCCCCAGCGCTCGATCGCCGAGTTCGACGAGGGCCAGAAGGTTCACCTCGCGCTCGACCCGTCGATCCCCGACGGGCGGTTCCACCCCCGGTTCAACGGCCACACGGGCACCGTCACGGGCAAGCAGGGCACCGCGTTCAAAGTCGAGATCAACGACGGCGGCAAGGCGAAGACGATCATCGCCAAGCCGGCCCACCTGCGCGAACAGCGGAGCCAGCAGGACGACGACGAGTAGCCGAGGATGACGATATTCAAAGAGAAGCTCGACGAGGAGTACCTCACTGTCTCCGAGACGAAGGACATCCTCGCCGAAGTCGAGGCGGAACGGGCCGCCGACGAGGAGCGCGAACTCCGCTACGAACTCGCGCGCGCCATCGAGCACGTCAACCGGTTCGCCGTCCTCGACGCCGACGAGTCGCTGGAGTTGGTCGCCGAACTCCGCGAGTTGGAGAAGGTGAACGAGACCACCGCGTACAAGATAGCGGACCTCCTGCCGCGCGACCGGACCGAACTCCGCTCGGTGTACGCCCAAGAGCGGTACGCGCTCTCGGGCGAGGAACTCGACGAGATACTCGACGTCGTCGCCAAGTACGCCTGAGCCGGCGGCCGATCCGCGTCCGCGCGGGCCGCGACGGCTCCGGTTCGGACCCGCCGACGCCGCCCGACCTCGTTTTTAAGGAGTCCCCCGGCCTATCCGAGAGTATGAGCGACGACGAGCAGCACGTCGACGACGAGTCCGCGGAGGCGGCCGCCGAGACCGGGGCCGACGAGGTGATGTACGCCGTGCTGTTGGACTACCTCCCGAACGGCCGGCCGGACGACGACCGCCCGCAGTACAAGAAGTCGCCGGTGGGCTACGCCGTCGGCGAGCAGGACTTCCGGCTGTTCGAGATCACCTTCGCGGACGACGCCGACGTGGGGATCGCCGACCGCGTCGACGTCGACCCCGACACCAACCCCGAGACGATCAACCGGATCCGCCCCATCGAGTACGACGACCTCACGCGAGGGGCGACGCAGGAACTGGAGTACGCCATCGAGGAGTTGGTCGACCGCGAGGAGCGGCGGTTCGTCGACTTCTACAACGACGCCCAGCCGATCACCCTCCGGCTCCACCAGTTGAACCTCCTGCCCGGCATCGGCAAGAAGCTCCGCAACAACGTCTTGGACGAGCGGAAGCGCGGCCCGTTCGAGTCGTTCGAGGACCTCGAAGAGCGGGTCTCCGGGCTCCACCGCCCGAAGGAGGTGCTCGTCGAGCGCATCCTGGAGGAACTCCGCGACGACGACCTGAAGTACCGCACGTTCGTCGGCGCGGACGCGCCCGCGAGCGACGACTGACGGGTCCGCACGTTCGGCGACGCGGGAAGCGTCGGCGCGCGGAGTGTCGACGCGCGTTGCGCCGTCACTCCGCGCGGAGTGACGGCGCAAACCCGCCCGCGAGCGCCGGGCGGGCGGGCCGTCCCCGACTCGATAGACGGATTTAGGGGGACCGACCGCAAACGCCGCCGTGATGACCGACCCCGCGCCCGACGCCGGCGGCCGCGACCCCGACCGCCTCCGCGAGCGCGCCGGCGTCCGGGGCGACCCCGACCGCGACCAGCACTTCCTCGTCGACGACCGGGTGCTCGACCGGGTCGCGGAGTACCTCCCGGCGGACGCCGACCGCTCGCACCTCCTCGAGGTCGGCGGCGGCACCGGCGCGCTCACCGACCGCCTGCTCGCGGTGGCGGACCGCGTCACGGTGGTCGAACGCGACCCCGACCTCGCGGCGTTCCTCCGCGAGGAGTTCGCAGACGCGGTCGCGGACGGCCGCCTCGACGTGGTCGAGGGCGACGCGCTGTCGGTCGAGTTGCCCGACTTCACCGCGTGCGTGTCGAACCTGCCGTACGGCGTCTCCTCGGAGATAGCGTTCCGGCTGCTGCCGCTGAAGCGCCCGCTCGTGTTGATGTTCCAAGTCGAGTTCGCCGAGCGGATGGTCGCCGAGGCGGGCACGCCCGAGTACGGCCGGCTGTCGGTGAGCGCCCAGCACTACGCCGACGTGGAACTCGTCGAGCGGGTGCCGCGGGAGGCGTTCGACCCCCAGCCGCGCGTCGACAGCGCGCTCGTGCGGTGTACGCCCCGAGACCCGGCGTACGCGGTGGACGACGAGGCGTTCTTCCTCCGGTTCGTGAAGGCGCTGTTCACCCAGCGGCGCAAGACGGTGCGGAACGCCGTGCGCAACACCGCCCACATCTCCGGGCTGGCCGACCCCGACGCGGTGGTCGCCGCGGCCGACGAGGACGTGCTGTCGGTGCGGCCGGGCGACCTCCCGCCGGCGGCGTTCGCGGCGCTCGCGGGGACCGCCCGGGCGGCGAGCGAGGTCGGCGAGGGACAGTAGATGGGGGCGGGCGGCGGGATATCGATACTCCAGAGCGGGACGGGCGACACGACGACGGTCGCGACGCCCGCGCCGGGCACCGACGGCGGCGGCGGCGAGACGGTGAGCGGCGCCGACTTAGTCGACGGGGCGGCGCCGCTCGCGGAGTTCGTCCGGTCGCAGTTCCCGACCCCCGAGTCGCGACTGCTGGCGACGCTCGCGGCGCTCCTCCTCCTCGTGGCGGTTGTCGTCGTCGTCCGGCGGGCGGGACCGCGGCTGAAAGACCGGTTCGACGGGGCGGTCGTCGAGTCGGCCCAGACGGCCGCGGTGGCGGCGACGGCGTCCGCCGTCGGCGCCTTCCTGATCCTGCTGTGGGGCGGACTCGGCGTGGTGAAGTTCCTCCTCGCGCCGTTCGAGGTGTCCTCGGGCGACGTGCTCCTCGTCGTGCTCACGGCCGTCGTCTTCGCTGGGGCGTACGGGGCGACGCGGCTGACGAAACGCGCGATCGGACGGCTGGCACACGACCGGGTGACGATCACCGACCACCAGCGGGAGATCCTCCACCACACCACCCAGATCGGGGTGTACGCGCTGGCGCTGATGGTGGTGTTGTCGCTGTGGACCGTCAACCTCGGCGGCCTGCTGGCGGGCGCGGGCTTCCTCGGTATCGTGCTGGGACTGGCGGCGCGACAGACGCTCGGGGCGGTGCTCGCGGGGTTCGTCGTGCTGTTCTCGCGGCCGTTCGAACTCGGCGACTGGGTCGTGATCGACGACCGCGAGGGGGTCGTCAGCGACGTCAGCATCTTCAACACCCAACTGCGAACGTTCGACGACGAGTACGTGATGATCCCCAACGACGCGGTCACGGACAGCGACATCGTCAACCGCTCGCGGGCGGGGCGGCTCCGGCTCAACCTCGACGTGGGCGTCGACTACGCGACCGACATCGAGGAGGCGGTCGACCTCGCCGAGGGGGCGATGGCGGGCCACGACGCGGTGTTGGAACAGCCCGAACCCGAGGTCGTGCTCTCGGAGTTCGGCGACTCCGCGGTGGTGCTCCGCCTGCGCTACTACATCGACACGCCGAGCGCGCGCAAGATGTGGAAGGCGCGCACCGACGTGATCACCGACGTGAAGCGGGCGTTCGACGAGGCGGGCGTGAAGATCCCGTTCCCCCAGCGCGAACTCTCCGGCCGCGCGGAGACCGGCGGCTTCCGGGTCGACGCCGCCGCGGCCGGGTCGGACGGCGACGGGGGTGACGACGGGTGAGCGACGACGGAGCGGGCGCGGGCGACGACGGAGCGGGCGGAGCCGGGGACGGTGCGGACGAGGGTGTCCCGACCGACGGCGAGTCGACCCGGGACGCGCTGGCGGAGCGGCGCGGTCTCGGCGACCCGGTGTACGCCCCCGCGGAGGACTCGGGACTGCTCGCGGAGGCCGGGGTCGACCGCGCGCGCGGGGTCGTGCTCGAAGTCGGCACCGGCTCCGGGTGGGTGGCCGAACGGGTCCGCGCGGCGGGCGCCGCCGACCGCGTGCTCGGGAGCGACCTCAACCCCCACGCCTGCCGGGCCGCCCGCGAGCGGGGGGCGGAGGCGGTCCGCGCCGACCTGCTCGACCCGTTCGCGGCGGACTCGCTGGATGCGATCCTCTTCAACCCGCCGTACCTCCCGACCGACCCGGACAACGAGTGGGACGACTGGCAGGAGGCGGCGCTGTCGGGCGGCGAGTCGGGCCGCGACCTGATCGAACCGTTCCTCGACGACGCGGCGCGGCCGCTCCGCCCGGACGGGCTGGTGCTCCTCCTGGTGTCGTCGCTGACGGGCTTTCCCGAGGTGGTGGAGTACGCCGTCTCGCAGGGGTTCGACGCCGAGACGGTCGCCGAGGAGTCGTACCCCTACGAGACGCTCTCCGTGCTCGCGCTGACGCCCCGGTCCGACGGCGCGTGAGCGCCGCGGGCCGACCCGCCGACCGCGGCGACGGGGGGTTCGGTTCGCGCCGACCGCGGGACCCGACGACTGTTGATAACCACGAGGAATAAGATCCTTTAGCAAGTATTATGCCTCGGCATTTCGAAGGGCGGACGATGACCGACGTAGTCGCCACGACCCCGGGGCTGTTCCCGCTCCCGGACTGGGCGAAATCGGAGCTGTCGGACCTGAAGGGCCACCAGAAGGGCGACCTCGTCTCGGGCGACGAGCTACCCGAAGTCACGGACGCGTACGGGCGCGCCCGCGAGGAGATGGTGGACGAACAGCGGGGGGCCGGACTCGACAGGGTCGTCGAGGGGCAAGCGCGGTGGGACGACATGCTGGCGCACCCGCTGACGGTCCACGAGAACGTCGAGACGGGCGGTATCGTCCGCTACTACGACAACAACAACTTCTACCGCGACCCGCGGGTCGTGGGCGAGTTGACGTTCTCGGGCGACGTGGGCGTCGAACTCGACCACGCGGTCGAACTGCTCGACGACGACCCGCTCCAGACGGTGCTGCCGGGTCCGTACACGCTCGCGAACCTCGCGACCGACGAGTACTACGGCGACGAGGCGGAGTTCCTCGCGGCGGTCGCGGAGTTCCTCGCGGGCGAGATAGACGCGTTCCCCGCCCACGAGACGCTGTACCTGCTGGAGCCGTCGCTGGTGACGAACCCGCCGGGCGACGGACGCGACGAGCGCGCGAGCGACGCCATCGACGAGGTGGCGGCCGCCACCGACGCCGACGTGGTGGTCCACACCTACTGGGAGGCGTTCGAGGAGAAGCCGTACGCCCACCTGATGGACGCGGGCGTCGACGCCATCGGGTTCGACCTCGTGACGGCCGACCGCGAGGCGACGTTCGAGTGTATCAACGAGTACGGCACGAAAGACGATATCGGGCTCGGGTTGGTCGACGGCCAGAACACCCGGGTCGAGGAGCCGGAGACGGTGGCCGAGCGGGTGGAGTGGGTCCACGACCGCGTGCCCGCCGCCGAGTTCGACACGACGTACGTGAGCCACAACACGGAGCCGTTCTACCTGCCCGTGAACCGCCACCGCGAGAAACTCGCGACGCTCGCCGAGGGCGCTCGCCTCGCCCGTAGCGAGGGGGTGGAACTGTGAGCCGGAACCCGGGGAACCGCGAGGGGTTCCGGCCGGACGACCACCCGACCGAGGCGTTCCTGCTCACGACCGTCGTGGGGTCGTACCCCAAGCCGCGGTGGTTGAACCGCGCGACCGACCTCGCGGAGGACGACGACGCCGACTTCGACGCGGTCGACCTGACGGAGGCGCACGACGACGCCTGCCGCGTCATCACCCACGAACACGAGCGGGCTGGGTTGGACACCGTGGTCGACGGCGAGATGCGCCGCGAGGAGATGGTGGAGTTCTTCGCGGGCCGGATCGACGGCTACGAGTTCAACGGACCCGTCAAGGTGTGGGGGCACAACTACTTCGACAAGCCGTCGGTGGTCGACGAGGTGGCGTACGACGAGCCGTGGCTGGTCGACGAGTTCGAGTTCACCGACGCGGTCGCCAGCCGCCCGGTGAAGGTGCCGATCACCGGCCCGTACACGCTGGCCAACTGGGCGTTCAACGAGGCGTACGACTCCGACGAGGAGCTGTCGTACGCGCTCGCGGACCTGGTCAACGAGGAGGTCGAGAAGTTGGTCGAGGCGGGCGCCCGCTACGTCCAGATCGACGAACCCGCGCTTGCGACGACGCCCGACGACCACGCCATCGTCGGCGAGTGTCTCGACCGGATCGTCTCCGACATCCCCGAGGACGTTCGGATCGGTCTCCACGTCTGTTACGGCGACTACTCGCGGATCTACCCCGAGATCAACGACTACCCGATCGACGAGTTCGACGTGGAACTGTGTAACGGCGACTACGAGCAGATCGAGACGTTCGCCGACGGCGCGTTCGCGCCCGACCTCGCGCTCGGCGTCGTCGACGCCCACACCGCCGAGGTCGAGCCCGTATCGGAGATCAAGGCGAACATCCGGCAGGGGCTGAAGGTGGTCCCGCCGGAGAAGCTGACCGTCTCGCCCGACTGCGGGCTGAAGCTCCTCCCCCGCGAAATCGCGTACGGCAAGACCGAGAACATGGTTCAGGCCGCCCGCGAGGTGGAGGCGGAACTCGACGCCGGCGAGATCGACGTCGACGACCCGCTCGCGACCGCCGACTGAGCCGGGGCGCCGACCGACCCGCTCGGACCGCGCGCCGGCTCGTCCGATGTCGCGGAGCCGGGCCGACCAGCCGCGACGGCCGCCCGGAACCGCCGGACGCCGCCCGCCCGGTCGGGGCGCTCCGCCGGTCGGCTCCGGCGACGTGTCGACGCCGGCCGTAAGCTTTTGTCCTCCGAGCGTGGTAACAAACTGCATGAGCTCTGCCGAACCTCTCGTCTCGTCCGACCGGGCCGACCAGTTCGAACGCGTCGCGCGGACCTCGGTCGGCGACCGCCTGCGGAGCATTACCTACTTCACGCCCGACGACCACGAGCAGGTCTACCTCCGGTCGGACTTGGACGCCGACGCCGATCTGGTGGGATTCGTCGAGCAGGCGCGCGACGGGTTCCGCGCGAACACGGCGTACGCCGACTCGGAACTCGGCGAGTACGAGTACACGGTCCGGCGGTTCTCCGACGGGACGCTCGTCCGCGTCACCAGCGGGGACGAGGGCGTGTTCGTCACCGCCGAGACGCTCACCGTCGAGCGGGCGGGCGAGACGGCGAGCGCGCTACTCGACCTCCTGGGGTGAGCTAGCGCGTACGGCGCGACCCACACGGCGCCACGGCCGCTCGGGTCGTCCGCCGCTCGGGTAGCGTCCGGCGGGTCGCGGGCGGGTCGCGACCCGGCGGTGGCGGTACCGTCACGAGATCCGGCGGGGCGTCCGTTACGGAACCCTTTTGGAGCGCGTCGCCGGACCACACCCAACGAATGGCCGCGACCACGCGCGGGGGTGGTCCCCGATGACCATGGACGACCGCATCGAGGAACTCCGCGAGCGGCGCGAGCGGGCGCTGCTCGGCGGCGGCGAAGAGCGGATCGAGAGCCAACACGACAAGGGGAAGATGACCGCACGCGAGCGGGTCGACTACTTCCTCGACGACGGCACCTTCCACGAGTTCGACCAGTTCCGCACCCACGACACCCACAAGTTCGGCATGGAGGAGCAGCGGCTCCCCGGCGACGGCGTCGTCACGGGCTACGGCGAGGTGAACGGCCGGAAGACGTTCGTGTTCGCACACGACTTCACCGTCTTCGGCGGGTCGCTCGGCGAGGTGTTCGCCGAGAAGGTGTGTAAGGTGATGGACAAGGCGATGGACGTGGGCGCGCCCGTCGTCGGTCTCAACGACTCCGCGGGCGCGCGCATCCAGGAGGGCGTCGGCTCGCTCGCCGGCTTCGCGGAGATATTCCGGCGCAACACCGAGGCGTCGGGCGTCATCCCGCAACTGTCGGGCATTCTCGGGCCGTGTGCGGGCGGGGCGGTGTACTCGCCCGCGCTCACCGACTTCACGTTCATGGTGAAAGACACCAGCCACATGTTCATCACCGGCCCGGACGTGATCGAGACGGTGACGGGCGAGCAGGTCACCTTCGAGGAGTTGGGCGGCGCACAGACGCACGCCTCCACCTCGGGGGTGGCCCACTTCGCCGAGGAGACCGAGGAGGACGCGTTAGACGACATGCGCCGGCTGCTGTCGTACCTGCCGCAGAACAACGTCGAGGACCCCCCGCGGGTCGAGCCGTGGGACGACCCCGAGCGGGCCGACGAGGAGTTGACGAGCATCGTCCCCGACGAGCCGCGGAAGCCGTACGACGCGACGAACGTCGTCGACAGCGTCGTCGACGAGGGGTCGTTCTTCGAGACGCACGCCGACTTCGCGAAGAACATCGTCACCGGGTTCGGCCGCCTCGACGGCCACAGCGTCGGTATCGTCGCCAACCAGCCGCGCGTCAACGCCGGCACGCTCGACATCGAGGCGTCGGAGAAGGCCGCCCGGTTCGTCCGGTTCTGTGACGCGTTCAACGTCCCCATCGTGACGTTCGTCGACGTGCCGGGGTTCATGCCCGGCACCGACCAGGAACACGGCGGGATCATCCGCCACGGCGCGAAACTCCTGTACGCCTACTCGGAGGCGACGGTCCCGCTGTTGACCGTCATCACCCGGAAGGCGTACGGCGGCGCGTACGACGTGATGGCGTCGAAACACCTCGGCGCCGACGTCAACTACGCGTGGCCCACCGCCGAGATCGCCGTGATGGGACCGAAGGGCGCGGTCAACATCCTCTACTCCGAGGAGTTGGAGGCCGCCGACGACCCCGAGGCGCGCCGGGAGAGCCTGATCGAGGAGTACCGCGAGGAGTTCGCCAACCCGTACACCGCCGCCGACAAGGGGTTCGTCGACGCGGTCCTCGAACCGCCGGAGACGCGCCCGCGGCTGATCGCCGACCTCGAACTGCTGCGCTCGAAGCGGGAGTCGCTCCCCGAGAAGAAGCACGGCAACATCCCGATCTGATGGTCCGAGCGACCGACGCCGACGACCCGGACGGAACCGAGGCGGACGGGGCGGAGTCGGACGACCCCGCGGGCGACCGAGGCGGGGCGGGTGGGCGGAGCGGCGACGCCGGTCCCGCGGTCGGGCCGGGGCTCCGCCTCGCCGTCCCCGACGACGCGAGCGAGGCGGAGACCGCCGCGATCGCCGC
>NZ_ASGZ01000061.1 GCF_000495475.1 Candidatus Halobonum tyrrellensis G22 | reverse complement strand
TCGCGGGCGCCGCGCTGGCGCTCCTGGCGTGGGCGGCGCTCCCGACGCTCGTGTGAGCCGACCGGGTCGGACGGGTCGGCGGGGTCCCGTCCGGACGCGGCGACGGCGCCCCCGCGACCCGGACGCATCCCGACGGGCTTTTTATCACACGTGCAGCAACCCACGGACGACAATGAGCGAGACGCGCGCTGCGGAGGACTGGCTGATTCGGTATCTTGTCATCGGGGTCGTCATGGTCGTCGCGACGCTCGCGCTCCTGTACGCGCTGTCGTTCGACCTCGGGGGGTTCTCCAGCTACTCGATAGTCGTGAGCGTCGTCAGCGTGGTCGTGCTCGCCGCCGCGGGCGGGGTGATGGCCCGCGACCTCCAGCACTGGCGCTCGTCGTAGCGACGCCCGAGCACCGTCGCCCGTCGGTCGCCGCCTCGCGGACGGCGACGCGAACCCGCGAACCGCGCGTCGGAGAAGTGGGGAGCGCGGTCGGGGGCGACCTCAGACCGCGTCGGTGAGTCGCTCGACGTCGTCGTCCGACAGCGAGAGTTCGGCCGCCGCGACGTTCTCCTCGAGGTGGTCGACACTCGACGTGCCCGGGATGGGGAGGGTCACGTCCGACTGGTGGAGCAGCCACGCGAGCGCGACCTGCCGGGGAGTCGCGTCGTTCGCGTCGGCCACGTCGTGTATCTCGTCGTCCACCTCGTCGAACTCGCCGCCGCCGATGGGGAAGTACGGGATGAAGCCGATGCCGTACTCCTCGCAGGCGTCGAGCACGTCCTGGTGTTCGCGGTCGGTCACGTTGTAGCTGTTCTGGACCGTTGCCACGTCCACCTGCTCGCGCGCCTCGTCGAGTTGCTCGACGGAGACGTTCGAGAGACCGACGTGTTCGACGTGCCCCTCGTCCTGTAGCTCCGCGAACGCGGTCACGCTGTCCTCGAAGTCGGTGTCCGGGTCGGGGCGGTGGAACTGGTAGAGGTCGATGGTGTCCACCCCGAGTCGGTCCTTGCTCACGAGCGCCTCGTTGCGGATGTAGTCGGGGTCGCCGTGGGCCAGCCAGTCGCCCTCGGGCGCGCGGAGCAGTCCGGCTTTGGTGGCGACCGTCGCGTCGTCGGGTACGTCCGCCTCCCGGAGGAGCCGCTCCGAGACGCCCGGGCCGTACGAGTCGGCGGTGTCGACGAAGTCGACGCCCAACTCGAGGGCGCGTCGCGCCACCTCGCGGGCGTTCTCCTCGTCGTCGGGGCGGCCGATGATGTCCTCCCCGCAGAGGCGCATCGCGCCGAACCCCAGCCGCGTCACCGTGGTCTCGCCGTCCAGGTCGAACGTTCCGGCCGCACTCGCGTCGGGGGTGCCGCTGGTCTCGCTCATCACACGAGGCCTCGGGCGCTGTCGGGTTGTGCCTGACGGCTCCGGAACCGCGACCGACGGGTCGACGGCGCTCGGTGACACCCACCCGGTGCGGTCTCGCCCCCTTCCGGTTCGGTGGCGTCCTGCTGTCCCGTTGTTCCGCCTGCCGTTCGCGGCCCTTCGGCCTCCTCCGTTCGCGGCTCTCGTCGCACTCGGACCGCGGGAACGCCCGCGGCGCCGCCTCCGGACCGCCGGGGGCGACGCCGCGACGCTCGAACGCGGACCCACGGGCGCGTACACGCTCGTGACGCGCGTCGGCGGCACCGGCTTCACGCTGGTCGGTCTCGGCGCCGCGTTCGGCGGTCAGCGACCGACGTCGCTGAGCCAGACGGCGGCGGCGGTGACCAGGAGGAAGCCCAGAAACGAGAGGTTGGGTATCGACAGCCCGAGCAGCGGGGACTGCCACTGGACCGCCGCGCAGGCGCCGTCGAACCCGCAGTCGACCGACGTGACCTGGAGGAACGAGTGGTAGAGCGCGAGGAGCGTCCCGAACGTCGACAGCGGGAGCACGGTCCGCCACACGCCGGGGCGGCGTTCGAGCGTCGCGACGCCGAGGACGACCACGAGCGGGTACATCAGAATTCGCTGGTACCAGCAGAGTTCACACGGGACCAGCCCCAGCCCCAGGCTGAACCAGAGGCTCCCGGCCGTCGCGACGGCCGCGACGACCGTCGCCCCCGCGAGCCAGCGCCGAGAGTCGGCCGACGGCCCGACCCCGCCGTCAGTTCGAGACCGCACTCTCGATGACGCTCCGGGTCTGGTCCTCCTGGAACGGCGAGACGGTCCGGCCGCCGACGACGAGCGTCGGCGTCCCGGAGACGCCCGCCTCGTTCGCGGCGGCGGTCGTCGCCCGCAGCGCCTCCTCGTAGCGGTTCTCCTCGACGGCCGTCCGGACCACGCTCGGGTCGGACACCTCCGCGCGCGTGGCGAACTCGACGAGTCGGTCGGCGGTCGCCCACTGGTCGCTCTCCGGCGGCTGGTTCGCCATGACGTACTCGTGGTACCGCCAGTACGACTCGGGGTCCTCGTTCCACACCGCCAGCCCCGCGCGGGCGGCCGCCGGCGTGTCCGACCCCAGGAACGGGCCGCCGTTGACGTACGTCAGGTTCCGGTAGGTGAGCGAGACGTCGCCCGTCGCGACGTAGTCGGTGACCAGATCCGCGAGGAAACCCGTCGAGAAGTCCGCACAGTACGGACACTTCCAGTTGCCGAAGTAGGTGACGTTCACGGCGGCGTCGTCGCTCCCCATCGTCGCGTACCGGCGGTCGCCCGGCGCCGAGGGGACCTGTGCGGTCGCCACCGGCCCGTCCGGGACGCTCGACGCCGACCCGCCGCCGTCGCCGTCGCCGTCGTCGTTCGAGGCGCCGTCGGTGAGCGCCACCCCGCCGAGCGCGAGTCCCGCGACGGCGACGGTGCCGCCGCCGACGAGGAGGCTCCGTCGCGACAGCCCGCCGACGGCCGCGCCGACCCCCCCGTTCGAGAGTCGGTCGGAGAACGTGGGCGACCCGACGGCCGACTCCGCGCGCTTGCGTTCGATCCGCGTCAACTCCTCGTCGTGGGCCGTCAGCCAGTGCCGGTAGAGGTCCGTCTCGTCGCCCGACTCGAACTGCTGGCCGCAGTGGTGACACGCCGAGTGGGCGTCCCACGCGTGCGACTGCGCGGCGCCGGGCGAGTCGAACCGCTCGTCACAGACCGGACAGGAGGGTGAGGGCATTGGTGGGGGTTGTGGCCGGAGACGATTAGTAGTTCTCGAAAACGTCCCGGTCAGTCGACAGTTCGGTCGAAGAAATAGAGATAACGATGAATAATAAATGTAGATTACATATATAAAATCTATAATAAATCATGGAGAGAAACCTCGGTAGGTTTCATCCCAGATGATCCAAAATAGGTTTAGAAATGAGATGGAGCTTATGAGTAGTACCTTCGCCTCTAAGAATGTCAACCCCCACCCAGAATCAGCATACAGAACTGAATCAGCAGGTAGCCAGACCAAAAATATAAGTGGTATTAATACACTAGTAATAATGGTAACTCCAGCCGCGATTAGTAGCTTATTGGCATTGGGATTGTAGTTTAGCAAAGTGCTTTTACTTTGTGATTCGGCACGCGCAAGATCAGACATCAACTCACGAAGCCACAGGACGAGTGAGTAGATATCCTGTCCCGAATGACTATCAGATAGACCATGGTTTTGTAGCCATTCTTTAAGTTCAATGGTTCTGTTATTTGGATGCGGATCGGTAAAAACACTATTTCCACTACCCTGATTCCCGAATATTTGTTCAGATACAATCCTCCCGCCAGATATCTCCGTTTGAGATCGTATCTCATCTTCAAATTCATCAGATCTTATTATATCATAAAGATTTTCAGACAATTTATATATTTTTCTAATCTGTTCTCGGCTGATGAGATAGTGATCTTGTGTAGATTCTCCTGCACTAATCTTGGCTATTCTTCGCTCTATTTTCTCAATTATAATATATGATGCTACAGAGTATGGGTATTTGACTGATTTACTCCCTACACATTTTTCTAATATATCTTCATCATCGACATCTATATCCACTTCTACCATACCCTTCCTATCCAAAGTATTTAGCATCCATAATGCCGATCGAATTGGTGTTCTATGTTTATCTCTAACCGCAATAAGCCGTTCTCGAAGATCATCCGTTCTTTTTCTCCGATCCTGATATTCGATCTGATATAATATTCCTCCGAATGTTATTATAAATGCAATTGCCGCTGCGGCTGATTGTGCAATTGTGGAGAAAAACCAAGCAGGATCCACCGCCATATGTGTAGTGTTAGTTAGCGTTTTTCTGGCCCTAAATACCCCCACGCCTGTAGCCGGTCGCCGTCGCCCTCGATCCAGCGTTCGCCGATGTCGTCGCGGTAGTAGAGGTTCGGAACGACGACGTCGTCCACGCGCTCGTAGGCCCGCCGGCGGGCGTTCTGCATCGTGTCCCCCTTCCCGGTGACGACGAGCGGCATCCCGCTCTCGCCGGCGACTCGCCACTGTCCGTCGACCCGTTTCGTGTCCTCCAGGTGGATGCCGTCGCGGCTCTCGCTCTGGAAGACGACCGCCGCGTTTCGGGAGTTCTCGTCGTACGTCTTCTCGTCGTCGAACGGGAACGGCGGGAGGACGACGCGAACCGCGATCTGGTACCCCTCGTGGACCTCCAGTTCGGGGTCGTTCCCGTGGGCGAGGTCGTAGAAGAACTGCCCGGTCGGGGATTCGAACGACTCCTCCTGTAGTGCGATGGTCGGGTAGCCGAACCGCGGGGTGAACTCCAGCGGGTAGATGCCCGTCTCGTTGACGATGCAGTTGATGTCGATGCTCCCGACGTACCCCTCCGCAGCGAGCCAGTCTTCGAGTTTCCCGAACGTCTCCTCGAACAGCCTGTTTCGCCCGCCCCAGAACATCGACGTCCCCATCTCGCCCGTCGACGGGCCGATGTTCCCCGGGAACAGTTTCTTGTGCTCGAAGTTGAAGTTGACCTGATCGACGAACTCCTCACCGTTGAAGAATCCGCAGATGGCTATCTCGACGCCCTCGACTTTCCGCTGGAGTTGGAAGCCCTTCATGCGGTGGCCCCACGCTTTCTTGTAGGCGCGGAGGACGTCGACGACGTCGCTGCCGTCGTCCTCGCTGCCGACGTACAGCAGGCGCTTGACGTTCTGGACCTCCCCGAGCGGCTTGATCACGTACGGTGCGCGGTTCTCCTGGACGTGTTGGATGCCGGCGTCGAAGTCCTCGAAGACGTGGTGTTCGACGGTGTTGACGCCGTGCTCTTCGAGGATCTCCATCGCGTAGCCGCGGTCCTCTTCGAGCCGATCGGTGTTCGGCGTGCCACCGACGACCGCCTTTCCTCGCTCGCGGAGCTCCCGGGCGAGCGCGCCGGTGCCGACCTCGCCGCCGACCCAGATGTCGTCGAAGACGACGACGTCGGCCCACTCGACCTCGGCGCGCCAGTCGTCGGTCTTCGGGACGAACCCGTCGCCGATCTCCTCGTCCGATTCGGCTTCGATGTAGTACTTCACGTCGTGGCCCTCACGGTGAACTTGCCAGGCCAGGTCGGCGATCAGTGCGGCGTCGGCCGAGACGAACAGGAACTGTTTGGAATCCATTTTCGTCGTTCAGGTGGCGACCGTTCGCGTCTCCGTTCCGTCCTCGTGATCGTACGTCCCCACCTCGTCGTCGACCTCACCGTCGCCCTCGGCTCCGACGTACTGTCTCACGTCGTGGCCTCCTTCGACACCTGCCGTCCGACGTCGCCGGCCGGCGCGGCGTCGAGCGAACGGAACGAGAGGTTCTTCGCGTCCATGTCGACCCAATTCGCCCGGCGGTACATAAGCTATCAGCCGTCTCGGTCCCCCGGCGCGGTCGGGCAGTCGCGACTGTATCACCCCGAGTGGCTTTGTCCCGACAGGTCCACGCTCGCGCATGGTCGACCCCGAACGGACCGACCCGGAGACGTACTACGACGACTACGGCGAACGCGAGTGGGAACGGCTCGACCGCGACTTCTTCCACCGCCTGGAGTGGGAGGCGACGGTCGAGTACCTCGACGCCCACCTCCCGCGGGTCGACGAGTCGGACGACCCCCCGCGCGTCCTCGACGTCGGCGGCGCCGCCGGCCGGTACAGCATCCGTCTCGCCGAACACGGGTACGCGGTCGACCTCGTCGACCCAAGCGAAACGCAGCGTGAGATCGCGAGAGAGAAGCTCCGCGAACACGGCGTCGCGGACCGGGTGACCGTCCGCGACGGCGACGTTCGCGACCTCGACGCCGCCGCCGCCGCGTTCGACGCGACCTGCTGTCTCGGCGGCCCGCTCTCGCACGTCCTCGACGCGGACGAACGCGCGCGGGCGGCGCGCGAACTCCGGCGCGTGACTCGGTCGGGCGGCCCGGTGTTCGTCTCGGTCATGGGGCTTCTGGGCGCGGTCATGATCACGGTCCAGTACGCCGGCCGGGTGGAGTCGGGCGACGACCTGGCAGTGATGCCCGACCTGGTCCGCGAACGCGACTACACCCCCGACCTCGCGGAGCGACACGGCGTCGAGCCCGCGATCTTCGACTGTCACTTCTTCCGGCGCGAGGAGTTGGTCGACCTGCTCTCGACGGCCGGCCTCGACGTTACGGAGGTCGCGGCGCTCGAAGGCGTCGCGGGCCTGCGGCGGACCCACTTCGAGGAACTCGACGAACGGGCCCGCGAGACGGTTCGGGAACTCAACGACCTCCTCCGAACCGACTCGTCGCTCGCCGACGTCTCGCCGCACATGCTCGCCGTCTGCCGGGCGTAGTGGGACCGCTCGACGCCGGCCGAACTCCCGGACGGGACCGTGCGTGGGCCTCCCACCCGGGCGGGTTACGAACCGAAACGCTTGACTGACTGGCCAGTCAGTATCGATCAACGGCGGCCGGGCAGGTCGCGGGTTCTCGCATGACTGACCAACCAGACGACAATCACGATACGGAGGCGGCCTTCATCGACGCGACGTACTGCGCGCTGTGTGCGCGGGGGTACGCCGACCTCACGATGCAGGACATCGCCGACGAGACGGACAAGAGCAAAGCGGCCCTCCACTACCACTTCGACGGCAAGCAGGATCTCCTCTTGCGCTTTCTCGACCACCTCAACGAGGACTTCCTCGACCGGACGGCCGACCCGACGGGCGAGACGCCCGCCGATCGGCTGGTCGACCTCCTCCGGACGATACTCGACGCCGACGGGGACGACGACAACCAGTTCACGACGGCGTTCATGGAGATCAAGGCGCAGGCGCCGTACCGCGACGGCTACCGCGAGCGCCTGCGGGAGGTCGACGACCGACTCCGCGAGCAGATCGGGAGGCTGGTCGCCGAGGGCGTCGACGCCGGCCAGTTCGACGCCGACGCCGACCCCGAGGTGGTGGCCGACCACGTCGTGACGTACGTCCACGGCACGTGGACGCGGTCGGCGGCGGTCGGCGCCGACGTCGACGCGATGCGTGAACGGCTGGTGGCGTACGTCGACTCGCTGTTCGCGGCCGACGCGGACGTGTCGGTCGCGCCCGGGTCCGCCGAAGAGGAGGCGAACGGCGGGAGCGAGGAGCGCGAGACCGACGCCGAAGGCGGGGACGGAAGCGGACGCGCGGACGACGGCGAGGACGAGGAGGTCGCGGCGTGACGCTGCGGGACCGGCTCTCGTCGGTGTTCAAGAGCCAAGACGAGTTCGACCTCACCTCGGGCGACATCGGCCGACCGCTGCTGTATCTCGCGTTGCCGATCGTCATCACGAACCTGCTCCAGACCGCGTACAACCTGGCGGACACGTTCTGGCTCGGGCAGTTCTCCACCGAGGCGCTCGCGGCGATCAGCTTCGCGTTCCCGATGGTGTTCCTGCTCATCTCGCTGGGGATGGGGATTTCCGTGGCGGGGAGCGTCCTCGTCGCCCAACACACGGGCGCCGACGAACCGGAGCAGGCGGAGTACGCCGCCTCCCAGACCGTCACGTTCGGCATCCTCGGCGCCGCGGTACTCGGCGGCGTGGGCTTCCTGTTCGTCGGCGAGTTCCTCGGGCTGTTGGGCGCGTCGCCGGACGTGTTGCCGCTCGCGACCGACTACATGCGCGTCATCGCGGCGGGGCTGCCGTTCATGTTCGGCTTCTTCGTGTTCATCGCGCTGATGCGCGGCTACGGCGACACGATCACCCCGATGCTCGTCATGTTGGGGACGGTGATCCTCAACATCGTCATCGACCCGATCCTGATCTTCGGGTTCGACTCGAACCCCCTGTTCGGCATCATCGGGATGCGCGGACTCGAATCCGGCCTGTTCGCGGCGACCGGCTACACCGGGTCGGGGATGGCGGGCGCGGCGTACGCGACGGTGTTCTCGCGGGCGGTCGCGCTCGTCGTCGGTCTCGCGATCATGTTCCGCGGCACCCGCGGCGTCGAGATCCACCTCTCGGATATGGCGCCCGACTTCTCGTACGCCCGGAAGATCGTCCGGATCGGCGTCCCCGCCTCAATCGAGGGGACCGGCCGCTCGCTCTCCGTCAACCTGATGCTCGTCATCGTCGGACTGTTCCCGACGGCGGTCGTCGCGGGGTACGGCATCGGCGTCCGGGTGTTCTCGGTCATCTTCCTGCCCGCCATCGCGGTGGCGCGTGGCGTCGAGACCATGACCGGCCAGAACATCGGCGCGGGCAAGCCCGACCGCGGCGCGGAGGCCGCGCGGCTGGCGGCGATCGTCACCTTCGGGGTGTTGTCGGGCGCGGGCGTCGTCGTCTGGCTGGCGGCCGCGCCGATCGCGAACGTGTTCACCGACGACCCGCAGGTCATCTCGGTCACGGAGGACTTCCTCCGGTGGGTCGCGCCCACGTTCGGGTTCATCGGCGTGATGCGGTCGTACACCGGGAGCTTCCGCGGCGCGGGCAAGACGCTCACCGCGGCGGTCATCTCCATCCTGATGCTCGGGTTCATCCGCCTCCCGCTGGCGTACGCCGCGGTCCGGCCGCCCGCGTTCCTCGCCATCGACTCGCTGGGGTCGTCGGGCATCTGGCTGTCGTTCGCCGTCTCGAACGTCGCGGGCGCGCTCATGGCGTACGCGTGGTACCAGCGCGGGACGTGGCGCGACGCCGACCCGCGGGGGAGCGGTCCCACCGTCGACGACGACGCCGAACACTCCACCGCGCCGACCGACGACGACTGACGCGAGGCCGGGCCGCTCGCCGGGCGCTCGCGCGCACCTCACCTCCACCGTTATCGACTCTCGCCGCCCGCCGGCGGCGGAGTCGCTTTGAGCGAGCGGCACGAACGACGGGCATGAACGACACGGACGGCGACGCGGCCGCGGTCGACCCGAGTGACTCGGAGGGACGGGCGGACGAGCGTGTCTGGCTCGTCGAACGGACGTACGGCGACGACGAACTCAACCTGATCATCCTCGTGTACGCGACGCCCGACGGCGAGCGGTACGTCCGGAAGGAGCGCGCGCTGACGAGTTTCGCCGACGACCGCCCGACGCGCGCGTCGCTGTCGGTGCCGGCGGCGGACCTCGGCGACACCGACCCCGACGACCGGGAGCGCTACGCCGAGGAGGCGACCCGGATGGCCGACCGGCACGACCCGGACGACCACATCTGACCCCGCCCGGACCCCGCTCGCTCGTCCCGCTTCGGTGCTAGTCGGGCGCGGGGTCGGCGCAGTTCCGACGGCGCGTCGCCGCCGCTCCGGTGGCGCTTTACCCGTCGGGGCGTAATCCCCGGCGATGAGCGACGACCCGACGGACGCCCGCGCCGACCCGGGCGAAGACGAGACGGAGGGCGACACGTTCGGCGTCGGCATCGCCGTCGACGCGGAGGCGTTCCGGTTCGTCGTCCACGTCCCCTCGGACATCGACTCGGGCTGGCGCGACCCCGAGGCGTTCCAGACGCGCGTCGAGACGGAGACGTGGGAGCGACTCGACAAGCGTGAGACGCTCCACGCGGTCGACGAGCGCGCCGGGGAGGGGGAGACGGTCACGCTCGGCACGGTGACGATGCACCCCGACGAGGGGCTGGTCGACCACTCGCTGTCGGTTCCCGGACCCCGTGGTGCGGACGGAGCCGCCGACGCCGACGGGAGCCGCTGACGCCGACGGGAGCCGCCGACCGCGGGCTGGCGGCGGGCAAAGCGCCCGTCCGGGCGGAAGAGCCGAAAAAACGGAACCGGCGTGGACCGCGCCGCCGCGGCCGCTCAGTCGTCGAGTTCGGAGAGCGCGTCGCCGATGGCGGCGACCCGTTCGGGGTCGTAACCGGTCATGTCGTAGCGGTTGGCGGCGACCGTCTCCCCCCAGACGCCGAGCGCGCCGAGTCGCACGAGCGCCTGCAGCGCCGCGCCGAGCGTCCGGGTGGTCGTCTCCGGCTCCGAGAGGGTGGCGTGGACCTGCTTCGCCTGCGGGTACGTCATCTCGACCGCCTCCAGCCCCCGGCGCGCCTCCCGCCAGTAGCGGCGGAGGTAGCCGAAGTTCGTGGGGTCGACCGCGCGGAGGTGGTCGAGCGCGGCCGCCGCCAGCGCGCGGCCGGTCGCGTCGTCGGCCGGGCGGAACCGCCGCCAGAGCGCCGCCGCCGTCGCGTCGTCGCCGTCGGCGGGCGCGCCCAGGTGGAGCGCGACGCCCGCGTCGGCGGCCGACGCCGCCACCGCGTCGAGTACGGCGCCGTCGACGGCGGCGTCCGCGTCCGGGTCGTCGTCCGCGTCGGAGTCGCCGTCCGCCGCCTCGACGAGGACGGCCGGGTCGTCGACGACGAGCGACCCGCCCGCCGTGCCGGCGTCCGCGAGCGCCGCGTCGACGAACTCGGGGAACTCCGGTCCCAGCGGCCGCTCGGCGACGCTCACGGAGACGCCGGAACCGACCCCGCGCGTCGACCCGCCCGGCCCGCCGGCCGTCGCCGCCCCGCGTACGGTGTCGTCGACGCCGACGAAGTGGGTGCGCGCCGGGAGCGTCCCCGCGGCGCCGAGCCGCCGGTACCAGTCGTCGACCGTCTCCCGGGCGACCACCGCCACGTGCGTCCCCCCCTCGGCGACGGCGGCGGCCGCGAGCGACGACGCCTCCCCGTGGACGACCCCCGTCGCGTCCGTCCGTCCGCGCTCGTCGGCTGTCGACGCCATTCTTGATCTTTGTATGTCCCCAATAGGTAATAAAATTACGGGTAACTCGAAACACTCAGTCCCGGCCGGCGCGAACCGAGACAGCACGGTAGCGGCGTGCGAGCGGCGCGGACCCGACCGTTCGCCGGCGGGACCGACACCGCCGACCGGAGCGACCGATACCGCCGGCTGGACCGACCGATGCCGATGGTTGGACACACCGACACCGCCGACCGGACCGTCCGCCGCCACATCCGAACCGCCGACGCCCCGACCGCCGGAACCGACGGGGATTTGCGGCCGGGAGCGCTACCCGCGAGCGATGGCGCCCACCGACCACGGGGCGGACGCGGACCCCGACGGCGACGCGGGAGCGATGGTCGCCGCCGTCCAGGAGGCCGCGGTCGAACACGCGCGGACGGCCGGCGACGCCCGGCGAGCGCTCGCGCTGGTCGGCGCGCTCGAACCGCTCCGCGGCGACGCGGCGGGGACCGACCTCGACTCCGTGGCGACGACGCTACTGTCGGCGCTGACAGCGTGGATCCGGCTCCGGGAAGGGGCGGGGTTCGCGCCCGCGGGTCCGCCCGCGCCGCCGACCCCGCCGGGACCCGACGCGGGCGCCGACTCCGACGGCGACCCGGCGGTCGAGGGGGCGGCGGTGGCCTGCGAGCGGTTCGGGCTGTCCGTCCCGCGGGCGGCGTCGCTCGCGTCGTGTTCGCCCGAGGCGGTCGCTCGCCGGGTCGGGGCGGACGAAAGTCGCCCGGTGCGGTGAGGAACCCGCCGCGAGCGCGGGCGGAGACACCCGGCTTTATAAACCCGCGGTTTATAAATAGAGCGTGAGGAACGACGACGCATGACGGACCCGGCAGACTCAATCGAGATTCAGAACGTGGTCGCATCGACCGGTATCGGGCAGGAACTCGACCTCGAGGCGCTGGCCGAGGACCTGCCGGGGGCGGACTTCAACCCGGACAACTTCCCCGGTCTCGTCTACCGGACCCAAGAGCCGAAGGCGGCGGCGCTCATCTTCCGCTCGGGGAAGATCGTCTGTACGGGTGCCAAGAGCATCGACGACGTCCACGAGGCGCTCGGCATCATCTTCGAGAAGCTCCGCGGCCTCTCCATCCCCGTCGAGGAGGACCCCGAGATCACGGTCCAGAACATCGTCTCGTCGGCCGACCTGGGCCACCAGCTCAACCTCAACGCGCTCGCCATCGGGCTGGGGCTGGAGGACGTCGAGTACGAACCCGAGCAGTTCCCCGGGCTGGTCTACCGGATGGACGAACCCGACGTGGTCATCCTGCTGTTCGGGTCGGGCAAGATCGTCATCACGGGCGGCAAGCGGACCGACGACGCCGAGGAGGCCGTCGAGGAGATCGTCGAGCGGATCGAGGCGCTGGGTCTGCTCGGCTGATCCGGCCGGACCGCCCCCCGACCCGGGGAAAAGCGTTTATATGGTCACCGCTTACCACGGCACACAGTGGCTTCCCGACAGGGCAGCCCCGACGCCGACCGGGCGTCGGAGCACACCAGCCGTGGCGTGTCGTCACCGAACGCCCCGATCCGGACCCGGTCCCCGGACTCCCCGACGGGCGAGACTCGCGACCTCTCCTCGCCGCCGCCGCGCGACCCCGCGCGGTACGCGCAGACGGACCACTTTCGCGAACGACTCCGACAGCAGGGACGGTACGTCTCGCTTGCGGCCGCGGGCGACGCCATCCGCGAGGGTCAACTCCGGTGGAACACGACCGACGGCTGGCGGTTCGCGCTCGTCCGCGACGGCGTCCGCTACGTCGTCGTCGTCGGCGACACGGAGACGCCGTCGCCGGTGCTCGTGACGGGCTGGACCGAGATCGCCGACTGGGAGGCCGCGGTGGAGTCCGACCGCTGGAGCGATGCGGACGTGAACACGATCCAGCTCCGTGCGGACCTGTCGACGCACAAGGAGCGGCAGATCCCCGGCCGGATCCGTCCGCGCGTCGTCGCGCGCGCGTTCGAGGTGGGTGGCCACCGCGTCCGGACGGCCCCGGGCGAGGGGTTCGTCGCGTGTGCCGACTGCGGCGGGCGCTACCGGTCGAAGCGCGCGCTGTGCGAGAGTCACTGCGAACAGTAGCGCGGTAGCGTGGGCGGGGCGACCACCCCGCCGGTCGTTCTACCGACCCTTCCGCCCTCGAACCCCGCCGGTCCGTACGGCGTCCTCGCCGGCGACCAGCACCCCCCACCAGTCGGTGACGGGGCCGTCGAACATGTGTTCGGGGACGAGCGGTGCCGCGACGGGCGCGAACCCGCCCGCGCGCATCGCCTTCACGCCGACGTAGCGCTCGACCGGGCGGCCGAGGAAGTCCCGGACGCGGATGTGTTTGTCCTCGTCGCGCTCGTAGGCGTACGGGAACGACTCCCGCGGCGGGCAGTCGAGGTGGTCGACGCCGTCGAGGACCGACAGCGTCTCGGCGCCCGCGCGGAGTTCGAGCCGTTTGTCCTCCGACTCGGGGTCGGCCGACGGCGCCTCGTGCCACTCCACGTCGTCGCCCGCGGGGACCGCGGCGTACCCTCCCTCCGCGAGGCGCACGCGGTCCGGGCCGTCGAAGAACACCCGACAGCCGCGGGCGTCCTCCGAGCGGACGCCGACCGGCGGCGTGAGCAGTTCCGTCACCGTCTCGGCCGCCTCCGCCTCGCTCACGACGAACAGGGTGGCCCGCTCGCGCCCCTGGTTGGTCCAGACGCGCGAGAGCACGGTCGTCGGGTCGGTGCCGCGGACGGGGTCGAGCGCCACCGGCCGGGCGGGACCGAACGGCGGGCGGGCGTCGGCGGTCGGAGTCGCCAGCCCCGGGGGGTCGGCGCCGCTGTCGGGATAGCTCACGTCGTACCCGCGCCCCCGGCAGTACGTCGCCCCCGTCGCGAGGAGGTCCGATTCCATCGAGTCGAGAGTTCACGCTCGCCCCTGAAGTGGGTTGTGTGGCCGGCAATCAGGTGGTCAGAAGCGCCGGCGAACCGGCGGAGCGCGACCCCTTTACCGCGCGGACGCCTACCGCCGACGATGACGGACTCGGGAGACGCCGGGACGGGCGAGGGGAGTGCGGACGCGGGCGACGCGAGCGCCGGTACCGGTGTCGGCGCCGACGACGCCGAGTCGACGCCACGGGAGGGTGCCGGCGAGAGCGACGGCGAGACCGACGGGGGCGGGGAGAGCGAGCGTCCGTCCGGCGGCGCGCCCGCGCTCACCGTCGACGAGTTCTACGACGCCGTCGAGGCGGAGGAGCGACCGGTGTTGACCGCCTCGCAGGTCGCCCGGCGGACTGGTCGGTCGCAGGCCGAGGCGGTCGACGCGCTCGACGCGCTCACGGCGGCGGGCGACGTCGAACGGGTCGACGTCGAGACCGACCCGGTCGTGTTCTACCCCTCGTCGTGGGGGGATCTCGCGGCGCGCGAGCGGGTGGTGTTCTTCCCCGAGCGCCGGCAGGTCGTGGTCGACCAGCCCACGCAGTTCACCCGCGCACGCCTCTCGGAGTTCGCCCACCTCGTCGACTCCACCGGCACCGACCCGGGCACCCGGGGGTACCTCTACGAGGTGCGCCAGGAGGACATCTGGGGCGCGCCGTTCGACGACCTCTCAGACCTGCTCGCGCGGACGCACTCGGTGCTCCCGCGGCGCTCGCCCCACTTCGAGGGGTGGGTGGAGGACCAGTGGAAGCGCGCCAACCAGTTCACGCTCCGCACCCACGAGGACGGCTACGTGGTGCTGGAGGCCGACCGCGAGGAGTTGATGGGCAACGTCGCCCGCCAGAAACTGGAGCCGGGACAGCTCAGGGCGGACCTCTCCGACACCACGTCGTGGGTCAACGAGGAGGAACTCGGCGCGATAAAGCGCACCCTCTACGAGGCGGGCTACCCGGTGCGGGACGAACGCGACCTCGACTCCGGCGACCCGCTCGACGTGACGATGAACGTCGAACTGCGGGCGTACCAGCGCGACTGGCGCGACCGGTTCATGGAGCGGCAGGCCGGCGTGTTCGTCGGCCCGCCCGGGTCGGGCAAGACCATCGCCGCCATCTCCGTCCTCGAAGCCGTCGGCGGCGAGACGCTCGTGCTCGTCCCCTCGCGGGAACTCGCCGCACAGTGGCGGTCGGAACTGCTCGACCGGACGGACCTCTCGGAAGCGCAGGTCGGCGAGTACCACGGCGGCGAGAAGAACGTCCGTCCCGTGACGGTCGCCACCTACCAGACCGCGGGGATGGACCGTCACCGCTCGCTGTTCGACTCCCGCGAGTGGGGACTGATCGTCTACGACGAGGTCCAACACATCCCGAGCGACGTGTTCCGGCGGTCGGCGGACCTCCAGACGCGCCACCGGCTCGGTCTCTCCGCCACCCCGGTCCGCGAGGACGACCGCGAGGAGGAGATATTCACGCTCGTCGGCCCGCCCATCGGAACCGACTGGGGCGCGCTGTTCGACGCGGGGTTCGTCCAGGAGCCGGAAGTCGAGATCCGGTACGTGCCGTGGCGCGACGACGAGGCACAAAACGAGTGGGCGAGCGCCGACCGCCGGGAGAAACACCGGGTCGCGGCGAGAAATCCCGCGAAGGTCGGGGAGGTGCGCCGCCTGCGCGAGCGACACGCCGACGAGAAGGCGCTGATATTCGTCGACTACCTCGACCAAGGCCGGGAGATAGAGGCGGCGCTCGGCGTCCCGTTCGTCTCGGGGGAGACCCGCCACCACGTCCGCCAGCGGCTGTTCGAGGAGTTCAGACAGGGCGAGCGGCGCACGCTCGTCGTCTCCCGGATCGCAGACGAGGGGATCGACCTGCCGAACGCGGAACTCGCCATCGTGGCCTCCGGGCTGGGCGGGAGCCGCCGACAGGGCGCACAGCGCGCGGGGCGGACGATGCGGCCCGCGGGGTCCGCGCTCGTGTACGTCCTCGCCACCCGCGGGACCAGCGAGGAGGACTTCGCCCAACGGCAGATGAACCACCTCGCCGAGAAGGGCGTCCGCGTCCGCGAGCGGACGATGGAGTGAGCGCCGGGTCTCAGCGGTCCGTACCGTCGGGTCGTTCCTCGTCGCTCCCGCCGTCGAAGTCGGGTTCGGCCCACCGGTCGTCGGGGTCGACGGCCGAGAGGGCGTGTTCGATCTCGGCCGCGGAGAACTCCTCGTCGCGCAGTTCCATGTTCGTACGCTGCCACCGCGCGGACTGGTCGTCCTCGCCCTCGGGACCGACGCGCGCGCCGTGGAGCTTGAAGAAGCGTCCGCCGCGACCCATCCGCGCCCCCTCGCCGGTGTGTTTGTCGAACGCCACGTCGAACCGGCCGCCGGGCTCCAGGTCGCCCGCGGGGAACTCCACGTTCGGCTCGCGGTCCTCCTCGTTCGCCGCGGCGCGTTCGGCCGCGACGTTCCGGAAGTACTCGTCGGCGTTCGACGACTCCCGCGAGGAGCGAGCGCGCGCGCACGCCAGCGCGGCGTGGACCGCACAGACCCGCCCCTTCCACTCGCTCGGCTCCCACCGCTCGGTCGCGAGCTCCTCGTAGCGGTCGACCAGTAGCGCGACCTCCTGGCCCGCGCGGAGGTCCTCGACGACGTAGAGGTTCAGCCGGTCCCAGAGGTTCCACGCGAACCCCGAGCGCGCGAGTTCCCACGCGGCCCACGCCGCCACCTCCTCGTCCGAGCGGCGGACCGCCTTCTGGAGTAGACTCGACACGGCGAAGCGGTTGTAGCCGCCGTCGGTCTCGTCCGACCCCTTCGGCTCGCCGAAGTCGTCGGTTCCGTCGGCGTCGGGCGACCGGTCGGAGAGGTCGCCGTCCGCGCCGAACGTGGCCTGTCGTCCCTCGTCTGTCATGCCCGAGCGGTGCGCCGCGCGGGCGATAAAACCCCCAGACGGGAGGGTGACTCGCCGTGACGCACGGCGACCGAATGAGAACCCTTAAGTCTCAGTCGGCAGGTAGTGTCGGGTGTAACCGGGTTTAGCTCAGCCTGGCAGAGCAGCCGACTGTAGATCGGCATGTCCCCCGTTCAATTCGGGGAACCCGGACTTCTCGCGGCGCACCGCGAACGGACAGCAGCGGGGGAGCCGCGCCGCGTGGGTCACTCGTGACCCGATTCGAACAGACGAGTCGCAGCCCGGACCGGCCGAGCGAAGCGAAACCGCACGCCCGGACCGTCTCGACGCGTTCAAATCGGGGGACTCGGATACCTTCTCTCTCCGAACTCACCTGTTCTCGGAACCATCAATCGACCACCGCCTACGATGGGTTGCGACCCAACACCCATTATGATGTGGTGTATAACAACAGTTGTGGATGGTATCCAGCGACGACGTACGGGAAATCGAAAACATCGACCGACGAGAGGACGACGGCGCAGTCATCCGCGCACTCGTCCTCTCCGTCCCCACCTCCGAGAAGTTCCCCGAGGGCGTGAAGTACCGCCTTCACTACGGGACCGAGGACGACGAGGTCATCGTCCGCTACGACAACTCCCACGGCGTCCACGAACGACACACTGCCGACGGACTCGACGAGGACTACGAGTTTCCCGGCTACGAGGCGGTTCAAGACCGCTTCTGGCGAGAAGTCCGAGAGGGCGGGCCGTAGCCGCCCGCGTCGCTGGGTGCCCTACCAATACACCATGACATCATCTAACACACTCATCGTGACGGTCGAATCGCTCGCCGACGTCGAAGCCCGGACCCGCGACGCGTTCGACAAGGCGCTCAGTGGCGACGTTCCAGACGAGGACGCCCCACACCGGCTGAGCTTCGGCGACACCGACGAGATGGCGGTCGTATTCAGTCCACGAGCGATCGACCTGCTCCGGACGGTCGCCCGCGAGGAACCCGCGAGTATGCGCGAGGCGGCGCGGATGGTCGACCGCGACATCAAGGACGTCTCGCGGAACCTCGATCAACTCGCAGAGTACGGCGTAGTCGAGTTCGTCGAGGAGGGTCGGGCTAAACGGCCAGTCGTCCCGTTCGACGACATCGAGATCCGTCTCCCACTCCGGGCCGGAGCCGACGATGCCGAGCACGTCGAAGCCTGAGTCTCTGCCATTCTCGGAACTCGGATCGTCTCCAAGTCTCCGGCCCTCCCCCACGCCACTCGTTCCAGTGATATCAGTTTCTCAATCACCACACACTGCTGTTTCGAGTACGAGTACAGCGAAAAACGTCCAGTGTGGACCACCTCATCCAGACCGCACGGCTGACACGTCGTGAACGAGAGTTCACTCAAGAGCCAGGATGCTCCTCGTCGCGGACGGCAGCCGACGGGGCACCGGTCCCGGCGGCCGCTCCCTTCTCGTCCCCGGCGACTCCGGGTCGTCGTCGAGGACCATCGGACCGGCGGCGGCGCTCCCGCAGCAGACGGTCGCCGTCCGGAGGAGGTAGCCAGCGAGGACCGCTACGGGAACGCCCGGCGGAGCGACACCCCGCAGTCGGGACAGCGCCGGTCGGCGCCGAGTTCGTCGGTGGTCCGGTCGCAGTCGGGACAGACGTACACGACGGTGACTCCCACCATCGGGGTCGGGTCGCCGTCGGCCTCGGCGGACCCGTCCCAGCGGGCCGCCTCGACGGACGTCACGTGGCCCGTCTCCCGTTCGTGCCGGAGGCGGGCGCGTTCGACGACGTCCCACGCGTCGGGGTCTTCGGTCTCGACCGGTCCCCACCCGCAGCCGTCGGCCGTACACCGGGCGCCGACGACGAGCGAGCCGTCCCACCGGATGCACATAGATTAATACTATTTCCACACATAGTTAAGTTAACCCCGAAGAAGAGAGAGCGGAGGCGCGCGCGCGCCGGTCCGACCCGCGTCGTCGCCGGCCGGCCGGGCGGCGACCGTCCCGGTAAGCGGCACCGGTCGCCGCCGGCGTCCGTTTTATGCGTCTGTCGACCAAATGGTCAAACATGGCAAACGTGATCGTGGTCGGTGGCGGTCCGGCCGGCCTCTCGGCGGCACTGTTCACCGCGAAGAACGGACTCGACACCCACGTGTTCGACACCGACGAGACGTGGATGCACAAGGCGCACCTGTTCAACTACCTCGGGGTCGGCTCGACCGACGGTACCAACTTCCTCGAGACCGCGCGCCGACAGGTCGAGACGTTCGACGCGGAGCGTCACCCCGACACCGAAGTAACCGCCGTCGAGGAGAGCGGCGACGGGTTCACCGTCTCGACGGCCGACGACGAGTACGAGGCCGACTACGTCGTACTCGCGACCGGTGCGAACCGCGACCTCGCGGAGGAACTCGGCTGTGAGTTCACCGACGACGACGTCGTCGACGCCGAGGTGTCGATGCAGACCAGCGTCGAGGACGTGTACGCCACGGGCGCGATGGTCCGCGCCGAGGAGTGGCAGGCGGTCATCTCCGCGGGCGACGGCGCGGCGGCCGCGCTCAACATCCTCTCGAAGGAGAAGGGCGATCACTACCACGACTTCGACGTGCCCGGCGACGCCGACCGCGTGATGGGCAGCCTCGTCGACGAGGCGTAACGGCGGAACCGGACCCGCCGACCCGACGACTCGCCCGCGAGCCGCGACCCGGCGCGGCCGAACCGACTCGACGCCCTCGTTCTTTCGCGGTACCGCAACCACTAACGCCGCACCCCGAGAGTCGCGCGTGTGTCGCACCTCGCCGCCGTCGAACGGCGCGTCCCGCCGCTCGCGGCCCTCGTGGTCGCGGTGCTCGCGGTGTCGACCAGCGCGATACTGGTCGAGTGGAGCCGGGCGCCGAGCCTCGTGAAGGCGTTCTACCGGGTGCTGTTCACCGTTCTGCTCCTCCTGCCGGCGGCGCTGGCCCGGCCGGCCGACCGGGCGGCGTTCCGCCGCCTCCGCCCGCGTGACGTGGCCGTGGCGGCCGCCTCGGGCGTCGCGCTCGCGGTCCACTTCGGCGCGTGGTTCGAGAGCCTGCGCTGGACGACCGTCGCCGCGAGCGTGACGCTCGTGCAGGCGCAGCCGCTGTTCGTCGCCGCGGGCGCGTGGGCGCTCCTCGACGAGCGGCTCACGGGGCGGATGCTCGCGGGCATCGGCGTCGCGCTGGCGGGCGCGACGGTGATGAGCGGCGGCGGGGTGCTCGTCGGCGGCGCCGGCGGCGCGCGGCCGCTGTACGGCAACGCGCTCGCCCTGCTCGGCGCGGTGGCGATGGCGGCGTACCTCCTCGTCGGGCGCTCGCTCCGCCAGCGGCTTCCGCTGTTGCCGTACGTCGTCGTCGTGTACGCGGTCTGTGCGGGCGCCCTCCTCGCGGCGGCGCGCGCGCGCGCGGCGCCGCTCGTCGGCTACCCGCCCCGCGAGTGGCTGCTGTTCGCGGCGATGGCGGCGGGACCGGGGCTGGCCGGCCACACGGTACTCAACTGGGCGCTCGCGCACGTCGAGTCGAGCGTCGTCTCGGTGTCGCTGTTGGGCGAACCCGTCGGGAGCACGCTGCTGGCGGCGCTGTTGCTCGCGGAGTACCCGACGCCGGTCACGCTCGTCGGCGGTGCGGTCGTGCTCGCGGGCGTGTACGCCACCGCGGCCGCGCGCCGCGCGGGAGCGGGACCCACGTAGCCGGCCGATACGACAGTCGGTCGAGGGGTCGAGGGGTCGAGGGGTCGAGGGGCCGAGGGCTGGAGGGGGGCGACTGCCCGACGGCGTCGCAGTCGCCCGACCGCGCGCTACGGCCGCCCGAGGAGTTCCTTCGTCTTCCGGTGGCGACCGCGGAACATGGGTTCGAACCCGACGTCGCCGAACGGTTCCGCCAGCCCGCCAAGCGGGCCGCCGGGGAGGCGATAGCGCACCTCGTCGACGATCACCGTCCCGGCGCCGTCGCCGTAGAACCGGTGGGTGTGCTCCCACTCGGGGAACGGGCCGTCCTCCATCTCGTCGCGGAAGTAGGCGGAGCCGTCGCGCTCCTCGCGTTCGACGATGCGGGAGGTCCACGACTGCCGCGGGCCGATCCCGAACGGTCGGATGCTCATCCGGATGGTCGCCCCCCGTTCGAGTATCTCCGGGTCGGGCTCCCCGTCGGGACCGACCACCGCCTCGACCCGGAGGTCCATGAACCCCGGCGTGAGTTCCTCCAGCCCGCTCACACGCGAGTGGAACGACCAAACTTCGTCCAGCGGCGCGGCGACGCGCGTCCGTCGGCGGTACGTGCCCATGAGTGGTGTGAGGGGCGGCGGAGTGAAACACTCACCGGCGGACGGCGAGAGTCGACCGGCGTGACTGGACCAGCGGCAGTGAAAGAACGGGAACGGGGGGCCGGCGGCGTCGGCGGGGACCGGCGGGCGTCGGCGGAGGGTCGGCGAACGGCGGGAGGGTCGGCCGGCGAACGACGGAGGGCCGATGGCGTCGGCGGGGACCGCTGTGCGTCACCGACGGACGGCGACGCCGGCGACCAGGCCGGCGAGCGCGCCGACGGCGAACGCGGGGTGGGTGGCGAGCGCCAGCGCGACGGGGAACGCCGCGGCGACGGCGAACGCGACCGTCAGGCTGGGGTCGGCCCGGCGGTGATCGGAGTCGACTCGACTCGCTGCGTACTCGTAACCGAACATCTGTCTGGTCGTCTCTGGTGGGTAGGGCAGTCGGACGGCGATACACGGGGCGGGGCGGGCCGTCACTCAGCGGCGGGGAGGGACGACACGCGCACGCCGGCGGCGGGTCGGCGACCCGGGACCGGCCCCGGGTTCGCGCGTGGACGCGAACCCGAGGTCGAACCCGAGAGCGCCGACGCTCGCGCCGAGGAGAGCGTCGATGGGTGGGGTGCGCACGTCGGTGTCACCTCGTTCACGACGAGACGCCCCGCCCACTTGAACCTGTGTGGGATGTGACAGCCGGTACCGCGGTGTCGGCGCCGCGGCCGGGCGGTCGGTCGTCCGGTCGCCCGCGGGCGGCGCGCGGGCGCGGACCACACCCTTTTACGACGGTCCCGGGCGAGCCACCGCACATGAGCCGAGACGACGACAGCGGCGAGGTTCGGATCGAGGAGGACAGCCTCGGGGAGATGGAGGTTCCGGCGGACGCCTACTGGGGCGCACAGACCCAGCGCGCGGTCGAGAACTTCCCCGTCTCGGGGCTGACGTTCTCGCGGCGGTTCGTCCGCGCGCTCGGCGTGGTCAAGAAGGCGGCCGCGCGCGCCAACGAGGACCTCGGCCACCTCGATTCGGACGTGGCCGACGCCATCGCGGACGCCGCCGACGAGGTGATCGCGGGCGACCACGACGACCAGTTCCCGGTCGACATCTTCCAGACCGGGTCGGGAACCTCCTCGAACATGAACGCCAACGAGGTGATCGCCAACCGCGCGGCCGAACTCATGGGCGAGGAGGTTGGCGACCGGGTGGTTCACCCGAACGACCACGTCAACTTCGGCCAGTCGAGCAACGACGTGATCCCGACGGCGATGCACGTCGCCAGCCTCGAAGCCGTCGAGAAGGACCTCATGCCCGCGCTCGAAGCGCTCAGCGCCGAACTGGAGGCGAAGGAGGCGGAGTTCGACGGCGTGGTCAAGACCGGCCGCACCCACCTCCAGGACGCCACGCCCGTCCGTCTGGGTCAGGAGTTCGGCGGCTACCGCGCGCAGGTCCAGAAGGGGATCAAGCGCGTCGGCGACGCGCGCTACCACCTGCGGGAGTTGGCGCTCGGCGGCACCGCGGTCGGCACCGGTCTCAACACCGACCCCGAGTTCCCCGAACTCGCCGCGGAGTACATCTCCGAGGAGACGAACACCCAGTTCCGCGAGGCGGACAACCACTTCGAGGCGCAGGCGGCCCACGACGCGATGTCGGAGGCGCACGGCGCGCTCCGCACCGTCGCCGGGAGCCTCAACAAGATCGCGAACGACCTCCGACTGCTGGCCTCGGGGCCGCGGAACGGCCTCGGCGAGATCGAACAGCCCGAGAACCAGCCCGGCAGTTCGATCATGCCCGGCAAGATCAACCCGGTGGTCGCGGAGTCCGTGAACCAGGTTCACAAGCAGGTCGTCGGCAACGACGCCGCGGTGTCGGCGGGCGCCGCCGAAGGGCAGATCGACTTGAACCTGTACAAGCCGGTGGTCGCGTACAACTTCCTCCAGTCGGCGGACGTGCTCGCGAACGTCTCGGAGGCGTTCGCCGACAAGTTCGTCGCCAAACTCGAAGCCAACGAGGAGCACTGCGAGGAGCGCGTCGAGCAGTCGATGGCGCTCGCGACCGCGCTCAACCCCGCCATCGGCTACGACCGCGCGAGCGAGGCCGCCAAGGCCGCACTCAAGGAGGGGAAGACCGTGAAGGAAGTCGTCGTCGAGAAGGGCTACCTCACCGAGGAGGAGGCCGACGAGGTGCTCGACCCCGAGGCGATGACCCACCGGGGTATCCTCGGCGACGAGGAGTAGCGACCCCACGAGGGACGGGCGCGGGAGGCGGGACCGAACTCGCCCGGCGCGGGCGTTCGGGGGGATCAGACCCCCTCTTCGAGCTGTTCGTACCGCTCCTCGAACCGCGTCTCGCAGGTCGGACAACAGAAGTGGCGGAGCTCGCCGCCGACGCGCGCGGACGTGCCCTCGCTGGTGACGGTGTTGCCACACTGCACGCAGTCGAGCGCGAACTCCGTCCCGCGCACGCTCGGCGTCCAGTCGACGTCCGCGACCAGGTCGACCTCGTAGCCGTCGAGTCGGTCGACGCCGACGGTCTCCTCGACCCACTCGTACGCCGACTCCGAGGGGAGGCGGCCGTACGCCGTGATGTCCCCCTCGGCGGTCGTGAACACGTGTTCGACCGCCTCCGAGTCGCGGAGCCGCTCGTTGACCGCGGCGCGCTCGTCGGGGTTCGGCTCGACCCGGACGAGCACCGGCACGCCCGACCGGAGCTGTGACCGGTCGACGTCGATGGTGAACCCGCGGATGACCCCCGCCTCGCGGAGCCGCGAGACGCGGTCGGAGACGGCGGGCGGCGTCAGGTCGACCGCGTCGCCGATCTCGCTGTACGGGCGGCGGCCGTCCTCGGCGAGCAGTCGGAGGATCCGCATGTCGGTCCCGTCGAGGTCGTGCATACCACCCCGACGACGCGCCGGGGTGAAATACTCTCCCCAACGGTGGCGACCGCGCGGCGGGGGCGAGTCCGCGACCGAGGTCGGGCGTGCGGTGGGACCACGTGCCAGAGCGCCGGGAGAATCGGTACGTTCAACACTTCTCCCGCGAAGGGAGGCGTATGCAGCAACTCGCAGTCCGAGGAACCGGCCGAGACCTGCTCCGGTGCCGGAAGTGCGGTGCCGAGTTCCCGGAGGGGAGAGCGACGCGGGACGGCTGGCACTTCGCCTGTCCCGAGGACGACTGCGACGCGACCGGCATCGGCGAAGGTCTCTGTCGCCTCGACGACTGAGCCACCCGCCGACCGGCACGCCCGGACCCCCGTCGGCCGCGCTCCACCCTCCCGGCGGGCGGCCGTAGGGGGGAGTCCGCACCTTTTTGCCCGCCACTCCCGTCGCGTCGACCCGTGACTCCCCCGCTCGCCATCGACGCAGACGGGCTCTCCAAGCGGTACGGCGACACCGTCGCGGTCGACTCGGTCGACCTGGCGGTCGAGGCCGGCAGCGTCTACGGCTTCCTCGGGCCGAACGGCGCCGGCAAGACCACCACGATGCGGATGCTGACCACGCTCACCACCCCCACCGACGGCACCGCCCGGGTCGCGGGCGCGCCCGTGAGCGACCGGTCGGCGGTCGTCGACGACATCGGCTACCTCCCCGACGAACCCCCGCTGTTCGACGAACTCACCGGCCGCGAGCAGTTGGAGTACGTCGCCGCGCTCCGCGACCTGCCCGAACCGGCGGCCGTCGAGCGGATCGACGCCCTCCTCGGCCGGTTCGGCCTCGCGGACGACGCCGACCGGCGGATCGACGGCTACTCGAAGGGGATGAAACAGAAGGTGGGCATCGTCCAGGCCATCCTCCACGACCCCGCCGTCCTCTTTCTCGACGAGCCGACCAGCGGGCTCGACCCCCGTGCCGCCCGCACCGTCCGCGACACCGTCGCCGACCTCGCGGCGGGCGAGACGACGGTGTTCCTCTCGACGCACATCCTCCCCGTCGTCGACGAACTCGCCGACACGGTGGGCGTCCTCTCCGAGGGGCGACTCGTCACCGAGGGGGCACCCGAAGCGCTCAAGCGCCGCGCCGAGTCGGGCGAGGAGCGCACGCTGGAGGACGTGTTCCTCGACGTGACCGACGGCGTCGGCACCGACCGGGCCGCGGGCGCGACGACCGACGACGCCGAGTCCACCGACCCAACCGACGGGCGCCCGGCCGAATGAGTTCGAGTCGCGTCCCCGCCGTCGACTTCGGCCACGTCCGGCGGATCGTCGTCGTCGAACTCAGACGGCGGGTCAGGAACCTGCTCGACCGGCCGCTCCAGTTGGTCGCGCTCGCGGTCGCCGGGCTGTTCCTGTTCGGTGTGGTCGCCGCCGTCGGCTTCTTCGCGTACGCCGGCGGCGGCCGACTGGGCGACCCGGCGGTCCTCGGCTACGCGGGGCAGGCCGCCGGGGGGCTGTTCGCCCTGGTCGCGGCGCTCGTTGCGTTCCGCACCGTCTCCGAGAACAGCGAACCCGACAACCTCGACGGGATGTTGACGACCGTCCCCTACGGCGAGGTGTTCGCCGGCCTGCTCGGCGTCGAACTCGTCGGGGTGACGGTGTACGGGCTGCTTCCAGTGCTGGTTGCGGCGGGCGCGCTCGCGGCGGGCAGCGGCTCGCTCGCCGTCGGGGTGACGGTCGCGCTCGCGGCCGGCCTGCTCGTCGCGTTCGGCGTCCTGACCGGGATGGCGCTCGGGTTCGCGGTGAAGAACGTCGCCGTCCGGTCGGAGTTGGTCGCGCGCTTCCGGGTCCTGCTGTGGGTGGTCGTGTTCGTCGCCTACTTCGGCGTGTTCGCCACCGGCTCGCAGGGTGCGGTGTTCGCGCCCGTCGTCGGCGCGTTCGCGCGGCCGCCGCTGACCTACTTCGCCGACCTCGCGCTGTTGCCCGTCCACCCGGCGGCGTCGGCGCTCCGGGCCGCCGCCGCCGTCGCGGTGACCGCCGTCGGAGCGGCCGCGGCGTTCGTCGCGGGCGCGCGCCTCGCCGGCGCGCTCTGGTACGCCGACCGCGCGCACGCCGCGGAGACGACGGGGACCGACGCCACCTCGCTCGACGCGGGACCGCTCGGCCGCCTGGTGGGCCGACGGACCGCGTGGGTCGCCCGCAAGTCGTGGCTCCGCGCGCGCCGGGCGCCGATGAAACTCGTCTACGTCGCCTACCCCGCGTTCGGGCTGCTCGGCCCGCTGTCGGTCGCGTTCCAGACGGGCGAGGTGTCGCGGACGCTGCCGGTGCTGTGCGCGCTGTACGCGACGTGGGCGGGCGGCGCGGCGTTCGCGCTCAACCCGCTCGGCGACGAGGGAGCGGCGCTCCCCGTGACGGTCACCTCCGGCGTCGGCGGGTGGACGTTCGTCGCCGGCGTCGCGCTCCCGGGGGCGGCGCTCGGCGGGGCGTGCGCGCTCGCGCTGTCGGTCGGGCTGGGGGTCGTGAGCGGACTCCCGCCCGTCAGGCTCGCCACCCTCGCCGGCACCGCCGTCGCGCTCGGAGTGGGCGCGCCGGCGCTCGCGACCGGCGTCGGCGCCGCGCTCCCGAAGTTCGAGGCGTCGCGGATCACCCGGAGCCGGTCGGCTGTCGTCCCCAGCCTGTTCGCCTTCGCGGCCTACTCGCTCGCGCTCTTGGGGCTGTCGGTTCCGGGGGTCGTCACGCAACTGCCGCTGTTCGCGGACGGGGTCGGCGACCTGCTCGGTCTCGCGCCCGCGGTGCTGTCGGCGGTCGGACTCGGCGTCACGGTAGTGCTCGTCGCCGCCGCGGGCCTGCTGTCGTCGGCGTACGCCGCCCGGCGGTTCGACCGGTTCGAGCTGTCGTGAACGCGGCGTCGTGAGCCGCCGCGGGCGGCGGGAGTCGCCCCACTTTTGCCCCCTCCCGACCGAGGGCCGACCATGACCGACCGCGAGTACGACTACGAGGAGCTCGGCCTCGTCGCGGGGCTGGAGATCCACCAGCAACTCGACACCGCGACGAAGCTGTTCTGCGGGTCGCCGACGACGCTGCGGGAACCGGAGGAGGCCGAGCGGACGATCACCCGCTATCTCCACCCGACCAAGTCCGAACTCGGCGAGGTGGACGAGGCGGCGCTGGAGGAGTCGCAGGTCGAACGCGAGTTCGAGTACCTCGCGTACGACACCACCTGTCTCGTCGAGGAGGACGACGAACCGCCGGCGGAACTCGACGCCGAGGCGCTCGACGTGGCGATGCAGATCGCCGACCTGCTCGACCTCACGGTCGTCGACGAGGCGCAGGTGATGCGCAAGATCGTGATCGACGGGTCGAACACCTCGGGGTTCCAGCGGTCGGTCCTCCTGGGACAGGAGGGGTCGATCGAGACCGACGACGGGAGCGTGGGCATCGAGGACATGATGCTCGAAGAGGAGAGCGCAAAGCGGGTCGAAGAGACCGACGAGGGGGTGCGCTACTCGCTCGACAGGCTGGGGATCCCGCTGGTCGAGATCGGGACCAGCCCGGACGTCCGCTCGCCCGAGCAGGCGCGGGAGGCCGCAGAGCGGATCGGGATGCTCCTCCGCTCTACGGGGAAGGTCAAGCGGGGTCTCGGGACGATCCGTCAGGACGTCAACGTCTCGATCGCCGAGGGCGCGCGCGTCGAGATCAAGGGCGTGCAGGCGCTCGACGACATCGACGACATCGTCGCGACCGAGGTGGGCCGGCAGGCCGAACTCGTCGAGGTCGCCGACGAACTCCGGGAGCGCGACGCCGCGGTGGACGACCCCGTGGACGCGAGCGAGGTGTTCGAAGGAACCGACTCGGGCGTGATCGCAGGCGCGCTCGACGATGGCGGGTGCGTGATGGCGGTTGGACTGGAGGGGTTCGACGGGCTGGTCGGCCGCGAGATAGCGCCCGACCGCCGGCTGGGCACCGAGCTCTCGGATCACGCCAAGCGGCACGGCGCGGGCGGCGTGTTCCACACGGACGAACTCCCGGCGTACGGCGTGACCGACGCGGAGGTCGCGGAGCTACGCGAGGCGGTCGGCGCCGGCGACGACGACGCGGTGGCGCTGGTCGCCGACTCGACCGAGGTGGCCGAGGCCGCCATCGAGGCGGTCGCCGAGCGAGCGGCGACCGCCGTCGAGGGCGTCCCCGAGGAGACGCGCGGCGCGAACGACGACGGCACCACCCGCTACCTCCGGCCGCTCCCCGGCGCGGCCCGGCTGTACCCCGAGACGGACGTGCCGCCCGTGGAGCCGGACCCCTCGGCGGTGGAGACGCCCGAACTGCTGACCGAGAAGGCAGAGCGGTACGCCGACGAGTACGGCCTGGACGCGGGGCTGGCCGAGCAGGTGGCGTACGGCCGACGGATGCCGCTGTTCGAGGCGGTCGTCGCCGACGGGACCGACCCGACGTTCGCGGCGACGACGCTCGAATCGACGGTGACGGAACTCCGCCGTGACGGCGTGGCCGTCGAGCGCCTGACCGACGACCAGTTCCGCGGCGTGTTCGCGCTGGTGGCGTCGGGCGACCTCGCGAAGGAGGGCGTCAACGAGGTGTTGACCGTGCTCGCGGAGGAGCCGGAGCTGAGCCCCGAGGAGGCGGTCGAGGAGGCCGGTCTCGCGGGCGTCGACGACGAGGCGGTCCGCGAGGCGGTCGCCGAGGTGGTCGAGCGGAACGCCGACCAGGTCGAACAGCAGGGGATGGGCGCGTTCTCCGCGCTGATGGGCGAGGCGATGGACGCGCTCCGCGGGAAGGCCGACGGCGAAGTCGTGAGCGACGCGCTCCGCGAGGAGATCGGCGAGCGGTCGTGAGCCCGGAGCCGGCCGTCGACCGCGGACGCCACACCGAAGGCGCTCGCCACCAAACGGTCGGTGTGACCGATACCGTACGCTGTTGGTTCGTCGAGCGCGGCTACGACAATCGCGACCTCGTCACGCTCGCGTACGCGACGCCGGAGGGCGACCGGGTGTTCAGACAGGAGCTCGCGGCGGGCGCCATCGAGTCGAAGACGGTCACCGCCGCCGAGGACGTCGAACCCCACAACCTCGAAGCGGTCGACGACCCCGAGACGCGCGACCGCTACGCGGACGAGGTGGCGCGCGTCAGGAGTGACCACGACCCGGACGACGAGGTCTGACACCGCCACCCCGTCGATCCGGTGACCCGACCGGCCCGACGACTCGACCGACCCGGCGGCCCGGCCGGTCCGGCGACCCGGCCGACGCGCCGCGGAACCCCCACCGTTATTCCTCCGAGGCCCCCACTCCCGCCGTGTTCACGCAGGACGACCTGTACAACCCGTTCGGGATGGACGAGGACTGCCGGAACTGTCCCGCGCTCGCGGCGTGCCGCGAGCGGGTCGTCCACGGCTACGGCGACGCGGGCGGGGAGGTGCTCGTCATCGGGGAGATGCCGTCGGCGGGCGCGGAGGCGAACGGCGTCCCCTTCACGGGCGACGAGGCGGGACGGCGACTCCAGCGGGTGCTCGGCGACCTGGGGCTGTCGCGCTCCGCCCCCGACGACCCCGAGCCGGAGCTCCAGAACGTCTACCTCACCTACCTGACGCGGTGTCGCCACCCCGAGCGGCCGCCGACGGACGACGAAGTCGCGAACTGCGAACCCTTCTTGAACGGGGAGACGCGGATGATCAACCCCGAACTCATCGTCCCCGTGGGCCAGCGGGCGCTCGAAGCGCTCGCCATCGAGTACACCACCCGCGCGCCCGACAGCTTCGACGCCGAGGCGGAGCACGCCACCACGGTCCGCGGCCGCGGGTTCGAACTCCTCCCGATGGTCGACCTGGCCGACCTGACGGAGTCGCGCGCCGACGAGTTCGTCGAGCACGTGACCGAGAACGTCTTCTCGCGCGACTACCGGCAGACCAAGGGCCGGCAGGGGCGGTAGGCGGCCGCGCTCGACTCACCATACCGGACGCCTCGCGCCGGCGCTCACCAGTACGGCGTCTCCCACCGGGCGCGCGCGGTCCGGCGGCCCCACGCGACGGCGGCGGCGACGCCGACGACGAGGAGGCCGAGCGTGAGGAGGAGACCGACCGCGGGGACGCCCGCGGCGCCCGCGGCGACGGACGACAGCAGCGCCGCGAGCGCGCCGACGAACGCGAGCGCGCAGCCGAGCGACCCCAGACGGACGAGCGCGCCGGTGACGTTCACGTCCGGAGTGGGGCGCGCGATTTGATAAAGGGTAAGGACGGTCCCCTCCGAGTACGCCCATGACAGTCGTCGCCGTCCTCGCGGACCCGCCGCGGCCCGGACTGGCGCTGCCCGAACTCGCCGAGGAGTCGCCGCTCTCGGAGGCGGACGCGGCCGACCTGTACGCCGCGCTGCTGAAGGACACGTTCCGCGCGGTCGAACGGTCGGGCGCCGACCTGCTGGTGAACTACCGCCCGGACGACCTACTGCCCGACGAACACGTCACGGAGACGGCCAGCGAGGTCGAACTCCGGACGCTCGCGGGCGACGCGCTCGCGGACGTGCCCGACGCGCGCTTCGAGCAACAGGTGGGGTCGACCGTCTCCGCGCGCGCGGGCAACACCGCGACCCACCTCCTGCGCGAGGAGGGGGCACACTCGGTCGCGGTGGTGCGGGGGACCGCGCCGCTGTTGACCCGGTCGGCCATCGACTCGGCGGCGATGAAACTGCGGTCGAACGCGACGGTGCTCGGGCCGAGCACCCGCGGGCGGACGTACTTCGCGGGCTACACCGCGCCCGTCGACTACGAGGACGCGTTCGGCGACGACGAGGTGGAGACGCTGACCCGCCGCGCGGCGGACGCCGACCACGACGTGGAGTTCCTCCCCCTCCAGGTCGCCGTCGAGACGACGGCCGACCTGCGCGACCTCCTGCCGGTGCTGTGGGCGCGCGTCGCCGCCGAACGAGTCGTCCCCGAGCACACGACGTCGTTCGTCCACGACCGCGGCCTGCGCGTCCGCGACGGCGAACTCGTCGCCGACGGCTGACTCGGCGCTCCGCCGGGGGTCGACGCGACGGCGGAGCGACTCGACCTCACCCGGCGTCGTGTACGCGCGCGACCGCCGCCCGGTTGTCGAGCGCCCGGCCGCCGCACCGCTTACACCGATGGGTGTCGTCCCCCCGCCGCGCGACGTCGGCGGGCCGCAACTCGGCGTGACAGTGTTCGCAGGTCGCGCTCGCCGGCTCCGAGTCGACTCCGACCCCGCTCTCGGCCGCCGGTCCGGTGCAGGTTGCCATCGGACCCACCGCGGGACGGGTCCCCAATGAACGTTGGTGTCTGTCCCGGCCCGGCGGCCGGTACACACGGCCGGACCGCCGGGCGTACGCTCCCCTTTCGCTCCCGAAACCGACGACTAGCGGCTCGGTTCGCCGCCGTTCACTCGCCGCCGAGCAGGCGTTCGACCGCCGACCGGTTGCGGAGCGCGCGACCCCCGCACCGCTTACACCGGATGGTCCCCGCGGTCGGTTCCGCGACGTCCGCCGGCCGCATGTCCGCGTGACAGTGCTCGCAAGCCGTTGTCGTTGTCATGGCAGGCGCTCGGACGTGGACGCCGATAAGGGTCCGCCCCCGAGTATCCGAAACGATACCGCCGCGGGAGCGGCCGCCGAAAGCCAGGGCGCCGCGGTGGTCGCGGTCGGTCAGTCGGCGGCGGTCACGACGAGTTTGCCGACGCTCTCGCGGTCGCGCATCGCGCGGAACGCGTCGCCGGTGTCGGCGAGCGGGTAGGTCGCGTCGACCGCCGGCGAGAGGTCGCCGTCGGCGACCAACTCGACCAGCGACGCCAGTTCGGGCTGGGTGCCCATCGTGCTCCCGACGACCCGCTTGTGCCCGAGAAAGAGGTCGGCGATATCTATCTCCGAGCGGCCGCCCGCGGTGCGGCCGCAGACGACCATCCGGCCGCCGCGGCGCATCACGTCGAGTCCGAGGTCGGTGTACGGTCCGCCGAGGTGGTTGATCACGGCGTCGGGCGCGCCGACGGCCGCGACCGCCTCGCGGAGGTCGTCCGGGTCGGTGCCCTCGATAGCGTGGTCGAGTCCCAGGTCGGCGAGGCGGTCGAGTTTCGACGCCGACGAGGAGGTGCCGACGGTCCGCGCGCCCACCACCTCGGCGAGTTGGACCGCGGCGACGCCGACGCCGCCGGTCGCCCCGGGGACGAACACCAGGTCGCCGGGTCCGACCTCCGCGCGGCGGAGCATGTGGTGGGCGGTCAGGTACGCGGTCGGCAGGGCGGCGGCGGCGACGGCGTCGACCGACTCCGGCAGGGCGATCAGTCGGTCCGCGGTCACGGTCGCCGCCTCCGCGAGACCGCCGTGGTACAGCGAGAAGTTCTCACAGAGGTTCTCGGGGCCCTCCCGACAGAACCGGCAGGTCCCGCAGGTCCGGTTGGGACACAGGAGGACGCGGTCGCCGGGGGCGACGCCCGTCACCCCCTCGCCGACGTCGCGGACGACGCCCGCGACGTCGAGACCGCTCACGAACGGGAGGTCGTCGGCGTCGACCATCGCGGAGTCGCCCTCCAGTATCCACAGGTCGTGGCGGTTGATCGAACACGCCTCGACGTCGACGACCGCCTCCCCGCGGCCGGGGTCGGGGTCGGGTCGGTCGACGAGTTCGACGCCGTCGGGACCGGACAACTCGGAGAAGGCGGCTGCGCGCATCGGGTCGGGGTTGGGCGACGGGTCGGATAGGTGTTCGTGCGGGCGACCCCGACTCCGGTGACCGTCAGGTCTATGCGGTCGTGACGGCGCGTCCGACGGACCCGCCGAACCGGACGGATCGACGCGCCGACAAGAGTTATGCTCGCAGCCGCCCTCGTCGAACCCGATATCGTACATGTCCGGACCACTCGACGACCTCCGGCCGGTGGAACTCCTCCGGATCCTGTCCGAGGAGGCGGCGCTGATACTCCGGTCGGGCGCGGGACCGGGCGACGTCTGACCGGGCGGACTCGGGTTCCGGGCGACAATTGACGTTAGTGCTAGCTCGGACGCCCGAACTCGGGGACCGTCAGGCCTATGTCACCGGGATCGCAACCCACGAGCGGGGTGGGGTGGCAGAGTGGCCCATTGCGCCTGCCTTGAAAGCAGGTGGCGCAAGCCTCCTGGGTTCGAATCCCAGCCCCACCGACTTCTGCCGCGAGCACCATGGCGAGCGCCCCGTGCGCGAGCCGTCGCCGCGAGCGGCGCGAGGTGTCCGGCTGGGTTCGAAGGAGACGAGCCGCAGCCCGGACCCCGACCTTTTACGCTGCGCTCGGCCGCGGAGCGGCCTCGTTCGGTAAACGGTCGATCAAAAGCGCTCGTCACTCACTTCACTCGCTCCGCTCGTTCCGTTCAGTCGTCGGCCCGCTCGGTCGCTTCGCTCCCTCGCGGTGGGAGACGGAACGACCGCTCAGCCGGGCTATCGGCGCGTGGCGGCACGGCTCCGGTCACACGAGCGAACTGAGCGTGACCTCGCGAGACCCTCGGCTCGGGTCGTCCGCGCCGGAAGCGCGCGAGCGACGAGCGAGTCCGGTGGGGAGGACGTGGCTACGGGCGGCCCCTTTCGCGGTCACGACGGTTGCTGAGTCACCGATCCATCCTCCGACGACGAGTACGGTGACGACGAACGCGACGACCCCATCCCGCAACGCCCAAACGTCGCCCCCCGAAACGACACACAAGAATGGAGCCGAAACGCGAGATGACCAGCGTCGACCTCGCGGCCCTCGTCGGTGAACTCCAACGGTACGAGGGCGCGAAGGTGGACAAGGTCTACCTCTACGGCGACGACCTCGTCCGGTTCAAACTGCGGGACTTCGACCGCGGCCGGGTCGAACTCCTCGTCGAGACGGGCGAGGTGAAGCGGTGTCACGTCGCCGACCCCGAGCGGGTCCCCGACGCGCCGGGTCGCCCGCCCGAGTTCGCCAAAACCCTCCGCGCGCGCCTCTCGGGCGGCGAGTTCGACGGCGTCGACCAGTACGAGTTCGACCGGATCCTCACCTTCGAGTTCGAACGCCCCGACGAGGACACCACGGTCGTCGCGGAACTGTTCGGCGAGGGCAACCTGATCAGCCTCGACGAGACGGGGGAGGTCCTCCGGAGCCTCGAAACCGTCCGCCTGAAGTCGCGGACCGTCGCGCCCGGGAGCAGCTACGAGTACCCCCAGTCGCGGATGAACCCCCTCGACGTGAGCTTCGAGGCGTTCGCCGCGCGGATGGACGACTCCGACACCGACGTGGTGCGGACGCTCGCCACCCAACTCAACATGGGCGGGCTGTACGCCGAGGAGTTCTGCACCCGCGCGGGCGTCGAGAAGACGCTTGACATCGCCGACGCGACGGAGGAGGAGTACCGCGCCGTCTACGACGCCATCGGCCGGCTGGGCGACCGCCTCCGTGCGGGCGACCTCGACCCCCGCGTCTACCTCGAAGACGACGAGGTGGTCGACGTGACGCCGTTCCCGCTGGAGGAGCGCGAGGGGGTCGACAGCGAGGCGTACGACGACTTCAACGCCGCGCTCGACGAGTACTTCCACCGACTCGACCTCACCGACGACGAGGGGGTCGACGACTCCCCCGACTTCGAGGCGGAGATAGAGAAACAGAAGCGGATCATCCAACAGCAGGAGGGCGCCATCGAGGAGTTCGAGGCGGACGCGGCGGCCGAACGCGAGAAGGCCGAGGCGGTGTACGCCAACTACGACCTCGTCGCGGACATCCTCACCACGGTCCAGGAGGCCCGCGAGGCCGGCCGCGGGTGGGACGAGATAGACGAGACGTTCCTCGAAGGGGCCGACCGGGGCATCCCCGAGGCGGAGGCCGTCGAAGGGGTCGACGGCGCCGACGGCACGGTGACGGTCGACCTGGGCGAGGCGACCGTCACGCTCGACGCGCTGACGGGGCCGGAGAAGAACGCCGACAGCCTCTACCAGGAGGCCAAGCGGATCGAGGAGAAGAGGGAGGGCGCCGAGGAGGCCATCGAGAACACCCGGGCGGAGTTGGAGGCGGTCAGGAAGCGGCGCGAGGAGTGGAGCCGCGAGGACGACGACGCCGACGAGGAAGACGACGCGGACGACGAGACCGACGAGGTCGACTGGCTCTCGCGGCCGTCGATCCCGGTCCGCGAGCGCGACCACTGGTACGACCGGTTCCGGTGGTTCCACACCGGCGACGACTTCCTCGTCATCGGCGGGCGCAACGCCGACCAGAACGAGGAACTGGTCAAGAAGTACATGGACGGCGACGACCTGTTCTTGCACGCGCAGGCGCACGGCGGGCCGGTGACGCTGATCAAGGCGACCGACCCCTCCGAGGCCGCCCGGGACGTCACCATCCCGGAGAGCAGCCGCGAGGAGGCCGCGCAGTTCGCCGTCTCCTACTCGTCGGTGTGGAAGGACGGCCGCGGCGCGGGCGACGCCTACCTCGTCACGCCCGACCAGGTGTCGAAGACGCCCGAGTCGGGCGAGTACCTCGAGAAGGGCGGGTTCGCGATCCGCGGCGACCGCGACTACTACCGCGACGTGCCCGCCACGGTGGCCGTCGGCGTCCAGGTCGAACCCGAGACGCGAGTGATCGGCGGGCCGCCGTCGGCGGTCGAACCCCGCGCGGTCTCGACGGTCGAACTCGAACCCGGGAAGTTCGCACAGAACGACGCCGCCGTCAAGTGCTACCGGACGCTCAAGGCCCGGTTCGCGGACGACTCGTTCGTCCGCAAGGTGGCGTCGGCCGACCGCATCCAGGAGTTCCTCCCGCCGGGCGGCTCCGACTTCCCGGACGCCTGATCCGGTGACGCGTTGATATGATCCCGGAGGCGTTCGGATACCCGCTCGGCGGCGACCGCGGGGACGCCGCGGAGACGCTCGCGGTCGGCGGCGGTCTCCACCTGCTGGCGACGTTCCTCCCGGTGGTCCCGCTGGTGTTCGTCGTCGGCTACTTGGTGGGCGTGCTCCGGACGACCGACGACGCCGAGGACGACCCCGCGACGTTCCGCTCGCCCGGCGGACTCGCGGGTCTGTGGACGCTCGTCCGCGACGGCCTGCTCGGGTCGCTCGTGGTCGTCGCCTACTCCGTCGTCCCGGTCGTCGTGTTGGGCGCCACGTTCTACGGCATCCTCGGCGGGAACGCCTCGCTCGACGGCGTCGGCAGCCTCGCGGTCGCCGTCGGCGGGACGACCACGCTGTTCGTCTCGCTCGCGTTCGCGTACACGCTGCCCGCGGCGCTCGCGGCGCTCGCGCGCTCGGGGCTGCGCGCCGCCGTCTCCCCGCCGGCGGTCTGGGCGGCCGCCACGACCGGCCGGTACTTCTACGCGTGGTGCGTCGGCGCCTCCGCGCTCGGGGTCGGCGCCGCGCTCGCGGTCCCGTTAGAGCGGCTGGTCGTCGGCTTCTTCCTCCTCTTCTACCTCGAAGTCGTCGCGGCGGCCGCGTGGGCCCGCGGCGTCGGGGGAAAGCGTTTTGCCGGCGGTGACTGACCGGCCGGTATGCTCGAAGCCGCCCTGCGGTTCCCCCTCGCGAGCGACGACCGGGTGTCGACGCTACTCATCGGCGGCGCGCTGCTCGCCGTCTCACTGTTCGCGTCGACGCTCGCGCTCCTGTTCGTCCCCTTCGTCCCCTTCGGCCTACTCGTCTCGCTCGTCGTGTTCCCCGTCTCGCTGGTCGTCCAGGGCTACCTCGTGCGCGTACTCCGGGGGGCGGCGACCGGCGAGCGGGCCGCCCCCTCGTTCACGAACTGGGGCGGGCTGCTGGTCGACGGGCTGAAACTGCTGTTCGTCAGCCTCGTCTACGGGCTGGTCGTGGCCGTCCCGATGGTGGTGTTGGTCGTGGTCGGCGTCGGGTCGTTCACGCTGACGGGTGGGATGGAGAGCGGGATGGGGGTGGAGACTGCGACGGCGGCCGCACCGCCCGTGACCGGGCCGAACGCCGCGCTGTCGGCCGGGCTGCTGGCCGGTCTCGCGGTCGTCTTCCTGCTGTCGCTCGTCGTCTCGTACCTGCTGCCGGCGGCGCTCACCAACTTCGCGCTCCAAGACAGCCTGAGCGCCGCGTTCGACTTCGGGACGCTCCGGCAGGTGGTCTTTTCGACCGACTACCTGCTGGGGGTCCTCCTGGGCTACGTCGTCGGTGGCGTCCTCGCGACCGTCGCGTTCGGGTTCTCGCTGCTGTTGGTCGGCATCCCCGCGCTGTTTTACGCGCAGGTGTTCACCTACTACTGCTTCGGCCGCGGGTTCGCGGAGGCGCGCGAGTCGATGGCGCCGGGGACCGAACGGGTCTGAGCCCCGGGTGCGGCCGGGCGGCCCGTTCGCGTCTGGGAAGGCCTTTGTAGCCGCCCCGCCGACCCACTCGCATGCGAATCGAAGGCCGCGGACGCGGCGCGGAGGGCCGCACGCGCCTGACGGTCGTCCCCGAGACGACGGACGACCTGTGGCACCTCTCGCACGTGCTCGAACCCGGCGACCGGGTGGACGCCGACACCACCCGCCGGATCCAGCGCGACGACGAGAACCTCCGCGACACCGGCGGCGAGCGCGAACACATCAGCGTCACCATCGAGGTGGAGGAGGTGGAGTTCGCCCGCTTCGCCAACCGCCTCCGGGTGGCCGGCGTCATCGTGAGCGCCTCCAAGGAGGACGAGGTGGGCCACCACCACACCATCAACGTCGAGGAGCGCACCGAACTCACGATAGAGAAGTACTTCAAGCCCGACCAGATGGAGCGGGTCGAGGAGGCCGAGGAGGCGACCGGCGCGCCCGACGTCGCCATCGCCACCGTCGAGGAGGGCGCGGCGTACATCCACACGGTCCAGCAGTACGGCACCGAGGAGTACGCCAGCTTCACCAAACCCACCGGGAAGGGCGACTACGCCCGCCCCCGCGACGAGTTGTTCGAGGAGTTGGGGGGCGCGCTCTCGCACCTCGACGCCGACGCGGTCATCCTCGCGGGACCCGGCTTCACGAAGAACGACGCCCGCGACTACATCGCCGAGGAGTTCCGCGACCTCGACGAGCGGATCACCGTCGTCGACACGTCGGCGGCGGGCGACCGCGGGGTCCACGAGGTGCTCAAGCGCGGCGCGGTCGCGGACGTCCAGAAGGAGACCCGGATCGCCCGCGAGGCGGACCTCATCGACCAGTTGACCGAACGGATCGCCGAGGGGGCGAAGGCGACGTACGGCGCGAGCGAGACGATGGAGGCCGCCGAGTTCGGCGCCGTCGAGACGCTCTTGGTCTTAGACGAGCGTCTGCGCGAGGAGCGACAGGGCGAAGGCGAGTGGGACGTCGACGCCAACGAGTTGATCGAGACGGTCGAACAGAAGGGCGGCGACGTGGTGGTGTTCTCCGAGGAGTTCGCCCCCGGCCAGCAGCTGCGGAACCTCGGCGGCGTCGCGGCGCTGTTGCGCTACCGGCTACAGTAGGGACGGCCCGTCCGAGCGCCCCGCCCGCCCGGCTCAGTCCTGTCCGGTCAGCGCCTGACTCGCCGCCGAGACGTCGATGGGCGTCCCCCGACCGTCGGCGGCGGCGCGCTCGTACAGCATGTGCGCCGCCGCGGCCGTCTCGACGCCCGTCCCCCCGGAGTCGAAGACGGTCACCTCCTCGTCGTCCTCGCGGCCGGGTTCGACGCCCGCGACCACCTCGCCGAGTTCGGCGTGGATGTCGTCCTCGCTCACGACGCCCGCCTCCATCGCGGAGATGAACGACCCGGCGTCCGCCGTGGCGCGCGCGCGGAGGTCGGGGACGTACTTCGCCCGCTCGATGGTCCGGTGGTCGAGTTCGCGCTTCGCGGGGTCGTACTGACCCATCGCGGTGACGTGCGTCCCCGGGTCGAGCGTCTCGCCGTCGAACACCGGTTCGTCCGCGTTCGTCGCGGTGACGACGATGTCGGCCCCCTCGACGGCCGCCGCGGGGGAGGCGACGGCGGCGACGGAGGCGCCGAGCGCCTTCGTCATCTCGCCCGCGAACGACTCGCGGTGTTCCTTGGTCGGCGAGTACACCCAGACGGTCTCCAAGTCCCTGACGGTCGCTATCGCGCGCAACTGCCCGCGCGCTTGCGCGCCGCTGCCGACGAGCGCGAGCGAGGTGGCGTCCTCGCGCGCGAGGGCGTCGACCCCGACGGCGCCCGCCGCGCCGGTCTTGAACGGGTTCATGCTCGCGCCGTCGAGGAGCGCGAGCGGTTCGCCCGACTCGGCGTCGAACAGCGGCGTCATGAACCACGCGTCGCGGCCGCCGAACCCCGCGGCGTACATGTACCCGCCCATCGCGCCCGTGTCGGGCAACACCGCCGCGTACGTCGTGAACATCCCCGGCGGGTCGTCGGAGACGAGTTTGGTCCGCGGTTCGGCGGGCGCACCCTCGCCGACCTGCCGGTAGGCGTCGCGGACCGCGTCGACGTACTCGTCGGGCGTCGCGAGCCCCGAGAGGTCGTCCGTCGAGAGGTAGAGCGCGTCGGTCATACGCCGACGGTTCGACCGCCCGCCGAAAAGCCCTGTCGCTCGCGTGTCGACGGCCCGCCGACCGAGTAGCCGCCGACCGCATCCGCGTCCGTCTCCCCGACCGCCGACGAGGGCCGGACGGACACAACCCCCCACGGAACGGAGAGCCGGGCGGGTGTCGATAGACGCGTCGTCGACTACCCACGTGACTTCCTCTCACAGTTCCGGGGAGGTGAACGACCGGTCACTGCCAACCGCTCGGGAGCGCCCGGGAGGGCCACCGACGGGTCGGACCCGGGGGATCCCCAACGTACCGGAATATATAATATTATCGACAATACTATGCCGTGAACATCACAGCGGGCTCCCGTGGACGACTCACGCAGTCACCTCGATGGAATCGCGCGCCGGGGGTTCCTCGGCCTGACGGGAAGTAGCGTGCTCGCACTGCTCGCGGGAACCGGCACCGCGGCCGCGGACGCCCCCGCGGCGGTCGGTGACGCCCTCGCCGGCCCGGCGGACGTCGCGTCCGGGTTCGAGAGCGTCCGGCTGACCGAACTCGGCCGCTACGAGTCGAACCTCTTCGACGAGGGCGGCGCGGAGATCATCGCCTACCACGCGCCCACCGCGCGGCTGTTCGTCGTCAACGCGGACCTCGGCGGCGTCGACGTGCTCGACGTCTCCGACCCGACGACCCCCACGAAGGTCGCCGACATCGACGTCGCGGGCGAACTCGACGGCGTCGACACCGCCAACAGCGTCTCGGCGTCGGACGACCTCGTCGCGGTCGCCATCGGCGCCGATACCCCCCAGGAACCGGGGCAGGTCGGCCTGTACGACCCCGAGTCGCTCGACCTCCGCAACACCGTCACGGTCGGCGCGCTCCCCGACAAGGTGACGTTCACGCCCGACGGGACGCGAGCGCTCGTCGCCAACGAGGCCGAGCCGAACGACGAGTACACCACCGACCCGAAGGGGTCGGTCAGCATCGTCGACGTCTCTGGCGGCGCCGCGTCGGCGACGGTCGCCACCGCCGGCTTCGAGGCGTTCGTCGGCCGAGAGGAGGAACTCCGCGACCGCGGGATCCGCGTGTTCGGGCCGGACGCGACCGCCGCACAGGACTTCGAGCCGGAGTACGTCGCCGTGAGCGACGACTCGGAGACCGCGTGGGTGGCGCTCCAGGAGAACAACGCGATCGCCGAGATCGACGTCGACGCCGCCGAGGTCACCGACCTGTGGGCGCTCGGGTTCAAAGACTACAGCCTCGCGGGGAACGAACTCGACGCGAGCAACGAGGACGGCGGCGTCAACGTCCGCAACTGGCCGATCCACGGCATCCTCCAGCCCGACGCGATCGCGGCGTACTCGCCGGGCGAGGGCGACGAGACGTACGTCGTCACGGCCAACGAGGGCGACAGCCGCGACTACGACGGGTTCAGCGAGGAGGCCGAGGTGGCCGACCTGGATCTCGACCCCGAGGCGTTCGACTTCGACGCGATCGAGGGGGTCGACAGCGTCGAGGAACTGCAGGCGCCCGAGAACCTCGGCCCGAAGGGTGTCACCACGACGCTGGGCGACACCGACGGCGACGGCCTCTACGAGGAGATCTACGCGTTCGGCGGGCGCTCGTTCAGCATCTTCACCGCCGACGGCGAGCGGGTGTTCGACAGCGGGAGCGACTTCGAGGATATCACCGCCCAGCGGTACGCCGACGAGTTCAACAACGACAACACCGAGAACACCGGCGACAGCCGGAGCGACAACAAGGGTCCCGAGCCGGAGGGCCTGACGCTCGGCCGTATCGGCGACCGCTTCTTCGCGTTCGTCGGTCTCGAACGCGTCGGCGGCGTGATGGTGTACGAGATCACCGACCCCGAGTCGCCGACGTTCGTCGACTACGTCAACGACCGCGACTTCGGGTTCCCCATCCGAGAGCGGATCGCCGACGGCGACGCCCCCGCGAGCGCCGCGGGCGATCTGGGCCCGGAGGGGCTCGACTACGCCAGCGCCGAGGAGAGTCCGACCGACCAGCCGCTCGTCTTCGTCGGCCACGAGGTCAGCGGGACGACGACCATCTTCGGCGTCGAGGAGGCCGACGAGCCGGTCCCGTTCCAAGTCGACCTCGTCGCCGGCGAACCCAACGAGGTCCTCGGCGAGAGCGAGGGCGACTTCTACGGTCGCCAGGAGCGGCTGATCCAGTACGTCCACGGCGACGCCGACGGCGTCACCGAGCGCGACACGTGGATCAACTCGCTGGCGGCGGAGACCCGCGACTGTCTCGGCGGCTACGAGTCGATCGAGGTCCACGGCGACGTGGCGACGGTCGAGTTCACCGTGAAGGAGGGGTGTGAACTCACCCTCTCGCTGGTGTCGTACTCGCTGCCGGACGGGGAGTTCTCGTTCGACACCGCCGGCGAACAGGAGATGGCCGCCGCCGCGACGGCGACGTTCGAGGGCGGCGAACACACCCTCGACGTCTCCCTCCCGACCGGCGGCGACGCCTGAGCCGGCCGCCCGGCGACGGTCGCGCCCCCTCGGAACCCCCACGCTTCTTTCGGCCCGTCCGCGCGACGCTCCCCGCCCCACGGTATCGCGAGCACACGCGCCCGCCGACCCGGAGCCGACACGGGCCGTCGCTGTCGGCGGCGCGCCGCGAGCGGACGCGAGACTCGACGCCGCTGTCGCGCGAATCCCCGTGCGGTCTCGGGGACGAGCCGCGTGGAGCCCGGTGGCCGCCTGCGAGGGCAGGCTCTGGCTTTAGGGACCGGTCGCCCGAGCGTCGACACGTGCACTCCCGACCGAACCCCGACTGTGGAGGGACGCGATGAAAGCGTTGACCTGGCACGGCGAGGAGGACGTCCGGATCGACGACGTGCCTCGGCCGCAGATACGGGAGCCGACGGACGCCGTCATCGAGGTGACGGCCACCGCCATCTGCGGGTCGGACCTCCACCTCTACGACGGCCACGTCCCCACGATGGAGGAGGGGGACGTGCTGGGACACGAACCGATGGGCGAGGTGGTCGAGACCGGCAGCGCCGTCGAGAACCTGGAGGTGGGCGACCGGGTGGTCGTCCCGTTCACGATCAGTTGCGGGTCGTGTTGGTTCTGCGAGCAGGATATGTACTCGCTGTGTGACAACTCCAACCCGAACGCCGAGATGGCCGCCGCGGAGATGGGCCACTCGCCCGCGGGGCTGTTCGGCTACTCGCACATGCTCGGCGGGTACGAGGGCGGGCAGGCCGAGTACCTCCGCGTGCCGTACGCCGACGTGGGGCCGATCAAGGTGGACTCGAACCTCCCCGACGAGGAGGTGCTGTTCCTCTCGGACATCTTCCCGACGGGGTACATGGCCGCCGAGAACGCCGACATCGACGAGGGCGACACCGTCGCCGTCTGGGGCTGCGGCCCGGTCGGCCAGTTCGCCATCCAGAGCGCGCAGATGCTCGGCGCCGGCCGCGTCGTCGCCATCGACCGCGTGCCCGAACGGTTGGACATGGCTCAGAAGCACGGCGACGCCGAGGTGATCAACTTCGAGGAGGACGACGTCTACGACCGCCTGATGGGGCTGACCCGCGACCGGGGACCCGACGGCTGTATCGACGCCGTCGGCTCGGAGGCGCACGGGATGGGCGTCAGCGGCGTCACCGACAAGGCCAAACAGGAACTCGGCATGCAGGACGACCGGCCGCACGTGCTCCGGGAGGCGATCAAGTGCTGTCGGAAGGGCGGGACCCTCTCCGTCCCGGGCGTCTACGTCGGCGACGTCGACAACCTCCCGATGGGCGCGCTGATGAACAAGGCGCTGACCGTCAACTCGGGACAGACGCACGTCCAGCGCTACCTCGACCCGCTGATGGAGAAGATCGAGGAGGGCGAGATAGACCCGTCGTTCGTCATCAGCCACAAGGAACCGCTCGAACGCGGCCCGGAGATGTACGAGACGTTCCGCGACAAGGAGGACGGCTGTACGAAAGTGATGCTGACGCCCTGAACGCGGGCGTCGGACGCGGGGAACGCGAGTCGGTCGCGCCGTGAACTGGCGGGATTTTTTCGAGTCGGGTCGGGCGAGCGGCGGGTCGTCGGTCGGGACCCGAGAGAGAAACCGCGAGCCGACCGCGAGTCGTTCGCCCCGTCTCGGTCCTCAGTCGCCGTTGGGCGCCGGGCCGGACTGCGCCGCCGCGTCGGGCGCGTCCGGGGTCGGCGACGCGGTGACCGGACCGCGCACGAACATGGCGTGCGCGACGAGGAGCGCCGCGACGCCGCCCCCGACGGGAACCGCGGCCTGAACGGACAACCCGGTCGTCGAGAGCAGAGCGGTAATTCCGAGCAGCGCGGCCGGGATGAGGCCGAGAACGTAGTCGTGATATCCGGTCATAATGTACTCACACGTATGCCTGGGGGGCATATAGGTGTTTTGCATACCCCCTCTGTACACACTCCGTATACGACCCGAAGGCCACTCGTAAGTTATAGCCCGCCGTGTCAGAGAACGACTCACACGGCCGTATTCGGGGCAATCGGACGATCGAACCGTCGATTTCGGAGGAGTTCGGCGGGTCGCGGCTACCGCTCGGGGGGCCGGAGCGCGAGCGAGGCCAGCCCGGAGACGACGGTGAGTCCGCCCGCGACGAGGAACGTGGTGGTCCACGAGGTGACGAGCACGAACCAGCCCGCGACGGCGCCGCCGAACACGCCGCCCCACATCTTCCCCGAGTACAGCAGCGCGTAGTTGGCCGACGAGTGTTCGTGGCCGTAGTAGTCCGCGACGACGCTGGGGAACAGCGAGAACTGCGGGCTCCAGAAGAACATCGAGACCACGACGGCGGCGACGAACACCAGGCTCGCGCCGCCGGTCGCCGCCCAGACGACGAGGAACAGCCCCAGTCCCGAGAGGACGAACGAGGCGACCATCGTGAGCCGGCGGTCGTACCGGTCGGAGAGGTCGCCGATCACGAGGCGGCCGACGCCGCTGGCGATGGGGAGGACGACGGCCGACACCGTGGTGATGTTCGCCGAGAGGTCGAACTCCGTCGCGAACTGGACGAGCAGGGAGGTGAGCATGAGACCGGCGGCGCTCACGAGGACGAACACCGCGTACATCAGCCAGAACTGCCACGTCCGCAGCATCTCGCGGGAGGTGTACTGCCGGCCGGTCGTCGTCTCCTCGACGCCGCCCTCGTCGACCATCTCCGCCATCCACCCCGCCGGCGGGTCGCGGAGGACGAGCGCGCCCGCTATCACGCCGACGCCGATGACCGCCCCCATCGCGAGGAAGACGCCGCCGTACGCCTCGGCGGTCGCGTTCGCCCGGACCGGGAGGACGAACAGCGCGCTCCCGGCCGCGAACGCCATCGTCCCGACGCCGGTGGTGAGCCCCCGCCGGTCGGGGAACCACTTGAGGGCGGTGTTGACCGCGACGGTGTAGACGATGCCGACCCCGAGCGCTCCCAGGGAGTACAGCAGGTAGATCTGCCACACCTCGGTGGCGTACGCGAGGCCGACGTAGCCGCCGCCCGCGAGCACGCCCGCCGCGAGCGTCAGCGCGCGCGGGCCGTGTCTGTCGCGCCACCAGCCGACCGGGAACTGCGACCCCGACTGGATCACGACGAACAGCGTGAACACCAGCCCCAAGGCGGGCAGCGGGATCGACAGCGCCTCCCCGAGCGGCTGCTGGACGACCGTCCAGACGTACTGGTACGGGCTCACCAGCCCCATCATCACCGCCGCGGCGGCGACCTGCCACCACCGCGAGAACCCCAACTCCTCGCGCGCCCGCGCGGAGATGTCCGCGCCGGCCGACTCGGCGTCGCTGGCCATGGTAGCCGGTGTTCGGTCCGACAAATCAGGGTTCCGAAGCCGGAACGCGACGGAGTCGGCCGCCCTCCGGCGGAACCGGGCGGCGCACCTCCCGAGTCGCGGACGACCGTCCCCCGCCGCCGGCGGCGCGCCGCCGACCCGAACCGTAAGCCGCAACCCCCTCGCGGCCGTCGGGTACGCCGATGGAGACGGGGGCGATCCCGGTCGACGACCTCGCGGGACCGTTCGACCTACAGGCGACAGTCGAGAGCGGACAGACGTACCTCTGGGACCGCGCGGACGGGGGGATGTACGCGACCGACGCCGCCCACGGCGGGAGCGAGTGGTACGAGACGGTCGTGCCGCCGGTCGAGGGGGTGAGCGACGAGCGCGCGGTGGTGCGCGTCCGGCAGGTCGACGGCCGACTGGAGTGGGAGGCGACGACCGACGCGGTGCCGCTGTTGACCCACCTGCTGCGGTTGGACGACGACCTCGACGCGGTCCGCGCCGGGACCCCCGACCTCGCGGTGCTCGACCGCGCGTTCGAGCGCTACCGCGGACTGCGGCTGGTGCGGGACCCGCCGTTCGGCTGTCTGGTCTCGTTCATCTGCTCGGCGCAGATGCGCGTCTCGCGCATCCACGGGATGCAGACGGACATGGCCGCGGCGTTCGGCGACCCCGTGACGTTCGACGGCGGGACGTACCACGCGTTCCCGACGCCCGAGCAGTTGGCCGACCGCACGGAGGGGGAGCTTCGGGACCTCTCGTTGGGCTACCGCGCGCCGTACGTCCGGCGGACCGCCGAGATGGTGGCGACCGGCGAAGCCGACCCGGCCGCGGCCGCCGCGATGCCGTACGAGGAGGCGCGCGAGCACCTCCAGCGGTTCGTCGGCGTCGGCGAGAAGGTGGCCGACTGCGTCCTCCTGTTCTCGCTGGACTTTCTCGAAGCCGTGCCGCTCGACACGTGGATCCGGTCGGCCATCGCCGACCACTTCCCCGACTGCGACCGCGGGAGCTACGCCGAGACCTCCCGCGCCATCCGCGAGCGGTTGGGCGGCCGCTACGCGGGGTACGCCCAGACGTACCTGTTCCACCACCTCCGCACCGGCGGGGAGTGAGCAGGGCGACCGCCGGGAGCCGTGGTGAGCCGCGTCGAGCCGCGACGATCCCCGCCTCCCGCGGTCCGACGGGCCGACGTCTCCGTCCGTCTCAGTCGTCCGCCGGGGCCGTCGGCGCGCTCGTACCGAGTTCGACCGGCGGCGCGTCGACGCCGAGTTCGTCGAGCGCGACCTCCGCGGCGCGCTTGCCCGAGACGAGCATCGCGCCGAACGTCGGTCCCATCCGGGTGAGTCCGTGGACCGTCGCGGTCGACAGTCCCGCCGTGAGGAGACCGTCGTGGACCATCCCGGTCTTCTCGACCACGCCGTCCTCGCTGTCTTCGACCCACATCGAGTCGTGGCCGGGCGAGTCGTGGCCGGGCGCGCCGTACTCGTCGTCCCCGGAGCGGTCCATCCCGGTGGTGTGCTCGTCGGCGTGGTCGACGCCCGGCGCGTCGACCACCCCGCGCTCGTGGAGTTTCGAGACCACGACCGCCTCGTGGCCCGTCGCGTCGACCACCAGGTCCGACTCGACCGCGATGGGGTCGACGCAGGTCAGTTCCCGCGGGAGCGAGTGGACCGGCGTCCAGTTCATCACGACGCCCGCGACGCGGTGGTTCTCCCGTACCACGACGTCGGTGAACTCGGTCATGTTCTGCATCCGCGCGCCCGCCTCGCAGGCCGACTCGATCAGCGCCGACGCACAGTGGGGCGCGCTCGCGACGTACAGCCCCTCGGCCTCGTCGCTCTCCTCGTAGGGGACGCCGAGTTCGTCGAGTACGTTCTGCCCCGGGTCGCGGACCGTCAGCTTGTTCATCAGGTAGCCGCCCAGCCAGAACCCCCCGCCGAAGTAGTTGTTCTTCTCGACGACGGTCACGTCGACGCCCCGGTCGGCGAGTTCCGCCGCCGCGGTCAGCCCCGACGGCCCGCCGCCGACGACGATGACGTCCGTCTCCGTCCCGTCGATGAACTCCTCGTGCCACGCGTCGCCGATGGCCCGGGTCACCGATGCCTCGTTCGCGCCGCTGAATCCGTCGAACTCCATGCACACTTGGTAGTACCACTGGGTAATTAAACGTTGCCACCGTCCGGGGACGCCGGCCGAAGCTTCATGCCGCCGGCACGAGTACTCGTGTTCATGGACCGCAGGGTCGTCGTCGAGGCCGCCGTCCCCGTTTACGACGTGGAGACGACCGACGAGGCGGTTCGGATCGCCATCTCGAAGACCGGGGAGATGCTCAACCCGGACCTCAACTACATCGAGATCAACATGGCCCACCGCGAGAACGAGGCGGGCGAGCGGGTCGACCCGGCGTTCATCGCGGCCGACGAAGCGCTCGTCGCGCTCGAACTGGAGATGGTCGTCTTCAACGTCGAACGCGACGAACACGCCGCCCGGATCGCACGCAAGGAGATCGGTCAGCGCCTGGAGAACATCCCGCTGAAGGTGTTACGCGTCGAACCGGTCGAGGAGGACGGAGGGGAAGACGACGGTGCGAGCGACGACTCGACCGACGGGGACGACGCCCCGCCCGACGGCGAGGAGTCGAGCGACGGAGGGACGAGCGACGGGGAGTCGGACGACGGCGAGGACGACCTGCTCCCGGAGTTCGAGGAGATGGTCGGCGAGGACGGCTGAGCCGGCGCTTTGCGCCGCGAGCCGCCGGGGTCGGACGGGCGCCGCGGCTGGTGGGGAGGTGACCGTCGGGTGAGGAAGGGGACCGTTCAGTCGGCCTTGGGCGCGACCGACTCGCGCTGGGACTCCGTGACCGAGGAGGTTATCCCGCCGGCCAGTTTGAACACCGCCGCCTTGTGGTCGGTTTTCGAACGATGGATCGACGTTGGTTTGACCCCCAACTCTTCGTACGCTGTCAGGTCAAGATCCTCGTCGCGCGCTTCACACTCGCTTCGTACCTCGGCGAGAAGGCCGTGCAGGTGGATGAGTTCCTGCTTCTTCATGGACGACTCCGGCTTGCCTCCGGAGGGTTAAAGACTTATCTTGAGGCTCGTTAGCACGATGCCCGTCAGGTTTTCATATGCATTTCCTGCGGGGTAGACTGGAGTTACGCGGCGTGACGGGACGTTGCCACGAACGTTTTATTCCGTCGAACCCCCATCCGGTGGTATGGAGTACGACGACATGCTCGATAGAGCGGTCGGGGAGAGCCCCGAGGCCTCGGGCGGGGAGTCGCGGTTCGACGTGCCGACGCCGGAGGTCCGCCAGGAGGGGAGCGTGACGGTCGTCGAGAACTTCCCGGCGGTCGCGGACCGACTCGCGCGCGACCCCGAACATCTCCTCCGGTACCTCCAAGAGGAGGTCGGCACCGCGGCCAGCATCGACGACGTGGGTCGAGCGCGACTCACCGGGTCGTTCAAGCCCGACCGGATCGAGGGCGTCGTCGACGAGTACGTCCGGACGTACGTACGCTGTCCGGACTGCGGGCTTCCGGACACACACCTCGAGACGGACGGCGGGACGACGCTGCTCGTCTGTGAGGCGTGCGGCGCGCGGTCGACCGTCGACGACTGAGACGGACCCGGGTGGTCCGTCAGTGGAACTGTTTGAGCGTGTCGAGGTCGCGTTCGGTCCGCATGAACTCCGCGAGCCGCCGGGTGGCGTGACAGGACGGACACGAGAAGTTCTGCCGGGGGCCACGAAGATCGGTGGGGTTCTCCTGCCAGTCCTTCGAACACTCGGGACAGAGCAGTCTGACGAAGGCCTCGACCATACGCCCACCCGTCGGGCGGCGGTTCAATAAAGCTACCGCGTTCGCGGACGAAAAACCGTGGGACGCCGCAGGGTTACGCCGGGAGACCGTCGGCCGCCTCGAGCAGTTCCTTGTAGCGGTTGCGGATGGTCACCTCGCTGACCCCCGCCACCTCGCCGACCTCGCTTTGGGTCAGCGCCTCGTTGGTGAGTAGCGAGGCGGCGTACACCGCGGCCGCGGCCAGTCCGACCGGCGACTTCCCGCTCGTGACGCCCGCCTCCTGTGCACCCTTGAGGAGGTCGCGGGCGCGCCGTTCGCCCTCGTCGGAGAGACCGAGTCCCGACGCGAACCGGCCGACGTACTGGGCGGGGTCGGCGGGCGCGACCTCCAGTTTCAGTTCGCGGACGAGGTAGCGGTACGTCCGGGTGAGCTCCATCCGCTCGACCCGCGAGACGCTCGTGAGTTCGTCGAGCGAGCGGGGCGTGCCGGCCTGCCGCGCGGCCGTGTACAGCGCGGCGGTGGCGACGCCCTCGATGGAGCGGCCGGGCAGGAGGTCCTCGCTCAGCGCGCGGCGGTAGACGACGCTGGCGGTCTCCCGAACCGTCTCGGGGAGGCCCAACGCCGAGGCCATGCGGTCGATCTCGCCGAGCGCCTGCTTGAGGTTGCGCTCCTTCGAGTCACGGGTGCGGAACCGCTCGTGCCAGGTGCGGAGCCGCTGCATCTGCTGGCGGCGCTCGGCCGACAGCGTCCGGCCGTACGCGTCCTTGTTCTGCCAGCCGATGTTGGTCGACAGCCCCTTGTCGTGCATCATGTTCGTCGTCGGGGCGCCGACGCGCGACTTGTCGCCCGCCTCGTTGCTGAACGACCGCCACTCGGGACCGTGGTCGATGGCGTCCGCCTCGACGACCAGCCCGCAGTCCGCACAGACCGTCTCGCCGTGCTCCTCGTCCGTGACGACGTGGCCGCCGCACTCGGGGCAGGCGACGTCCGCTCGGGTCCGCTCCTCGCTCGATTCGACCCGGGGCTCCGGGGTCGTCTCCCGCTCGTAGCTGCTGATGGTGGTTCGTGTCTCTGTCATTGGTTTGCTCCCGGAGCGACCACGGTGTCCCGACGGTAGTCGTCCTTACTGGTAGTAATACCCGGAAGTGTTTAAACGTTCGCATCGGTGGGATCGGTCGTACACGGCGCACAGACCCCTCTTGTCCGCGATACGCGCCCATCGAGTGCTGCCGGCGCCGGCCGTTCGAACCACAAAAACAGTCCGGGTAGCGCTCGTTCGGTAGGGAAGAACGTTTCGGGCGGCGACCCCGACCGGACGGCGGGACCGTTCGCCGGTCCGGCCACCCCGCTCCGGGCCGTCCGCACGCGGGCGCGCACGACCAATAAGGCCGCGCGCTGGGAACTGGAGGACGGGCCGACCGCCGGACCCGGCGCCCTCGGGCGGTGCGAGCGAGTGACGCGCTCGGAGCGTCCGGTACCAACTCGACAATCGCCCCGTCGCTACCGCGTGTCGATCCGATCGGTACCGAGCGTCTACGCGTCAGCCAACCCGCACGCATCTGCCAACGAACCCGACTGTTCGATCCACAAGTATATACGTTCGACCGCCCATCCACCCGCCGAGGTTACCGCGAATGGCGCAAGGTACGGTTGCATTCTTCAACGACACGGGCGGATACGGCTTCATCGAAACAGACGAGTCCGACGAGGACGTCTTCTTCCACATGGAGGACGTCGGCGGTCCGGACCTCGAAGAAGGGCAGGAGGTGGAGTTCGACATCGAACAGGCCGACAAGGGTCCGCGGGCGACGAACCTCCAGCGGCTCTAACCGAGAAACGACACCCGGACCTCGTGCGGTCCGGCGGGAGTATCGAGTTCGACCCGTTTTTCGAGCGACTCGCGAATCGCCGAGCGCCAGCGCTCGGCGCCGCGGCCGGGGAACCGCGGGAACTCGTCGGGGACGAACGCCCGCGGGTGGAGGTGGACCGGCGACGCCCCCTCGTCGTCGTACGCGCCCTCGCCGCCGGCGACGTGGAGACGCGCGCGCATCCGCGGGGAGAACGGCGGCGTCACCCGGAGCACCGCCTCCCGGCGGTTGCGGTCGCGGGCTTCGAGCGCCGCCACCACGTCGTCGGTCGTCACGGCGAGCGTCCGGACGACCGTCGGGTCCGGCGACCCGGCGTCGCTCACGTCCCGCGTGCGATCGACTGCTCTAGCGTGCCGCCGCAGTCGGGGCAGGCCGCACGGTACGAGAGGACGCTCACCGACCGGTCGCAGTCGGCGCAGACGAACGGGCGCTTGACCATCACGCTCGTTTATGGGTGTCTCCGTGTTAAACGTTACCGTAGCGTGTGACGAACCGACGGCGCCGCCGCTCGGCGTGAAGCGTATCGACGACCGACGAGGGCCGAGCGGCGGGGACGGACGAAGGGCCGACCGGGCGTGCGGAGCCGTACGGCGCCTACTCCGACCGGGCGACGAAGTCGGGTTCGACCCGCTTCTCGTCGCGTTCCGCCTCCAAGTGCGCGCGGAACGTCGAGGGGTCGACGCCGTTGCGTTCGTCCTCGAACCGGTCGCGGACCGAGACGGTGCCGGCCGCCTCCTCCTCGTCGCCGACGACCACCATGTACGGCACGCGGTCGTCGTGGGCGGCGCGGATCTTCCGGCCGACGGTCATGTCGCGGTCCTCCACTTCGACGCGGAACCCGTCGAGTTCGTTCTTCACCCGGTGGGCGTAGCCGAGGTTGTCGTCGGAGATGGGGAGCACGCGCACCTGTTCGGGCGCGAGCCACAGCGGGAAGTGGCCGTCGAAGTGCTCGATCAGCACCATGAAGAACCGCTCGTAGCTCCCGTACAGCGCGCGGTGGATCATCACCGGCTGGTGGTCCTCGTTGTCCTCGCCCGTGTAGGTGAGGTCGAACCGCTCGGGCATGTTGAAGTCGAGTTGGACCGTCGGGCCGTCCCACTTCCGCCCGAGCGCGTCCTCGAACGAGAAGTCGATCTTCGGGCCGTAGAAGGCGCCGTCGCCGGGTTCGATGTCGTACGCCATCCCCTGTGAGTCGAGTACGTCCTCCAACTGCGACTCCGACTGCTCCCAGATCTCGTCGCTGCCGACCGACTTCTCCGGCCGGGTCGCGAGCGCGACGTGCGCGTCGAGGTCGAACGTCTCGAAGACGGTGAGGATGTCGTCGATGATCCGGTTTATCTCCGACTCGATCTGGTCGGGCCGGACGAACAGGTGTCCGTCGTCGATGGTGAACGACCACGTCCGCGACAGCCCCGAGAGTTCACCCCGCTGCTCTTTCCGGTACACTTTGCCGTCCTCGAAGTAGCGCACCGGCAGGTCGCGGTAGCTCCAGGAGTTGTCGTCGAAGATGGTGGCGTGCCCCGGACAGTTCATCGGCTTCAGGCCGTACTCCTCGTCGTTGACGTCGAGGAGGAACATGTCGTCGACGTAGTTGTCGTAGTGGCCCGACTTCTTCCAGAGGTCCGTCCGGAACAGGTGGGGCGTCTCGACGGGGTCGTACCCCGCCGCCAGGTTGAGCGACTCGGCGTAGTCGGACAGTTCCGAGAGGATGCGCTTGCCCGCCGGCTGATAGAGGGGGAGGCCCGGTCCCGCGGTCTCGTCGATGGTGAACAGGTCCATCTCGCGGCCGATCTTGCGGTGGTCGCGCTCGGCCGCCTCCTCGCGCATCTCCATGTACTCCTCCAGTTCCGACTCCGACTCGAACGCCGTGCCGTACACCCGGGTCAACTGCTCGTTCTCCTCGTCGCCGCGCCAGTAGGCCGACGAGATGGAGAGCAGTTTCACCGCGCCGATCGCGCCCGTCGACTCGACGTGCGGTCCCCGACAGAGGTCGCGCCAGTCGTCCTGTTCGTACACCGTGACGGGGTCGTCGCCGGCGGCCTCCTCGTCGAGGATCTCCGTCTTGAATCGGTTGTCCGCGTAGGCGTCGAGCGCCTCCTCGCGCGGGAGTTCGCGCCGCTCGATGTCGTAGTCGGCCTCGACGATGTCGCGCATCTCCGCCTCCAGTTCCGGGAAGTCGTCCTCGTCGAGGTCGACCCCCGTCACGTCGTAGTAGAACCCCTCGTCGGTCGGCGGGCCGATCGCGAGTTGCGCCTCCGGGTAGAGCCGCTGGAGCGCCTGCGCGAACACGTGCGCCGCGGAGTGACGCAGCACCTGGAGGTACTCGTCGGACTGGTCGGTGACTATCTCGACGCGCGCGCCGTCGTGGACCGGCGCCGCCCGGTCGACCAACTCGCCGTCGACGACGCCCGCGACGGTGTCGCTCCCCAAGCCCGGTCCGATCTCGTAGGCGACGTCCTCGACCGACGACCCCTCCGGTACCGACAGCTCCGAGCCGTCGGGTAGGGTGACCGCGATATCGCTCATACGAGTTGCTGTCCGAGCGCGCGAATAAGTCTTGTCGAACCGCGCGAGCCGTCGCGGGCGGGGCGTTTCTCGGGGGACCTCGACCCCCCGGGGCCGTCGAGTCGGAGCCGCCCGCCGCGACCGGAAAGACCCAACATCCGACCCGCGTACGTCCCCGCATGGAACTCGACCGCACACCCGACACGGACCGCCTCCGCGAGGACATCGAAGCCAACGCCGCGTTCGGCGACGTCGACGCCGCCGACGGGCGCGGGCGGACGGTGCTCACCGGCACCGACGCCGACCGGAAGGCGCGCGAGCGGTTCGTCGACCGGTTGGCGGACGCCGGCCTCGACGTGACCGTCGACGCGGTGGGGAACGTCGCGGGGACGTGGGCGCCGCCGTCGGCGGACCCCGACGCCGCGCCGGTCGCCGCGGGGAGCCACCTCGACTCGGTGCCGGAGGGCGGCATCTTCGACGGGCCGCTGGGCGTCTACGCCGCCCTGGAGGCGGTCCGGACGCTCCAGGAGGCGGGGGTGGAGCCGACCCGGCCCGTCGTCGTCGTCTCCTTCACCGAGGAGGAGGGTCAGCGCTACCCCGGCCTGCTCGGCTCGTCGGTGGCGGCGGGCGAGCGGTCGGTCGAGGCGGCGCTCGAAATCGAGGACGACGACGGCGTCACGCTGGCGCAGGCGCTGGAGAGTATCGGCTTTCGCGGCGAGGGACGGCTCGACGCGTCCGAGTGGGACGCGTGGTACGAACTCCACGTCGAACAGGACTCGCGGCTGGAGACGGCGGGGGTGCCCGTCGGGGTGGTGACGACCATCACCGGCATTACCCACTGCGAGGTGACGATCGAGGGCGAGGCGAACCACGCGGGCGCGACGCCGATGGGCGAGCGGACCGACGCGCTCGCGGCCGCCGCGGAGTTCGTCCTCGACGTGGAGGCGGCCGCCGAGGACGTGGTGGGGACGACCAGCGAGTCGGCGGTCGGCACCGTCGGCTCGCTGTCGGTCTCGCCGAACGCGACGAACGTCGTCCCGGGTCGGGTGGAGGCGAGCGTCGACGTCCGCGACGTGGCGTACGAGTCGATGGAGACGATCGTGACCGCGGCGCGGTCGTCGCTGTCGCTGCTCGAACGCGAACGCGGCGTCGACACCGCGTTCGCCCGGCCGTTCGACCTCCGGCCGACGCCGATGAGCGAGCGACTGCGGACGACGGCCCACGACGCGGGCGACGCTGCCGGCGTGGAGACGCTGGACCTCCACTCGGGGGCGGCCCACGACACGATGCACGTCGCGGGCGTGACCGACGCCGCGCTCCTGTTCGCGCCGTCGCGGGACGGCGTGAGCCACAACCCCCGCGAGTGGACCGACTGGGAGGACTGCGCGACGGCGACGCGCGTGCTCGCGGGCGCGCTCGCGGCCGCCGCGACCGAGTGAACGGCACGGGAGACGAGTGAGCGGTCGGACGACGACGCTCGTCCGACCGAGGTGACGACCGCCGGCCGACTCTCCGCCGCGGCGCCGGGGATCCGACGCGACGCCCGGCCCGACAGCCGACGGGTGGGACTGAAAGGGGCCGGTCGCGCGGGGAAGGCGGACGAAGCAAGCACTGAGCGCGACCGGAGGGAGCGCGAAGCGCGCAGCGAGTCCCCCGACCCGCGCGACCGGGGGCTTTCGCGGTCGTATCGTCACCACCAGCGGTCGCGTTCCCGCTTACAGTCGCGAGACTACCGCGGGAAGTCCCCGAGAGATCGGCTCAAGCAGCGAGCGCAACGTCGAGATACAGCATCACGGCGGCGCCGAACATCGTCCCGAGCGTCGCCAGCCGCTCGTTGCCCCGCGCGTGCGTCTCGGGGACGATCTCGTCGGAGATGACGAACAGCATCCCGCCCGCGGCGAACCCCATCGCGTACGGGAGTATCGGCGTCGCCAGCCCGACGGCGTACGCGCCGAGGACGGTGAGCGGGATCTCGACGAGCCCGGACCGGACCCCCGTGAGCACGGCGTAGCTCGTTCGGTCGAACCCCGCGTTGACCGCCGCGACCGACACCGCCAGTCCCTCGGGGACGTTCTGGATCCCGATCGCGAGCATCAGCCCGACCGCGTTTTCGATGTCGCCGGAGCCGAACCCCACGCCGACAGCCAGCCCCTCGGGCATGTTGTGGATCGTGATCGCGACGATGAACAGCAGCACCGCGGCGACGCCCGGCCCGGCGTCCGAGACGGTCTGGTCGGCCCGGCTCCGACCCGTGATCAGCACGTGGACGTGCGGCACCCAGTGGTCCGCCTGGTCGAGGAGGGCGGCGCCGAGGAGGAGCCCCGCGATGACGGGTATCGGCCGCAGGAGTCCGGTCGCGGGCACGCCCGGAACCAGCACCTCGGTCGCGTCGATACCCGGGACGATGAGGCTCGTGAACGAGGCGGCGAGCATCACGCCCGCCGCGAACCCGAGCGCGGCGTCGAGCGCCCGTTCGCTGGGGTCGCGGTAGACCAACACGAGGAGCGCGCCGACCATGTTCATCCCCGCGATGACGAACCCGCCGACGAGCGCCTGCAGTATCGGGTTCGTACCCACGAGACTGACGAAGGCGTCTTCGAACACACCGGCGACTCGGATCGGAGCGTATCAAGTATGTCGATGGCTCCCCATCGAGAGCGGAGCGTCGACGGTCAAGCGCTGAGAGTCGACATCGAGCGTCGACGCTCAGAGCCGCTTGCTGACGTACGGGCCGTCCTGGTGGTAGCCGAGGTGGTCGCGGTAGTAGCCGCGCACGCCCAGCCCGGAGATGACCGACAGCTTGTCGAACCCCGCCGCGGCGGCCTGGTCCTCCGCCTCGCGGACCAGCCGTCGGCCGTAGCCGCGGTGCTGCCAGTCGCCGTCCGCCCGCTCGTCGTCGCCGCCGGCGAACGTCGCGGGCGAGCCGTACACGTGGAGTTCACGCACCAGCGCGGCGTCGCGGAGTTCCCGCCGGACGGGGTCGTCGCCGCCGTCGGGGTGGCCGGGCGCGGCGTGCGAGTAGGAGGGGAAGCGGAGCCGGCAGAACCCCACGAGCAGATCCCGGGTGGGGTCTTCGAAGGAGAGGAACCGCTCGACGCCGCCGCCGGACTCGTATTCGACGGTGTCGAGTTCGACGTCGCTCGGGTCGGGGTCGGCGTCGTTGTGGCCCACCTCCCGCGCGCGGACGTCCCGGAGGGTGTACCCCTTCTCCTCGGCCCGCTGCTCCGCGAGTTGACGGAGGTTGGACTTCCAGACGCCCGCGTCGATGAAGTCGGCGGGGATGTCGCGCTGGACCCGCTGGAGCCGGCAGTACTTGGGTATCTCGTTCATCGCGTCCGCGACGATGTCCGCCGCCTCCTCGTTCGTCAGGGGGTCGTACTCGTCGCGGCGCCACCGGTCGTACACGCGGGTGCCGCGGACGACGAGCGTCGGGTAGATCTTGAGGTAGTCGGGCCGCCAGTCCGGGTCGGAGAACAGCTGTCGGAAGTCCTCGCGGCACATCTCGGGGGTCATCCCCGGCTGGCCGGGCATCATGTGAAAGCCGACCTTGAACGCGGCGTCGCGCAGCCGACGGTTGGCGTCGACCGACGCCCCCGTCCCGTGTCCGCGGTGCATCTCGCGGTTCACCCGCTCGTAGGTGGTCTGGACGCCCACCTCGACTTTGGTGCCGCCCAGCCGCAACATTCGGTCGACCTGCTCGGGGTCACACCAGTCGGGCTTCGTCTCGAACGTGATGCCGATACAGCGCACGTCAGCGGTCTCGTTGCGCGCCTTCACGTCCTCCAAGTACTCGAACTCGTACTCGCCGGGCTCTTGTGCGAAGCTCCGCCCCTCCGCGGGGTCGGGGTGGCCGTCGGTGTCGTACTCGTTCATCGCCTGGAGCGCCCGCTTGACGAACCACTCCTGGTAGTCGTGTGAGCGGGCGGTCATCGTCCCGCCCATCAAGATCAGTTCCGCCTTGTCGACGGGGTGGCCGATGTGCCGTAGCTGTTCGAGTCGGAGGGTGACCTGCCCGTAGGGGTCGTAGTCGTTCTGCTTGCCGCGGGCGGCCGCCGGCTCGTGACCCGTGTAGCTCTGCGCGCTGGAGAACTCCGAGGCCGGCCCGCCCGGACAGTAGAGGCACTTGCCGTGCGGACACATCCGCGGCGAGGTCATGATCGCCACGGGCGAGACGCCCGAGGCGGTGCGGACCGGTTTCCGGCGCACCACCTCGGCGAGTTCCTCACGCCGCCCCTCGGGGGCGTACCCCAGGAGGTCGGTGTTCCGGGGGACCTTCGGCGCCGAGTACTCCGAGCAGACCTCCCGTTTCGCGGCTTCGAGACCGTCGCGGTCGAGTCGGCCGTCGAGCACCCGGTCGACTAACTCCTCGCAGGCGCGGTCGAACGCGTCGGGTTCGTCCGACTCGTCGGACTCCGTCTCGTCTGACTCCTCGGAGGGGACGACGCCGCTCATCGGCGGAAACTCGGGCGGTTCGGCGGGTAAGGGTTTCGGAGCCGGGGGCGGCGGTCACTCCCCCGATAGGTCGAGGCCGACGCCGCGGAACTCGACGCGCGCCGCCGTCGCGGGCCTCGGTCGCGGCGGCGCGCCAGCCGTGCGCCTCAACGACGCGGGCGCAGATGGTAGTTTTGCAGTTCGGTCGTCCAACTGAAAACGGTAGAGCGACGGCTCGCGAGACGCGAAAAATCGGAGGAGCCGTGGAATCGCCGGGCCGTCGGACCGGCCCGCTCAGTCGAGTCGGGCGGCGGCCGCCTCGACCACCGCGTCGGTGACGGCGCCGCGCCGGCCGGCGAGGAACTCGATGCGTCCCTCGCGGACGCCGCGGGCGGTGACGCCCCCGTCGGGGACGGCTTCGGCCGCGTCGTCCGCCACCGCGCGGACGTCCACGTCGTCGCTCGCGCGGAGGTAGAGTTCGTCGACGCCGAACACGAGCGTCGCGCGCGCGTCCTCGCCGCCGTCGTCGCCCCGGCGGTGGAGTTCGTCCGCCAGCAGGGCGGTCGGCGGGAAGTCGTACCGGTGGGCGTACGCGTCCGCGTCGAGGACGGCGAACTCGACGCCCTCGGCCTCGCGCGTCTCCAGGTTCGCCTCGGCCGTGTCGAGTTCGGTCCCGAGTTTCTCGCGGAACTGTTCGGAGATGTGGCCCGCGAGCGCGCCGTCGTCGCCCCCGAAGAGGATGTCCGTGATGAGTTCGCGTTTGTCCTCGTAGCTCTGGTAGAACGCCTCGAGCGCGATAGCCTCGCGGAGTTCCGCGACGCGGTCGGCGTCGAAGCCCGCCCCGTCGGCCGCCTCGACGTACGCGTCGGGCGCGCCCTCCCAGTAGCTCACCGCCGGGAGGTGCGCGAGGTCGTCGGCCACGTCGTCGTTCACCGTCGCCGCGAGCGTCGCCGCGAGCGCGCCCGTCGTGAGCGCGTCGTCGGCGGCGCCGGCCCCGGAGCCGTCGGTGCCGCCGACGTCGGGGTTGACCAGCGTCTCGACCGTCTCGCGCACTTCGGCGTCGCCCGCGACGGCGTCGACGACCACCCGGTCGGCGCCGTAGACGCCCAGCAGGCCGAGACCGTCCTCGGACTCGACGGTCGACCCGATGCCGAGCAGGAGGACGAGCGGCAGTTTCTCGCCGTGCCGGTCGCGGTCCTGGAGCATCCGAGTGACGTCGTTGGTGGCGTCGTCCATGTCGTACACCATGTCCTCGAGCGGCCGGCGGGTGAAGTAGTGGTACTCGGCGTCGCTCTTGGCGTGTTCGTCGCGGACCAGCGGCAACACCGCCCGCTCGACCGCCGCACCCGCGACGTAGCCGTCGGCGGTCGCCGCGTGCCGGACGACGATCGGTCGCGATTCGAGCACCGCCCGCCGGACCGCCTCGGCGGCGGCCAGCAGGTCGTCGCCGACGGCGTCGAGCGACTCGTGGTCGGCGACGGTCGTCACCGAGTCGGGGCGCGCCTCCGCGGTCAGCGCGTCCGCGAGCCGCTGTTCGACTGCCTCGCGCTCCTCGCCCGCCAGCACCGCCAGCGCCTCCGTCTCGACTTGGATCTCGTTGCGCCGGACCTCTATCTCGCCGTCGAGACGGACCATGTCGCCCACGTCCACCTCGGGGTACGCGCGGACGCCCGCCTCGACGAACGCGGCGCAGTCGACGACGCCCGTCTCGTCGCGGAGTTCGAACACGGTCGGCCCGCCGGTCTGTCGCGCGCTCACGACCTCGCCTTCGATACGGACGGTCTCGCCGACGCGGTCGCCGAGCGACCCGATCTCCGCGGGTTCGCGGTCGCCCTCGGGTTCCGGCTCGTCTGCGTCGTCGGTCCCCGCGTCGACGCTCCCGCCGCGGTCGTCGGCCGTCTCGGCCGCCCCGCCGTCGTCGCCCGACCCGCTCGCGCCGTCTGAGTCGGAACTGGAGCCGGAACTCGACTGGGCACTCGAACCGGAGTCGGCGCTGGAGCCGGACTCGGAACTGGAGTCGGAATCCGACTCGGAACTGGAGTCGGAGTCGGACCCCTCGTCGCGGCGCCCGGGGCTCTGCTTCTGTGTCGGGGTGTGCCGGACCGGCCCGTCGGCGTCGTCGTCGTCGGTCTGCTCGGCGTCCTTCTCCTCGGTCCCCTCTTGGACGAGCGCCCCGCGGAACTCGCGGTCGGCCTGTCGGATCGACCACGCGAGGTCGACGTCGCCGTTGTCGCGGACGTTCTTCACCTGGACGAACACGTCGTCGCCGGGTTCCCAGTCGAGCGACTCGAGTCGCTGGTCGAGCTCCGAGCGGTGGAGCAGACCGGTCACGTTCGACGAGAGGTCGACGAACACGCCGAACTCGGCGTAGCCGTCGACCGTCCCCCTGTAGAACCGGTTTTGGACCAACTGGTTCGGGTCGTTCCCGCGGAACTCGAAGACGACGTCCTCCTGATGGGAGTCGCAGACACGCCCGTCGACGGGCGTACCGCAGATGATGCAGGTACCCATTTGTGCGAATCCTGTGCCCCCGTCCTAAAACGGTTGTCGAAACGCTCGCGGCGCCGACCGTCGGCCCCGATCGCGGCGTATCGACCGACAGAGCCGTCGAGCGGCGCGGAGAACGGAGATCCGGTCGGAGCGCACCGAGTTCCGGCGGGGAACCAGCCCCGCCGTCGACGCGACCGGTCAGATGACGTACCACCGCGTCAGCAGCGTCGCGACCCCCGCGGCCCCGCGGAACCCCCAGCCGAACAGCAGCGCCGCCGGCGGCGCCGCCGCGACCAGCGCCCGGCGGGTGGTCGTCGCGTGCACCTCGCGGACGCCGAGCGTCAACAGCGCCGCACCGTACAGCGCACACGCCGCCCGGAGTTCGGGGATCGGCGGTCCCGCGAGCGCACAGGGCGCGCTCGCGTACGCGATCACCTGCACCGTCTCGCTCACGCCCGCGCGGCCGCGGAGGAACGCCCCCCGACCGCGCTCGTAGCCGAGGGAGGCGACGAGCAGCGACACCGTCCCGACCGCCGCCGTCAAGTGGAGCACCGCGGGCGCGACGAACACGGCGACGAACGCGAGCGCGATGAACGCGGAGGCGGCGACGTCGCCCACGACGCCCGGCACCGTCGCCGGCGAAAACAGGAAGCGGCCGGCGGCGTACGCCAGCGCGACGCAGACCGCGAAGACGAGTCCGGGCGCCTGGTCGCCCGGCGCGACGCCCGTCCGGAAGAAGCGCGCCGGCCGGACCAGCACCTCCGCCCACGCGCGCGCGAGTCCGCGCGGCCCGCGCGCCCGCCCGCCGGAGGGGTTCTCGACCCACGTCGTCACGCCCGCGGGTTGCGGCCCGCCGCGCATGACAGTTCCGATGACGGGCGGGACTACGCCGCCGAGTCCCGGCGGCTCCGACGCCACCACCGGACCAGCCCGGCGGCTCCCACGACGACACAGACGGCCGAGAGACCGGCGAGCGCGGGCGCGACCGGTGTTCCGGCCACAGACGGCGCCTCGGAGACACGGACCAGCGGGTACGACAGCAGACACACACAGTTCGCGACCCACAACGATGCCCGCTCGGAGGCGGCGGTACTGCGGGCGTACTTGACGACCCAGACGCCCGTCACCGCGAGTGCGACGGCGAGGAGCGCCCAGTCAGCCGCCGAGGTCATCGTCTTCCACCGATCGTCCGACGGACGGCTCGCACATAGTCTCTCGCCCGCACCGTCTCCTCGTCGTCTCGTCCCCTTCCGTTCGAGAGACGGCGCAAGGGGTGAGGGTCACTCGCGCCGCAGGACGTGACAGTTCCGACACCGCGCCTCGTAGCTCTCCTCGGCGCCGACCATGATCGTCGGGTCGTCGACGTGGGCGGGGTCGCCCCCGATCAGCCGCTGGTTCCGGGTGGCCGGCTCGCCGCAGACCGAACAGATCGCCTGGAGTTTGTCGACGTACTCCGCGACGGCCATCAGCGCGGGCAGCGGGTCGAACGGCTCGCCACGGAACGTCTGGTCGGTGCCCGAGACGATCACCCGGCGGTCGTCCTCCGCGAGCCGCCGACAGACGTCGACCAGGTCGCCCGAGAAGAAGTTGGCCTCGTCGACCGCGACCACCTTCTCGCCGTTCAGGCGGTCGACGATCCCCCACGGGCCGTCCTCGTCGTCGATGACGACGGCGTCCCAGGTGCGGTCGGCGTGTGAACCGATGGTGGTCTCGCCGTACCGGTCGTCGACCGCGGGCGAGAACACCGCGACCTCCTGGCCCGCGATCTCGGCGCGGCGCAGGCGACGGAGGAGTTCCTCCGTCTTCCCCGAGAACATCGACCCCGTAATGACTTCGAGCCACCCGGAGCCGGTGATCGCGTGCATACTCGCCGGGGGACGGCGCGCGGCAAAACGGTTGCTCTCCGCCGCCGGTGCGAGAGCGTGTGCCGTGGGACGCGTCGGGACGGAGCCGACGGCGCCGCGGCTCGCGGTGTGGCGTCGGAAGGAAGTTGTGCGTGAGTGCTGTCCGTAGGGCGGCCCCGAAGGGCCGCACAGCACCCGCATCCGTGTTGGATGCGAGACCGGATTCGAACCACGGTCGCGCTGACGCGCTCCCTGGTTCAAACCGGGTGCATCCGCGCCCGCTGGATGCGTGGGACCGGATTTGAACCGGCGGACCTCTACAGGACAGCGCCCTCAACGCTGCGCCGTTGGCCTGGCTTGGCTACCCACGCACCACGTATCAGTGCGCATTCCACCGTATTCCCGAGACGGATAAAGGGCTTTCCATCTGGGATACGCCGTGTGGACTGTTTCCACGGCCGACGACTCGGCCGGCTTACCCCGCCCCAGAGACGGGGTCGATGGGGACCGAACCGGGGGGATAATATTTATGTACAGGTACTCGGAAACCTGAAACGAATGGTAGACGATCTACTCCGGGCACTGGTGGGGGAGGAGCGACGCCAGGTGCTCGCACGGCTGCGGTCGGAACACCCGACGGCGGCGGTGAGAACGGGGGAGCTGTTGACGAACGCGGGGGCGGAAGAGCGGATCCGGCTCCGCCACTCGCTGCTACCGGTGCTGGCGGAGGCCGACCTCGTGTGTTGGGACCGCGAGCGCGACCTGGTGTCTCGGGGTCCCGAGTTCGACGCCGCGCTGCCGTTCCTCGACCTGATCGAGGAGCGGGAGTCGGACTCGACGACGCGGAACCTCCCCGCCTGAGCCGACGGGGACCCCCCGGGCATCCCCACCGGACTCGACAGCGGGCGCGCCGTCGCTCCCGGCGCGGCGCCGAACGGGGGAGCGGAACCGAACGGATATGCCGCGCCCGCCCGTGGACCCGGGCGTGACCACGACCACGGACCCGACGACCGACCGCGTCCGGGCGGCGGTGCGCGAACACGCGCTGAGCGTCTCGCTCGCCCTCTCGGCCGTCGCGCTCGCGCTGGTGTTCGCGGTCGCACTGGAGTTCGTTCCCGGGGGCGCGCTCCCGCGCGCGCCCGACGCGGTTCTCGACGCCATCCCGCACGTCAACGCCGCGATATCGGCCTCTGCGGCCGTCGTCGTCGTCGCCGGCGTGGCGCTCGCGCGCCGCGGCGCGTACGACCACCACCGCCGCGCGATGCTGCTCGCGACCGGGCTGTTCGGGCTGTTTCTCGTCCTCTACCTCTACCGCGTCGCGCTGCTCGGTCCCGCGCCGTTCCCCGGTCCCGAGTCGGTGTATCGGTCGGTGTACCTCCCGATACTCGCGGTCCACGTCACGCTGGCCGTGGTCTGCGTGCCGCTCGTCACCTACGTCCTCGTGCTGGCGACGACCCACACGGTCGCGGAACTGCCCGACACCCCACACGAGCGGGTGGGCCGGGTCGCGGCGTCGCTGTGGGCGGTCACGTTCGTCCTCGGCGTCGTCGTCTACGCGATGCTGTACGCGGTGTACTGACGCGCCGGGCGCACCGACCCTAGTCGTCCGCGTGCGCCCCGGACCGCTCGACGGGCGGGCGCTCGACGTCGCGGTCGCTGGTCTCGCCGTCGATGTCGTAGGGGTACTCGCCGGTGACACAGCCGAAACAGAGGTCCGCGCGCGACTCCGAGAGCGCGTCCGCCACCGCGTCGGTCGAGATGTACGACAGCGAGTCGGCGCCGATCACCTCGCGGACCTCCTCGACGGAGCGGTCGGCGGCGATGAGTTCCTCGCGGGTCGCCATGTCGATCCCCATGAAACAGGGCGCGACGATGGCGGGCGCGCCGATCCGGACGTGGACCTCCTCTGCGCCCGCGTCCCTGAGCAGGTCGACGAGTTGGGTCGAGGTGGTGCCGCGGACGATGGAGTCGTCGATGAGCGTCACCGTCTTCCCCTCGACGGTCGACTTGATCGGGTTGAGCTTCAGCCGGACCGCCCGCTCGCGTTCGTCCTGCGTGGGCATGATGAACGTCCGCCCGACGTAGCGGTTCTTCATCAGCCCCTCCGCGAACTCCACGTCGGCGCCGTCCTCGGCGGCGGCGTCGGCGTACCCCGACGCGAACGCCCGGCCGGAGTCGGGCACCGGCATCACGGCGTCGGTGTCGATGCCCGACTCCTCCCACAGCTTCCGCCCGAGGCTCCGGCGCGCCTCGTAGACGAGCGTGTCGTCGATGACCGAGTCCGGCCGCGCGAAGTAGACGTGCTCGAAGAAACAGTGGGCGGAGTGGTCCGCCTCGAACAGTTGGTAGGTGTCGTACCCCGAGCCGTCGGGTTCGAGCACGACGAGTTCGCCCGGTTCGACGTCGCGGACCAGTCGGCCGTCGAGCGTGTCGATGGCGGCCGACTCCGAGGCGAGGACGTAGCCGTCGTCGAGTTCGCCGATACACAGCGGGCGGTTGCCGAGCGGGTCGCGCACGCCGAGGACGGTGTCGTCGTGCATCACGGTCAGCGAGTACGACCCGTGGAGTCGGTCCATCGTCCGTTTCACCGCCCGGATGAGGTCGGCGTCGAGGAGGTTGCCCGCGAGGTCGTGTGCGATCACCTCGGTGTCGCCGTTCGTCGTGAACGCGTGACCCGCCGAGGCGAGTTCGTCGCGGATCTCGTCGGCGTTGACGAGGTTGCCGTTGTGCGCCAGCCCGAGCGCGCCGGACTTGAACGACACCGAGAACGGCTGTGCGCACCGCTCGTTCACCCCGCCCGCGGTCGCGTACCGGACGTGTCCGATCCCGGTCGTCCCGTTGAGGTCGCCGAGGGTGGTGCCGTCGAACGCGTCGCCCACCAACCCCATCCCGACGTGGCTGTGCTGTTGGAACCCGTCGTGGGTGACGATACCCGCCGAGTCCTGCCCGCGGTGCTGGAGCGCGTACAGCGAGTAGTACAGCGGGCGGGCGGCGCCGCGGTCCGCGAGCGACACGCCGACGATGCCGCACTTCTCGGTCGGTCCCGACCGCTCGGCCGCGCCGTCGTCGCCTGGCTCGCCGAGCGGTTCCGTCACCGAGACCGGCACGTCGCCGCCGTCCCCGTCGTGCATGGGTGAGGTGTGACGCCGGTTTCACAAAAACCCTCGTTATCGTGCCCACCGACTGCCGGATCCCCGCGAATGTATACACGAACGTGGGTAAAGCGGCGCGGTCGTCGCGAGACGCCGAGCGACGGCGCCGCGACGACCGGCGCCGCGACGCCGGGGCGGGGACGGGAGCCGCGACGGTCCCGGGACGGCCGCGGACGCGAGACGGACCCGCGGCTGGTCGGTGGGGTTTCGAGAGAAACGCGACGCGACGAGGAGGCCCGCCCGGTCAGTTGTCGCCGGCCTTCGACTGCCACTCGTAGCCGCGGCGCTTCGCCGACTTGCCGAAGCCGCACGACGAACACTGCTTTTTCTTCACGTGGTACGACTTCTCGCCGCAGCGGCGACACTTAACGTGTGTCGTGGTGTTCTTCTTGCCTTGAGAGGGGGTTCCTGCGCCGGTCATGCGTTGATCGAAACGACGTTGTCGCCACGGATAATCGTTGTGTCTTCCACCTCGTCGGGCGTCTCGCCCTCCACGTCGGTGGGTTCGAGCACGACGTTCATGTGCTGGTCGTACCCCGCCAACGCTCCGAAGTGTGCCGTGCCGTCCTTCAGGTGGACGGTCACCGGCGTGTCAAGTGCCTCCTCGAGCACGTCGAGTGGTCGGCCGCTCATACACCGGGCGTCGGCCGACCGCGGTTTAAACGTACCGGACCGGCGGGCCGCGCGCCGTCGCTCGCCCCGTCGGTGTCGGGCGGAATCGCGGACCGAACTCGCGACTCGTCGGGGCACCCCGCCGGCGGGCGGGACCGGTCGGCGGGTCAAACGCCCGCCGTCGGTCGGCGTGTCGGGCACTCGCCGGGGAACCGACCGCGAACGGGCGTCTCCCCCCCGTCGCGCGGCGGGCACCGAGCGTGCGGCGACGAACCCGCACAGTTTTAAGAGCGGCTGATCTTAGTTCTGCCAACAGAGCCCGCGGGCAACTCCGTCGCGAGGTCCGACCGTCGGACCGCCGTGCGGATAGCGGGATTCGCGGACCGACGCGCTGTAAGACGCCGGGGTCCTCAGCGACCCGTGTTCCGGGGCTTTCCGTACGAGCCTGTCCGCCGCGACGCGCGCGGTGGGTTTTCAACGCTCGCAACCAGAGATATCGAAACATATGGAAGTCGAGATCGCAACTATCGGCGGCTACGAGGAAGTCGGTCGCCAGATGACGGCAGTTCGCACAGGGAGCGACATCGTCGTGTTCGACATGGGGCTCAACCTGAGTCAGGTCCTCATCCACGACAACGTCGAGACCGAGAAGATGCACAGCCTCGACCTGATCGACATGGGCGCCATCCCGGACGACCGGGTGATGTCCGACCTCGAAGGTGACGTGCAGGCCATCGTGCCCACGCACGGTCACCTCGACCACATCGGCGCCATCTCCAAACTGGCTCACCGCTACGACGCGCCGGTCGTCGCGTCGCCGTTCACCATCGAACTGGTGAAACAGCAGGTCCAAGGGGAGAACAAGTTCAACGTCGACAACGACCTCGTGAAGATGGAGGCGGGCGAGACGATGTCCATCGGCGACTCGGGCAACGTCGAGATGGAGTTCGTCCACGTCACCCACTCGATCATCGACGCGATCAACCCGGTGATCCACACGCCCGAGGGCGCGGTCGTCTACGGGCTCGACAAGCGGATGGACCACACGCCCGTCCTCGAAGACCCGATCGACATGGAGCGGTTCCGCGAGATCGGACGCGAGGGCAACGGCGTCCTCTGTTACATCGAGGACTGCACCAACGCCGGCCGGAAGGGCCGCACGCCCTCCGAGTCGGTCGCGCGCCGCCACCTGAAGGACGCGCTCACGTCGATGGAGGACTACGACGGCGGCATCGTCGCCACGACGTTCTCCTCGCACGTCTCGCGCGTCTCCTCGCTCGTCGAGTTCGCCCAAGACATCGGCCGCGAACCCGTACTCCTGGGTCGGTCGATGGAGAAGTACAGCGGCACCGCCGAACGGCTGGACTTCGTCGACTTCCCCGACGACCTCGGGATGTACGGCCACCGCAAGTCGGTCGACCGGACGTTCAAGCGGATCATGAAGGAGGGGAAGGAGAACTTCCTCCCCATCGTGACGGGCCACCAGGGCGAGCCGCGCGCGATGCTCACCCGGATGGGCCGCGGCGAAACCCCCTACGAACTGGAGGACGGCGACAAGGTGGTGTTCTCGGCGCGGGTCATCCCCGAGCCGACGAACGAGGGGCAGCGCTACCAGTCCGAGCGGCTGCTCAAGATGCAGGGCGCGCGCATCTACGACGAGATCCACGTCTCGGGCCACCTCCGCGAGGAGGGCCACTACCAGATGCTCGACGCGCTCCAGCCCCAGCACGTCATCCCCGCCCACCAGGACATGAAGGGATTCGCCCCGTACGTCGACCTGGCGTCGAACATGGGGTACGCGCTCGGGCGTGACCTCCACGTCACGCAGAACGGCAACATGATCCAGCTGACGGAGTAACGCCATGTCCCACGACGAGACGGAGACGGAGGCGCGCGTCCGCTCGGCGGTCGGTCAGCGGCGCGAGTTGGTCAACGACGCCATCGACGACGACCTCCCGATGGCCGAACCCGAGCGGCTCTACGAGGCGACCCGCTACATCCTCGACGCCGGCGGGAAGCGCCTCCGGCCCACCGTCTCGCTGCTCACGGGGGAGGCGCTCGGGGACGTCGAACCGCTGTCGGCCGACTACCGGTCGTTCCCGGCGCTCGACGGCGAGCCGTTCGACCTGCTGCGCGCGGCGGTCAGCGTCGAGGTGATCCAGTCGTTCACCCTCATCCACGACGACATCATGGACGAGGACGACCTCAGACGTGGTGTCCCGGCGGTCCACGAGGCGTACGACACCGAGACCGCGATCCTCGCGGGCGACACGCTGTACGCCAAGGCGTTCGAACTCCTCTCGGATACGGGCGCCGACCCCGCGGCGGGGCTGGAGGCGGTGAACATGCTCGCCTCCACCTGTACCCGGATCTGCGAGGGACAGTCGCTCGACGTCGACTTCGAGGCGCGCGACGACGTGACGCCCGAGGAGTATCTCGACATGGTCGAACGCAAGACCGCCGTGCTGTACGGCGCGAGCGCCGCCATCCCCGCGGTCCTCATGGGCGCCGACGAGGAGACGGCCGACGCGCTCTACCAGTACGGCGTCGAGTCCGGGCGCGCGTTCCAGATCCACGACGACGTGCTCGATCTCACGGTGCCCTCCGAGCGGTTGGGCAAACAACGCGGCTCCGACCTGGTCGAGGCGAAGGAGACGCTGATCACCCTCCACGCCCGCCAGCAGGGCGTCGACGTGGAGGCGCTGGTCTCCGCGCCGACGCCCGCGGAGGCGACGGAGGCGGAGGTGGACGCCGCCGTCGACGCGCTCGACGAGGCGGGGAGCATCGAGTACGCCCGCGACATGGCCGAGGAACTCGCCACGCGGAGTAAACAGCGGCTGTCGGTCCTGCCCGACAACGAGGCGCGGGCGCTGCTCGCCGACATCGCGGACTTCCTCGTCACGCGCGGGCACTGACGCGGGCGGACCGAGTCGAGCCGAACGGAGCCGAACCGGGTCGGTCCCGCGTCGTCTTCTCGTCCCGCTTGTCGGTCGGAGCGCACCCTCGGAAGCGACGGCGTCAGCGGTATCAGCGGCGGATCTCGGCGGGAGCCGCCGACGCGTAGTCGGTGACGACGGCCGCCTCGGCCTTCCGGAGCAGTTCGCCCGCGGTGCTCGGCGCACAGTCGAGTTCGGCCGCGACGTCCGCGACGCCGCCGACCCGGGGGACCTCGTAGTAGCCGACGGTGACTGCCGCGTCGAGCGCCGCCCGCTGGCGGTCCGTGAGCGCCGCCGACGACGCCCGGCGCCCGAACGCGCGGACGCGTTCGACGCGGACGTCGACCAAGTCGGTCAGTCGGTCGTGGAACGCGCTCAGCGACGCGGTCTCGCCGACCGCCTCGACGGTCGCGCTCCCGTCGTCGCGGAACGTCACCGGCGGCACGAACACCACGTTCGCCTGCGACACCAGGTCCATCAGGTCGTCCGCGAACTCGAAGTCGGTCTGGTGGACGAACGCGTACGTCCCCTCGTCGGACTCGACGAGGTGGCGCTCGGCGATCGATTCGACCGCCGCGAGCACCGCCGCGGTCGTCTCGGGGTCCGCGTCGTACCACGACAGCGTCGTGACGGTCGCCGTCGGTCCCCACGCCAACAGTTCCATCCGCGACACTCCCGACTCGCGGGTGAGACGCCGGTGGAGCGGGTGAGCCAACTCCGGCGGATACGTCACCTCGAACGTGACCCGTCTCACGCCGGGAGAGGGCTCCCGGTTTCACTTAAACTACCGCATTCATCCGGGGATAGTTCCACACCCTCGCGGACCGAACCCCGAGACGTGACAGAGACACGCCGATCCGACGCGCGGTCGACGGAGACGGACCGGCCCCGGGCGCGCGGCGGCCCACCCGACCCCCCTATCGAGACCGCCTCGGTGTCCGGCGACCGCCGCGTCGCGTACGCCGAGTACGGCGCGCCGGACGGCGAGCCGGTAATCCTCCTCCACGGCACGCCCGGGTCGCGGCTCCTCGGAGCCCTCTTCGACGGGGACGCCCGCCGGCGCGGCGTCCGCCTCCTCGTCCCCGACCGACCGGGGTACGGCCGGTCGTCGCCGTGGCCCGACCGAACGCTCGCCGACGCCGGAACGACGGTCGGGGCGGTCCTCGACGACGCCGGCGTTCGACGGGCCGGCGTCGTCGGGTTCTCGGGCGGCGGCCCGCACGCGCTGGCGCTCGCGGCGACCCGCCGGGACCTCGTCGACGGCGTCGACGTGGTCGCGGGCGCGGTCCCGCCGTCGCTCCGGTCGACACGACCGCTCGCCGTCCGACTCGCCGAGACGCTCGCGGCGACGACGCCCCGCCTCCTCGCGGGCGCGGCGCGGGGCGGGGGGCGGGTTGCCAAGCGCGCTCCGGCGTCGTTCGTCGTCTCGCAGTACACGACCCCCGAGGGCCGAGCCGCGGTGTCCGACCGGGTCGCGGAACTCGCGCGTCGGGAGTTCGTCGAGGCGTTCGCGCACACGGCGCGCGGGTTCGTGACCGAGACCCGCCTGCTCGCACAGGAGTGGACCGTCGACCCGGCCGACGTGGACCGCCGGGTTCGGCTGTGGCACGGTGCCGACGACGCCAACGTCCCCGTGGCGGACGCCCGCCGACTCGCCGACCGACTGCCGGACGGCCGTCTCACGGTGGTCGACGGCGCGGACCACCTGGGCGCGCTCCTCCGGCAGGTGCCCGAACTCCTCGGCCGCTACGGGTCGGCCGCGGAGGGGTGAGTAGTGGGCCCGCGTCCCCGGTGGCGTCAGACCCCCGCGTCGTCGAGATCCGAGAGGAGTTCGTCGGCGTGGCCGTCGGGCGAGACGCCCTCGTAGGCGCCGACGACGTCGCCGTCGGGACCGACGACGTACGTGTTCCGGGAGGTGCCCGTCACCGTGTTCCCGCCGATGGTCTTCTCGCCGTACGAGTCGTACGCGCTCGCGACCGACCCGTCCGCGTCCGACAGCAGGTCGAACGGGAGGTCGTACTTGTCGGCGAACGCCTTCAACTCCGCTACGGGGTCGTCGCTGATGCCGACGACGTTCGTCCCCTTCTCGCGGAACTCCTCGATGGCGTCGCGGAAGCCGCACGCCTCGGTCGTACAGCCCGGCGTGTCCGCGCGCGGGTAGAAGTAGACCACGACGTGTTCGCCGGCGAAGTCGGAGAGCGCGACCGTCTCGTCGTCCTGGTTCGGCAGTTCGAACGCGGGCGCGTCGGTCCCTGTCTCGAGCACGTCTCCACGTGGTGCGGGCGCGAGAAAAGGGGTTGCGGTCGCGGCCGGGCCGACGCTACTCCAGCGGTTCGGCGGCGTCGCGTTCGACGAGCGGACCCGCGTTCGCCGCCGGGAGCGACACCACGTCCTCCGAGGCGAGGTCGTACTCCCGTTCGTCGACGCCGAGGATCCGCCCCACGTCGCGGGTGATCCGGACGGTCGTCCGGTCGTCCAGGCCGTCCGCGGCGTCCGTCCCGTCCGCCGCGGCGCCGGACCCGGCGTCTCCCGTCTCCTCGGCCCCGGTCCGTCCGTCCCGCCCGGCGTCGGCTCCGGTCCCGCTCGCCGTCGCGCCAGCCGAGATGGTCGGGGGCGCGTCGGCACTGCCCGCGGTATCCGCGCTGTCGGCGCTGTCGGACCCCGGCGCGTCGCCGTCGGGACCGCCGTCGGATCCGTCGGGCGGGGACCGTCCGCCGTCGTCGCTTCCGGTCGAAGACGTCGGGGTGGCCGAGGACGCCGACGTGTCCGGGGGCGTCGCCCCGCCGGGTTCGGCCCGGTCGGCGGTGCCGGCGGAGTCGGACGTCTCCGGGTTCGCGCCCCGGTCGGGCGTCGACTCGCCGTCCGTCGCGTCGTCGCCGTCCGTCGCGTCGTCGCCGCCCATCGCGTCCGCGAGGACGCCGCCGCCGTCCGCCGGGGCGGGTCCGCGTCGGCCGACCCGTCGTCGCCCGCGTCCCGGCCCGGGACCGGACTCGACGCCGCCACGTCGGTCGGCGCGGCCCGCTCGGGGTCGGCCGACGCCTCGGTGCCGGCCGGTTCGGGCGCGTCCGGGGTCCCGGACGCTTCGGATTCGGACGGCTCCGCACCGGCGGCGCCGTCGGCGGCCGCGGCGGGACCGTCGGCGAGAACGTCGAGCACCGCCTCCTTGTTCGAGCGGATGCGCGCGACGAGGTCCTCGAACAGGTCGAGTTCCTGGCTGGTCATCCCCTCGGTGTCGACGGGCGCGTCGGCGGCGGCGAACGACGCGAGTTTGACCACCTTGCCGACCCGGCGTTCGTACAGCGACTCCGCCACCTCCTCGGCGGTCTCTATCTCGTCCGAGAGCTTCCGCACCTCCGAGTCGGAGAACGGCTTGTCGACCGCCGCCGCGCGCTCGTCGCGCCGGTCGCGCCGCGAGGCGATGTAGGCGGCGACGTCGTCGTAGAAGGAGTCGCGAAGATGCTGGAGGCTGTCCTTCCTCCGCTCCTTCGACTGCACCGCGCGTAGGTCGTCGATGTCCATGGTCGTGTCTCTCCCCTTCGGCAGTCCGCTCGGCCCGCTCCGGGTCTCGCCCGACCCACGCGGGCGGGTCGCGCGAGACGACGGTACGGCGACGGTCGCGTCGGCGTCGTGTCCGCTACTCCGTCGCCTTCTCGGCGCGTCCTCGTGCCATCAGGAACACGCCGACGTACTCACGGACCGACTGAACTCCCTCCGCTACCTTAGTCTTGTCGTCCCCGACGGCGACCGGACCGGGGTCGGTCACGTCGACCAGGATCTGCCGGTCGCGGAAGCGCTCGGGCACCGCGTCCGTCAGCGGGTCGAACGCCTCGACGGCGTCGCGTTCGAGCGGGCGCACCACGAGTCCGCTCCCGCCGTGGACGCTCCCCGGCAGCCGTATCAACCGTCTGAGGTCGGTCGTCACGGGTTCGTCGATGGGTGCGGTGTCGCGTTCGACCACCTCGCGGGCGAGCGCGCGGACGAGCGTCCCCGCGCCCGGCCCGAGTTCGACGTTGCCCGCCCGCACCCCGTCGGGGTTGCGTTCGAGCACGCCGTAGATGGTCCGGGCCGTCTTCTCGCCCACGCCGTCGAGTTCTTCGAGTTCCGCGAGCGCGTCCTCCTCGCTCATCCCCCGGAGGTCGTCGGCGTACGCCACCAGCCGGTCGTGGACGCGCCGGCCCCACCCGCCCTCGGCGCGGAGCGTCTTCTGGAGCGTCCCCCGCTCGTTCGGGCGCTTCTCGACCAGGCCGTCGTAGTCGAGGTCGACCGCGCGGACGTAGTCGACCACCTCCCGGCGCGCCGCCGAGTCGAGTTCGCCGACCGCCGGGTCGCGGACGTGGACGTGGTAGCCCCGCCCGCCCGAGAAGACGACCGAGAGGTCCTCCTCGCGGAAGCCGAAGTCGGTTTCGAGCAGGTCGAGCAGGTTGAGCAGTTCCTCCTTACAGGCCGCGAGCATCTCGCCGTAGCCGGCCGTCTCGGGGTCGACCCCCGGGAGGTGGTCGGCGTCGAGGTCGAACACGAGGTCCGCCGACCGCCACCCCTTCCCGCTCATGCTCCGGTTGCCGGGGTCGTCGTATCGTGCCGCCGAGAAGTACGCGTGCCGGGGCGCCTCGCGTGCGAGAAAGTCGTCGAGGTCGCCCGCCCCGCCCGCCACGTCGAGCAGCGACTGGTGACGGACCATCGTGGTCCCGTCGCCCTCGGTGAACGGGATCTGCCCCCACTCGCGTTCGTTCGCGGCGGGCGGCGGCGAGACGGTCGCGCTCCGGTAGTAGTCGCCGAAGCGCCCCTTCAGGTACTCCCGGGTTCGGCGGTTCATTCGACGCTCCGTCCCTTCCGCCGTCGTGCTCAAGAGTGTTGCCGTCCGGCCGTCGGCCGGCTCCCGGCGCGCGTCGTCCCGACGCGAGCGGTCGCGTGTCGTCCTGACGCGAGCGGCCATGTGTCGTCCCGACGCGAGCGGTCGCGTGTAGTTCCGACGCGGTCGCGTGTCGGACGGCGCCGGGCGGAGCCGCGTGCGGTCCCGCGGTTCGGCGCGCCCCGGAACACCTATTTCCCGAACCGCCCACTCACGAGTCATGATAGACGAGACGGTCGCCGAGATCCAGGAGATGCAGACCCACTCGTCGTCCGTGGTCGCGGTGAAGGCCGCGCGCGCGCTCCGCGAACTCGTCGACCGGGAGTACGCCACCCTCGACGAGCTCGAACGCGACGTCGAACACAACGTCGGCGCGCTCCGCCGGGCGAACCCCTCGCACGCCTCGCTGTACAAGGCGATGCACGAGGTGTCGGAGTCGGTCGTCGGCGAGGCCGACTCGGTCGACGACGCGAAAGCGCGGCTCGAAGCCGCCATCGAACGCGTGGTCGACCGCGTCGAGACGGGCAAGACCGAGGCGGCGGCCAACGCCGCCACCACGTTCGCCGATGGGGAGACGTTCCTCACCCACGACTACTCCTCGACGGTGCTCGAAGCGATCGAGGCGGCGGCCGCCGAGGGGGCCCACATGACCGCCCACGTCACGGAGGCGCGCCCGCGCTACCTCGGCCGGAAGTGCGCCCGGGCGCTCGCGGCGGTCGACCGGGTCGACCCCCACCTCTCCGTCGACGGCGCCGCGGGCTACTGTCTGGAGGAGTGTGACCGGGTCGTCGTCGGGATGTCCTGTATCGTCGGCGACACGCTGTACAACCGCGTCGGCACGTTCCCCATCGCCGCCGCCGCGAACGAACTCGGCGTGCCGGTGGTCGTCGTCGGGTCGAGCGCGAAACTCATCGACGACGGCTTCCAGTTCGAAAACGAGTTCCGCCCCCCCAGCGAGGTGCTGCTCGAACCCACCGAGGGGGTCGCCATCGACAACCCCGCGTACGACGCCACCCCCACCCGTCTCGTCGACCGGGTCATCACCGACGAGGGCGTCCGCGACCTCTGAGGCTCGGTTCGCTGGTTCGGGGGCTCACGTCGAATGGGTCGCCCACCAGTCACCGTGCCGATACGTCCGATTCGGAGCGGACGATCCGATCGAACGCTGCGTTCACCCGGAGAGCGCAAACAAACGCTTCATGGGGGTACGTCAGAGTCGTAAAGTACCAGCAATGACGGTCACGGAGGAAGTCGAAGAGCGCGGCGAGACGGTCAAAGAGGAGATCGAAGAACACACGGTCGAACTGGAGTTCCTCGACGAGGGCAGCGGGTACGTCTCCCGCCTGAAACAGTGGCTCCTGATCAGCGGGAGCAGACGGACGATCATCGCCGCCCTCCTGGTGGTCGTCTTCTGTGCGTTCGTCGCCATGTCGTTCGTCTGGAGCGACTTCGCGGAGATGCTGAGTCCGAACACCGAGAGCAACCTGAGCACGCTGTTCACGCGGTTGCTCAGCGGCGTCATCCTGCTCGTCTCCATCGTGACGTCGGTCAACTCGCTGTCCATCTCGCAGGAACTCACGCCGGTCGGCGAACAGCACGACCGGGTGGTCAAGTCGTGGGACTTCCGCGAGCGGGCGGCGGAGATCACCGAACAGAGCGTCAGCCCGCCCGTCCCGGGCGAGTTCCTCAAAGCGATCATCGAACAGGTCGAGAACGACCTGAAGGCGTTCAAAGCGGAGGCCGACGACAACCTCGACGGCCAAGCCGAGTCCGACGCCGAGGAGGTCCGCGAGGAGGTGAGCGACTACCTCGACGGGATCCGCGACGGACTCGAACGGACGCGCGACGTGGTCTCGAACCCCCAGAACGCCGCGGTCAACGTCGCGATGTTCGGGTCGAGCTACGACGTCTCCGAGTACGTCAACTCGGTGCGGGAGCTACAGGCGGAGCACGGGTCGACGCTCGGCGACGACGAGGCGTCCGAACAGCTCGACCGGATCGTCGACTCGCTGCAGTACTTCATCAGCGCCCGCGAGTACTTCAAGACGGTCTACTACAAGCGGGAGTTCTCGTACCTCTCGCGGGACCTGCTGTACAGCGGTCTGCCCGCGATCCTCGTCCTCTCGTACGTGATCGTCGGGCTCCCGATGGGGGCCGAGGCGTTCCCGAACGGCCCGATCTACGCGCAGATCAACCTCATGACGCTGTGCATGGCGTTCGTCTACACGATGGGACTCGCGCCGTTTCTGGTGTTGACAGCGTACACCCTCCGCGCGGCCGTGATCGCACAGAAGACCGTCTCCGAGGGCGCGTTCACCCTGAACTGAGCGGACGGACCCCGGCCGGCCTCACTCCGGCCGGGTCGCCGAACCGGAACGGGGCGGCCGTCGCGCGCGCCGGATCCGCCACCCGCGGGCCGACCCGTTTGCGACGCTGGCGACGGCCACGCTCGCCGCTCAGCGGTCGAGGGTGACCCACTCGCCGCGCTCGTCGGAGCGTTCGACGGCGTCGAGGACGCGCTGTACCTCGTAGGCGTCCGCGAACGACGGGGAGAACTCCCGGCCCTCCGCGACCGCCGAGAGGAACTCGTAGTTCTCGTGGACGAACGTGTGCTCCCAGCCGAGGACGTGCCCCGGCGGCCACCAGTGGTCGACGTACGGGTCGTCCTGGTCGGTGACGAGCACGGTCTCGTACCCCCGGTCGTCGCCGGTCAGCACCTCCAACTCGTTGAGCCGTTCGAGCGAGAACGTCACCGACCCGTCGGTGCCGTGGACCGCGATCGAGTGGTCGTTCTTGTGCCCCTCGGTCACGCGCGACGCCTCGAACGTGCCCGTCGCGCCGTTCTCGTAGGCGACCTGTGCGGAGTAGGCGTCGTCGACGGTCACCGCCCGAGTGCCGTCGTCGTCGTCGAGCGGTCGCTCGTCGGTGAACGTCCGGAGCTGTCCGGAGACCCGAGTGACCTCCCCCGCCCGGTCGCCGACGAGGAAGCGCGCGAGGTCGACGGTGTGTGCGCCAAGGTCGCCGAGCGCGCCCGACCCCGCCAGTTCCTCGTCGTTGCGCCACGACCACGGCTCGTCGGGGTCGGCGAGCCAGTCTTGGAGGTAGCGGCCGCGGACCTGCCTGATGTCGCCGAGTTCGCCGTCGTCGATCAGCCGCTTCGCGTAGCGGATCGCGGGCACGAACCGGTAGTTGAACGCGCACGCCGCGACGGCGTCGGTGTCCGCGGCGGCGTCGCGCATCCCCTCCGCCTCGTCGAGCGTCCGCGCGAGCGGCTTCTCACAGAGCACCGGCGTGTCGGATTCGAGCGCGGCGATAGATGGCTCGGCGTGGAGGTGGTTCGGGCCGAGGTTGTAGAACACGTCCACGTCGTCTATCGCGGCCTCCCAGTCGGTCGCCGTGCGGGCGAACCCGAGCCTGTCCGCGGCCGCCGCGAGCGCCTCCTCGTCGCGGCCGACGAGCGTGTGACGCTCGACGGCGGGCGCGTCGGGGAAGAACATCGGCAGGCGCGCGAGCGCGTTCGAGTGCGCCTCGCCCATGAAGCGGTACCCGAGGACGCCGACGCGGAGTGGGTCGTCGGACACGGTCACTCCGCCCAGTAGGCGTCGCCGGGGGTGGTCTCGAAGACGGCGCGCTGGAGTACGTCGACCGCCTTCTCCAGCCCCTCCCGCGAGGAGGTGAGCGAGTCCTCGTGTTCGATCGAGAGCGCGCCGTCGTAGTCGACCATCCGCAGGGTCGACACCACGTCCTTCCAGTGCTCCTCGCCGTGGCCGTAGCCCACCGAGCGGAACAGCCACGAGCGGTCGGTCTCCTCGGTGTACGGCGCCGTATCGAGCACGCCCTTCTCGCGCGCGTTGGCGTCGTACACTTTGGTGTCTTTCGCGTGGACGTGGTGGATCGCGTCCCGTTCGCCCAGCACGCGGATCGCCTCCGTCACGTCGATCCCCTGCCAGTAGAGGTGGGAGGGGTCGAAGTTGGCGCCGATCCGCTCGTTGGTGAGCTCGCGGAGTCTCAACATCCCGTGGGGTTCGTAGACGATCATGTTGGGGTGCATCTCGATCCCCACGTCGACGCCGTGGTCGTCGGCGTGGGCGGCGAGGTCGGTCCAGTACTCCTCGGCGACCTCCCACTGGTACTCGTGGGCGTCGTGGTGTTCGGTCGGCCACGGCGCGGTCACCCAGTTGGGCACCTCGTCGTCCGGCCCGCCGGCGGGGAGCCCCGAGAAGGCGGTCACGGTGCCGACGTCGAGGTGGTCGGCGATCTCGATCGCCTCGCGGAGTTCCCGGTCCGCCTCCGCCGCCGTCGCCTCGTCGGGGTGGAGCGGGTTGTTGTGCGTCGCGATCGCCGACACCCGCAGGTCGTACTCGTCGAGGTCGTCCGCGAGTTCCGCTCGGGCGTCCTCGTCGTCGAGCAGTCGCTCGCGGTCGACGTGGGTCGCGCCGACGAACCCGCCGACGCCCAACTCGACGGCGTCGACGCCGAGTCCGGAGAGGTACTCGAACGCGTCCGCGCGCGACTGGTCCGCCAAGGGGACGGTTAACACACCGATGTCCATACCGGCCCGTCGACTCGGCGGTGAATAAAAGTTACAATTCCCGCGCCGTCGGGCGGCGGCCGCCCGAACCGGTCGGAGGGCGGGCGACTCCGGCGGCGTCCGCCGGTCGGGGAGCCGCTACTCGTCGAGTCGGACCGCCCGGCCCTCCTCGCTCGACCGGTAGATGCCGTCGATGACCCGCTGGACCTGCAGCCCCTGTTCGATCGTGTTCCGCGACGTCGCCTCGCCCTCCGAGACGGCCTGGAGGAACGTCCCGAGTTCGGCGCGGTGGGTGTCGACGCCGGCCGTCTCGATGTCGGTGTCCGAGAGGTGGTGGCCGCCGCCGATGTTCGACTCGAACAGCGTCAACTCGCCCGTCTCGCGGTCGAACCGCGCGCCCGCGTTCGTCCCGCGGACGAAGAACTCGTTGTTGGTCGGGCGGTTGGTCGCCCACGCCGCCTCCAGCGAGACGGTGTGGCCGTCCTCGGTCCGGAAGAACGCCGACACGGAGTCGTCGACGTCGAAGTCGTCGGCGCCCGAGTCGCTGCCCCACATGTCGATGTACGTGTAGTCCTCGCGCCACCCGAACTCCGAGCGGGCGACGCCCGACACCTCCACCACCTTCGGGAAGTCGAGGAAGTGTAACGCCAGGTCGATGGCGTGGACGCCGATGTCGATGAGCGCGCCGCCGCCGGAGACCGCCTTGGTGGTGAACCACGACCCCCGGCCGGGAACGCCCCGCCGGCGGACGTAGTTGGCCTCGACGTGGCTGGTCTCGCCGAACCGGCCCTCGTCCTGGTAGTGTTTGATCACCTCGACCGGCGCCGAAAAGCGGTTGTTGAACCCCACCATGCAGAACCCCTCGGCGCGTTCGGCGGCCTCGACGATGCGCTCTGCGGATTCGAGCGTGTGCGCGAGGGGTTTCTCCAGCAGGATGTCTAGCCCGTGTTCGAGCGCGGAGACCGCGTACTCCTCGTGAAAGCGGTTTGGCGTCGTGATGAACACCGCGTCGGCCAGGTCGTACAGTTCCTCCTCGTCTTCGAACGCCCGGACGCCGTACGTCCCCGCGAACCGGTCGCGCGCCTCGGGCGCGACGTCCATCCCGCCGACGAGGTCGACCCCGAGGTCGGTGAGTCGGTCGGCGTGGTGGTGCCCGATGCCGCCCAGTCCGACGATGCCGACCCGAACGTCGCCGAACGACGACCGGCTCACGCGGACCTCCCCTCCGGAACTCGCGGGCGTACACTCATTGTAGGCGAGTGGTGAAGGCGACAGTATAGGTATTGTCCTTCCGTGCGCCAACCCGTTAGGTGGCCGTCACGCGCCCGCCGGATCGACGCACGTTCGGTCGACTCTCGCGGTCGATCGGCCGCGTTTCCGACCGCGCGTTCACCGGCCCCGGCAGGCGTCGCCGGTCGGCCGCCGTCCGACGGTGCTCACGCCTTCGGGTAGCGGGGCGTCTTCGCGGCCGCGACCCGGTCGACCTGCGCGGGCGACAGCGAGAGGTCGAGCGCGCCGAGGTTCTCGCGTAGTTGCGCTTCGGACTTCGGGCCGACGATGGGCGCCGTCACCGGGTCGCGGTGGAGCAGCCACGCGAGCGCGACCTGTGCGGGGGTGGCGTCCTCCTCGTCGGCGACGTCGCGGACCGCGTCGAGCACCGCCCAGTTCTCCTCGGTGAAGTACGACCGCACCGACTCGGAGGCGGCCGCGCGCGTCCCCTCTCCCGGGTCGGCGTCCCGGCGGTACTTCCCGGTGAGGAAGCCGCCCGCGAGCGGCGACCACGGGATGACGCCGACTCCCTCGCCCTCACAGACCTCCAGCAGGTTGGCCTCCTCGTGGCGCGCGACCGCGGAGTACTCCGGCTGCATGCACGCGAACCGTTCGTAGTCCTCGACGTCGCTGGTGTAGAGCGCCTTGGTGAACCGGTAGGCGGTCGTCGTCGACGCGCCGATGTAGCGGACGCGGCCCGACTCGACGAGGTGATCGAGCGCCGCGAGCGTCTCCTCGACGGGCGTCTCGTCGTCCCAGCGGTGGATCTGGTAGAGGTCGACGTAGTCCGTCCCAAGCCTGTCGAGGCTGGCCTCGCACTGGTCGAGGATGTGCTTGCGCGACAGCCCCGACCCGTTGGGAGCGTCGCGCATCTCGCCGTACACCTTCGTCGCGACGACCAGGTCGTCGCGGTTCGCCGAGTCGAGCGCGCGGCCGACGATCTCCTCGGACTCGCCGCCCGAGTAGACGTTCGCCGTATCGAGGAAGTTGATCCCCGCGTCGAGCGCCGCGTGGATCAGGTCGACGCTCGCGTCGGCGTCGCCGAGCATCCACGACTGCTCGGAGCCGAAGTTCATACAGCCCAGACAGAGCCGCGAGACGTCGAGCCCGGTGCTCCCCAGTTTGGTGTACGCCATCTCCGTCATCCCGCGCAAGTGTTGCCGGCCCGCGCATAAGCCTGATTGCCGACCGACGTACGGGACCGGCCGTCGACCGACGGGGCGGGCACGGGGACCGCGGGACGCGACGCCGGGCGGCCGTGTCGCGGGGGCACACGCTCGGCGCGGAAGGTAATCCTTAAACGACGCCGCCGGGATCCTCACACCATGGCTGGAACCATCGAAGTGCTCGTCCCCGGCGGCGAGGCCACCCCCGGCCCGCCGCTCGGACCGGAACTCGGGCCGACGCCGGTGGACGTGCAGGCGGTCGTACAGCAGATCAACGACGAGACCGCCGCGTTCGACGGCATGGAGGTGCCCGTCACGGTCGACTACGAGGACGACGGCTCGTTCGACATCGAGGTGGGCGTCCCGCCGACGGCGGCGCTGATCAAAGACGAGGCCGGCTTCGAGACCGGCAGCGGCGAACCCCAGGAGAACTTCGTCGCGGACATGTCGGTCGAACAGGTCAAGAAGGTCGCCGAACAGAAGAGTTCGGACCTGCTGGCGTACGACCTGCGGAACGCCGCCAAGGAGGTCGTCGGCACCTGCGTCACGCTCGGCGTCACCATCGAGGGGAACGACGCCCGCGAGTTCAAAGAGCGGATCGACGACGGCGAGTACGACGACCTGTTCGCCGAGGAAGAGGCCGCGGCGTAGTCGGCCGGTTCCACTCTCCCGTCTCGGCGTCACGGCTCACAGCAGGAGCAACACGACGGCGTAGCCCGCGGCTCCGACCGCGAACGCCGCGAAACTGCTCCGCGTCTCCTCGGGGAGTTCCTCCTTGACGACGTTGAGCACGATACCGCCCGCGAGGAACCCGAACAGCGTTGCGACCGCGAGTTCGTGGAGTTCCACGACCCGCGCGATTGCCCACCCGGCGAGCACCGCCGCGGCGAGCACCCACCGACCGTACCGCCGGTAGGCGTCGTCGTAGTGGCGGTCGAGACCCGCGTCGGTGACGAACGCGTGGAGCGCCATCGCGGCGGTGAAGATGGCCAGCCCCACGAGGTCGGACTCGATCCGGTGGACGAGGAAGTAGCCGATCAGGCCGTTGTACAGCGCGAACGAGCCGAGGTGGAGGCGGAACGGGACGCTCTCGTCGTCGCCGTCGCCCTCGTCCCGTTCGTCGCGCCCGCGGCGGGCGATCTGTTCGACGCCGTAGTAGACCGCGAACCCCACGAGCGCGACGAGGTAGACGTGGTGTTCGAGGTACGGGACCAGGCCGCCGACGCCGAGTTCGGTCTCCGAGAACGCCTCCTGGCCCGCCTGCAACTCGGGGAGGACGTGGACGAACACGTACGCGATGGAGACGCCGCCCGCGCCCGACAGCCAGAGGCGGTGGGGGATCGGGTCGGCGGCGCGCACCCGCGGCGCGACGGCGTGAACCGCGGCGACGAAGACGGCGGCGAGTAGCGGGAGGACCGGACCGACTGGCACGCCGACACCCGCGACCGCCACGGGCCAATAGCTGTCGGCCGCCGCCTACCGCCCGCCGCGGGCGACGGGCACAGAGCGGTTCGGTCAGTACCCCACCGCGGACAGCGTCGCGTCGACCGCCCGGCGGTAGCGGTCGGCGTCGAAGTGGCGGACGTGTTCCAACTCGGGGAGGAGTCGGTAGACCGCACACCGGCCGTCGCGGAACCCCGGCTCGACCCCCCGCTCGCGGTCGTACGCCTCGAAGAACGACCGGTCGAAGCCGACGAACGAGCAGTACGCGAGGTCGACCTCCGCGTGGCCGTAACTGCACGCGGGGTCGAGGAACGCGGCCACCTCGCCGCCGTCGACCATCAGGTTGTTCGCCCACACGTCGCCGTGGAGCAGCGAGGCCGGCGGGTCGTCGGGGATGTGGTCGCCGAGGCGCGAACAGAGCGCCGCCACGCGGTCGAACAGGCCGGGCGGGAGCGTCCCCTCGTCGCGGGCGGCCCGCGCGACGTGCCGGAGGCGGTGCTCGCGGAAGAAGTCGACCCACGAGTCGGTCCGGGGGTTGGGCTGGTGGTACGCACCCGAGAGCGTGTCGAACGGGAAGCCGTACCGCTCCGCCGTGTGGTCGTGGAGCGCCGCGAGGCGGCGGGCGGCGTCACGCGCCGCCCCGGGCGCGAGTCCGCCGGACGCCTTCCCCGCGCCGTCGCCGGCCACGAACTCCAGAACCAGGAGCGCGTCGGAGGCGTACACCACGTCCGGGACGGCGAGCCCCCGGTCGCCGAGGTAGTCGAGCATCCGCGCCTCCACGGTCAGCGGCGTCGCGCCCGTCTTGGCGGCGACCGTCCGCCCGTCGGCGAGGTCGACCCGGTGGACGCCGCCGACCATCCCGCCGTCGAGCGTCGCCACGCCGGTCACGTCGGCGTCGAGCGCGCGCCCGACGGCGGGACCGACCCGCCCGTCCGTCTCCGTGTCCATGACCGTCCGGGCGGGCCGACGGGCGAAACGGTTTCGGTCCGCCGGGCGAGCCGTCAACCTCCTCCCGCGTCGGCCGCCCCGTCGCGGCGCGGCTCGAACCGATGCGGCGCGTCTCGACCCGTCACGGCGCGTCTCGGCCGGTCTCGGCGCGTGCGAGGCGGTGCCACCGCCGCGGCGGGTTCGGAGGCCTTAAGTTGCTCATGACCGACCGTGGAACTGAGACAGGCGGACGCCTGTTTCACTGACCCGTAGGAGCAGTTCCTGCGTACTACGGAGGTGAAAAATGGCAGATTCAATCGAGGACGCTGTATCCCAAGCGCTTGACGAGGCCCCCGAGCGGAACTTCCGCGAGACGTTGGACCTCGCCATCAACCTACGCGACTTGGACCTCAACGACCCGGCGAATCGTGTCGACGACGAGGTGGTCCTGCCGAGCGGAACCGGCCAGGACACCCAGATCGTCGTGATAGCGGAGGGCGAGACCGCCCTCCGCGCGGAGGAGGTTGCCGATCAGGTACTCTCGGGTGACGACCTGTCGGACCTGGCGGGCGAGGAGAACGAGGCGAAGGATCTGGCCGACGTCACGGACTTCTTCATCGCCGAGGCCGACATGATGCAGGACGTCGCGTCAAACCTCGGGCGGATCCTCGGTCCGCGCGGGAAGATGCCGACGCCGCTGCAGCCCGACGACGACGTGGTCGAGACCGTAAACCGCATGAAAAACACCGTCCAGTTGCGCTCGCGCGACCGGCGCACGTTCCACACGCGCGTCGGCGCCGACGACATGTCCGCCGAGAACATCGCGGACAACGTCGACGTGATCATCCGGCGGCTGGAGGCGGACCTCGAGAAGGGGCCGCTCAACCTCGACGGCGTCTACGTCAAGACGACGATGGGCCCGTCCGTGGAGGTGCCCGTCTGATGAGTTCGCGAACCGCCGACGACGTCCGCAAGACCGAGACCATCCCCGAGTGGAAAGAGCAGGAGGTCGCGGAGCTCCGCGAGTTCCTCGAGGGGTACTCCTCGGTCGGCATCGTGGGCGTCACCGGCATCCCGAGCCGGCAGCTCCAGTCGATGCGCCGTGATCTCCACGGCGAGGCGGAGCTGCGGATGAGCCGGAACACGCTCATCAACTACGCGCTCGACGACGTCGACGGGGGTCTCGAAGACCTGACCGAGTACGTCGGGGGCGAGATCGGGTTGATCGGGACGAACGACAACCCGTTCGGGCTGTACAAGCAGCTCGAAGCCTCGAAGACGCCCGCGCCGATCAACGCGGGCGAGGTGGCGCCCAACGACATCGTGATCCCGGAGGGCGACACCGGCGTCGACCCCGGCCCGTTCGTGGGCGAACTCCAGCAGGTGGGCGCCGACGCCCGCATCCAGGAGGGGTCGATCCAGGTGCTGTCGGACTCGACGGTGCTGGAGGCGGGCGGGACCGTCTCCGACGACCTGGCGAACGTGCTGTCCGAACTCGGCATCGAGCCGAAGGAGGTCGGTCTCGACCTGAAGGCGGTGTACTCCGAGGGCGTCCTGTTCGAGGCGGACGAACTCGCCATCGACGTCGACGAGTACCGCGCCGACGTGGAGTCGGCCGCCGCCGCCGCGCGGAACCTCTCGGTCAACTCGTCGTACCCGACCGACCGCACCGCGGGCACGCTGCTCGCGAAGGCCGCGGGCGAGGCCAAGTCCGTGGGGCTACACGCCGCCATCGCCGACGAGGAGCTCATGCCGGAGCTCGTGGCGAAGGCCGACGCGCAACTGCGCGCGCTCGCCGCCCTGGTCGACGACGAGGAGGCGCTCCCCGAGGAGCTCCGCGGCGTCGAGACGGCGAGCGCCGACGAGGCCGACGCCGCCGACGACGAGGAACAGGGGGACGAAGAGACGGAGACCGAGACAGAGGCCGACGTCGACGAGTCCGACGACGACGAGGACGACGACGACGACGCCGGCGAGGGTCTCGGCGCGATGTTCGGATAACCACTGAGGACTCAGACCAATGGAATACGTTTACGCTGCACTCATCCTGAACGAGACGGACGAAGAGATCAACGAGGACAACGTGACGGCCGTGCTGGAAGCGGCCAACGTCGACGTCGAGGAGTCCCGCGTCAAGGCGCTCGTCGCCGCGCTGGAGGACGTCGACATCGAGGAGGCCATCGACACGGCCGCCGCCGCGCCCGCCGCGGGCGGCGCGTCCGGCGGTGCCGCCGGCGGCGCCGCGGGTGGCGACGAGGGCGGCGACGACGACGAAGAGGAGGAGACCGACGAGGCCGAGGCCGCCGACGAGGGCGGCGACGAAGGCGGCGACGACGAGGAAGAGGAGGCCTCCGGCGAGGGTCTCGGCGACCTCTTCGGCTGAACGGCAGCGCGACGCCGACCGTCGACGCGGACCGACTCGCACCTTTCTTCGCGCACCGTCGCCGGCCAGCGGCGCGACCGGCCGTCGGGCCGGCGGGTCGTCGGACCGCCGACCGAACGGGTCGACCGCACACCGCAGGCGTCCGCGCCGACCCGGAGCTGGCGGCTTCGCCCGCGCGTGTGGGAGGAACTATACTCCCGACGACACAGCCACAGGTATGAGACGAGAGTACGACTGCATCGTGGTCGGCGTCGGCGGGATGGGCAGCGCCGCCGTCTACCGTCTCGCCGACCGCGGGGTAGACACGCTGGGGCTCGAACGGTTCGACGTCCCCCACGCGCGGGGGTCGAGCCACGGCAGCACGCGCATCGTCCGGCTGACACAGCCGGAGGACCCGAGCTACGTCCCGCTGGCGCGCGCCGCGTTCGACAACTGGCGGGAACTCGAAGCCGCGACGGGCCGCGACCTGCTGACGACCACCGGGTCGATCCACGCCGGCCACCCCGACGCCGACATCGTCCCCGACGCGCGCGCGTCGCTCGACGAACACGACGTGGGGTACGAACTCCTCTCGGGCGAGGAGGTGAGCGAGCGGTTCCCGGGGTACGACCTCCCCGCGGAGTACCGCGCGGTGTTCCAGCCCGACGGCGGGTTCGTCGACTGCGAGCGCGCGGTGTCCGCACACGTCGAGGCGGCCCACGCCGAGGGGGCGACCGTCCGGGCGCGCGAGCGCGTGACCGACTGGCGCGAGACGCCCGACGGCGTCCGCGTCGAGACGACGAAGGCGAGCTACCTCGCCGAGGACCTGGTGGTCGCGGCGGGCGCGTGGAACGGCGACCTGCTCCCGTCGCTCGCCGACCGGCTCACGCCCGTCCGGCGGGTGATGGCGTGGCTCCAGCCCGAGCGCCCGGCCGACTTCCAGCCCGACACGTTCCCCGTGTTCAGCCTCCAGGGGCGGGAGGGGTACGCCTACGGCTTCCCGACGTACGACGTGCCGGGGTTCAAGTTCGGCCGCGAACCCGACCCCGACGAGCCGTTCGGCGCGGCGGACCCGGTCGACCCCGACGGTTGGAACCGCGACCCGACGCCGCGCGACGAGGCGTTCCACCGCGAGTTCGCCGAGACGTACTTCCCGGCGGGCGCGGGACCGACGCTGCGGCTGCGGACCTGCATGCTCACCGAGTCGCACGACGGCCACTTCCTGCTCGGCCCCCACCCGGAGTACGACTCGGTCCACGTCGCCGCCGGCTTCACCGGTCACGGGTTCAAGTTCACGTCGGTCGTCGGCGAGGTGCTCGCGGACTTCGTCGTCGACGGCGAGACGGACCACTCGGTCGACCTCCACCGCACGAGCCGGCTGGTCGAGACGGAGCGCACGGCCGACGACTGAGTTCGGACGATCCGGTGGTTCGACGGCTCGACGACCCGACGACCGGGTCGGCCGACCGCGGGGGCGACCGGGCCGAGTTCGTGCGTACGTTTACGTCGGGTGACGCGGCCACTCCGTCGCGACACCGATGCTCGCGACCACGAATGCGACGCTGGTCCCCCTCTCGCTCGCGTTCGCGCTCGCGGGCTGCGCGCTCGGCTGCGCGAGCGGCCTGCTCCCCGGCCTGCACGCCAACAACTTCGCGCTCGTGTTGGCGGCGGCCGCGCCCGCGCTCGACGCGCCGCCGCTCCCGCTCGGCTGTGCGATGCTCGCGGCGGGCGTCGTCCACACGTTTCTCGACACCGTCCCGGCGCTCGTACTGGGCGTCCCCGACGCGGGGATGGCCGCGGGCGCGCTCCCCGGCCACCGGCTGGTCGTCGCCGGCCGGGGACGGGAGGCGCTCAGGCTCTCCGCGTTCGGGAGCGGCGTCGCCGTCGCCGTCGCGCTGCCGCTCGCCGTCCCGGTCACGCTCGCGGTCGAACGGGGCTACCCGACGCTCGACCGGTGGCTGCCGGTCGTCCTCTCGGGGGTCGCGCTGCTGCTGGTGGCGACCGAGCCGACGTGGCGGGGGCGGGTCGGCGGCGCCGTCGCGTTCGGTCTCGCGACGGCGCTCGGCGCGGCCGCCCTCGACGCGACGCCCGCCGCGCCGCTCGGCGTCGGCGGGGTGTTGACCCCCATCTTCGCCGGACTGTTCGGCGTGCCCGTCCT